>CAIMFV010000046.1 GCA_903840435.1 uncultured Caulobacterales bacterium
CACCAGACTTCGCCAACGTCATCGTAATCGCCGCCGTCAGCGTCGTCTTACCATGGTCAACGTGTCCAATCGTGCCGATGTTGCAATGCGGCTTCGTCCGTTCAAACTTTTCCTTGGCCATTTCTCAAGCTCCGACCCAGCGACTGGGCCTCTAGACTGGGTGAATGTGGGGTTTAGGCGTACTTCTTGATAACTTCGTCGGCCACATGCTGCGGAACCGCCTCATAGTGGTCATAGGTCATGGTGAACTGGGCCCGACCTTGGCTCATGCCACGCAGGTTGTTCACATAGCCGAACATATTGGCCAAGGGCACAAAGGCCTGCACAACCTGGGCATTGCCCCGTTGGTCGGTCCCTTGGATTTGGCCGCGACGGCTGTTCAGGTCGCCGATCACATCGCCCAGATATTCATCTGGCGTCAGCACTTCGACCTTCATGATCGGTTCGAGCAGCTTAGCGCCGCCCTTTTCGCGCAGTTCGCGGAACGCCGCGCGCGAGGCGATTTCGAATGCGAGCACGCTGGAGTCGACGTCGTGAAAGGCGCCGTCGGTCAAGGTGGCTTTAAAGTCGATGACGGGGAAGCCAGCCAGAAGGCCATTTTCCTTTGCCGACTCAATGCCCTTTTGCACGCCGGGGATATATTCCTTCGGCACCGAGCCGCCGACGATTGAGCTCTCGAACTGATAGCCCGTGCCGGGCTCGGTCGGTTCAAAGGTCAATTTCACCCGCGCGAACTGGCCCGTACCGCCGGTCTGCTTCTTGTGGGTATAGTCGATGTCAACCTTACGGCCGATCGTTTCCCGATAGGCCACCTGCGGCGCGCCAATATTCGCGTCGACCTTATAGGTGCGGCGCAAAATATCGACCTTGATGTCGAGGTGCAGCTCGCCCATTCCCTTGAGGATGGTTTGGCCGCTTTCCTGATCGGTCGAAACGGTGAAGGACGGATCCTCCGCCGCCAACTTGGCCAAGGCGACGCCGAGCTTTTCCTGGTCGGCCTTCGACTTCGGCTCGATCGCGATTTCGATAACCGGCGCCGGGAACTCCATCTTTTCCAAGATGACCGGGCTCTTTAAGGGATCGCAAAGCGTGTCACCCGTCCGCGTATCCTTCAAGCCCGCCAAGGCGACGATATCGCCCGCATAGGCTTCCTTGATGTCTTCGCGGTTGTTGGAGTGCATGAGCAGCATCCGACCGACCCGCTCACGCTTCTCGCGGGTCGAGTTCAAGAGGCCCATGCCCGCTTCCAACTTGCCCGAATAGATGCGGCAGAAGGTCAAAGATCCGACAAACGGGTCGTCCATGATTTTGAACGCCAACACCGACAAAGGCTCGTCGTCGGAAGCCCGGCGCGTCACTTCTTCTTCGGTCTTGTAATCAATGCCCTTGGTTGGCGGAATGTCCACCGGCGACGGCAGATAGTCGACCACGGCGTCGAGCAAGGGCTGAACGCCCTTATTCTTAAACGCCGAACCGCAGAGGATCGGATAGAAGGCACCGGTCAGCACGGCCTTACGCAAGCACTTCTTGATCACGGCTTCTGAGGGCTCTTCGCCGCTCAAATAGGCTTCCATCGCGTCGTCATCGAGCTCGACAGAATTTTCGATCATATAATGACGGGCTTCTTCGGCCTTCGTCTTCAGGTCAGCCGGAATCTCCTCGTCGCGATAATTGGCGCCGAGCGCGTCATCATCCCAGACAACCGCCTTCATGCGCACCAGGTCGATCAAGCCGCGCAGCGAGCTTTCCGAACCGATGGGAAGCTGGATCGGCACAGCCTTGGCGCCCAGACGATCGCGAATGGACTCGACGCACTTGTCGAAGTCGGCGCCGATCTTGTCCATCTTATTGACGAACACGATGCGGGGCACATTGTACCGGTCGGCCTGACGCCAAACGGTTTCGGTTTGCGGCTCCACACCTTGGTTGCCGTCGAGCACCGCAACCGCGCCATCGAGCACGCGCAAAGACCGCTCAACCTCGATGGTGAAGTCCACGTGGCCGGGGGTGTCGATGATGTTCAGGCGCTTGCCATTCCAGAAGGCGGTGGTGGCGGCGGAGGTAATGGTGATACCCCGCTCTTGCTCCTGCTCCATCCAGTCCATGGTGGCGGCGCCGTCATGGACTTCGCCGATCTTGTGGCTCTTGCCCGTGTAGTACAGAATCCGCTCCGTCGTCGTCGTCTTACCGGCGTCGATGTGGGCCATGATTCCGAAGTTGCGGTAGTCTTCGATGGCATGGATACGGGGCATGGGGCTCGCTCTGCGATCAGGCTTATTGGTTGGGGCGGGAGTCGATCTCCAACCCCTGTGTCAAGGTCGCGCGGGGTGTAGCTCAAACCACGCGCGCAAGGAAGCGCCGGACGCATAAAGCGTCCGGCTTATTTTTCGACTACCAGCGATAGTGCGAGAAGGCCCGGTTGGCTTCCGCCATCTTGTGGGTGTCTTCGCGCTTTTTCACCGCCGTGCCGCGATTGTTAGAGGCGTCCATCAGTTCGCCAGCCAACTTCTCGGTCATGGTGTTTTCGCCGCGCTTGCGGGCGGCATTGACCAGCCAACGGATGGCGAGCGCCCGACGACGGTCAGGACGAACTTCGACAGGCACCTGATAGGTGGCACCGCCGACGCGACGGGAGCGCACTTCAATCGCCGGAGCCACATTGTCGAGCGCCGTGTGGAACACCGACAAGGGGTCCATGTCGCGGCGCTTTTCAGCCAGGATATCAAAGGCACCATAGACGATATTTTCAGCGACAGCCTTTTTGCCTTCGTACATGACGTAGTTCATGAACTTGGTCAGAATGAGGTCACCGAACTTAGGATCGGGAAGAACTTCGCGCTTCTCTGCGCGGTGGCGGCGGGACATGGCGGTCTTCTTTCCTTACTTCGGACGCTTGGCGCCGTAATGCGAACGGCGCTGCTTGCGATTCTTCACGCCTTGCGTGTCGAGCACGCCGCGCAGGATGTGGTAGCGCACGCCGGGAAGGTCCTTCACCCGGCCGCCGCGGATCAGGACCACTGAGTGTTCCTGCAAATTGTGGCCTTCGCCGGGGATGTAGCACACGGCTTCAATGCCAGACGTCAAACGCACCTTGGCGACCTTACGCAAAGCCGAGTTCGGCTTTTTCGGCGTCGTCGTATAAACGCGTGTGCAAACGCCACGGCGTTGCGGGCTGCCCTTCAGGGCGGGAACCTTGTTGCGCTTCACCCGCGGATCGCGGGGCTTGCGGATCAGTTGGTTGATCGTCGGCATGGGATTGTGATTTCGATCCTTGAGCGGCGGCCCAGCTGTGCCTTTCGGCCGAACGCTGCACCTTGACCTTCTTTTTGCAGTCCCGTTGAAGCGGAACCCGGGCGATAGTTTCGCTTCTGTGCGACGCTAGGTATGAGACAACAAAACCAGCCGGGACGCGCGCTTTGGGCGTTCCGGCGGGCTGCAAGCCCATACTCGCGCTGTAAGACGGCGTGCGCGAAACACGTCGGCCCGTAGAAACGAAGGCGCGTCACTAGGCCAAATCGGCTAGTAGGTCAAGGCTTGCCACAGCATCTGGCCACAGCATCTGGGGGTCGCGACATCAAGGCCATGGATTTATCGCTTTTTTTGTCGCCAATTCGCCCTGTTTCAGGCGAAGAGACAAAATGTTGGTCGCGGGAATCGCCGGGACCTGAATGAGGATGTCCATGGCGCGCGATATTTGGGCGCGAAGACGTTGGTGGGAGCAGAGCCCAGCTGCGGCGGGGGCTGCGGCCTTGCACGTCGCATTCTGGATTGTCGCCCTCGTCTCGACCCCGCTGTTTGCGCCCAATATCCATAGGCTCCCGCCGTCCATTGCTGTGACCTTAACGCCGCCGACGGAAGCGCCGCCCCCGCCTCTGCCCAAGCTTCCGCCGCCTAAATTACGCCAAGCTGAGCCCGCCAAGCCGAAACCCATACCTGAGCCCCAGCCTCAAACGCAGCCAAGGCCAGCCCCCTCGCCAGTTCTCAAGCCTGAAACTCCAAAGCCAGAGCCCGTAAAGCCCGCTCCGAAAGAGCCCCCTCCGGCAATTGCGCCCGCGCCCTCCCCCATCGCGCCGCAAGTCGTGCCGCAAGTTGTGGCCCCCCGCAAAGTCCAGCTGGACAAGCTGCCGCAAGCCCAAGCCGTCACCCGGCCCAAGCCCGTTCTCGCCCCGCTTGCCACGCCGCAAATTCAGGTCGAACAGGTTCCCACCGTTACGCCAGAAGATGCTGAGGCCGCCCGCCGCGCCGCCGCGCAAAAGGAAGCGCAACGGCGCCAGGAAGATGAACGGCGTCGGCTTGAAATTCTAAAAGCCCAGGAGGCGGCCCGGACAACGCCCGCCACCGCCCCGCCAGCCGCAGCCGCCTCCGCGCCCGCTGGCCCTCCCGCTGCCGTCCACGCCAGCGCCGCACCCGCCGCACCGAGCGGCCGCCCCGCCACCGGGCCGAGTTTCATCGTCGCACCGGGCGGCTTGGATGACGGGGCGGCTGGCGGCCTACGCGGCGTGTTGCGCTCCACGGTCGGATGCGAGCACCAGGACTATGCCCGCCTGACGCCGCAAGAACGGGCGCGCTGCCAAGCCGCCTTTGCCAGAGATGCCAGAGGTGGCGGCGCCATAGACGGGATCCCTACCGATAAACGCGTCGACTTTGATCGTGCCGCAGTTGAAGCGGCGAGAAAGCGCGCCGCCCGTCAGGGCTCCCTGCCTCCGATCATTGTTCCCTGTGAAGGCGCGGGGTCTAATCTTGGCGCGGGTTGCCTTCCGGACGACGCCCATATCAGATTGAAGCCGCCGCAATAGCCGCCCCTCGACGAAGGACCTCTGCGATGACCCGACCCGGATTCTTTCTCGCCCTCGCAGCCCTGAGCCTTGCAACCTCACCCACAGCCGAGCCGGCGCACTTTTATACGTCCTCTGCCACTGCGGCATTACACAGGCCGTTTTCTGATGCGGTCCAGGTGGGCGAGGTGCTCTACCTCTCGGGCCAAATCGGCGCCCGCCCTGGGGAGGACCAGGTGGTCCCTGGCGGCATGATCCCGCAAGCCCGTCAGGTGATGGACAATATCGGCGCGATCCTGGCTGAGCGAGGCCTTGGGTTTAAAGACGTGTTCAAGTGTCAAGTCTTCCTGGCCGACATGAGCCAGTGGGCCGATTTCAACGCTGTCTATGTTGGCTATTTTAAGCCTGGACATTTCCCAGCCCGCAGCGCCCTCGGCGCAAACGGCCTCGCCAAGGGCGCCGCCGTTGAGGTGGAATGCTGGGCAAAGATTGGCCCTTAGCGCAACCGGACCCGCTAACCACCGGTTGCTAGGGCGCTGCTTGCCGTTTCGGAGAAACCGGAACCCACGTTTCCCTGGTCAACTCCAAAACGCAAAACGACCCGGAAGTCGCCTTCCGGGCCGTCAAAGTCTGCAAAGCTGACCTTGTCGAAACTACTTGATTTCGACCTTGGCGCCGGCTTCTTCGAGCTTCTTCTTCACGTCTTCGGCTTGTTGCTTGGAGACGTTTTCGACGACGTTCTGAGGCGCGCCTTCGACCAGGTCCTTGGCTTCCTTCAGACCGAGGTCGGAACGCACGCCGCGCACTTCCTTGATCACGTTGATCTTCTTGTCGCCGCCGCTGACGAGCACGACGGTGAATTCGGTTTGCTCTTCGACGGCTTCAACCGGAGCGGCAGGACCGCCGGCGACAGCAGCCACGGCCACCGGAGCGGCGGCGGAAACGCCCCACTTGTCTTCGAGGAGCTTAGAAAGCTCAGCAGCTTCCAAAACGGTCAGGGCGGAAAGGTCTTCAACGATTTTAGCGAGATCAGCGGCCATGAGAGGCGATCCTTCAGGTGAGGGGTGGGTTTATAAAGATGCGATGAGCGGTAATGACGACCTAAGCGGCGTCCTTCTTGGAATAGGCGGCAAAAACCCGGGCCAGTTGACCCGCTGGGGCTTGCAGAACGCCCGCGACCTTGGTGGCCGGAGCATTGATGAGACCCAGAAGCTTGGCGCGCAGCTCGTCCAGCGACGGCAAGGTGGCCAAAGCCCCCACGCCTTTCTGATCGAGCACGGCCTCGCCCATGATCGCACCGACCACGGCGAACTTTTCGTTCCCCTTGGCGAAATCGGTGACAACCTTGGCCGGAGCGACAGGGTCGCTCGAATAGGCAATGCCGACCGGACCGGTGAACAGGCTTGCGCCCGCTTCGCCAGTGCCGCCCGCCAAAGCCTTGATGGCCAGCGTGTTTTTGACAACCTTGTAGGACGCGCCCTCCTTGCGGAGGCGAAGGCGCAGATCCGTCATTTCCGCAACGGTCAGACCCAGGTTGTGAGTCACGACCACGGCGCCCGAGGTTTCGAAGACGCCCTTCAGCGTTTCGATCGACTCGGCCTTTTGTGCGCGGTCCATTGCGGTCTCCGTAACAAATGCGACGGCCGGACCATCCGGCAGCCGAAAAGGCGCCCCCGCGACAGCGGAGGAACCGATCGACCTGTACCGTGAGGAGGTTTCAAGCCGCCGTTCGCACCCTCAAGCCATGCCCAAAGGAGAAACAGTGTCGCGACCTTGACGTCCCCGTCTCCCCGCGGTGGAGTTTTGAGGACGAAATCGTCCCCGCGGTTCTCGGACAGGATGATGCTCAAGGGTTACCCCCCTAAGCATCGAAGCGCGGGCTTATAAAAGCGATCGCCTGAAAAAGCAAGCGCCCAAGGCAAAAGCCTTGAGCGCCCGCCCTTCATTGGAATCTTGATTAGCTTTGGGCGATGGAGCCCAACTCGACCTTCACGCCCGGGCCCATGGTGGACGAGAGCGAAATGCGCTTGATGTAGGTGCCCTTAGCGCCCGCAGGCTTCGAGCGGTTCAGAGCCTCAACCAAGGCGCGCACGTTCGAGGCAAGCGCCTCTTCCGTGAACGAGGTCTTGCCGATCCCGGCATGGACAATGCCCGCCTTTTCGACGCGGAACTCAATGGCGCCGCCCTTGGCGTCCTTGACCGCTTGCGCGACGTTCGGCGTCACGGTGCCAACCTTCGGATTCGGCATCAGACCCCGAGGGCCAAGCACCTTACCCAGGCGCCCGACGAGGGCCATCATGTCTGGGCTGGCAATGACGCGGTCGAAATCCATAAAGCCGCCTTGGACCTTTTCAACCAGGTCTTCCGCGCCCACCACGTCGGCACCCGCCGCCATGGCTTCATCGGCCTTAGCGCCACGGGCAAAGACGGCGACGCGAACGTCCTTGCCGGTCCCCGCAGGAAGGGTCACAACGCCGCGAACCTGTTGGTCAGCGTGACGGGGGTCGACGCCCAGATTAACGGCGATTTCGACGCTTTCGTCGAACTTGGCCTTGGCATTGGCCTTAACGGTCTTCACCGCATCTTCCAGGGGGTGAAGCTTGTTGGCGTCCGCCGTCCAAGCCTTGATACGTTTTGCGATTTTGGTCATTGGTCCCTACTCCACAACCTGCAGGCCCATGGCCTTCGCGGACCCCATGATGATGCGGGTCGCCGCCTCTAGGTCGTTGGCGTTCAAATCCTTCATCTTCTTTTCGGCGATTTCCGCGCATTGCGCTTTGGTCACCTTGCCGACCACTTCGCGCCCGGTCTTGGCCGCGCCAGAGGTCAAACCAGCCGCTTCCTTCAAGAAGAAGGTCGCTGGCGGGGTCTTGGTGACAAAGGTAAAGGACTTGTCTTGGAACACAGTGATGACGGTCGGCAAGGGCGTGCCCTTGACCATTTCCGCCGTCCGCGCGTTGAATTCCTTGCAAAAGCCCATGATGTTGACGCCGCGTTGACCGAGCGCCGGACCGATGGGCGGCGACGGCGTGGCGGAGCCAGCCTTCACCTGCAGTTTGATGTAACCCAGTATCTTCTTCGCCATCACATTCCTCCAAAAAGGTCAGGGACTGTCCCTGCCTTACGAGCCGTGGTGCGGGGGATGAGCCCTCCCACGGGTTTGACAATCAAGCGGGTCTTGCGGCTAGGCCGCCTTCTCCACCTGGCTGTATTCAAGATCGACAGGCGTTGCGCGCCCGAAGATCGAAACACTGACACGCAGACGCGTGCGTTCTTCATCGACGCTTTCCACAACGCCGTCAAAGCTAGCGAAGGGACCGTCGGTGACCTTGACCTTCTCGCCAATGTCGAAGCGGATGGTCGGCTTGGGCCGCTCAACGCCTTCTTCAATGACGCCGATGATGCGCATCACTTCGCGCTCGGACACCGGCATGGGCTTGGAGCCAGATCCCAAAAAGCCCGTGACCTTTGGGGTGTTTTTCACCAGGTGAAAGGCTTCATCGGTCAGGTCCATCTTGACCAGCACATAGCCGGGAAAGAATTTCCGCTCCGAATTGATTTTTCGGCCGCGGCGGATTTCGACCACGTCTTCGGTCGGCACGAGGATTTCCGAAAAACACTCATCGAGCCCCTGGGTGTGGGCCTGCTCGCGAATCGCGTCGGCCACCTTCTTCTCGAAATTCGAGTAGGCGTGGACGATGTACCACTTGTGGTGCGAGGTGTTGGCTGCGGGTTCGGTAAGGGACTTGGGTGCGGGGATCATAAGGGACCTCAACCGGCGAACTTGAGAAGTTGCTGCATGATGAAACTTAAGGACCCGTCGACCACCAAAAAGAAGGTGGCCGTCACCACGACCATGATGAACACCATGACCGACGTGATCCAGGTCTCTTTCCAGCTGGTCCAGGTGATCTTGCGCGCCTCGGCGCGAACTTCACGCGCGAACTGGGCGAGGTTTGGCCTTGGGCGCACAGGCTCAGGCGCGCGGGCGGCAGTGGCCGACACGGCGCTCTTCGCCGACTGCGCACTTTTTTGCGCGAGCTTGGCGGGCGGCTTGGCCCGGGGGGCGGCGGGCGACTTGACGCCCTGATCCTTGGCCATTCGTGGCTCGTTTCAAGTCCTGAACGCCCCATCCGGCAATCGGACAGGCGCGAGATGGGTGGCAGGAGTGGAGGGACTCGAACCCCCGGCCCTCGGTTTTGGAGACCGATGCTCTACCAGCTGAGCTACACTCCTAAACAGACGCAAGCGCCCAAGAGCGCCCTCGCCCTCCGAAAAACGCCTCATGCGTCGGGAGGCGGAGGCCGCCGACGCGAGAAGGTTTGTCAGAGCCGCGTCGTGTACCAGCGCAGGCGCTCGCGTGCAAGCGCCGAGGTGCCGAGGAAGGGACTCAGATGGAGGTGGGAGGTTGAAATAGGCCCCGCGCGATAAAACCAACCAAACCAATGGCTGCGAGCGCCGTACTCCCCACCAGCGAGGCGAGGATTTCAATCGGCAGCGCAAAACCCCAAAGTTTGTAACCCGAAGCCAGGACCATAGCGGCGACGGTAAGGGAATAACCCTCCAGGTAGCGAAGGATACGTCCCGCATAGTCGGTACGCATTTTGCGATCTGCTTCTCGGTCCTTTAGCCGAGAGATGGCGAGCTCATTGGCGATTTTCGCGACTTCCTCCGCGTGACGATGCATTGCAAGCTGATGGTCGCGTTCAGCACGCTCGGTGGACAGCTTTTCTTTTTCAAAAGTGAGGTCGCGCTGGGTAACTTCTTCTACAAAGTGTTCCCCGACTTGAATATCTTCGATACTGATCTTAAGCGGCTTTTTCGTCATGCTTTTTATGGACGATGTCAATAAATTGCTGACGGATCATTTCCGAAGGTATTTGCCTATATTCTCCAGCCCCACCATTGTAGACGTCGGCCCAGGGTGCGTTATTTTGAATTGTCAGCGCTGAGAGTTGATAAGAATGGAAACGGCCATATACCTTAAAAACCCGCTCAATGACCGGCATTTCGATCTTGTCGAGCTTAGCGACAACTTCCAATTCGGAATCATCTGAGCTGAAGTCGCAAAAGCGAATTTCACGGGTTACCGGGCGCGTGCCGTAGCGAATTAACGCCACCCGTAACAGGTCATAAACTGGCCCATAATGCAGGGCCTCCGGCGAGTCCACCGTGAGAGGTGAGCCGTTGATGGCCAAATTCCAGCCATTGGCGATATAGACCAGCCGTTGCAATTGCATTTGCGTGAACGGCTGCTCACCGGCCAGACCGCGACGAATAAACTCATTGGCAATTGCAGGTGATGAGTCTGCCATTGAGAGCGATCTCCAGACCAAAGCGCACTTCATATAGGATTTGCTTAGAATGTGTAAACGGCCATTTCGGGGCGGCTGAACGCGGCATGACAACGGCTCTTTATAGACTTCGGCCCGGACCAAACGGAAATGCGGGGTCTTGATTCATCCGCCAAGGTTGGCGGCGTGCTCGACCGCGAGGGCGAGATCGAGCGCCCGTGCGCCGTCGACGCCACTGGCGACGGGTTTTCCTTCGCCTCGGACCGCCGCGATGAAGCGAGCGACGCTAACGCCCAAGGGATCGCGTCCGGTTGGCGTGTCGGCAAACTGCGGATTGAGCGGAAAGGCGGTCCCATTCTCAAAGGACGGGGCCAGAAAATCGATCTCAACCCGTCCGCTGGGATAGCTAAGGCCCATGACCCGTTTGCGGGCCTCGGCCACCCGCGAGGCTTCGAACTTTGCTGTTAGCCCTGACGCAAAGGTGACCTCTGCCGCGACATGATCAAACCCGCCGGAAGCTTCGACAGCGACAGCCTCTTGTCCGGTCAGTGTCAAGGCCAAATCCAAATCATGGATCATCAGGTCGAGTACGCAGCTCACGTCTCGATTGCGGCTATTTGGCGTGCCCAAGCGGACCGAGGAAAGCTCAAGGGGCGCTTCTGGAACCTGCAAAAGTCCCATGGCGGCAAAGGTCACCCGCTCTTGGTGACCGCAGGCCAGAACCAAACCGGCCTTGGCGGCAAGGTTAACCAAGCGATCCGCCTCTTCCAACGTCGCGGCCATGGGTTTTTCGACATAAACCGACCGACCGGCCTCAAGCGCCATACGCGCTAAATCAAAATGGCTGGCGGCGGGCGTGGCGACGACGACCACATCGAGTTCGCCCAACACCTCGCGCAAATCGGTAAAGGCGCCCGCACCGAGACTGAGGCTAAGCGCCTCGGCCCGTGTCACATCCCCATCGATCACGGCGACCAACTCAATCCCCTCGAGGCTCGCAAGCTTTTTGGCGTGATAGCCGCCGAACACGCCCGCGCCGACCACGCCTGCCTTTAAGCTCTGCATCGCCCTGATCCTTCTTGTCGCCCGCGCCGGGTTGTGTCGAGGGCGGCCGCGCGACGCAACTCTTTTCGCATGAAACCCCGGGAGCAAATTGCAAGATTGAGCCGGGCACGATTGCGGCCTACAGTTTTCATTCCAAGTTTTGTCAGGCGGGCCAAAGATGCAGACGTTTTGGAAATTGGTGATCGCGGGCGTGCGTCCTGCCCTTTTGAGCGCGGCCTTACTGAGCGCGCCGCTGTGCAGCCAGGCCGAACCCGCCACGCCCCCTCACGCAGACGACCAAACGCCCGCGCCCCTGCCGCCGGAGGCCAGCCTCAAACAATCCATCCATGTCGACGGGCGAGAGCTGACCTATACGGCCAGCGTCGGCGCCTTGCCCGTTCGCGACGCTTCGGGAAAGAAAATTGCTGAGGTTGTCTATACGGCCTATGTGCTCGACGGAGCGCGCGATGCGTCGCGTCCTGTGACCTTCGCATTTAACGGCGGCCCTGGCGCAGCCTCGGTCTATTTGAACCTGGGCGCAATTGGGCCCAAGCGCGTCCAGTTCGGCGACCGCAATGATTCTCCCTCCGATCCCGCCGTGTTGAAGGACAATCCCGGCACCTGGCTTGGCTTCACCGACCTTGTCTTTATTGATCCCGTCGGCACCGGATTTTCGCGGTCGTTGGTCAAACAAGACGAGACCGACAAAACCTTTTTCACCATTGACGGCGACATCTCTTACCTGTCGCGCATCGTCTATGACTGGCTGTTGAAGTCTGGGCGTATGACCTCGCCCAAATATATCGTCGGCGAAAGCTATGGCGGTTACCGGGCGCCGGCCCTTGCCCATGCGCTCCAGGTCAAGATGGGGGTCGGAATTTCTGGCGTCGTCATGGTCTCGCCAGCGCTGGATGGTCGCTCATCAGCCGATCCTGAAACTTCTCCCATGTCCTGGATGGCCACCCTGCCCTCCATGGCGGCGGCGCGTTATGAACGTCAAGGCAAGACCTTAACGCCGGAATTGATGGCCGAGGTCGAGACCTATACCCGGACCGAATTCGTCACCGATCTTCTGCGCGGCCAAAAGGACAGCCAAGCCCTTGAGAGGCTGATCAAAAGGGTCGCTGACTATACGGGCATGGACCTGCGCGACGTCCGCCATGCGGGAGGCCGCATTGAGAGCCACGCTTTTTTGCGCGAGCTCTACCGTGATCAAGGCCTGATTGGCAGCTGGTACGATTCCAATGTCACCGCCCCTGACCCCTTTCCCTGGTCAGCAGATCGGCGCAGCGGCGATCCCATCCTCGACCGCATCCTGGCGCCCACCACCTCAGCCATGGTTGACTTTGTCACCCGGCAGGTGGGCTGGAAGGTCGAGGGACATTATGAGGCGCTGAGTAATGAGGTGAACGCCCGCTGGGAAAAGCACTGGTTCACCGAGATCGAGTCGGCCTCTGACCTTCGTTTAGCACTGGCGGTCGATCCAAAGATGAAGGCACTGATCGTCCACGGCTATAACGACCTGTCGTGTCCCTATTTTCAAAGTAAGATGATTGTGGCGCAATTTCCCGATGCGGCGGGCGGCGACCGGATCGCGGTCAAGGCCTATCCCGGCGGGCACATGTTCTATTCACGCCCCGACAGTCAGACCGCTTTGAAGCGCGATGTGATGGCGCTTTACGCCGCGCATCCCTAATTAAGTCACGGACAGAAAAAACCCAGGGCACGCACACACGCGCGCCCTGACGCAACATCCTTGGGAGGAAGACCATTATGACCACGTCACGCGAAGTGCGTTTGAAATCGCGCCCCGTCGGCATGCCGAAAGACTCTGATTTTGAAGTGGCGAGCGTTGAGGTCGCTGCTCCCGCCGCTGGCGAGGTTCAGGTGAAGAACCTCTACATGTCGGTCGACCCCTATATGCGCGGACGCATGTATGACCGCGAAAGCTATGTGCCCCCGTTCCAAATCGGCAAGGCGCTCGAAGGTGGGGCGGTGGGCCAGGTTGTCACTTCGACAGACCCGAAATTTCAAGTTGGCGATCTGGTCAACTCAATGATGGGCTGGCGCGAAGTGTTCAACGCGCCGGGCTCAAGCCTTTTCAAGATCGATCCGATGGGTCTGCCGCCGCAAGCCTTCCTCGGGGTTGCAGGGATGCCCGGTCTGACCGCCTATGTTGGCCTCCTAAAAATTGCGGGATGCAAGGCGGGCGACACGGTGTTTGTCTCAGCCGCATCTGGGGCTGTCGGCCAGATTGTTTGCCAAATCGCCAAGTTGAAGGGGGCGACGGTGATCGGCTCAGCGGGCGGCGCAGAAAAAATCGCCCACCTGAAGGAGATTGGTGTCGACCACGCCATCGACTATCGCGCCACGTCCGACTTGACCGCCGAACTGGCCAAGGCCGCGCCCAAGGGCATCGACGTCTATTTTGAAAATGTCGGCGGCGAGCACCTCGAAGCCGCCATCGCTGTCGCACGGCCCTTCGCCCGCTTTGCCTTCTGCGGCATGATCTCCCAGTACAACGATACGGCCCCCTCGCCGGGCCCCTCCAACATGATCATGGTGGTCGGCAAGCGTCTGCGCTTTGAAGGCTTCATCGTGTCGGACCATGGCGATGTTTTGCCGGAATTTTTGAGCGACATGGGCGGTTGGATCAAGGACGGTAAAATCACCTGGCGCGAAACGGTCGATGAGGGCATCGCAGCAGCCCCCGGCGCCTTCTTGAAGCTGTTCAAAGGTGAGAATATCGGCAAGATGCTGGTCAAGCTTTCCTAAAGCCTATTGACGATCCGGTCCGGGGCCGCACTTGCGGTTTCGGACCGCCTTCCCTGCCCCCGGCTTAGGCCCTAGAAGGGGCGCGCGACGCCGCCCTTTTTGGAATTTCCCATGACACGCCTTTTCCATGCCTATGTGATGATCGATTGGAGCGCCGCCCAAGCGCCGAAGCAAGGCAAGGACTCGGTGTGGATTGGCGTGATCAAACGCGACATCCGCTTTCGTCCAAGCTTTGAAGCCTTTAACCCGGCCACCCGGACAGAGGCCGAACTCAAGCTGCGCGACATCTTGGCCGACCTGCGCCGTCGCGGCGAAAAGGTCCTGATCGGCTTTGACTTTAATCTTGGCTATCCAGCCGGAACCGCTGCCGCCCTGGGGCTGAAATCGCCAAATTGGGAGGGACTTTGGGGCTTCCTTGCCGCCAATGTGGTCGACAAGAAAGACAATACGAACAATCGTTTCGGCGTCGCGGCTAAGATGAACCGGCTGATGACCGATGCGGCCTATCCCTTCTGGGGCTGTCCGGCGAAGGACACGCAAACCTGGCTGTCGCCGACCAAACCCGCGGAGACCGATTCTGGCCCAACCGCCCAGTTCCGGGCCACCGAGATTGCAACCCACAAAGGCGGCAAGGCGCAAGCCAAGTCGGCCTGGCAACTCATGGGCGCAGGCAGTGTTGGCGGTCAGGTGATTATGGGCATACCCGCCGCCCAAAGGTTGAGGGCAGAGCTTGGCGATGCCTGCGCGGTCTGGCCGTTCAGCACCGGCTGGAAGGCGCTGACGCCGGAAGACTTGGAAGGCAAAGACGCCCTCCTGGTCGAGGTCTATCCCAGCCTGATGAGCGTCAAGCCAGAAGCCGGAGAAACCCCTGATCGCGCCCAGGTTAGAAGCCTGTGCGAACACTTCGCCAAACTGGACGAAGCCGGAAAACTCGCCGCCGTCTTCGCGCCCCCAAAAGATGCGACCGAAGCCTTGATTGCCCAGGTGGAGGCCGAAGAAGGCTGGATATTGGGGGTTTAGCGTTCCCTCGTCCCCTCACCGGCTCCGCGACGTGACAAACAGATAGCGCCCGATCAACAGGGCCGCTGACAGGAAGCTTGCAGCGATAACCGACCAGACAATGCCGAACAGGCCAAGGTGCAGGCTCCACGCCAGGACATAGGCGAGCGGCAGCATGACCAGAGCGTAGCTCGTAATATGCGTCACGGAAGGGGCCAAAACGTCGCCCCGCGCCCGGAGCGTATAGGCAAGCACGACTTGAAGCGCGTCGGGCAGAAAGAACAGGCTGGACAAGGCGAGCGCTGGGGCCGCCATGGCGATCAGACCCTGGTCGCGAACATAGAATTGGGTGATGGCATTGGGAAAGACCCCGACGGCAATCCAGCACAGGACGGCAAAAGCCGCCGCCAGGGCCAAGGCTGAGCGCGCATGCAGGCGGCTTGCGGCGGGGTCTTCCGCGCCTACCGCTTGGCCGACCAAGACGGCTGAGGCCGCCGCCAAGCCTAAAGGGATCATGAACACAATCGAGGCGACATTGACCACGACCGCCCAAGCCGCGACCGTGGTTGCGCCTACCCAACCGGCAAAAATGCTCATACCGGAAAAGGCGCCCACCTCAACAAAGTTCGATGCGCCGGCGCCTAGTCCAATCTGTATCTGTTCCAATGCCCTCTCCGGCTCAGCGCGTGGCGGCTGGAAAAGGCCCATGGCGCGCGCTTCAGGCCGGGAAAATATCCAGGCGAGCAACAGGGCGAGCATTGCCGTCCGCGCCGCTAAGGTGGCAAAGCCCGCCCCGACCGCCCCCAGCGCAGGCAAACCAAAACTTCCTGGCACGAGCAGGAGGTCGAGGGCCAAATTGACGATATTAGCCAGCCACATAGAGATCGTCCCGGCCATGGGCTTGCCCTGCCCTTCGATGAAGCTCGAGGCCGCGACAAACATCAAGGTGGGGGTCATGGAGGCTGAAAATAACAGCAACGGCAGACGTGCACCGTCGACCAAATTGGCGCTAACGCCTGTCTGACGAAGGAAAAATGCGCCGCCCGCCACGAGGAGCAGGGTCGAGGCGACGCCCAACAGTAAGGCATAGACAAGGCCACGGCGCAGCACCGCACCCGCTCCAACCAGATCGCCTGCACCAATAGCCCGCGCAGTCATCACCTGAACGCCGCCGAGCAGCCCCATGCCTGTGACCATGACGATCTGAGTGGGGGCCCAGCCAAGGGTGTGAAAACTGAGTTGTTCCACCGAGAACCGCCCCACGACCACGGCATCGGCCAGGCCCATGGCAGTAATGCCAAGACGGCCCACCACCACAGGCCAAGCGATCGCAAACAGCGCCGCGAGGCTCGCCCGGGCTGGCCGGGAAAAAAGCGAACGGATTGCGGGGGTCACGCGTGCAGGGCCTTCCGTGAAAAAGTCGGGCACCATGCTCGCTTCGCCCCCGTCGGGCAAGGGGCGTTGAACCTTAGGAGGCCGCGCGCAAGGTCTCGCTGCGACGGGCATCCTTCAGTTTTTCCGCCACGAGGAAGGCAAGCTCCAAGGCCTGATCGGCATTGAGCCTGGGATCGCAATGGGTGTGGTAGCGATCCGACAACTCGGCTTCCGATAAGGCCCGTGCGCCGCCCAAACATTCGGTGACGTTCTGGCCGGTCATTTCCAAATGAACCCCGCCGGGATGCGCTCCCTCGCTGCCAGCGATCTCGATGAAGCTGCGCACCTCCGCCAGAATACGGTCAAACGGTCGCGTCTTAAATCCGTTGGTCGCCTTCAAGGTATTGCCGTGCATCGGATCAATCGACCACACCACCGAACGCCCCTCACGTTCGGTCGCCGCCATCAGCGCAGGCAAGCGCTGAGCGATCTTGTCAGAGCCAAACCGGCCGATCAGGGTGAGACGCCCCGGCTCATTGGTCGGGTTGAGCGTATCGATCAAGCGGATCAGATCGTCTGCCTCGAGGCTTGGACCACACTTAACGCCGATCGGGTTCTTCACGCCTTGCATGAAGTGAATATGGGCGCCGTCAAGTTGACGGGTGCGCTCGCCGATCCACACCATATGGGCCGAGGTATCGTACCAGTCGCCCGAGGTGGAATCGACCCGAGTCATAGCCTCTTCAAAGCCCAGCAACAGCGCCTCGTGGCTGGTATAGAACTCGACCTGATGCAGATCCGGTTGCTTTTCTGGCGTCAGGCCAATCGCCGACATAAAGTCCAGGCTCTCAGATATCTTGTCGGCAAGCTCGCGATAGCGCGCGCCTTGCGGGCTCCCCTCGACAAAGCCAAGTGTCCAACGGTGAACATTATAGAGGTCGGCATAGCCGCCGCCGGCAAAGGCGCGCAAAAGGTTGAGGGTCGAGGCCGATTGAGCATAGGCCTTCAACAAACGCTCCGGATCGGGTGTGCGCACTGCCGGGTCAAAGTCTTGGCCATTGATATTGTCACCGCGATAGGACGGCAGGGTGACGCCATCGATGGTTTCAATGGGCTCCGAACGCGGCTTGGCGAATTGGCCCGCAATGCGTCCGACCTTCACCACCGGCTTGCCGCCGGCAAAGGTCAGGACCACCGCCATCTGTAACAACAGACGGAAGGTGTCGCGGATATTGTCCGCGTGGAATTCTTTAAAGCTCTCGGCGCAATCGCCGCCTTGCAGGAGAAAGGCCTTGCCGTGCGCGACCTGCGCCAAGCGCTGCCTTAACTGACGCGCCTCGCCAGCGAATACGAGCGGCGGTAAGCGGCGCAACTCATCCTCGACGCGGGTAAGGGCAACCGCATCTGGATAGTCGACGGGGATGTGCTTGGCCGGGCGGTTGCGCCAGCCAGACGGGGACCAAATCTCGGGCATCGCTCAAGCTTTCCTTTTCGGACCCGGCATATAGGCGTTTGCGCCGGGCGGCGCAAAGTGAAATGCCGTTAGACGAGCTCAAGCGGTACCAGGCCGTCTGTTGGCGGGGGGAGATTGCGCCGCGCGGTTGCAAGCCCATTACCCAGAATGAAGGCCAGCGCCGCCAAACCGATCCACCATTCCTGCCAAATGCCAAAGCTCAAGGCACCAATAACAAGATAGGCCGAGACGACGCCCGCCGCAGCTGCACCCAATCCGGCATCACGCACACGTAAAGATTCCACCGTGGCGAAGATCCAAGCGAATATCAGCGCGCCCAGGGCGGCCCCCGGTGCGCCAAGCTCGAGCCATAATTGCAGGGCCGCATTATGCGGATGCAGTGGAATTTCCGTTGTGAATACACGACTGGTGTCGAGCCCCCAGCCACGGATCGGATTTTGATGGATCAAACCGGCGGTGAAGCGCCAAATCTGCAAGCGCGCCCCCCACGAGGCCTTGGCAATTGACGCCGAGGAGGGTGAGGCGAAATGCTCAGCGATCTTGGACCCGGCAATGAGCGGCGCGGACATGAAATAGGCGGTCGAGGCGGCGATCAGTGCATAGCTGCCGAACCGCTTTCCGACCTTCAGCGTCAGCGCCACGAGGCCTGCGACGACAACTGCGACAATTGGCGAATCGACCTGCAAGGCCCAAGAAACCCCAATAACAGCTGGCGGAAACAGCACGGCTAAGGCCCGGGCCCGCCCTGCCTTTTGCCAAAGGTGCAAGCAGATAAACGGGGTGAAGAGGGCAAGCTCGTAGCAGGCCCGCGCGACATTGCGTCTGGCGATGTCGGGGCGGAAGTCCTGATGTTCGGCCGCCCGCACCAGACTGTAGAGGGCTTCGCCATCAGCCGCTTCGATCATCAGGAAGACCACCAACAGAACGGCGCCGAAGCTCAAGACGTCCAGCCCGCGCCGGCTCGCGCCCTCGGAGAGCGCCAAAGACCCGCCCACCGCTGCGGGATAGAGCGCCAATTCGAAGATCATTTTGACGCCGGTTAGGGATTGAAAGGCCTTCACGCCTTTCAACTCGCCAAAGGGCGGCACGTAGGGTGACCATAATTGCGAGGCGAGCGCCCAGGCGGTCAAGGCCGTTAGCAGCGCGAAAAGGGCCCAGCCAGCCCGGATGCGGGGAAACCAAAACAGCGTCGCCACGCCCGCCAGGGCAATCAGGGGGGAAAAAGACAGATTGCCCAGGTAAGACAAGACCGGCGTCAAGGCGCACAATCCGATGAACACAAGATCTGGCGATTTGCTCAATCGCGCCCGGAGTGGGTTGAGGCGGGCCGCCTTTGCGGGTGCGGGCTTACCCGTCGAGGGGTCGGTCACGCCTTTGTCTCCGAACGCCATGGACGCGCGTCTTTCAGGGTCACGAACTCCTCCGCCATCGTCGGGTGGACCGCACAGGTCTCGTCCCAATCCCTTTTGGTCAGTCCGGCCTTCACCGCAATGGCCGCCATCTGGATGATCTCCGCCGCGCCCGGACCAACCATGTGGCAGCCGACGACCTTGTTCGTCGCCTTTTGCACCACAAGCTTCATCAAAACCCGATCCGGTTTGCCAGCAAATAGGGACTTCATGGGGCGAAATCTTGTCACAAAAATCTCGATCTCGCCGAAGCGCTCAACCGCTTCCTCCTCGCTTAAGCCAACGGTTGCCACTTCAGGCTGGGAGAAAACCGCAGACGCGACGTCGAGATGGTCAAACCGGGTTGGCCTGTGCTGGAACTCGGTGGCCGCAAAGGCGGCCGCTTCGCGAATGGCGACGGGCGTCAGATTGATCCGGTCCGTGACATCGCCGACAGCAAAAATATGTGGCGTGGAGGTACGTGAGAAGGCGTCAACGGCAATAGCGCCCTTGGGCGTGAGCGCCACGCCAGCATGTTCAAGGCCGAGGCCTTCGACATAGGGGGCGCGGCCTGTGGCAAACAAAACAGCCTCAACCGTCAAGTCTTCTCCGTGGGCGAAATGGCAGACGAGCCCCGCTTCCGTCTTCTCAATCCCCATTGGCTCTGCATTGAGGCGCAAGTGAAGTCCGTTTTCAACCACAGCTTCGGTGACGTGCTCGCGCACCTCTTCATCAAAGCCGCGCAACAGCTTTGGACCGCGATAGGCAAGGGTCGTTTCAACGCCAAGCCCCTTGAACACACAGGCAAACTCGATGGCGATATAACCACCCCCGATAACCAGGATGCTCTTTGGCGCCTGCTCGAGGTGAAAGACCTCATTCGAGGTCAAGCCATGCTCGTGTCCGGGCAAAGCGGTTGGAACCACTGGCCGCCCCCCGGTGGCGATCAGAATTTTGGCGGCAGTGAGCCTGCGCCCCTGAGACGGCAATTCGAGGGTGTGCGAATCAACGAACTGCGCCCGCGCATTGATCAGTTGCACGCCAGCCTTGGCGAGGTTGGCGGCGTATATCCCCGATAGGCGACTGATTTCTGCATCCTTTGTCGCCTTGAACCTTGCCCAGTCAAATGCGCCAAGCTCAGCCGTCCAGCCATAGCCTTGGGCAAGGGCGATCTCTTCGGGAAACTCTGACGCATAGACCATGAATTTTTTCGGGACGCAGCCGCGAATGACGCAGGTCCCGCCAACCCGGTATTCCTCAGCAATGGCGACGCGTGCGCCGGTCTGAGCCGCCAGTCGCGCAGCGCGCACACCGCCGGACCCCGCACCGATGACGAATAGATCATAGTCAAAGCTTGACATGTGTGTCTCCAAGGGCGGCGATACGCCTAGGCGGACCGTGTCTCGACGCCGGACGGGGTCCCGATCAGGGCAAGGTCTGCAAGGCCAAGGAAGAGACCATGGTCGACCACACCGGTAATGGCCTTCAGGCTCAGGGCCAGACGGTGTTCGTCTGTTATCGCCAAAAGCGCAAGGTCGTAGATCAGATGGCCGCTATCGGTCCGCACCGCTTCCCCATCCTTGCCTAAGCGCAAAGCTGGTGCGGTAGCGTAGCCTAAGTCGTGCAGGACCTGCCCGATACGGGCTGCAGTGGTCAGATGACCAAAGGCCACCACCTCCACCGGCAAGGGAAAGGCGCCAAGCTGATCGACCCGCTTGGCGCTGTCTGCGATGACAATCCGCCGTGCCGAGGCTTCCCAGACGAGCTTTTCGCGCAACAGGGCCGCGCCCCCGCCCTTGATCAGCGAAAGGCCGGGTCCGATCTGGTCCGCGCCGTCGACGGTCAAATCTAACTCCGGACAGGCGTCGAGCGTGGTCAAAGACAGGCCAAGCCGGTGTGCCTGCGCTTCCGTCGCCTGCGAGGTCGGCACGCCGACGCATTGAAGTCCCTCATCGCGGCATCGCTCGGCGAGGGCGTCAAGAAAATGCGCGGCCGTCGAGCCGGTGCCCAGGCCAAGACGCATGCCCGACTGGACATGTCGCGCCGCTGCGCGGGCAGCCGAGCGCTTTTCTGCATCCGCGCTCATGGCTTCCGTCGCCCTGCCATGGCCTGACGAAAACGCGTCGCCCAGCCAAGTTTCTCGGTTTGAACAGCACGTCCAAGCGCGAGAGCGTCGGGCGGGACGTCTTTGACAATCACCGATCCCGAGCCGACATAGGCGCCATCACCTATACGAACCGGGGCAACCAAGGCGCTATTTGAGCCTACAAAGGCCCGTGCGCCCACTTCGGTTCGGGATTTTTGAAAGCCGTCATAATTACAAAAAATCACGCCTGCTCCGATATTGGCGCCCTCGCCCACTGCGCCATCACCAAGATAGGCGAGATGGTTGGCCTTGGCTCCGCGACCAATGGTGGCGGCCTTGACCTCGACAAAATTGCCGATGTGGGCGTCTTCGCCAATCTCGGCCCCAGGTCGAAGTCTGGCATAGGGACCGATGACGGCACCATCGGCGACATTGGCCCCTTCGATATGGGAAAAGGCACGCAAGGTCGCCCGGCCAATCTTGGCGCCCAGACCAAAGACGACGTGTGGCTCAATCACTGCGCCCGCCGCTACCTCTGTGTCATAGGCAAAATGGACGGTGTCGGGCGCGGCCATGGCGACGCCCGCGGCCAAAAACTCAGCCCGACGGCCCTGCTGAAAAATGCGCTCGGCGTCCGCAAGTTCGGCCTGGCTATTGACCCCCATAACCTTGGTTTCCGCCACCTTCGCCGCCCTGACCGCGCGCTGGGCGCTGCGGGCGACCGCCACGATGTCGGTGAGATAATATTCCCCCTTGGCGTTGGCGCAGCCAACCTGGCTTAGCCAAGCGAATAGCGCGGCGCGATCTGCCGCTAAGAGGCCGGAATTGCAGAAGGAAATCGCCAGTTCTTCCGGTGTTGCGTCCTTGGCCTCGACGATACGCTCAAGAGCGCCGTCCTTTCCCAAAATCAGGCGGCCATAGGGTCCGGGGTCCACGGCGTCAAAGCCAAGGATGGCAAGGTCAGCACCTTTTTCTCTCAGCGCAAAGAGCGGGGCAAAGACATCGGCATCGGTCAAGGGCGTGTCGGCATAGGCGACAACCACATCACCTTCGAACCCCTCAAGCGAGGCCTTGGCGGCCAAGACCGCATGGGCCGTGCCCAGCGGTGGGTCTTGGATAGCCACGGCCGCATCGCCTAGCCGGGCACGAACATGAGCGCCAACCTGCGGCGAATGGGCGCCAACCACAACGACGATCCGCGCACACCCCAAGGCCTCACAAGCATCAATGGCGCGATCTAACATCGTCCGTCCGCCAACCTTGTGCAGCACCTTTGGCGTCGGTGACCGCATGCGTGTCCCCTGGCCCGCCGCCAATATCACCGCCGCCCGGGCCCGCTGCATGCTCATGTTCCTTGAAAACATCGATTGAGTTTCCGCCCGCTTTATCCGAAACCGTCGACGCGTTCGACAGGATTATCGCGGCGCGGGCATACAAGAGGCTTGGTGAATGTCGCTTTCTTCTCCGCTTAACCTTCAGGACGTCGTTGTGGCGTTCGATCTCGACGGAACCTTGGTGGAGACCGCCCCCGACCTCCTCGGCGTGCTGAACGAGATGCTGGCGGAAGAAGGACTTGCGCCCGTTGATCTGACTGCCGCGCGCGTTCTCGTCGGTCGCGGCGCTGGCGTCATGCTCGAGCGGGGATTTGCCGCCAGTGGCGTTCATTTGACCGAGGCGCGGCGAGCCAGCTTGATTGACCGCTTCATCACGCTCTACCAGGGGCGCATCGCCCGGGAAAGCCGTCCCTATGCAGGGGTAGAACAGGCGCTCGACCGCCTCATCGCTCAGGGCGCGCGCCTCGTGGTCTGCACCAACAAACGCACCTCGCTTTCCTTACAATTGCTGGAAGAAGTGCGCCTCCTGTCCCGGTTCGTCGCCGTGATTGGCGCCGATCTTTCCCCCGTGCCCAAACCTGACCCGTCCCATGTGCTGCACGCGCTGGCAGCCGCCGGAGATCAGCCCGCCCCTGCCCGGCCTGAGCGCGCCATTATGGTTGGAGACAGCATGAATGATGTGGCGTCGGCTAAGGCGGCAGGCGTCGCCACCATTGTTGTGCCGTTTGGCTATACGGAGATCCCGGCCCACGACCTCGGTGCTGACCTTCTGATTGATCACTATGACCAGCTCGTGGACGCGGTGGAGACGCTGATGCGGCACGGAATGAAGGCGGCGCACGCGAAGTGAGGTTTTTCTGTCGTCCCTGTTGCAGCCGATCCAGGGCCGGGCTATATGCCGCCCCTCCGAGGCGGATTGGGTTTCTGATCGGTTCGGGCGCGTAGCTCAGCGGGAGAGCATTCGCTTCACACGCGAAGGGTCACAGGTTCAATCCCTGTCGCGCCCACCACTCATTAAAAAAAATGCGGGACTGGGTTCCGTCAGTTTGTCCGGTAACGTTGAAACTGCGCCGTAAGGCGCGTCATGCCTCCCCTTGGGCGGGCGTCACATTCTGACCTAACCAAACGACTAGCCGGTTGAACCCGAACACTCCCTCAGTGTGCAGGCCATCAATGAAATCAAATGTTGGTTCTGCGCGAGTGGTGATGCGCAGGCCGTTTACGAGCAGAAATGTGAATGTGGCAGCGAAAGCCGTGCGCTTGCTTCCGTCAAGGAACGGATGGTGCTGCGCAAGGCTTTCCCAAAGCGCGGCAGCCTCTTCTATCAGGTCGGCATAGTATCCAGTTTGCGGACGAAAGAGCGCCGCCTCCAAGAGTCCGAGATCGCGCACCCCTTGCGTGCCGCCATAACGCTCTACCTGATCTTGATGTATGGCGAGGACTTCAATCACGGTCAGATAGACCGTCATTTCGCCAGTTTCTGATAAAGCGTTGCGAAAGGCTCATGGCTCGACATATAGGCGGCCATGACGCTCGATCGCGGCCGTCCTTGGCGTCGCTTTTCAATCAGGTCGGCGAGCGCTTCGTCGACCAAGGCCTGAATTTGCCGCCCCTCGCTTTGCGCCAAGTCCCGCACGGTCGCCAGGATCTCAGAATTCACTTGGGTGGCAAACTTTTCCCGTGAACTCATGGCCATCCTCACCCTCTGCAAATTCGAAAGCAGTCTATCATGAAATACCATTCTGCATCGGGATCGGAGCTCTAACTCTGCAGCGCGGATTAACTGGACCGGTATGCCTCCAAGCGCGCTATCCGAGCCGCGTAACCGGCCGGGATCAAACGAGAGCGCCTTCGGTCACAAGAGGCCTATGCCGGAGCACTGAAACTGCGTCTGTGTCCTAAAACCCTCCCCTCCGATGGGGAAAGCTCCAAACCGGGCGCCGTTTACTTGGTCAAGCGCGCCGTGGAGAGCGCGAGAATTTTCTGCAAGACGGTGTTCACAGCCGTAACGATCCCCGGCCCGTCCGTCGCTAGCAAATATTCGCCATTGGTCGCGACACCCGGCGGATTGGCACAACTTTGCAAGGCGGGCGCAATATTCGGATAAATGGGCTGAACGAGGTAAGAATATTGTTGGTCTGTCGTTGACGGATAATCCGTCCAGATAGTGAAGATGGAAAGATTGCCACCGTATTGCTGAATAAGCGGCGCGCATAGGTTTGTGTAGGTCGTGTCCGAATCGCGTCCGTCAGGGTGGGAACCGGGAACATCTTCAACGCCGTCTGTAATGAAGATAAAATAGGTCAGACGCGAGGTCGCCGAGGTTCCATCGCCAACATTGGTGATATTGGAGATCATCGTTTTCAGGTTTTGTGTCGTGTAGGTGTAGTCCCAATTGGTCGCGGGGGTCCAAGCTTGGACCGGCTCAACATCGACTGTCGAGGCCGATGCCATTGCCGCGCTCAAATTTGTCGTTGGGACTTGGTTTGTGTAGAAAAAATTCCCAAAAGAATAAATTCCAGTGGAAAAATTCGCCGTGGGATTATTGGCTTGGAAGGTCTGTAGAGCGCCGATAAAGGATCTCATGGCGGAAACTTCTGAATCCACCTTCAGTGTATAGCCTTTTGAACGCGCGACTTCGCGCCAATCCACGCCGCCCGCATAGCCATTCGGATCGTGACAGGCGAAAGCGCAGCCAAGGCTTGGATCGGCATTCATGGCAGCAATGATGTCGCTCGTGCTGCCCGTGGACATGGACCCCGAAATGTCGACGAAAAACAGCACCTGGAAATAGTTGGTCGACTTTGAACCCGATGCGGTGGTCGTTCCAGAAAGCGGCAGCGACGTCATGCCGATCAGGCCGGCAAACATCGGGGTCGAAGCGGCTGAAAAGGTGAGGGTCGCAGACCGCGATTTTCCGCCATTGATATCGGTGATCGTCACATCAACATTGCTGACGCTGATCCCCGCGATGGTCGCCGCCTGGGCTTTGAAAAGGCTCAGTGCGGTTTGCTTTGAGACGGCATCGCTCTGGTTCAGCAGTGCAGGCCTGACCGCTGCCAGCACGGCTGCGTCAGCAAAACCGCGCAATTGCTCAGCGCGGCGCTGGGTAAAGGTGAAATCAGCACCCGCGCCCATGGCAATTATAATGCCGGTCATGGTGAGGGCGGCAAACAAAGCCACATTGCCACGCCGATCTGAAGCGGTTCGCCGCAGAAGTTGCAGCGCCCCAAGGAGCGATTTTAAGACCGGCTTACGTATAGGCATGATGGCGAAAAACCCGAAGACTGGCGCAACGGCGAACAGACTTCGAAGATTAACAAGCCATGCTAAAGATGAGGTTTATGTTTGGAGAATTTTTTTTGTGGGAATGGAGGGGCTGAACCGCTCCAGACCCAGACGACAGTCTCGGCAAAGTGTGATTGACCCCCGGCCTAGAAGCCCTTAAGCCAGTCTCTGCAACAGGTTCCTCTTCGGAGGATCAAAAGGGAACTCGGATGAAAATTCCGGGCTGCCCCCGCAACTGTAAGTGGCGAGCCCCGATGTACGGGCCACTGGAGACCTTTTCACAGGTCCCTGGGAAGGCACATCGTTCGGCAATGACCCATGAGCCAGGAGACCTGCCTTTTGCAGTCGTCACTCGACCGGACGGGGTGCGCCGATCGATACGGGATCTCCCGAAAGACGACGATAGAGCCGACCGTGGGAGCGGACGGCATGTCGTGACCAAGGCGAAAGCCGATGGCGCGCGTGCTGGCCTGTTCGCGGGGTCATTTGTCGACGTGCAAATTGGGGAGCCATCCCATGCGAGTAGGTTTATTTCTGAGTACAAGTCTCTTGGCCATGATCGCGCCAGCTTTGGCGCAGGCGGAGGGAACCGAGCTTGATCCCGTCGTCGTGGTCGCCGACAGAACACCACAACCCCTCTCGAAGGTCGCCGTCACGGTCACGGTGCTCGATCAAGAGACGATCAAAGCCAGTCAAGCCATCGACCTTTCAGATCTTTTGCAAACCACACCTGGCATCGCGCTCAGTCGCGCTGGGGGGCCAGGCCAACCCACATCGCTCTTTATTCGTGGCGCAGACTCCGCCCAAACCTTGGTTTTGATCGATGGGGTGCCGATCAATGACCCAAGCCAACCCTCGGCCGGTTTTGATTTCGCCAACCTTCTGACCAGCGACATCAGTCGCGTCGAAATCCTTCGCGGCGCCCATTCCACCCTGTGGGGCAGCCAAGCCATTGGCGGGGTGGTCGATATCATCACCACGCCCCCATCCAAAGCGCCACAGGTCGATCTGACCGCCGAGGTTGGCGCGCGGGAGACCCGTAACCTCGTCGCAGGGGCAAGCGGGACATCGGGCCCTTTCAGCCTTCGCCTTGCGGGCGGTTACTACACCACAGCCGGCATTCCTGCCTTTGATGAACGTCTGGGGGGCGTCGGCGCGGATGGGACGCGGGACACGAGCTTCAGCGGCCGTGCAACCTATCAACTCTCGCCCACCGCTTCTTTGGAACTGCGCGGCTATTATGTCGACGCCTGGGTCGCCTTCGATGGCTATGACACGCCGACAGGCCAATTTGGCAATGACCACGAATTTGCGAAGACGCAGCAATATATCGTCTATTCAGGTTTGAATCTTGAAAACCTTGATGGAAGGCTGAAAAGCCAGCTTTCGATACAGTATGCCGACACGGATCATCGGCTGTTCGATCCGGGCCCGGGGCGCGTAAACCTCAATACCATCGAGACCTATTATGGCCTTGGCTCGACGACGCGGCTTGAATATCATGGCGATCTCAAATTATCGCCGGAGAGCCAGCTCGTCTTTGGCGCCTCACATGAAAGGTCCAACATTGTCACCGACAGCCCCGCCGAAGAAAGCGCACCTGCGCCTCTTCGTGCGCACATGTCCTTGGACAGCGCCTATGGCCAAGCTGAACGGACGTTCTTCCATGCCCTGACGCTGACGGGCGGGGTGCGCTATGATCACTCAGATAGTTATGGCGGGCATGTCACGGGTGAGACGGCGGCGGTGCTTTCGCTCAATGACGGCGCCACGCGCATCCGCACCAGCTTTGGCCAAGGCTTTAAAGTTCCCGCGCTCTACCAACAATTCAGCCCCTATGGCCCCCTCGCCTACCAGCAACCGGCGTTGAAACCAGAACAATCCAACAGCTGGGAATTTGGCGTTGAGCAACATTTTTGGTCAAACCGGGGCATGGTGTCGGCCACCTATTTTGGCCGCGCAACCCGTGACCTGATTCAATTCTATTATGGCAATCCGCAAGCGCCCTACGGCCTCTATGATAATGTCGGACGGGCCTCGGCAGAAGGTCTGGAACTGCAAGGCCAGCTAAAACCGCTGGCAGGACTTACCCTGACCGCCAACTACACGTTCGACCGGGCGCGGGACGACACCAACCATGTTGCTCTGGCGCGTCGCCCCAAAAGTGTCGGGAATTTCGAAGCGAGCTATGTCTGGCCAACAAAGTTCACCACAACGCTCGCCGCTCGCCTCTCCGGGTCCGCGCCGGACCAGGGTTATGACAGCAATTTCAACCCCATCGCTATAACCTTGAAGGCCTACACCGTCGTCGACCTTCGCGCCTCCTATCCCATAGGATCCCGCCTGGAGGTCTTTGGGCGGATTGAGAACCTGTTCAATCAGCACTACGAAACCGCCTATCTCTACGGCTCGCCCGGTTATGGCGCCTTCGCCGGACTGCGCGCCCGCTTTTAACCCAAAACCGCTGCCGCCCCTTCACCCGTGAGCGTCCCATGACCGAAAATGCCGCAGACGACCTAAACGCCGCCCACAATGAGGCCATGCGAAAGCTCAAGGCCGAGCGCGAAGCCTTGATGGAAACCAAGACGGAGGAGAAGGGGCTGTTGCTGGTTCATACCGGCGACGGAAAGGGCAAGTCGTCGGCCGCCTTTGGCATGGTGGCGCGGGCCCTGGGCTGGGGAATGAAGGTCGGCATTGTGCAATTCGTCAAAGGCAACTGGCAAACCGGCGAAAAACTCTTCTTCTCCAAGTTCAAAGACGAAGTGCGCTTTGAGGTCATGGGAGACGGCTTCACCTGGGATACGCAAAACCGGGCCCGTGACGTTGCCTCAGCTGAACGCGCCTGGGCGATGGCGAAAGAAATGATCATGGATCCGACCTACACCTTCGTGCTGCTCGACGAGATCAATATTGCCTTGCGCTATGATTATCTCGACATTGCAGATGTGGTGACGTTCCTGAAAAGCCGTCCGAACGACAAGCATGTTTGCCTGACCGGTCGCAACGCCAAGCCGGAATTGATCGAGATTGCCGATCTGGTCACCGAAATGACGCTGATCAAGCATCCCTTCGACCAGGGTGTCATCGCCCAACGCGGCGTGGACTTCTAGTGCGCCTGTCGCGGCGCGCAACGGTGGCGGGCGCAAGTGCGAGCCTTCTTTTTGGCGGCGCCGCCGCTGCGCCCGAGCGTGTGGTGTCGTTGAACCCGTGCCTGGATTCCATCCTGGTTCGGGTGGCGCAGCGGTCGCAAATCGCCGCGCTCAGCCATTTCGCCCGCGACCCCAATGCCTCGAACGTCGCTGAGGAAGCCAAGTCCCTTCCCTTTACCTATGAGAGCGCCGAAGAGATTGTCGGACTTCGGCCGACGCTTGTCTTAACAAGCCTGCATACCTCGCTCGCCACCCATCACATGTTGGAGCGCTTGGGTGTGCGGGTCGAGCTCTTCAACGTGCCCGATCGCGTTGAGGCGAGCCTTGACGATATTCGCCGGATCGCGAGTTTGCTCGGGCGTCAGGCACAAGGTGAGCACTTAATTGGCCAAATCAACCAAGCGCTGACATTGGCTGCGCCACCCGCCGGGGAAGTGCTGATCCCGGCCTTGATCTTTCAGCCAAACGGCTTTGCAGCCGGCGAGGACACCTTGCCCGATGAGATGTTGAAGCGCTGCGGCTTCCAAAATGTCGCGTCGCGCTATGGGGTGCGAAAATGGGGAAATGTTGGGCTGGAAGCCTTGCTCGCCAACCCGCCCGCCATCCTCTTGTCGGGACGGTCAAGCGCAACCGGCGGCACCTGGGCTGAGCGGCTGTTACGCCATCCGGCGCTGCTGGCCTTGAAGGGGCGCATGAAGGTGGCCGATTTTCCGGAACGCTTATTGTATTGCGGTGGCCCTACCTTGATGGAAACAGCCGACACCTTGGCCCGCGCCCGCCGCGCCTTTCATGCGGGGCGCCTATGACACCCCGCCCTCGCCTAACCACTTTTACCCTCGCTGGGGCGGTCATCCTTCTTTTTGGGCTGTCGCTAACGGTTGGCAAGGCACAGGTGCCTTGGAGCGCCTGGCTTGATCCGGCAGGCGATCCCCGTTGGCAAATTATCTTTGCCTTGCGACTGCCGCGCACCTTGCTTGGCATCTTGGTCGGCGCCGCCTTGGGATTGAGCGGAGCGGCGATGCAGGGCTATGCACGCAATCCGCTGGCTGACCCCGGAATCTTAGGGGTCTCGGCCTCAGCCGCATTTGGCGCGGTCATGACGCTGTTTTTTGGTCTCAGCCGAATAGCGCCCTGGTTTTTAGAAGTAGCGGCCATTGCGGGCGCGGGCTTAGGCGGCGTGATGATGGTGGTCTTAGCCGGACGCGGCGCCAGCGCCACCTCATTTCTGCTCGCTGGGCTTGTGGTCAATATGCTCGCCTCAGCGGGCGTAACCCTGATGCTCAGCCTCAGCCCCAATCCTTGGAGCGCCGAAGAGATCATCAATTGGCTGATGGGCTCGCTCGCCGACCATAGCCTGACCGATGCCGCCATTGCCGCGCCCTTGATCTTGGCGGGCTCAGCCTTGCTGCTGACACTCGGCACAGCCCTCAACGCGCTGACACTTGGCGAAACCGGCGCTGCTGGGCTCGGCATCAGTCTTTCCTCGGTTCGGCTGCGCCTGGCCTTGGGGCTAGGACTGGCTAGCGGAGCGGCGGTAGCCGCGGTCGGGGTTGTCGGCTTTGTTGGGCTGATGGCCCCCCATATCTTGCGCGCCTGTGTTGGACCAAAGCCCTCAAGCCTGCTCTGGCCCTCGGCGCTCGGTGGCGCGGTGGTGATTTTGGCGGCGGACATTTTGGTGCGCCTAACGCCTGCGGCGTCTGAACTGCGTTTGGGCGTCGCCACCGCCATGGTCGGCGGCCCGTTCTTTTTTGCCCTGCTCCTTGCCAATCGGCGGCAATTTGCATGACTAGAATTATCGCTAAGCATGTCTCGGTGACGCTGGGGCAAAGTCCCATTCTGAGCGATATTTCGCTCAGCCTCGATCCCGGCGTGTTTACCGTCATCCTGGGCGCCAATGGGGCGGGCAAGTCGACCCTCCTGTCAGCCTTGTGCGGACTTACGCCGCTCAGCACCGGCGAGGTGCGGCTGGAAGACACCGACCTTGCCAAACAGCCCCCAAGATGGCGTGCGCAAAGGCTTGGGTTTTTGCCACAACAGCAAGAGGTCGCCTGGGCAATTGATGTGCAAACACTGGTGGGCCTTGGGCGAACGCCCTTTCTCGGGGCGCGCGGCTTGAGCCTTGCCGATCAGGACCATGTCTCCCGCGCCATGGCCGCCACTTGCGTCGAACATCTGGCCAAGCGCGAGGTTGGCACCTTGTCTGGCGGGGAGCGAGGTCGGGCCATGGTAGCGCGGGTCCTGGCGGGCGAACCCCTCTGGGTATTGGCCGATGAGCCCTTGACCGGGCTTGATCCGCGTCACCAGCTCGACATGCTCGATTTGCTCGCCGCGATTGCCAAGACAGAAGGGCGCGGTGTGGTGGCGACGCTGCACGATCTCGGTCTGGCGGCGCGGGTTGCCGAACGCATCATCGTGCTCCGTCAAGGTCAAGTCCTGGCTGATGGCCCTCCTGAGCACGCCCTGTCGGCAGAGAATTTGCGCCTCGCCTATGGCGTGGAGACAGCCGCCTATGACGGCCGTTCGGGTCCGATCATCGAAGTCTTGGGACGGTGCACGCAAGCGCCGCCTCACGGCTGAACTATTGGACGGCTGGGATTTATCGTCATATCTTTCGGTCGTTTGCCGCACTCGCGGACCCTCCCTTCAAGGCCCGCACCCGATGCCAGACCCAAGCCTTACCCGTCGTGATGTTGTCGCAGGACTTGGTCTTAGCGCCCTTGGGATCGGATCAGGGGCAAGTGCGCATGCCCCGGGCGCGGAGGCGGAAGTCGGCTGGATGGCGGCATCCCTGTCAGAGGCGGGCGGCGGGCTGAAGCTGATCGGTTCGGAAAATCCTGATCTTCGCCTGCCCATGTGCTCGAGTTTCAAATGGCTGTTGGCCGCGCACATCCTGGCGCGCTGTGAGGCTGGCGAAGACCAACTCACGCGGCGCTTAATCTATAGCCGCGCCGATCTCCTGCCCAATTCGCCGATCACGGAGCAGGCGTTGGCTCAGCCCGGCGCCGCTCAGGCTGACATGAGCTTGGCAGACCTTTGCCGCGCCGCGATCACGGTCAGCGACAATGCAGCGGCGGACCTGCTGCTGCAAATCCAAGGCGGTCCAGCAGGGCTGACGGCGTTTTTGCGCCGGATTGGCGATCCCGTCACCCGGCTTGATCGGATCGAGCCCGATCTGAACCATGTCCCCCGTGGCGACCCCCGCGACACCACCACGGCCCGCGCCATGGTGGGGACGCTGAATAGCCTGCTGTTTGGCGTAGGGCTTAAGCCTTCGTCCCGCGCCAAGTTGATGGAATGGATGCGTGCGACCGAAACCGGCGCCACACGCCTCAAGGCTGGGCTTCCTCCCGGATGGCGGATCGCCCACAAGACCGGGACCATGCCCTCTGACTACGCCAAATCCCCGCCAGAACGCGGGGCGTCGGGGGATGTGGGCGTGCTTTTCCCGCCGAAGGGTGCGCCAATATTGATCGCCGCCTATGAGGCGGGATCACCGCGTCCTCAGAGCCAGATTGACGCCTGGTTTGCCCACCTCGCCGCTCGGGTCAGTCGGGGTCAGGGATGACGCCCACGCTTGGCTGCGGCGACAACCTCCCCTAGGCTGTCATCTGGCGGTGTGTGAAGGAGTAAGACCCATGGCGATCCTCAGATGTATGGTGCGGGGAGCTTGCGCCGCGCTCTTGCCCTTCTCCTTCGTCCTCGCGCTTTCGGGCGTCGCCACGGCGGCCCATGCCCAAGCCGCAGCGCTTTCGAGCGCCGTCGTCACCGAGCGGCGCGACCTCGCCGGCCTTGACCGGCCGGGTCAAATCATTGTGGACGCGTGGGGCATCCCGCACATTTACGGGGCGACAACCCATGATGCCTTTTTCCTGCAGGGCTATAATGCGGCGCGGGATCGGCTCTGGCAGATCGACTTGTGGCGCAAGCGCGGCCTTGGTCGGCTATCGGCAAGTTTCGGGGCCCAATTTGTCGAGAAGGATCGGGCAGCGCGGCTCTTTCTCTATCGCGGCGATATGGCCGCGGAATGGGCGACATATCCAAAAGACGCTAAGGCGTGGTTCGAAGCCTTTACGGCGGGGATAAATGCCTATGTGGCCGAGACCAAGGCCGGTCGCGCCCCCCTGCCGGTTGAGTTCAAGCTGACGGGATCAAGCCCCGAGCTTTGGACGGCGGATGATATTGTCCGCATCCGTAGCCACGCCCTGGTCGGCAATTTAACGGCAGAGGTGCTGCGGGCCCGTGGCGCATGCCTTGGCGCCATCCACGAAGACACGCTCCGCCACATGATCGAGCCCGCCCACGCCACGGCGCCGCCAAAGGGCCTTGAGCCGTGCGCCGTGCCGGATGACGTTTTGACCACCTATTTCTTGGCGACCAGCGGGGTAGGTTTCAACGGCAAGACAGTGACGGCCGAACTGAAGCCGCTGCAACACCTGGCCGAGCGTGAGGACGCGACCGAGCGAGAAGGATCGAACAACTGGGTTGTCGATGCCGCGCACTCTGCCACAGGCCGTCCCATCCTTGCCAATGACCCGCACCGCGAACATGCCGTGCCCTCGCTCCGCTATGTGGTCGATGTTGCGTCACCGGACCTGCATGTCATTGGCGCGGGCGAGCCGTCGCTGCCGGGCGTAAGTTTTGGCCATAATGACACTGTGGCTTGGGGCCTGACCATCTTCGAAGTCGATCAGCAGGACCTCTATGTTTATGATCTCTCACCTCACCATCCGAACGCCTATCGCACCTTAAAGGGCGACCAAGCCTTTGACCTTGTGCATGAAACCTTGGAGGTTAAGGGTGAGGCGCCGCGCGACATTGTGCTGAAATTCACCCGCCATGGACCTGTGATCGCCGAGGATACGAAAGCGGGCAAGGCCTATGCAGTGCGCTCAATCTGGAGCTTGCCCGGCGGCGCGGGTTACGTCCAGTCGTCCTGGCTGTTCCGCGCCAACCAATATGCCGACTTTGAGCTCGCCCATGCCCACTGGGGCGGCCCGCCGCTTAATCTCGTCTATGCCGACACCCATGGCGATATCGGTTGGCTCCCCTCCGCCTTTGCTCCCGTCCGCCCCAATTGGGATGGCTTATGGCCGGTGCCGGGCGATGGACGTTATGAGTGGGCGGGCCTGACGGCAGCTGGACTATTTCCCAGCCTGAAGAACCCCGCCAAGGGTTGGATTGCTACGGCCAATGAAATGAACCTGCCCAAGGATTACCCGGCCGAAACGCGCAAGCTTGGATTTGAATGGGTCGACCGGTCGCGCATCGACGAAATCGAAGCTCGCCTGAGCGCCAAGCCAAAACTCGGGCTTGCCGACATGATGGCCATTCAAACCGATACCACCAGTCCCTTGGCCCGGCGTACGACCGCTCTGCTGGCCGGCTTGAGCGGCGAGGATAAAGAGCAAAATTCTGCGCTGGCGCTATTGAAGGATTGGGACGGTTCGGAACGGGCCGACAGCGCCCAGGCAGCACTTTATGAAGTTTGGATGAGCCGTCACCTCAAACCGGCCGTCATCGATGCCCTTGTGCCGCAGGCCGCGCGGGCAAGCTTCGCCACCGCCCAAGCCGCTGCCATCACCGACTGGCTGACCCGCTTACCCCCCGAGTTCGGCGCCGATCCCCAGGCCAAGCGGGCGCAGATCCTGAAAACCTCGCTGGGTGAGGCCTGGCGTGAAACGGTGCGACGACTTGGCCCTGACCCCAGCCTCTGGCGCTGGGGGGATCTGCACTTTGCCCAATGGACGCCCGCCGCCGCCGCCTTGGCCGCACCGAGTTTCCGCAGCCAGATGAGCATTGGTCCCTTGCAGGTCGGCGGCTCAAGCTCAACGCCGATGGCGACAAGCCCAGGTCGCGACTTCAACACCTTGGCGGGTGCCTCGGTACGCATGGTGCTAGATGTCGGCGCTTGGGACAATTCGCGAATAATCAATAGCCCCGGCCAGTCGGGCGATCCCGCAAGCCCCCACTATCGCGACCTCTTCCCGCTCTGGGCGGCAGGCGCCTATGTGCCCTTGCTCTATTCGCGCGAGGCGGTTGAGCGGGCGGCGGAAAAGATCATCACCTTTACGCCAGCAAGGTAGAAGACCCCAGGGGAGGCGCCGGTCGCCAAGCGATGTTACGAGCGAGGTCGGGCGCTGCGCCCAACATAAGAAGCTGGAGCTCCGCCACGCGACAGGCGTCATCCGCCGTGGATGGGCCGTCCTTAAGCCAGGGGCCAAACTTCGCGCTGTCGCGTGGCAGGGCGCCAATGGAGCGGGATAAAACATCGGTCCTCAGAGGCGTGATGCGCGCGCCGCGATAACTGCGACAATATGCGCACTTAAGTTGAGCCGAGGTCCTGGGTATTAAGCTCCTGCAAGTCAGCGCTTTTATTTGGGTGACCTCATGTCCTTTCACTCCACTCAACTGCACCGCAACCAAAAGACTTTTGGCCTCGCCGCCCGCGAGAGCGAGTTCAGCCGGACACTTCGGAGCCTCTATGGGGCCCAAACCGTCGCCCAGGCCTTCAGTGATTTTGTCGATCCCACCGATGCAGATTTTCGCATCCATTGGGAAACCTTGAAGCGCTTATTGGGTGATCGCAGCACCGCCAAGATCGGCGACCTGACTTCGGAAGAGCTTTGGTTGGCGGGCCTGACCATGGCGCGCTGCACCCGCTCCACCACGAGGACCTTTCGGAACCCGATGCAGGTGCCCGCCCGCGCCTAAGCGCTTACCCACCCCATGTCCTTGCTTGCCGCGCGGGAGAAAAGCGGCTTAGCCTAGGGATATGTCGCACCACACACCCTTTCCCAACCAAACCTTCAATTCTGGCTCTGTCGGCAGTTACCTGGCCGACTATGCAGCAAGCCTCGCCCATGTGTTCGCCACCCTCGACACGGTGGCGCTGGAGCAGATCAAGACCGCCGTTCAGCAGGCGTCGGCCAATGGCCGTCGGGTTTATGCCATTGGCAATGGCGGTTCCGCCGCCATTGCCGACCATCTCTGCTGCGATTTGACCAAGGGTTGCGACCATTCGGGCCATCCGCCGATTCGCGTCCATCCCCTCGCCTCCAGCCTGTCACTCTATACCGCGCTCGCCAATGATTGCGGCTTTGACAAGGTCTTCTCCACGCAACTCGCCTATTATGCCGACCCCGGCGATGTGCTGATCGCCATTTCATCCTCAGGCGAGAGCGCCAACATTTTGGCCGCCGTCGACGCCGCCAAGGCCCGCAAGGTTCTGACGATTGGCATTGCCGGTTTCGCGGGCGGCCAGTTGGTCAAGGCCGCCGACATTGGGTTACATCTTGACGCGAAGAACTACGGCGTTGTCGAAGACGCCACGCAATCGGTCATGCACATCCTGGCACAGGTCATCGCCGCTGAGCGGCGCGGCCTCGGCTAGCGCCCCCCCTGGGTTTTGCCACCACGATGCGCTATTGCCACCCTATGAGTCCTCATCTCGACACGCCCGCTTGCGCGCCTTCGCCAGAGCAGACCGTCGCTGGCTTCGTTGTCGCGGTGGTCAATGCGCTCGGCCCCGATACGGTTTTCTGTTTGACCGGCGGCATGGCCATGTACCTGAACCGGGCCATTGCGACCCAACCCGGCCTCGCCACGGTCTACTGTCATCATGAACAGGCGTGCGTGGCAGCAGCCCAAGGCTATGCCTTAGCGCACGCCAGACCCCGGCTCGGCTTTGCGCTGGTCACATCAGGGCCGGGCGTCACCAACACCATCACCAGCCTCTGTTCCGCCTATGGTGACTCGACGCCGCTGGTGGTCCTGGCCGGACAGATCAAGACCGCCGACATCGACACTTTGGGCCTCAGAACCCACGGCGCCCAAGAGGTCCGCTCGCTTGAGATTGTCGCGCCGTGCGTCAAGCTCGCCAAGCGACTGACCGCCGACGGACTTGAGACAGACCTGCCGCTGTGGCTGGCCGAGGCGATGGGCGGAAGGCCGGGACCAGTCTTTATCGAAATTCCCCTCGACGTGCAAAATAGCCCCTTCCCGCATACATCCTTAGACGTCGCGCGGGTCCGCCAAGCCGTGCTTGATCAGCTGGCCAAGGTGCAAAGCGAATTTGATGTGGAAAAAATGGCTGGCCTCCTCACCTGGCTGTCCGAAGGCGCGCGTCCGGTGATCTATCTCGGCGGCGGCTGTCGGCTGGCAGGCGCGGGCCCAGCAGCGCTGGCCTTTGCCGAGGAAGCGTCGATCCCTATCACCCATTCCTGGGTCACCTCGGATATGATCAGTCGCGATCACCGGCTGAATTTTGGTCCGCCCGGCGGCTTAGCCCCCATCTGGTCGAATCGCATCCTGTTCGATGCAGATCGGGTGCTCTTTCTCGGCGCACGCCTTGACCTTGGGACGACAGCGTTTCAACGCGACGCCTTTGGCGCCCAGGCCGCCCGCGTCATGGTCGATGTGGATACCGCCGAGTTGGCGAAATTTGACGGACTTGAGCGGGTCGAGACTTTCTCATTTGATCTCAGTCTCTTCACCAAAACGGTTGAGATTTGGCGGCAAGGAAAATCAAGCCCGGTCTCCCATCAAGCTTGGTGCGCAGCCTGTACGGACCTTCGGGCGCAGGGGCGCGCTGAGGAACAGCAAAAGCTGTCGGTCGCCCGCCTGACCACATATACGGTGGCCGAGGCCATTTCCGCCTGGAACGGGGCCCAGGTCCTGGTCTGTACCGGGTCCGGTGCGGCCTCAGAAACCTTCATTCGCTTCTTTCACCCACCGCCCGGGACGCGCTTCTTTTTTGGCGGGTCGCTAGGGGCCATGGGACTCGCCCTTCCCCATGCCGTCGGCGCATGTTTTGCCGGCCAAGGGCGGGTGGCCTGTCTCGACGGCGATGGCGGCTTGATGCTGAACCTGCAAGAACTTGCAACCCTCGCCGCCCACCGGCCCAAGGGGTTCGTGCTGTTTGTCTTCAATAATGGCGGCTATCTCTCGATCAAGAATTCCCAGGCCCGCCATTTTGGCGCGGTCGAGGGCGCAACCTCTGAGACGGGCCTTTTCCTGCCTGCTGCCGATAAGCTCAGCGCAGCTTTCAATTTCGACCACCATCGCATTGAAACCCTTGAAGCTTTACATGCGCTGCTGCCAAACCTGTCACCGGATGGGCCGCCCTGCCTCGTCGAGCTCATCCTCGATCCAAACGAGCATCGTGGGCCATCGGTCAAAACGATCATTCACCCTGACGGCCGGATTGCCTCCAGCTCGCTCGCCGAAATTGCCTGGTAGCATGGCGTGGCGAGGCCCTGACTGTACACGGAGTTCTCGGGCCGATTGGCGGCGTGAGACGGCGGACCATCATGACTGATCGCCCCTTCATCGCCGAGGTCTGCGTCTGTTGTGAGAGCCCGCGCCTGCAAAGGTCGCCCGCCGTCTTGATGCCCTTCCTCGGTGAGCGGATTTTTGGCTGGCGCCCGGTGCGGATCACTGAAGACTGGGGGATGCGCACCCTCGAAACGGGCATGGCCTATCCTCTGTGCAACTCGGTCCGTTGCGCCGACTGCGCCCACCTTTTTCTCGACATGCGTTTCAGCGACGACCAGATGAAGCGCCTTTATCACCGCTACCAGGACGCAGACTATGCAGCTTTGCGGGCCACCTATGAGCCAGATTATTTAGAGCGCAATGCGCGGCTGACGGCTGGGATTACCTATTTGGACCAGGTTGAGCGCTTCCTCGCGCCTTTCACACCAAGCCAGCCTCGAATTTTAGATTGGGGCGGCGGTCGTGGGCGAAACACGCCTTTCCCAGATGCGCGCGCCCTGCACCACGTCTATGACATTGCTGACGATGATCCGGTGGCGGGCGCGCAGATGGTTGACCGCGAGACTGCCCTGTCCGGGGGCTATGATCTTGTGGTTTGCAGCAATGTCCTCGAACACCTGCCCTATCCGATGGACACCCTTGACGAAATTGCGAAGGCGGTTGGCCCTGAAACCGTCGTCTATTTCGAATTGCCCTACGAGAATGTCCAGCGACAGACAGGTGACGCACCCGAGGCCTTGACCCTCAAACGCCACTGGCACGAGCATATCAATTTCTTCAGCCGACGCTCGGTCTCGGTGGTTCTGCAGCGAGCAGGTTTTGAGGTGATCGCGCACGAGCTCGTCAATGTGCTGCAGCCCCCAGCAGAGTCGTATAATTTCTTCATCGCCTGTCGAAAGGCCAAGGGGTGACCCCGATCATTGCGGCCGATCTTGACACCATTCTCGACGCCCCATTGGCGTGGGAGCGGTTTGCGGGCAAGACGATCTTAATTGCCGGCGCGGGTGGGTTTCTTCCCGCCTGGATGGTCTGGACCCTGGCAAGGCTGAACCAGCGCAGCGGTCGCGCGCCCTGTAGGATCATAGCCTTGGTTCGTGATCCCAAGCGTGCCGAGGCCCGCCTCGGCCATCTGGCAACGGACCCGAATGTTCTGCTTGTGCAAGCTGATGTCGCACAGGTGAGCGCAGATGTGCTGGCGCAATTTGGCCCGTTCTCCTTCCTCATTCACGCCGCCAGCGCCGCCGCTCCGACAGCCTATCTCAAAGACCCTGTCGGCACGGTTTTGGCCAATATTGTCGGGGTCAATACGCTGCTCGACTTGGCAAGGCGCGACGGGGCTGAAGGCGTCCTCTATTTCTCAAGCGGCGAGGTTTATGGGGAGACCGGTCCGGGCCTAATCAGCGAAAGCGATTATGGCTATCTCGATCCGACCAAGCTCCGGTCCTGTTATGGCGAAGCCAAGCGCGCGGCGGAAACCTTGTGTGTGGCCCATCATGAACAGTTTGGCGTTCCGGTCCGCATTGTTCGGCCGTTGCACACCTATGGTCCCGGCATCTCGCTCAATGACGGTCGGGTATTTTCCGATTTCGTCGCCGACATTGTCTCACGCCGCGATCTCGTCTTGCGCAGCGATGGATCGGCAAAACGCCCCTTCTGCTACGTCGCCGATGCGACGCTTGGCTTCTTCACCGTGCTGTTGAAAGGCAACGACGCCACCCCCTATATGGTCGGCAATCCGCAAGGACTTGTCAGCATAAAGGAACTGGCCCTGTTGCTGACCCGCGAAGCGTTTCCTGAGCGTGGCCTCTCGGTTCGCTTTGCCTCCCCTGAGGACGCACTGCCAAAAACCCCGATCAGCGGCTCCTTGCCAGATATCCGTCGGATCCAGCACCTCGGATGGGTGCCAACCACCTCAGTCATCACAGGTTTTCGTCGCACCGTGATGAGCTTTGAAAGCCAAGGAAGTCAGTTGGCTTAAAAAAATACAGACGCAGGCGCAAGGAATCGCGTTTAGAGGCAGACTGAAACGTTAGAAGGCGAGGCCAGCGCCAGGGCATGTCGCGCGCCCTCTCCCGAACGAGGAGTCATCGTCAATGACGGCCACAAACCTCCTGCCGCTGGAATGGCCGATTGCGGAAACCCACCTTCCTGAACGCCGCGAACGGCCAGTATTGAGCATTATTATACCAACCTACAACCGTACGGTTGAAATGGTGCAAGCCGTTGAAAGTATATACGAACAAATAAATAGCGATCTCGCTCGAAAAGCAGAGGTTATAATTAGCGACAATGCCTCCGGACCCGAACACCAAGAGGCCATTCGAAATCTGGCACGGAGATTTCCTGGGCTTTGCTACTATTTCAACGCCTTGAATGGCGATGCCGAGCTGCAATGGTTGACGGCGCCGCACCGCGCGCGCGGCGAGTGGACGTGGCTGTTTGGCGACGACGACCTTTTGGCGACCGGCGGTGTTGAGCATGTGGTCCGCCGCTTGGAAGCCGAGCGTCCCTACTTTCTGACCCTCAACCGCTGTGTGGTGGATAATGAATTGAAGCGGGTGTTGTCGACTTCGAAACACAATGCCCCAAGCGCCAGCTTCCCGACCATCATCGATCTTTCCGTCTATATCGGCATCGACCAACTGAGCTTTATCACCTCTCAGGTCTATCACACCGAGACAGCCAAGTCCGTCGACGTCAACGCCTATCACCAAAGACGTTCGGGCTATGCACAAATTGCCTATTATGTTGAGGCGTTTGCGGACCTGCCTTCAGCCTATGAGGCGGAGGTCTTTGTTATTCACCGGTGGCACCCAGAAGACCACCTCAAGCACTCCATTCAGTTTCGCCACCTGTCCACCTATTTGCCTCGGGATTTCGCATTTGTCCGTGAGCGGACGGGAATGCCGCGCGATCTGATGGAGCGCCTTGGCGGCGTCAAGTCGGCCGATATTCGCCGGCAGCATCGAGTGACCTTTGTTGACTATGTCCTGCACTATCTGTTTGCCGCGATCACAACCGGACCTGTCGACCCGAACGAGTGGGAATTCTTGGAAGCCGAGGCGACCAATTGGCGCGCTGACCGACTGGCCGCGGTCCAAAAAGCGCATCAGCTTTATGACGAACTCGCCAAGCATCGCCACGAGGTGCTGGTCAGGAATGGGGAACTGCAACTGATCCAGGAAAAAGCTGGCATGCCCGACGCGTTAAAGCGCCTTGCATCGGCGACCCATAGCCACGAACTTAGCCTTTTGAATGAGCGGATTATGGTCTTATCGCGCGAGGCCTTAGCCATATCAGAGACCTATATCTAAAATCGCCTTCCGCATCTCACGCCACCTTGGGGCCTCGCCGTGTACGCATCCACATTTGGTCTCGACTATTGGAAGGCCGCGTTAGACTACTGGCGGGACCCGGATCAGAAGTCGTGGATCCTCGTCAATCCCGCAGCGTTGGGCGATACCTGGTGCACCTGCGCTCTGGCTGGTGCGTTTCGAAAGACCTATGGCGGCCCCCTAACCCTGGTCATCGGCGAACACCAAAGGGCGGTCGCCGACATGTATGCGCATCAGTTTGATCGTATCATCACCTGGGAGCCTGAGCGGCTCGGACGCTTCTGTATTCGTCTGATGGGCGCCGGTCACTTCGACATGGACGAGCCCATCATTGCCCATCCCGCCTGGCACGGCACAGGCAACCAAATTTTCCGGATGATGATCCGCTTGCGCTATCCCGAAAAAGGCGGGCTAAACTTTCTTGACCAATGGCGGATGATGCTGCGCCTGCCGTGGGATGCGCCCATTGAGCGGCCCCGTGTACCGGACGCTTGGCGGGAAGAGGCATTGCACTATGCGAAGGCGCTCAATATGCCGCTCGGCGAAAGCGTGATCATTTTCCCCGATAACAACACCAATCCCCCCCTTCCGGCCTCGGTTTGGGAAAAATTGGCGCGCGCCTATTCCGACCTTGGCTTGACCGTCTACACCAACCTTGCGGGCAATCGCCAAGGTCAACGCCGCGAACCGCTGATCGGGACGCGCCCGATTACGATCAATTTGCAAAATGCGATCCCCTTGGTGGAGCTTGCTGGGCGTTATGCCACCATGGCCAACGGCATGCAGGGCTTGCTGCAAGGCTCCGGAATCAAAGCCAAGCACACCTACCTCATCCACGATGCGCCCAAGGGGCGGATTTGGGGCAATCTCGGCTATGAGGTCGATGATATGATGATGCAAAGCAGCCACTGCACCGGCGTCATCGCCCCGCCCTACTTCGAATATCTCGTCAATGAACAGACCATGACAGTTCAGCTTGCGGCAGAAATCGCCCGCGACAATCCTGATCTTATCGCAAAATTTTTTATCTCCCCAGACGAGGTTGTGCGGCAGCGACCCGAGGCGAACGCGTAAGTTGAATTAGAAACCAGAAAGAGAGGCTTTGGCTTTTGCAGCGTCAGTCTTAAACTGAGCAAGTCAGATCAGGTTTAATGATTCGGGCGAAGTGCGCATTGGGTCGTTCTTCGTAGGTTTGAATTCCCGTTTCTATTGATCCCTTGGGTTTGAACGCCGACCTAAGCTTGCCGAGAGTGCGTACGATGCAGCAGATCGCCGACAACACCCACCTCCGCGAAACCGGAGACGAAAATCTCCAAAAAGCCGCTGCGGCCTTTATGCTGAACCCCCAGGTCTTGGAGGAAATATATAAATACGTCGATCAGCTTGTCGATCATGTGTCGTCAGGCGGGTCAATGGCTCCCTTCCAAGCTGACCTCAATGCGCTCTTTTCGGCAGCCTTTCCCTTAACCACGCCCGCCCCCGCCCATTCACAAGCGGTGATGACGGAAGTTACGGCCTATTATCGTCAAGTGGCCAATTTACCCTATCCCGTTGGCTACAGCGTCTCCCCCTTCTGGGATCGCAAACAAAGGGGCTTGGCAGAGGTGGCCTTGGCGCTGCACGACCCGCGCCACGTGGTAATTTTGGCGCAGATTGGGCGTGTCTCCGGCTTTGACCACAGAATATTCGGCGATCTTGAATCGACGAATAATGTTGTATCCGATAAACTCTCGATAATTCACAAGGACTTTGGAGTTTATGTTCCCCAAAATTATAACATTGAAGAGTCTGAATTCTCGATTGACTCCAGTCTTGTAAAATTTGGCGGTAAATCATACAGTAATATATTTCTAACCCACCTCCAATATTACCTTCGTACGGCTCACCTTGCCCCCCAAGGCCAAACAGCCCAGATTCTCGAAATTGGCGGCGGTTATGGCGGACTGGCGCGCATTTTCAAACTCGGCCTTGAGAACGTCAGGTATTGCATTGTCGACCTTCCAGGTTCGATTATTTATTCCTACGTTTTCCTCAGATTGAACTTCCCCGATTCAAATATCGTTCTTGCAACGTCTAATGCGAGACTGTCAGGTGAGGTTATAAAATCAGCCGATTTTATCCTATCCCCCGTGAACACGGCCGCCTGCATGGAAGGTCAGACCTTTGATTTGGCAATAAATACCGGCAGCATGCAGGAAATGAATTCTGATGCCGTCGATTATTTTATGAATTATATAGAAAGCATCACTTACTGTACGCATTTTTACAGCTTCAACTACTTTCCCTCAATTAAAGAGTGCTACACTGAAACCAGTGGCATGCAGTCGGAAGAGCAAGTTAATCTGATTTGTCCCAAAATTGGCCCGCAGTGGGACGCGCTTTATACGCGGATGAACACGCCGGGCCTGGTGATGGACTGCTCCTCGCGCAACTGGCTTGAAATCATCCTTCAACGCACCGACCCCGCGGCGGATCATTCGGCGCGAGCCAAGGCCCATTACGAAGCCTCTCTTGGTCTGCCGCTGATGTCAGATACATGGTTACATCACGCCTTGATGGCGGCCTTTAGTGATCCGACCGAGGACCATGTGCGGAATTTGCTGAACGGCATTGAGCTGTTCTTTTTTGCCGATCTCGATAAGCCCAACTACATGTTCTATCCTGACGCCCCAAACCACAAGGTGCGCTACTATTCCCCAGCCTGGCCGAAATTGCCTATCTATACCCAACCTATGGAAATCAACACTGAGCTCCGGCGGGCGATGTTCGAACTCTTAGGCGAGGTGCGATACTTCCGCACCCTTTGCCAGACGCGCAGCGCGTTGGCGAAGTTGAGTACCGATGCGGGAGGCCATCGCTGAGCCGGTTGTGTGGGCATCTCATCGAGGTGCAAGCCTCAAACAAGGCGCGCCGATAAACCCCTGGATTTGATAGATATCAGCGCGACCTATCGGGCTTGGGTCTAGGCTTGCCAAGCGCCTGATCGAACGGAGTGAGGCCGATGGATTTTGATACTCAGCCCTTTTTCCGGGACGGATTTCAAATCTTCCGTGGCCTTGTTGCCTTAGACCGGGTTGCCGTCGTCAAGCAGAGACTAGAAACGCGCCTCAATAGCGCCCTTGACCTGATGCGTCCGCTTGGGGTTCGCCCCGAGGTCGCCCATGCTGGGGGCGATATTCGGGCGCTGCTCGCTGCCCCCAATGCCCAATCCATCGACATGGACCTCCGGGTCACCATGACCGGGAGCTTCCCACTTGATGTCCGGCTTGATCCGGTATTGCTGGAAATTCCGCACGATGAAAACCTGCAAAGGGTTTTGAAATCAGCGCTCAACACGTCCCATTTGCGCATGCACATGCCGCCTATGGCGAGGTTCATCTTTCCGGGTAATTTCGACGCTGGCGTGCCGCCCCACCAGGACGTTTCCTATAATCACCACATGTCCAATTTCCTCACCCTGTGGACGCCGCTGGTTGAAATTGATGAGGCCTGCGGCGGTGTCACAGTTTTTCGGGCAAGCGATAGGACCGAATTCTCAACCCAACTCTCGGCACTTGGGGTTTGGAATGAAGGGCTGGACACCGAGGGGCTAGAGCCGGTGAATTGCACGCCCATGTCACCCGGTGACGTGCTGATTTTCAACAAGCTGCTGATCCATCGCTCAATGCCCAATCTTTCCGATAGAATTCGCTTCAGTATGGATTATCGGTTTTTCGGTGATCAGGATTCAAGCTCGAAGCACTATCTCGACTTGAGCACCGGGCAGGTTATTGCGCCAAATGAGACGGGAAGAGCATCTTCAGATGAGTGATGAGATTAAATTCAATCCGGCCACCGGCTTTAAAATGTCCGGAGGCGATGAAGATATTGAGAAGCGCATCGCGGCGCACTGCGAAACCTTCAACATGTCGCCGCTTGATGCTGTCCGCCACTTTGCCGTCCTGGCGAGGCGTCAGAACCTTAAACGGTTCCTGGCCCAGACCGAACTGTTCAAAAAAACCTTGGGCCTTCCCGGAGACATTGCCGAACTCGGGGTCTATCGCGGCCTTGGCCTGATGACCTGGGCCAACCTCTTAGAGGCCTATTGCATCGGCGACCGGACAAAGATGGTCTTTGGCTTTGACAATTGGGCTGGCTTCTCAGGTTTCTCCCCGCAAGACGGCGCGGAAAAGGAAAATACGGGGAAAACTGTCGGCGGCTACAATCCAAAGGACTTCAAGGCCGAGTTAGAAAGCGCCATCAAGATTTTTGACGCCGACCGCTTCATTCCGCACAAACCCCGCATCAAACTGGTCGAGGGCAATATTGAGGAAACCGTCTGGACCTTTTTGCAGGAAAATCCAGGCGTCCGTTTCTCTCTCGTACATTTTGATTGTGATCTCTATGCGCCGACAAAAGCGGCCCTTGAGGCCTTCTGGCCGCGCATTGTTCGCGGCGGCGTGGTGATTTTCGACGAATACGCCATCCATGACTGGTCCGGCGAAACCGCTGCGGTCGATGAATTTATCGCTGACAAGCCAGAGGTTCAGTTGCAGACCTTTGACTGGACAAATGCCCCTGCCGCTTGGTGCATAAAGCCTTAGGCCACCCTAGACGCCCGCCTCTGGTTTTGACGCGAATGTGGAGGCGGGAAACCGCCCGCGATCATTAGCCAAAATTGCCTTCTGGCGGCAGTTTTCAGTGGAAACGAACACTTACGTAAGTTACGATTACATCTTGATTGCGGATTCGGACTAGGGGCGGAATATGAGAATTCTTGTCGTCGCGCCGAAATACACTGCGAAGAGCGGGGAGTTTTATCAATTCCCGCTAGGACTTGGATATATTATCTCCGCATTGAGAACGGCGGGTTTTGAAGTCCACACGCTGAACTGTAACGACTCAGCCGAGGCACCCGGCCAGCAAGTCGTCCGCGCGGTAAGCGAGATCAATCCCGCCATCTGCGCAACGGGCGGTCTCTCCCCTTTCCTTCCTGAGATCCAAAAAATATTCCGCGCCGCGCGGTTGGCTAAACCGGGCATCTTTAACATCGCTGGCGGTGGGGTGCTGAGCAGCGACCCAGAAGCGGGTCCGAAGGTCATGGACATCGACGCAGGCGTGATCGGCGAGGGTGAGGAAACCATCGTCGCCCTAGCGCGAGCGGTCCAATTGGGCGAGGACCTGAATACGGTTTCCGGTATCGTCTTCCGTGCTGAAGACGGACGCATTATTCGCACGCGCTCGCGCCCCTCAATCGTCGATCTGGGCGCGGTCGCCTGGCCCGACTACAAGGCCTTGGGCTTTGACAAGATGCTCAACCGGCAATTGCCGAGCGACAACTATTTCTATCAGGACCATGACCGCCCACGTGCGATCGACATGATCACCAGCCGGTCCTGTCCCTATCGATGCACTTTCTGCTTCCACCCGACGGGGAAGGTCTATCGCGAACGCCCTCTCGATGACTTCTTCCGGGAACTGGATTCGGTGGTGTCGGAATTCGACATTCAAATGGTCGCCCTGGTTGACGAGCTCTTCTCCCTGAAGCGTGCGCGCTTGATGGAGTTCTGCGATCGGATCGCCCCCTATAAGCTTAAATGGGTTGTGCAACTGCACGTCAATTGCGCCGATGACACGACGCTGCGGCGCATGAAGGAGACAGGCGCCACCTATATCAGCTATGGGGTGGAGAGCATGAGCCCGCCGGTTCTGCTCAGCATGCAGAAGAAGTCGAAGAAGGAGCGTATCCACTCCGTCTTGAACAATACTTTTGATCATCAAATCGGCATTCAAGGCAACATCATCTTTGGCGACTCCGCCGAGTCCTTAGCGACTGCGAATGAGTCCATGGATTGGTGGGCGAACAACAAACACTTGATGATTTATGTCAATCGATTGGCCGTCTATCCTGGAAGCCCGGACTATATCCAGGCTGTTCGGGATGGCCTGATCACCGACCGCCTAGCCTTCATCGAAGATCAGGGTGCGGTGAACCTGAATATCAGCCAAATGAACGATGACGACCTTGATGGGCTGATGCATAAGGTGCAGTTGGCACACCGCACGCTCCTGTCGCTGGCACCGCTCCGGCGCTTTGAGGCGCAGGCGGTCAGTGAGGTCGATCGCGATAATCTGCACACCATTGCTTGGGACTGCCCAAGGTGTGAGCATCAAAACGAACTGAAGAACTTCCAGGTTCATCCCTTACAGGACTACTATTCCATGCGGATGACCTGCCGCGCTTGTCACGCGCGGTTTGATATTCGCAATCCCAATCAGCACCCCTTCGAAGGACGCCCTTCGAGCGCCGAGGACGCCGCCGTTTTCGCTCAGGCGCAAGAGGCTTTGGCGGCTGGTCGGAAGGATGAAGCTGTTGCCATCCTTGAGGACCTCACGACCCGGCGAGTCTGGCACTATCCTGGGCACCTTCTCCTCAGCCAAATTGCCAAAGAGAGCGGCGACGCCTTGTGGGCGATGAAGCACATCAAAAATGCGCTATTCCGCTACCCCTTCGAACCCGCCCTGCACGTCGCCTTCGCCGACCAGATGATGAACGAAGGCGCGCTTGGTATGGCGAAACTACATTATGATCAGGCCTTGGTTCTGGACCCCAACCATCCGGGCGTGCAGGAAAAGCTGGCAGACCTTGCCTCGTCCAAATGGACGGATGAACAGCGGCGCACCTATTTCGTCTCCTATTCGGAGAAGTCGGCGCCCGTTCGGCTGGGCGAAAGCTCCGAGGTCAAGGGCCTGCGGCGCAACGAAATTGAATTCCCCGACATTGCCGAGCTGGAATTGAAGAGCAAGGAACTGATGGCTTTGAGCTGACGCCTGAGTGCGGCAGAGCCAAGACCAACGTCGTTTCCGGCGCGGTGTTTCCAAACCGCGTGGCTTAGTCCCCCAAGCTGCCGACGGGAGCCTATGTCTAAGCTCGACGCGACATCACTCAGTCGGCGTGAAATCGTCAAGGCAGGCGGCCAGGGGCCCAATATTTTCGTCCATGAAGAAACGGGCGCGCGCGGCATAGGACCGTGCACGCACGGCCTGCCAATCAATCCCGTCCAAAGAAACCCTGCCCTCGGCCAAGTCACCGTCTTCTGTCAGCACGACATCAAAGGTGGAGCCTAGCGCTGCAATGCGGGCGACATAACTGTTCTGGTAGGTAAATATTGGCAGTCCTGCCGCGCCGTAATAGAGCGGTGCCGTTCCGCAACAACTGGCATTGAACATGCGGGCCAGCTCTTTGGCAAAGGGGGCTGAAAAATGCACATCCAGCCCGGCCATGACGCGGGTCTGTACGACAAACCATCCGGCATCGTACTGGCTGATCTCTGCGACCAGATCCGCCTGTTTCAAAATCGGCTCATGCAGATGGAACAACCCGGGAAAATCCCGCGCCGCTTCCTCGTTAAACGCCACAGCCTCTGGGACATTCGAATAATAATGGATGTGCAAGCCTTGCGCTAAAAGGCTGCGCACCGCCTTTCGCGTCGCCCGACTTGGATCATTATATTCGCCCAAAAAGCCGGTAATCATGACGATGCGGAAGGGTCCGGGCTTTGGCCTTTCCAAGGCAGGCGCACGCGGCGGAAAGCGCAGCAACGAAACGACCCGGGTCTTTTTATCGATATAGCGGTCGAACACATCAAATGGATCGGAATTTACAAGAATTCCATCCGCCGCTTCGAGCATCGAATGGTAGAGTTTTAAGGCTTTTGCTTCGGTTTCAAAACCACTCAGACAGACATTATAGATGTCATAGAGCTGAACGATACTCTTTGCAGAAATTATCCGCATGAGCGCTTGGGTGTACGAAAAAAGCGGCAGGCAGTCATTCAGGTCCATATTGGACGAGAAAATGCGCTGATAATTGACGATAACGGGCGCGCGCCTATTCTTGGTTACGACCTCCATCATTTCCGAAAAGGTGAGATGGAAATAGCTGAGCCCTTCCAATTCAGGAACCGGCGCCTTTTCAAACGACGCCACCTCAAGATGCCCATGGCGAATAGCGAACAGCACGTCAAAGCCCGCCTGGGCCAAGGCGTAGTAGGTTGAGATCAAGGTGACGTCCATAAAGGTCGACAGAATGACCACCGGTCGCTTGGCTGCGGCAATAGCGGCGAGCAATTCGGCCGCATCCCGCTTTGGCGCGAGCTTTTGCAATCGGCTTTCGCTCTGTAACCGGAGCTCCCAAAGGCCAATCGTCCGATCTCGGGGCAAAAGACTGCGGAAATACCGCGAATAGCGCGATCGGATGGTGCCAAGCAGATAGGCGTCAAAACCCAAAGGATCGGCCAAGGCCTCAGAGAGCGGCACGCAAACCCGACCACAGATGACTTCGCCCGCTCGGAAATTATCGGCAATCACCAAATCGGGAAAATCCTCGGCGAGAATTTCCAACGCCCGTTCCAGGTATACCGGCGCCGGACTAACCAAAACCCGCCGCACAGGTTCGCCAATAATTTCGGAAAAGACTTCGGGAAGTTGGGTTTTAAGCGCTTCGAACAGCGCCGTCAGTCCTGTTGTGGTTTCGGCGGTTTGTTCGACTTCGCTGACAAAGCTTTTCGCAGACTGCGCGGCTAAGTCTTTTGCATAGCCAATGCCTTCCAGTGCATCAGCGACGTAACCAACAAACTCGCCCGCGTGTCCAGACTGACAGATCACGCCCCAGTTGCCCCCAATAGCCAACGACTCTCTCAGTTTATAAGATCACCCCGCATTTTCCACAGGAAAGCCAGCGGAAACTCCGTGTTTTCATTTGAAAATTGGCCTTGGCGACCTGAGCGGGCCTTAAATAAAATTCAAGTGCTGCGGCGGGTTGATCGAACCGGGCTGGATGTCCGACCGCCCTTTGACGAACCGGTCGAGCGAGGTATTGACGCCGTGCTGCAAGCAAAGCGCGCCACACATGGTCTGGGCATTGAAAGCGTCCGAGGCGAGCAGGTTCATCACCTCCCAATACCCATCACTCGCCCAGATGTCGCGAAAGCGGGTATCGACGATATTGCCAATATGGAATTTCTTATAGCGCTCATTGAACAGCATGCCGCACGGGGCGACGAGGCCAGAACCAGAAATCTGCAACATGAAGGGCGCGCCGTAACAGCGCTGATAATCGCGCTTCGCGCCAGCATCAATCTTGGACCACTTGATCGCCACCCGATAGGATTCATCGCTGAGCGCCTCGGCCTCGCGCAGCGTCTCGTAGAGCGCCGCATAGGCACCGTAATCCACGCCTAAATCGCCATCCTCATTATCGGAGCAGTGCTTGATCACCAGATAGTCAGGCCGAATCTCCTTGCCCAACCTCGCCAGAGGCAGGATCTGGTCTTGATATTCGGGCATGAGCACCATCTGCATGCCGATAGTCACATCAAGATTGTCGCGCTTTTTAACCTCGACCATGTCGCGGATGTTCTGAATGACACGATCAAAATAGCTTTCTTTCACCCCCATGATCTCGGCATATCGGGCGCGCTCACCGGCCGAGATATTGACCCGAAGATAGGTGAGATGCGGCAAGACTTCTTCCAGCTTGCGGCGGGTCAGGACAAAACCGTTGGTACCGCATGCCATCGACAGGCCAAGCGAATGACCATAGCGCACCGCGTCGATGAAAACGGGCGAAATGGTGCTTTCGCCGTCGGAGACAAAACTGACGCCCTTGACGCCGATCTCGACACAGTCCTCCAGAAACTCAAAAATCACCTTCTTGGTGATCTGCTTGCGGTCATTTTCTTGCAGCATGGCGTAGCAGAAATGGCAGGCATAGTTGCAGGCCCGGGTCAGCGCCATGTCGATGGTAATCGGTGCGATCCGCTCACCGCGCATCCACTGATCCACGCGGTCCCGATGCCAACCGATCTTGGTGCCATCGAGGATCAGGTCCGTATGGTCGGTCATTCCGGTCATGGATGTCCTACTCGAAAACTGGAAAAGCGCCGCCCGAAAGCGGCTCGCCAATGGCGGATTTGATTTGGTGCACGAAGGAAGCAGAATTTCCGGGCCGAGGCGAGTAGATCATGTCTAGGCTGGCAAAGCGCAAGGACAGAATTCGGCGGGGCTGGTCTGACCGGTTCGGTCCAGACCCGTGTAGCGTCAAGCAGTCAAAGAAAACCACATCACCGAGCGCGAAGGCTGGCGTCTCGAACTTGGCCCCGAGCTTGGCGGGGTCTTGCGGCGCTTCCCGATCATCGCCTTTGGACCTTTGACCGGTGTGCAAATCAACCGCACTCGACAGGGGCTTAAGGTGGGAGCCAACCTCGAGCGATAGGCCACCATTGTCTTCCGACATCGGATCAAGCGGCACGAGCGCCGAAACGAGCTTGCCGCCGGAAAACGGGTAAAAGGCCAAGTCCTGATGCCAGGCCAAGGGCTCACCCAGGCCCGGCGGCTTATCAAAAATCACCGCCTCGATCAGCCGCACCGAACCCCCGCACAGCGCCTTAGCCGTCTCCAGCACTGCCGGACTTTGCACAATCGCCAAAAAGGGCGCGCAGTCGTCCAAGAGGGCATAGCGCTTAGCGCCGCCCTTGACGTGTCGCCACATCACCAGCAACGGCGCCTCTTCCTCAGGCAAGACCGTGCTGGCCTTGGGATAGGCCTCGGTCAGCCAAGATTGGGCCGAAGAGATGAGGTCAGTGGGCAAAAGGCCACGTCGGACCACAAACCCATCGCGATCAAAGGCAAGACGCCAATCGGGCTGCCCGCTCATCCAACAGCTCCTTCTCGCCAGCGTGGCGTGGTCACGACGGTGCGCAAGGGCCCCGCCAGCCGTCCGGCGACCGCCAAGCCGATGCTCGGCATCAAGGGCACCAGGATCGACGCCTCGGCAGGAACCTCACGCGGCGAAAGGATTGGCTTGCCCATATGATGCGCCCCCACCCGAGTTGGGTCCTCGTCGATGAAAAAGTCAAAGGCGCCATCGAGCGCCGCTCCGGCCATAACGCCGGCAATCGAACTGCCAAAAATGCCCAGCGGCTTCGCATGGGAAACCGATTTCGCGGTTTCGACCACGTCGGCCAGCCAGCTCAACGCCTCGGTGACCAGATCAAATTCGGCTTGAAAGTCCGGCGGCGCAAGGTGGCGAATTTCAGCCTTTGCCGCCACCAGCGTAATTTCCCGCCGCACCACGGAAACGCTTAGCAGGCGCGCCTCCAGACCTGCCGACGCCGCCAGCGCCGCCAATGTGTCTGGCGTAAAGTGGGAACAGTGATCGGCGATGGTCAGATCAAAGGCGTTGTCGTGAAAATAGGGCACCTGCACAATAAGAACGCCTCGCTCGGACAGGAGGTCCCGCGCCTTTTTCAGTGTCTCGCGAGGAGAGACAATGTGCTCGAGCACGTGGAAGCACGAAATCACGTCAAAGCCAGCCGTGAGGCCCTCGAGAGCCCCGTCGTGGACCCCCACGACGCCGGAGATGGCTTCAAGGCTCGCACGGTCCTTGATATTGGGATCGTATCCTTCCAGCCGCCAGGACGGCGCTAGAGCATGGACCGACCTTAGGGTCACGCCGACGCCACAGCCGAGATCCAAAAACCGCGCTTCACGGGTCTTGTCGAAATGGCCAGCCACCGCCTCCAAAATCGTGGTCGAGCGCGGTTGGCCAAATCCGCTGGAGGGGTCAAAACTGTATTGTTCGGCGCCGGTAGCCGACTGGGCGTAGAGTTGATAGCCCGCATAGATCGCGTCGGCTTCTTCGCACCATTCAGGGCTGATGACCTTTTGCACCGTCGAGCAGGCCCGACACACCGCCAACCGACCGCCTTGACGCCAGGGGCGACAATCGGACGTCACGCGTTGCTGCGCACCATAGGCCGCGACCTCAACCAAGGCGTCGGCAGCGCAAACATGGCAGGGTTCAACCGACATCTTGGTCTCCGAGGGCGTCAAACCAGGACCGTGTCGCCACGGCGATTGTTTCGGTGGTCCACAAGGGCGCATCTCGCCAATAGTCAATATTTTCGAGCACCCTGGCCACCCCGTCCTCAAAACTCACCTTTGGCGACCAGCCAAGATCCGCTTGAATACGCGATATATCTGCCCAGGTGCAGTCCGGTTCGCCTGGGCGCTTTGGAATGTGCACCACCTCGCCACCGAGAAGCTCGACTAAGCGATTGACGCTTTGCGGCTGCCCGGCCCCGACATTCCAAATCTTGCCGTCAAGCTCGGTCTCAGCCGCGGCCAGGAAAGCTTCGGCCACATCAGAGGCATAGAGGAAGTCACGGGTCTGGGTTCCATTTCCCACCACCGTATAGGGCGCGCCAGCCAGTTTCTGCCGCAAAAAGACACCGAACACCGCACCATAGGCACCCGAGGTTCGCGACCGTGTGCCATAGGCGTTAAAGATGCGAATGGCATTGACCGGCAAGCGATAGACCCTGGCCCAATGAAAGGCGCTCACCTCGCCCAGATATTTTGACAGGGCATAGGGATATTGCGGATCAACAGGATGATCGACGCGGGTTGGCACCTGAGCGAGGCCGTAACAGGACGACGACGCCGCATAGACGAATTTGTCCACCTGTGCCGACCGCGCGGCTTCCAGCATGGCAACTGTGCCTTGGACATTGACCGACATATATTCGGCGGGTCGCTCGATGGACGGGACGATGTCGCCAATGCCTGCGAAATGGACGACATGCTTCGCGCCTGAAAACAGCGCGTCGCAAGGCTGGATGGCACGGATATCGCGTTGATCTAACACCACGTCTGGGTTGCTGGCGTGGTGCGCCAAATTGGCCTCGCGCCCGCCGGTCAAATTGTCCAGGACGTGAACCCGATACCCCCGTGCGACCAATAGATCGACCATGTGGCTACCAATAAAGCCTGCCCCGCCCGTGACAACGCAGAGCGGCTTCGTTGCGCGGCTCATTGGGCCTGCCTCGCCTTTAGAACCTTAACATTATGATATTTGGGATCGGTCATTGCGTCCGGGATCAGACCGGCACGAAACGCCGCGCAGAGATCGCGCACTGCATCGGCCACGCCGCGTTTGGGGCGAAACCCTAAGGCGTGGAAAATCTTGTCGGAATTGACGTGATAGGAGCGCAGATCGTTTGTCGGCGTGGTGACAATCTCGATTTCGCCCTTTTCTGGAAAGGCCTCAGCGACAATGCTGCGTGCGGTTTCGGCAATGGCGGAAATACTCATATTCTCGGCACCGACATTATAGATTGCGCCCGAAACAATCTGCGGATCGGCATCTAACAAAACTTCGTAGGCGTCGATCATATCTTCGATGTGCAGATTAGGCCGCCTTTGCGCCCCGCCAAACACCGTAATTCGGTTTTGATTGACTGCGTGGTTGGTCAAGATGTTGACCGACAGATCAAGGCGCATATGGGGGCTATAGCCACACACCGTCGCCGGACGGATGGTGACAGTTTCGAAGGCTTCTGACCGGTGACGTTCTAAAACCTCTTCGCACATCGCCTTGAATTCACTGTAAAGAGTCAAAGACTTAAGCGGATGATCTTCGGTAACATCTGGCGCGTCGGACACGCCATAGACCGAGCTCGAACTGGCATAGATGAAGCGCCTCACGCCACGCGTCTTGGCCGCCTCCACCATCGGCTCGAAGCAATCGAAATTGATGGTGCGCGACAGCGCCTCGTCGAGCTCAAAGCTCGGATCATTTGAGATACAGGCGAGGTGAATGACCTTTTCCACGCCCCAAAGGGCGTCGTAGAGACGAGGTGTGTCGCGAATATCCCCCTCGACCTTTCTTAGCCGATCATGGGCGGCCAAGTCGTCGCCATAGAGGAAATTGTCATAGACGGTCACACTGTGTCCGCGTGATAACAGGCGGGCCGTAAGGGGTGTGCCGACATAACCCGCCCCACCCGTGATCAGGATATTGGTCACCATCGTCCTCTTTTGGTTTGCGATTGCAAAGCTTTCGCGCTCACAGTCGCCGAATACCGCTTTGGTCCTTCAATTCTTCGACATAGACTTCCAGGCGTGACTCCAAGCGGCTGGCCAATAGACGCTCAAGCTTGCGGACCCGCGCGGGCTTTTCGTCCGTCGACAGCTTTTCGGACAGGGCAATGACCACCCGCATTGGCTGGCCAAGCAAATTAGGATCAAGGCTGACCAAACTGGCCGCACCGTCTTCGGCCAGCACCTCGCCTACCTGATCGCGCCGCGCCGCGTCCGAAAGGCCAAGCCATTTGGCGCTCGGCGCATCGGCGAAAAAATTCTCCTCCGGCCATGGGTGACCGAGTGCAAGCCAAGCCGGTCGCATGGCTTGGCAGAGCGCCAACGGGGCTGCGAACATGTCTCCGGCATTTTGCGGTAAGACAATACCAGGCACGGCTGGCTGGGGGGCCTGCGCCTGCAGACGCGCCAATAAGCGGTGGCAACCGTGGTGGGCCGCCTCTTCCAAGGGAAGGCCGATCAGCACTTCACAGAAATAGTCCAAAGTGGCGGCAGCGACCGGGTCCTCAGCGTCGGAGTGACTGGCGCTGACAATCCGCCGATCCGGCGCGATCTCCAGCAACAGGGCGGCGTGCGGAACCGCGAGGGCCAGCTTAACCGTGTCGTCATCACCTGAAAGGCTAGCCTTAGCAAAGCGAAGCTGCCCAAGGCGCTCCCCAAGCCGGACCCGAAAGGCTTCAGGAACAGCTAGCAGCGGGTCTCGGCCGGATGCCAGGGTTAAGCGGATCAGCCAGCCGTCGGCTTCAACGGCGCAGGTCATTGCGCCAAACTCGGCGCCAACCGCTTCCACGTCGGCAAGGTCGCGGCCGGCCAGGGTCGATTTGGCCAGCCGCAGCACCACTTCAGTTTCCCCCGCCAATTCGGCGGCTTCGAACAAGGACAGGAGGCTGCGAACGGGGTCCTCGTCCGGCACCCACATTTCTAGGAATGGCGCAGTCGAGCGATGGCCACGCAGGCGCGTCAACAGGCTCTCTTCAAACTCGGCGACCAACGCCTCGTAAGATAGGATTTCGCTCATCAGGCCGCCTGCTCAAAAAATTGGTTGGTCACTTGGGCGACGCGCCGCACATCGTCCTCGGCCATGAACTGGTTCACCGGCAGGGTCAAAATGCGCGATGCCTGTTGCTCCGTGACCGGAAAGTCTCCGCGCCCATAGCCCAAACTGGCGGCAGCCGGTTGGAGATGGATAGGTACCGGATAGTGGATCGCCGTACCAATGCCGTGCGCCGCCAGATGCGCCTTCAAGGCCTCGCGCCGCTCGGTTTGAATGACGAAGGTGTGGTAGGTATCGACGGTATTGGCTCGTACCGGCGGCATATAGATGTGGCGGGGGTCCAGAAGCTCCCGATAGAGCGCCGCGTTGCGTTGCCGCTTGGCAATCAGGTCAGGCAGACGCGTCAGCCGATATCGCAGCACAGCTGCCTGAAGCGTATCCATACGCGAGACAAAGCCAAACTCGACCACCGTCTCCCGATTGATCATGCCGTGATTGCGCAACCGCCGCAGACGCTCGGCAAGCGCCACGTCGTCGGTGGAGACAAAACCGCCATCGCCAAGCGCGTTCAAATTTTTCAACGGATGGGTGGAAAAGCACCCCGCCTTGCCAAAGGCTCCGCTGGCGCGCCCGTGGAAGCTCGACCCAATCGACTGGGCGGCATCCTCAAGGATAAAAAGGCCGTGCGCTTCGGCAATGTCGCTTAGCGCATCCATCTCACACATGCGTCCGGTCAGATGAACTGGCATCAGGGCGCGTGTGTTTGGCGTTATGGCGCGCCTGACGGCTTCCGGATCGATGTTTTGATCCGGCCCGACATCGGCAAAGACCGGCTTTGCACCCACGTGAACAATGGCGGCAGTTGAGGCGATAAAGGAATTGGGTGGCGTAATGACCTCGTCGCCTGGACCTATCCCTAGGGCTTTCAAGGTCAAAACCAAGGCGTCGGTGCCGGATTTCAGCGCGACGACCTGGGCCACCCCGATCTGGGCCGCCAATTCCTGTTCTAAAAGGCCGATCTCCTCGCCGCCCACATGGTCACCGCGTGAGACAACCTTGATTAAGAGCGCACTGAGATCAGCCGCTTCTTCCGCGACTTGCGCGGCGAGATTGACATAGGGGATCGGGGGTGCGCTCTCAGCCTGCATAATAGCGCCGAACACAGTCTAGCACGTAGTCGATCTCGTCATTGCTCAAGTGCTGATCGCAGGGGAAGGAGATGATTTCCGTCGCATGGCGGTCAGCCACTGGGAAATCGCCCTTCTGATAGCCAAACGCTTTCAGGCCCTGCTGCAAATAGACCGGGATCGGATAGTGGATCTTGCACTCAACGCCCGCCTCTTGCAGCGCGGCGTAGAGGCCATCGCGGTCTTCGGCGAACACAGTATAGAGATGGTAGACGCGTTTTCGGGTCGCCGGGCGCGGCGGCAGTCGAATTTGGCTGATTTTCGCGAGGCCCGCATCATAGCGCGCGGCGTTAGCGATCCGGCGGGCGGTGATGTCTTGCGTAGTTCCAATCAACCAATTGCCGACCACCGCCTGCAAGGTGTCGAGCCTGGAATTACAGCCTAAGATTTCGATCTCATCGCGATTGCGCAGGCCGTGATTCCGGATCAGACGCAGACGCTGCGCCATGGCGTCGTCATTTGTCGTAATCACCCCGCCGTCGCCCCAGACATTCAAGTTTTTCAACGGGTGCAGAGAAAAAGCCCCCGTGATACCGAAAGTACCGGCCCGCTTGCCGTCAATATCGGCCAGAATCGCTTGGCAGGCGTCTTCCACCACCGGAAGCTTATGGCGTGCCGCGATCTCCATCAGCGGCGCCATTTCCACCATATATCCGGTAAAATGCACCGGAACGATGGCGCGCGTCCGCTCGGTGATCTTGGCCTCCACCTGCGAGACATCCATGCAATAGGTGTCGTCGCAGTCGACAAACACCGGTCTCGCCCCAAGTTCGGCAATGGCGCCGACGGTGGCGATAAAGGTGTTGGCAGTCGTAATCACCTCGTCGCCATGCCCGACCCCCAACGCTTTCAAAGAGAGCTTGATCGCGTCCGTACCCGATCCAACACCGATGGCGTGACGGGTCCCTATGAGGTCAGCAAAGCGCGTTTCAAACGTTGTCAGCGGTGCGCCGAGGGTGAAATCGCCTGTGGCGACAAACCGCCGGATCTCTTCCAACAGATCGTCGATCTGGCCGAACTGTTGAGGCAGATAGGAATAGCGAACATGCATGGGCGGTGTCTCAATCAGATCAGAACGGGCCGCGAAAGGCCGGGTTTGGCACATCGACAGGAACACGCAAGCGCAAAGCCTCTAACGCCTTGATGGGCTCGGCCAACCGATGGGCGGCGTCGGGAATCATCTTGGCCACAGTTTCTGCCAAGATTTGTCCGTTTGGATAGAAGCTCCTTGCCAAACCTCGCGAGGACGGCGTCGGCTGGTCGGGCAGGCCAAGCCTAACGGGCGCGCATTTGAGCTGGTCAAAGCAGGCCTCGGTCACCTGAGCAGCGATCTCTGCGCCCACCCCAAACAATTTCCAGCCCGTGTCGATGATCACCAACCGACCGGTACGCCGTACGGAGGCGATGATCGAGGTCAGGTCGAGGGGGCGCACCACCCGCAAATCGAACAAATCACAGCCAACGCCCGCCGCTGCCATATGGTCCGCCGCCTCTATGGCTTCGAGGAGCGCAAACGAACTGGCGACAACTGTCACCTCGTCGCCTGAGCGCACACGGGCAGGACCGGTCAGCGGCGTTTCATAAAGCGCTTCTGGCACGTCGCCCTCGGCATAATGCATCCAGCGATGCTCAAGCACGATGACCGGATTGTCGTCCCGCACCGCCGCGACCATCATCCCCTTGGCCTCATAAGGCGTCGACGGCATCACCACCTTCAAGCCAGGTGCATGGGCAAAGACGGAATCAAACACTTGGCTATGTTCCGGCCCCTGCCCCCATCCCCGGCCAATAATCATCCGGACCGTCAAGGGGACCTTATGCACCCCATTGGTGACGAAGTGGGTTTTGGCGGCATTGTTCAGCAATTGCTCAACGGCCAGAAGGGCGAAATCCACCCGCTGATGCACCATGATCGGCCTTTGACCCATCAGGGCCGAGCCAATTGCAATCCCGGTCAAGCCATTTTCAGCCACCGGCATTTCGATCACGCGCTCAGGTCCGAAACGCTCGACGAGGCCAAGCGTGGTGCCGAAAATTCCCTTCGGGTCGGCGACGCCTTCTCCCATCATATAGACACGGGCGTCAGCCTGCATGCATTGGGCTGTCGCCTCCAAAATGGCGGCAGCGGCGGTCAGTCGGCGGGGTGCAGAGGCGGGCTCACGCATAGAGCGCCACCTCGCCCGGCTCAGGCAGCGGGCTTGCTAGCGCGAAGCGAAATGCCTCGTTAATTTCGGCGTCGATGGAGGCCAGGAGTTCCGACTGGCGCCCTGCGTCAAGTAATCCCTGTCGCTGCAACTTCGCCGCCATCAGGCCAACCGGATCGCGTTCACGCCAGGTCTCGAATTCAGCTTGCGTGCGGTAACCAATGTCGTTGTCGTAATTGGGGCCACAGTGTTCGAGCCAGCGATAGGTGTCGAAGACAAGAAAGCTCGGCCCTTCGCCCGCACGTGCCCGGTCCACGGCCGCGCGGGTCAGGGAAAACACCGCTTCCGCATCATTTCCGTCCGCCGTCACCGACGCAATGCCATGGCAGCGTCCCAACCGCTCAAGCGGCAGGTCGGGCTGGCGAACCTTCAGCGGCGTATAGACCGAATAGAGATTGTTTTCGCAGACGAAAATGACCGGCAAACGATGGACGGCGGCGAAGTTCGCTGCTTCATGAAAAACGCCCTCCTCCACCGCCGCATCGCCGAGAAAAGCGACAGCCACTTGAGGCTCACCCCGCTGCTTCATGGCGAGCGCGGCCCCAGTCGCCACCGGTATGCCGCTGCCGACAATGGGCAGGCTCAATAGGACGCCCGCCGGGACGTCGAAAATATGCATGGAGCCGCCGCGCCCACCGCAACAACCGCTCGCCTTGCCGTGAAATTCCGCCAACATGGCCTTCAGATCGCCACCCTTGGACAGATAGTGCGCATGGGCGCGATGGGTTGAGACGATCTGGTCTTGGCGCTCGAGCGCCAAGCACACCCCCGCCGACACAGCCTCTTGCCCCACCGATAAATGCACGGGACAGCGCATTTCCTGGTCGCCATAGCGTCGCGCAATTTCTTCCTCGATGCGTCGGTTGCGCAGCATGTCGACATAAAGGGCCAGCGGCAAATCATTGCGCAGCAGGGCGTCGTGGCCCGTACCTTCCGTCGCAGCGCGCGCCGCCTCGGCGGTCGGCGGTGTGCGATCATCGTCAGCCATATCGCTCACCCCTTCCCGCTATTTCAACAAGCTGGCGACAAAGCGCAATAAGGGCGCGCGCTCAACTGCCGTCCTATGCCCCAAAATACCAACCTTGATTGCCCCTGCGGCATTGCCGAGCAGCGCCACCTGATCCATCCGCCCGCCGGCGGCCACAAGGGGAGATGTTACCGCCAAGAAGGCGTCGCCAGCGCCTATTGTGTCGACCACGGAACTGGTCAGGGCTGGGATCTGGGTCAGGCCTTCTCGTGGGTTATAGGCGACGCAGCCGAGCTTCCCGTGCGTGACGATGATGTTATCGCAGTCAACCAGTCGCGGAAGCTGCTCCGAGACCACACCGGTAATATCCCCATGCTTATCGCCGGTGGCGAGGCGGGCTTCGGGTGCGTCGATGCAGATATAATCAGCGCGGGGATAGCGACTGATCAGGTTAAAACCATGATTGGCGCTGTTGGATTGGGCGTTGACCGCCAGGAATTTCGCCCGTTTGGTCAGCAGCGCGATGACGGGCGCTGTGATCAGCCCATGGCCAAAATCAGTGACCAGAACGAGGTCGGCCGCATCGATGCGCTCGGTGATGGCTGCTAGAAATTCCGCCTCGTCCTCACCCGATATTGGCTTGTCGTTGAAGTGATACACTTCGAACAGTTTTCGCGTGAAGGCCTGCTCGACATAGCGAACTTTTCGGGTTGTCGGGCTGCCCGTGCGCGTCAGAGCGGTGAGGTGAACATTGGGCTTTGCGGCAGCGAAAACCACGTCACGATAGGCGTCGTCGCCTGTCATGGTCACCACATCGACATGACCTGCGAAACTCGCCACATGATTGGCGGCGGCAACCACACCGCCTGCAAAAACCTCACGCCCTTCATTGCGCGTGGCGATAATCGATTCCTTCGGCGGCTTTCCGAGCGGGACCACATAGTCATACTGATCGATGATCGAATCCCCGATCACCAAGACCTTCATATCGCGAACCCGATCCACCAACTTGGTCAGGTCGGCCATCAGATCGGGCTTTTTCATCCCATCCAAAAAGGCGGTTAGCTTGGGGTCCCTGGGCCGCACATAGCGATTGATCAGGTTGGAGGACGAATAGACAACATCATCAGTGAAGGCGAGCCGACCGCCATGCCGCTCGACCGCCAAACGCTCTCGCGTAATATTGCCCGTGACGTCTTCCGCCTCGTTGGCATACTCTGAGCCCTTGACATAGACGTCTGGCTTCAGAGCGTCGATGACACTCAAAGACGTGACCTCGTCTGAGATCGCTACCCAGTCGACGCAGCCGAGCGCCGCCAGCATTTCCGCCCGTGCCGCTTCTGGAAACACCGGGCGTCCGGGGCCCTTATTGACGTGCTGATCGGCGGTTAGGGTCACCACCAACCGCGTGCCGAGCGCTGCAGCCGCCTTCAGATGCCTGACGTGGCCGAAATGCAGCAGGTCGAAGGTTCCGTGGGCCAGAACCACCACCTCGCCGCCTGCGCCCCGCACCGCCTTCAGGACGTCAGCCAGTTCGCTCAAGCTCAGAATCTTTTCGCCCTTCGGAGAAGGTACGCAATCGTGCACGGCCTCAGAAATGTTCAGCCACCCTATCTAAGGGACTCTACAAACCCGCCAGTCGAATCGAAATCGTTACACAACGCTTCAACCGCAGTTTCGTCTAACCCGCAGTTCCCAGCGGATCAACCGACACTTGGGAATTCCTCTGGGTCGCGTGGCCCGCCTTTTCGTGCATTGAGCGAGCGCAAAACCCAAGTCCGCTTTGCGAGACGGCGGAGGACAACTGAAATGCCATTGGCTTTTTGGCAGAGTCGCGTAAACGGTGAGCCCTGTGCGGTTGGTCGCTTCTCTAATCGCCAGCCGTCCAAGTCGAATGGCCGATGCTTTCGGACCGATCGCTCACTGAACAGATACCGAAAAGGCCGAGATCCGACGTGGCAATTCCTGCTTCTCCCATCGTCTTCATTGCCGAAATCGGCATCAATCATAATGGCGACCTTGATCTGGCAAAACAGCTGATCGACGCAGCCGTCACTGCAGGCTGCGACGCAGTTAAATTCCAGAAGCGCACGCTCGAAATTGTCTATTCGCCAGAGGTGCTGGCGCAGCCGCGAAAGAGCCCGTGGGGAGAGACCCAAAGAGAGCAAAAGGCAGGCCTTGAGTTTGGTCGCGCTGAGTATGACGCGATCGACGCCTATTGCCGGTCCAAGGGCATTTCCTGGTTCGCCTCGGCCTGGGACCTGGAAAGCCAAGCCTTTCTGGCGAGCTATGATTTGAAATATAACAAGATCGCTTCGGCCATGCTCACCCACCTGCCGCTGTTGCGGGCTGTGGCTGCTGAGCGCAAGCTGACCTATGTGTCGACGGGCCTGTCAACGCTTGAAGATGTTGATGCAGCGGTGGAAATCTTCCGGACAGCGGACTGCCCCTTTGTCTTGATGCACTCGGTGTCGACCTACCCGGCTAACAATTCCGATCTCAACCTCCAGGTCATTCCCGCCTTACGCACTCGCTATGGCGTGCCCATCGGCTATAGCGGCCATGAGCGCGGCATCGAACCCTCCTTAGTCGCCGCAGCCCTGGGCGCGGTGGCCATTGAGCGGCACATCACTTTGGACCGCAGCCTCTATGGCTCGGATCAGGCTGCCTCGATTGAGCCCGACGAATTGAACCGTTTGGTCAGCGCAGTGAAAGAGGTCGGCAGCTGGCTTGGCGACGGCGTCAAGCGCGTCTTGCCCGCCGAACGCGAGGTGGCGGCGAAGCTGCGCTACTGGTGAAGTGATCGACGCCGTCAAGCCGTGGCGCAATAGGTGGTCAGGGTGTCGACCATATAGTCAATCGCCGCGCCATCGAGCCCTGGATAGAGCCCTATCCAGAACGAATCGCGCATCACCTTATCGGACTGGGTCAGGGGACCTGCCACCCGGAACGGGCGATCCAACATATAGGGCTGGCGCGCCAGATTGCCGCCGAACAGCAATCGCGTCCCGATGCGCTTGGCGTTCAGATGTTGAACAAGAGCATCGCGGCTGAGACCCGAGCCATCGCGCACCGTCATTAAAAAGCCAAACCAAGACGGGTCTGACCCCGGCGCGGCTTTCGGCAAAATGATCCGATCGGACAGAGGCTCAAGTCCTTGGGAAAGGCGGGCAAAATTTTTCTTCCGCGCCGCGATAAAGGCTTCAAGATGGTCGAGTTGCGCGAGCCCCACCGCAGCCTGCATATCGGTAATCTTTAAATTGAAGCCCAGGTGGGAATAGGTGAACTTGTGGTCATAGCCTGGAGGAAGCTCCCCCAGGGTCCAGCCAAACCGGCGATTGCAGGTATTGTCCTGGCCGGGAGCGCAATAACAGTCCCTTCCCCAGTCGCGAAAGGCTTCGGCAGCACGGCGCAGGATCGGGTCTTGGGTATAGACCGCGCCCCCCTCGCCCATGGTGATGTGGTGGGCCGGATAAAAGCTCAATGTCGCCAGATCACCAAAACCGCCCACATGGCGCCCATTGACCGTGGTTCCCAGCGCATCACAGCAATCCTCGACCAAAAAGAGATCGCGGTCCTTGGCGAGCTTGGCGATTTTCTCGACCTCGAAGGGATTGCCGAGCGTGTGGGCGGCCATGATGGCGCGGGTCTTCGGCGTAATCGCCGCCTCGACCGCCTCGGCGGTCAGGTTGTAGGTCTCAAGGTCGATATCGACAAAGACCGGGGTCAGGCCCGCTAGCAGGCTTGGATTGACGGTGGTTGGAAAGCCCGCCGCCGCCGTGATCACCTCATCGCCGGGCTTTAACCGTCGCTCGCCGAGCAGGGGCGAGGTGAGTGCAAATAGGGCCAACAGATTGGCAGACGAGCCGGAATTGGCGGTCAGCGCGTAGCGAACGCCCACGCGCTTGGCCAGCCTCTGCTCAAAGGCTGTGTTGAACCGACCCGTTGTCAGCCAAAAATCGAGCGCTGAGTCGACCAGAGCGCACATGTCACTGGCCTCAAAGACCCGTCCATTCACCGGCGCAGCCGAGCGCGTCGGATCAAAACTTGGCCTTGCATGGGCCGCAGCATGATATTCCGCCACCAAGGCCATGATGTCGGCCCGAATGTCGGCCGGCTTGCGTATAGGCGTGTCCAAACTCACCAAACCTTCCAACTGGCGGCGCCAGTAGCCCACCGTGTCTCTAAGACCCGCTTATCGCGCAAGGTATCCATCGGCTGCCAAAAGCCATGGTGGAAAAACGCTTTCATCTCGCCGTCGCGCGCCAGCCCCTCCATCGGACCATGCTCGAACACCGTCTCGTCATCCACGAGCCGCTCCGCCACCTTGGGCGACAGGAGAAAGAAGCCGCCATTGATCCAACCGGATTCGTGCTCGGGTTTTTCTTGAAAGCCAACCACCTGGTCGCCGTCGAGGGTGAGGGCGCCAAAGCGGGCCATGGGGTGAACCGCGGTGACCGTCGCCTGCTTGCCGTGAGCCTGATGAAAAGCGAGCTGGGCCGACAAATCAATATCCGCCAAGCCGTCGCCATAGGTAAAGGCAAACACCTCTTCATTGGCGACCAGAGGCATGATACGCTTTAGTCGCCCGCCGGTCATGCTGTCGAGCCCTGTATCGATCAAGGTCACCCGCCACGGCTCGGCCGAGGCGCGGTGCACTTCCATCCGATTTGCCACCAAGTCGAAGGTGACGTCGGACATATGCATGAAATAGTTCGAGAAATACTCTTTCACCACATAGCCGAGATAGCCAAGGCAGATGATAAAATCATTATGGCCATAATGGCTGTAGGTCTTCATGATGTGCCACAAAATCGGACGACCACCGATCTCGACCATGGGCTTTGGCCGCGTCACCACCTCTTCCGCCAGTCGCGTTCCAAGTCCGCCGGCTAGGATCACAACCTTCATGCGTCCGCCCCTCTCGAATCACGCCCTGCCGTTGCACCTTATGCGCCGGGCGTCTGTCGAACACTAGGTCGCCAAGGGGGCCCGGGTCCAGCGCAAGTCCGGATCAAGTTCGCCCATCACCATGGCCGCGTTCAAGGCCTTAAGCCGAATAAAGTGAGGGTCGTCAAACCTTAGACCCTTTAATCCCCCGCTGCGTAAAAAGCTTGCCACCTCGGCTATGCCGGCGGCCAGGGTCCAGCGGGGGGCAAAGCCTGGAAGTCCGGTCAAGGCCTTGGTGAAAGAAACGCGGTAAGACCTCGGATCAGGCCCGGCCGCCCCGGTGATGCTGAGGCTCGCTTCGGGAAAGGCTTGAGCGACGAGGGCTGCTATGGCGTGGACCTGATAATTGGCGTCGTCGCGACCAATATTGAAGGCCTGATTATGCACCGCCTGGCGTGGCGCGACTGCCGCGCAAAGGGCTGCCTGGGCAATGTCTTCAATATGCACCAAAGGTCGCCAGGGCGTGCCATCGGACATGACCAAGATGCGCCCATCACACCACGCCCCGCCTGCGAGATTATTGACCACCAGATCAAACCGGGGGCTGGGCCCGACGCCAAAGGCGGTGGCGTTGCGCATATAGACCGGTGAAAACGCGTCATCGGCGAGGGCGCCAAGCCCCGCCTCGGTCTCCACCTTAGAACGGGCATAGGCCGAGACAGGCTGAAAGCGCGCGCTTTCGTCGAGCAGGCCCCCATCGGCAGCGTCCACCCCATAGATCGAGCAGGATGAGGCGAAGACGAAACGGCCAATGCCGACGGACTTGGCCAGCCGCGCCAGCCGCAGCGAGGCGTCGCGATTAATCGCCTCGGTCAACCCAGGATTAAGCGCGCCCATCGGATCATTGGAAAGCGCCGCAAGATGGATAATCGCATCCACGCCGCGCAGATCGTCTGCCTGGACATCGCGGATATCGCCGCGCATCTGGCGAAGCTTGGCGTGGGTAAACGGCTCACCCCCAAAATATTCCGCATCCAGCCCGACCACCTGATGGCCCGCCTGGAGCGCCTGGCGCGTGGCCACCCGACCAATATAGCCGCAATGACCGGTAATCAGAATCTGCATGGGCTCAATTCGCCAAATGTCTGTCGGCAGAAGGGTTAGACGAAGCGACCGTGCAACGCTACCCCGTCGCACGCCTGCCCTGCTCGCGCTTCAGTCGAAAATTTGGCAAACGAGGTCAAGATGGGTCTCTAGCAGCGCGTTTCGGTCAGACCACGGAAACTCGGGCATGGTCAGCCAAAGCGACACGAGCCCATGCAGTGCCGCCCAGCCGCTTTGCGCCTTCAGCTCACACTCTGGCCGTGAGTAACGCGATTTCAGCACCTCCACCACCTGATCGCGATAGAGCGAAAAGGTTTCTAGCCCGGCGCTGTGCGGTTGGGCGTCCGGCGTCTTCGACCCTGCGTCGCCGCCCGACATGAAGGCGATTTTATAAGCGTCGGGGTTTTCCAGTCCAAAGCGGATATAGGCCTGCGCGAGTGCACGCATCATAAGCGGCGTGGGAGGTCCGGAGCCCAAGGCCCGCATCCGGTCGGCGAGGGTTTGAAACGCGCGCGCGCACACCTCATCCAACAGGTCCTGCTTGGTGGCGAAGTGGGCATAGAGACTGGGTTGGGAAATGCCAACCTGAGCGGCGATCTGGCGCGTGGTGACGGCCGAAACGCCGCGCTCTGCAAAGAGTTGCAGCGCCGCAGCCAGGATATCCTCGCGACGGTTGCGTCCTCCCGACGGTTGCGCACTCGGAACTTTGGACGGTCTGGCCATGTTTAACGCGTCACTTGAAACAATAGCGGTTGACAGCGGGCATTTTCCTATCAACGATAGGCTATCAATGATAGGCCCATGATGACCCCGTTCAAAGCCTTTCTTCGCATCAGCACGGCGATCGCCACACTCGGCACAACGGTGGCGCTCCTCGGCTGCGCGCCCAAGCCGGTCAAGCCGCCTGCTTCAGCCCTGTCCGTCGGAGCGTTTTTGGTGGCTGCGCCAAATGGCGATGTGGCTGTGCATGTGGCGGGGACGGTGCACTACCGCCGAGAAATGGCGTTGTCTTTTCGTATTCCAGGCGTTCTCACGCGGCTCGCGGTCGATGACGGGGATGCCATCGCCAAGGGTCGGCTGATTGCAGCGCTCGATTCCACCGATGTCGCCGCCCGACTGGCCCGGGCCGACGCCGATCTGGACCGTGCCCAACGGGATTTGGACCGTCTGCAAGGCTTGGTGGAGAAGGGTGCGATCAGCCGCCAACAGTTCGAAGCCCAACAAACCGGCCTCGCCGATGCTAAGGCGGCGCGGCAGTCGGCGGCCTTTGATCGCAAATGGGCCGATCTTGTCGCGCCAAGTTCAGGCGTCATCCTGCATCGGGTGGCGCAAGCGGGCGAAGTTGTCCAACCCGGTCAGGCCATTGTGTTGATGGCCGACGCCACCAGCCCCATGGTGGTGCGGGCGCCCATATCTGACCGAGACATAACCGGACTGAGCCTTGGCAAGCCGGTGCGCATCAGCCTTTCGGCCCTGCCGGGCAAAACCTTTATCGGTCACATTACCCGCATCGGACAGTCCGCCTCCAGCGATACGGGACAGATCGACATTGAGGCCGCCCTCCCCACCATCCCAGGCGTGCGCAGCGGCATGTTGGCTGAGCTTGACATGGTGCGCCATGCGCCCGGCCAGGAGGGGGTTTCCCGCCTTCCCGCCGAGGCGGTTTTGGAAGTTAATGGCGAACGGGCATTTGTCTGGCGGGTGGACGCGGGCAAGGCGCATCGGGTCGAGGTTAGGTTTTCAGGCTTTGATGGCGACTTCGCGCTGATTGGCGGCCTTGCGCCCGGCGATCAAGTGATCACGGCAGGCGCGGGCTTTGTCACCGAGGGTCAAGCGGTGCACGTCGTTGGATCGGTCGGCGGCCAGCCCCATCCTTCAGGGGATCTCACGGGCGAATGACCCTGAACCCAGCGATTTTCTTTGTTCGACGCTGGCAGTTCACCCTGCTGGCTTGCGCGCTCTTGGCGATTTTGGGGCTGAGTTCGTTTCTCTCCATCCCCAAGTCAGAAGACCCGCATTTCCCCGTGCCGTTTGTTTTGGTCCGCGCCGTCCTGCCGGGCGCAACGCCGCAAGAAATGGAGCAGCTTGTCGCCAAACCGATTGAGGACGCAGTCGACGGTTTGGATGATGTGAAGGCAGTTGCCTCAACCAATGGCGATGGGTTTAGCGTCATCCAGGTTGAGTTCACCTGGAATGTCGACGCCGAACGCAAATATGATCAGGTGGTGCGCGAGGTGAACAGCCTCAGAGGCGCATTGCCGCAAGGGATAACGCGGCTCGACGTCGAGCGGTTCCGCACCACCAATGTCGCCTTTTTCCAAGTAGCGCTGACCAGCGACACCTTGCCGGACCGACGCCTAGAAAAGGTAGCGCACCGCTTGCGCGAACGCCTTAATCGCATCCCAGGCGTAAGAGAGGCCAAATATTGGGGGGCGGCGCCATCGCAGGTGCGGGTGGCCCTCGACCTTGGCAAGCTGGCCAGTTTGAAGCTCCCCGCTACAGCAGTTGCCGATGCCTTGCGGGCGGCGGGAGCAGAGGCCCCCATCGGCGCCATTCACGCCGGGGATCGGCGCTTCGACGTCAAGGCTGACGGCGCGTTCAAGTCCATCGACCGGATCAAAGACGTTGCGGTCGCCAGCCAGAACGGACGGGTGGTGCGGGTGGCCGACATTGCCGAGGTGGGGTGGGACACGGACGAGCCTCACCACCTAACTTGGTTCAATGGCAAGCGCGCAGTCTTTGTCACCGCCACCCAAAAGGACGGCGCCGACGTTACCGATGTTACTGCGGCTATTCGTGACGCCTTGGATGGCTACGAAAAGACCTTGCCCGGCGGGGTGAAGATGGAGCGGGGCTTTTTCCAGGCTGAAAACGTCAATCACCGTCTGCATGGCCTCTATCGCGACTTTGCCATAGCGCTGGCCCTGGTGCTGATCACACTTTTGCCGCTTGGCCTGCGCGCGGGCGTCATCGTGATGATTTCAATCCCGCTCTCTCTTTTGATCGGGCTGAGCGCTTTGGAAGCTTTTGGCTTTAGTCTGAACCAACTCTCCATTGCCGGCTTTGTCTTGGCCCTGGGCCTGTTGGTCGACGATTCCATCGTCGTGACGGAAAACATCGCCAGACGCCTGCGCGAGGGCGAGGATCGCACCACAGCCGCCATTCGCGGCGCAGAGCAGATTTTTCTGGCGGTGGCGGGCTGTACCGCCTGCCTGATGCTGGCATTCCTGCCGTTGATGGCGCTGCCGGAAGGCTCCGGCGCCTATATTCGTTCCTTGCCGGTAAGCGTCTTAAGCACCATCGCTGCCTCCTTCATCGTCGCCATGAGCGTCATCCCCTTCCTCGCCTCGCGCCTCCTTCCCCTGCACGAGCCCGAGGGCGGCAATCGCATCTTGCAAGCGATCAATCGGGGTATTCACGGCATCTATCGGCCGATCCTTCATTTTGCCCTCGGACGTCCGCGGCCAGCCCTGGCGGCGCTGTTGGGCCTTTGTCTGCTGGCCGTCCCATTGGTCGCGGTCATGGGGTCGAGCCTCTTCCCCCCTGCTGAAACTCCGGAATTTCTCATTCGAATTGAAATGCCAAAGGGAACGGCCCTGCGGGAGACGGCCAAGGCCCTGCATTTTGTTGAGCAAAGGCTCGCCCAACGCCAACCCACCGTGAAGTGGTATGCGTCCAATCTTGGGCGGGGGAATCCGCAGATCTTCTACAATGTCAGCCAGGTCGAGGCCGACCCCTCCTATGCCGAGGTGTTCGTTGGACTGAAGGCCTGGATACCGGGCGAGAGCGAAAGGCTGCTCGACGCTTTGCGCGCCGAAACCGCCGCCTATCCGGGCGCGAAGATCAAGTTTGAAACCTTTTCCAACGGCCCTCCCATTGAGGCGCCGATCGCCATCCGCATCTCCGGCGACGATATCGGCGTGCTCAAATCCTTGGCGGCGCAGGCGGAGGCGGTACTTCGCGCCACGCCGGGAACCCGCGACATTGATAATCCCGTCCGCGTCGACCGGACCGACCTCAATCTTGGCCTCGACGCCGCCAAGGCTGCGGCCCTGGGGGTAGCGCCCGGCGCGGCGCGGCGGGTGGCGCGGCTGGCGCTTTCGGGTGAAGAGGCGGCGCGCTTCCGCGATCCCGATGGCGACGACTATCCGGTGACGGTTCGCTTGCCCTTGACCCGCGACGCCTCGGCGCCCCGCAATGAACTGGCGGCGCTTGGCCAGATGTTCGTGCCGACCGGCAAGGGCGGTTCAACGGCGCTCTCCACCCTCTCCTCCCCCTATCTGCAATCGAGCCCGTCTGCCATCAACCGGTATAACCGGCTAAGGACAGTAACGGTTTCATCCTGGGTCCAGACGGGGGGTCTGACCTCGAAAATCACCGAAACCGTGGTCAATCGCCTGAAGCAGGAGCTCAACCTGCCGCCCGGCTATAGCCTGTCGCTCGGTGGCGAGGCCGAAGCCCAATCGCGCAGCTTTTCAGGCCTGGGCTCTGCGATTGCCGTGGCCGTACTTGGGATCATGGCGGTGCTGGTGCTGGAGTTTGGCAAGTTTCGCACCGCCGCCGTCGTGGCGGGCATCATCCCCTTTGGCGTATTTGGCGCCATCCTTGCCCTTTGGATGACCGGAAATTCGCTCTCCTTCACTGCCAGCATCGGCATTGTGGCGCTGATCGGGATTGAGATTAAAAACTCGATCCTGTTGGTGGACTTTACCGAACAGTTGCGCGCCGAAGGGGTTGGGCTGCGTGAGGCGATTGAGCGCTCGGGCGAGGTGCGCTTTCTGCCGGTGCTCTTGACCTCGGTCACCGCCATTGGCGGGCTCTTGCCCTTAGCGATTGAACATTCAGGCCTCTATTCCCCCCTCGCCATCGCCATTATCGGTGGGCTGGTCGCCTCAACCCTTTTGTCGCGTATTGCCACGCCCGTCATGTATTGGCTGGTCAGCGGCGCGGACAAGGCAACAGCCCAATGACGCGGCGCGGTCTCGTCCTCACAGCGATGACATCAGGCCTCTGTCTGGCGCTGACGGCCTGCGCAACCACACCCCCGATCCCATCTCCTCCTTCCCTCCCGCAAGCCTTCCGCAACCCTGTCGAGGCATCAATCGGGCCAGGCGCAAGCGACTGGTGGCGAGCCTTTGGCGATCCGGCCCTGAACGCGCTTGAAGCCCGCGCCATGGCGCAAAACCTCGACATCGCTGCAGCGGTGGCGCGAGTCAGCCAAGCGCGCGCGGCGGCCCGTGCGGCAGGGGCGGCCAATTTGCCCGTGCTGGTCTTTAACCCACAAGCCTCGCGCGCGGAGCAGTCGAAGCTTGGCACAAACGGCGCGCTGGTCCGCTATTTTCCCTCCTATCCGAGGAGCGCCTCGCTTTATGACGTCACAGCCGGGGCGTCTTGGGAGCTTGACCTGTTTGGCGGTCTGCGCCGGGAGGCCGAGGCTGCGCGCGCCGAGCGTCAGGCCGCCGATGCGGGCCTTGCAGGGGCCCGTTTGATGGTCGCCGCCGACCTCGCCGACGCCTATATTGACTATCGCACCTTAGAGGTCCGCCTGAAGCTGGCGCAATCGAGCCTTGCGGCGGACCAACGCCTCCTCGACTTGGCCACCGACCGCTATGCGGCAGGCCAGGCCCCCCGTCGTGATCGGGACGCCGCCGAGGCCGTCCACGCTGAGGCCGCAGCGCTGGTGCCCCAGTTGCGCTTGGGCCTGGAAGCCGAGCGCAACCGGATTGCGGTATTGATCGGCGAAGCGCCTGAGGCGGCCATCCCCGAGCTCACGGGGCCAGCACCCCCTTTTACCACGCCGACCCTGCCTGTCGGGCGGCCGGGAGATCTCCTGCGCCGCCGACCCGATCTGATCGCGGCTGAGCGACAAGTGGTTGCCGCTAATGCCCGTATCGGTGCGGCCCTGGCGGACTATTATCCGAAGCTTAACCTGCAAGGTTTGACGGGCTTTGAGAGCGTCCGGACCGGCAACCTGTTCACCGGAGCGGCGCAACAGTCGCAAGGCGTGGCAGGCTTGACGTGGCGCCTGTTCGATTTTGGTCGGGTGGATGCTGAAGTGGCCGCCGCGCGCGGCAAAACCGCTGAAGCCCTGGCCAATTATCGCCAAGCGGCCTTGCGCGCCTGTGCTGATGTGGAAAATGCACTGGCGGCGCGGACAGCCCGACACGAACAGGCTGAAGCGCTTTGGACAGCGGCCAAGGCTTTGCGCTCGCAACAGGATGCAGCGGAACTCGCCTATCGCGCCGGTGTGACGAGCCTTTCCGAACTGACGGATGCCGAGAGACAAAGACTATTAGCTGAAGATCAGGCCGAGGCCGCCGAAGGAGACACAGCCCGCGCCGCCGTTGCGCTCATACGCGCGCTCGGAGGCAATTGAGATAGCTGGCTGAAGGCCTGGGCTTGACCCGACTTAAATTTCGGCAACTAAAATGCCAATAGGCGATGTCGCCTTGGGAGCCCATCAATGTTCAATCGACGTCTCGGCACCGCCATCGTGCTGGCTGCAGGGCTTGGCGTGAGCGCGCAAGCCCTTAGCCAACCTGTTGGCATGATCGATCATGCCTATCGCGCCCAGGTCTTGGCGCGCGCCAAGGCGCCCCTCTCTGCAACCGAGCTTTTTGACGACGCCGCCTTGCGGGTGGTGCTGTGCGGCACCTCGGCCCCTTTAGCCGACCCAGGCCGGGCCAAGGCCTGTACGGCGGTGATCGTCAAGGGCCGCGCCTATTTGGTCGATGTGGGCCCAGGTTCGGTCGCCCAGTTGATCCTGATGGGATTTCCGCTTGATCGCATCGGCGGTGTCTTTCTGACCCACTATCATTCCGACCATATTGGTGATCTTGGCGAATTGCGCATGCAGTCCTGGGCGGCGGGACGGGCGGCACCTCTGTCAGTCTACGGACCGACCGGTGTTGCGCAGGTGGTGGCGGGCTTCAATCAAGCCTATGGGCTCGATGACGATTATCGCACCCTCCACCACGGCGCCACCAATATGCCAGAAGCGGCCGCCCCCCTGAAAGCCCAGAGCTTTGCCATGGCGCCGGGTGACACCAAGGTGGTCTATCAAGACGCTGACCTGACCATCACAGCCTTTGCCGTCAAACACGACCCGGTCAAGCCCGCGGTCGGCTATCGCTTTGACTCACATGGCAGATCCGTCGTCGTGTCGGGCGACACGGCCCCAACGCCGGACTTAACCCGCGCGGCCGACAAGGCCGACATCTTGGTTTGCGAAAGCCTGTCCAAGCGGATGATGACGGCACTCAGCCAGTCGCTCGACCAAGCGGGCAATCACCGTCAGGCGCAGATGCTGATGGATACGCTCAGCTATCACATCGACCCGGTTGACGCCGCCAAAACCGCCAACGCAGCCCATGTGGGTCTTTTGGTCTATAGCCACCTCGCGCCGCACCTGCCGCAGCCTGTCTTAGCCAAGCTCTTTTTCGACGGAGTTGCCGAGGTGCGCGATCAAAAAAGCTGGGTGATCGGCGAAGATGGCATGCGCATCGATCTGCCCTTTACAGGCGCACCGCCGACGATCAGCAACGTTCCCATGCTGGGGAAGAACTAGACGCAAACACAGAAAAGGCGCGCTCCTTGCCAAGAGCGCGCCGGTCTGGGAAGGCTTCGCCCGCGACTAGAAAGTGAACGTCGCGCGAACGAAGTAGTAGCCGCCATTTGAACCCCAAGCGGCGAAGCCGTAGGGAACATTGTAGACATTGGCCCCATTGGTTGGGCGCCCGCTGTAGAGCGGCACTTTTGGCGGCGTTTGATCGAAGAGGTTATTCGCACCGCCTTCTAGCTTGAGCGCGGGCGTCACCTTGTAGGCCACATCAAGATCGGTGATCCCGGTCACTCCGATCTTCTCTTCAAAAGCTCCCGCCCCGGTACCGCTGCCGTCGAGGCTGACCCATTCCGAGGCGCTGCCATAGAAGGTCTCACGAAGGTCCACCGTCCACTTCTGGTAAGTGTACACGGCGTTTAAGATGAGCTTTTCCTTAGGCGTCGACGTGGTAAGCGCGCTTTGAGAGCTCTTATTCAACAATGTCGTCTGACCAAACAATGTATTGGTCACCGCCGCAGGAAGAGGATCGAGCTTGGCAATTTTAGTTGAATTGTAGTTTAGCCCGGCGCTCCAATCCACATGCCCGAGTTCAGCGAAATCGGAGGCGTAATTTGCCGTCAACTCAGCTCCCTGCGTGCGGGTGTTGGCTCCGTTTGTAAACACAGAAATCCCAGCATAGCTAAGACCTGAGTCGAGCGTCACGCCGCGCGCTGTGATGGCATCCAAAACACCTTGACTGACGACGGGGGTCGGGTTCGGGTTGGTGGATGTCGCCGGAGGCGTAACGCAGCCCTTGGCGGCAGGACATCCGGCCTCAGACCCAAAGATAAAGCCGCTGACCACGATGCGATCTCGCAGGTCGATCTGGTAAATATCACCCGTAATCTGCAATTTTGGCATCGGGTGCGCCACAAATCCGAGGCTATAATTGTTAGACTTTTCTGGTTTCAGCTTATCAAAGCCTGCCAATTGAGCCGCTGCAGAGTTCGGAGGCAACTGCACGTCCGCGGAGGTAGGAGACACATTCGTCCCTGAATAGAACTCTTCCGCGAGGGTCGGCGCACGGAAGCCTGAGCTCACCGTGCCGCGCAGCGCAAATAGTGGAGAGAAATCATAGCGCGCCGTGAATTTGCCGACTTCCGTGTCCCCGAAGTCACTATAATGCTCATAGCGACCTGCTAGGTCTGTCTGAAGGCCGGTGATGGGACTGACGGAAAAATCAACATAAGCACCGTAATTGGTGCGCGTATTGCTCCCTTGGTCTTGAGGTGTGTACCCCGTGAAGGATTGGGCACCCGCCCCGTAGTAGGATGATGGCTCGCCGGCGACGATTGAAAATACGTCTCTGCGCTGCTCAACACCCAAGGCGACATTGAGCGGCGTAGCGAGACCAACCATAAACTCCTTATCGAGATCAAGGGTCGTCGACCATTCGGTATTGATGAACGCCCCATCATTGAAATTGCGCTGCGGTATGATGGGCGTGGCCGACAGCCCTTGTAAAACCGGAAAGAGTTGCGCATTTGCCGAATTTATCGTCGCCACCCGATCGTGATCCTGACCGTAGTTGGTCGCCAAATCCCATTTCCAGCCTTCGAGCGTGCCCTTAATCCCCAAGGTCCCCGAATAGTCCGTTTCTTTGAACTGTTCGCTCGGATCGAACCCATATGGGAACGGATAGACCTTTACGCCCGTCGAGGTCGTCCCCGAGACCTTTGTCGGCACGCGGTAATTTTCATAGTGTTGAGCTGAGCGCTCCCCATAGCTTCCGAAGGCATAGGCCTGAATATCGGAAGTTAGATCATAGCCAGCGTTGAGGAAGCCGTTGACGATATTGTAAGCAGGGTCGCCGTTCAGCTTATTTTCTCTCGGATAGCCAGAAGCATTGACCACGCCCGCAGCGTTGACGCCCGTCGTGGTAATCGCGCCGGAAGCGGACTGGAGCCGTCGGTCACCGGTGCCCTGTTCTGAATAGGCGTGGGTGCGCTGCTCAACTGTGACATTGAAAAAGCCCTTGTCTCCAAGGTCAAATCCGCGATTCAACGACCACGATCCGCTCTGGCCGTCCCCTTCATAATACTCGCCTCCGGAAACTGAGGCTGATCCACCATGACTGGAATTTTTCAGGATGATATTGACCACGCCCGCGATAGCATCCGTACCGTACTGGGCGGCTGCGCCGTCTTGTAAGACTTCAATGTGATCAATCGAGCCGACGGGGATAAAGCTGAGATCAACCGTCGCCGCGCCAGAATAGGGGCTGCCGCCATCAACGGCCAGGTTAGCAGTGGTGTGACGCCGTTTTCCGTCCACTAGGACCAGCGTATCGTTTGGGCTCAGACCTCTCAGCGCAGCCTGTACCGTCAGCGCTGCGGCGTCTCCGCCATTGGCTTGAACATTCAGGGATGGCACTGCAGTCGCAAGCGCCGAGGCGAGATCTACCGAACCCGTGTGCGTTAGGGCGTCCTTACCCACCATTTCAATCGGAGCTGCGCTGTCGGCGGCCTTCATGCCGGTTACGCGCGTCCCCGTCACAATCACTTGGGCGACCGTACCATCGGAAGTGTCAGCAGCTTGGGTCGCGCCCGCGAATAAGGCCGCGCTTAACGCAAGGCTCGAAGCCCCCATCATCTTTAGTTTCATAACCCCGACATCCCCTTTGGTTGCACTGCGTCTCGACACAAGCGGCGTTTTGGCCGCCTTGTGTCCTGGTCGCATGACTATTGGCAGGGACAGTTTCGACAAGCCGCAGTCAGGGCCCACGCGGTCTCGTCAGGTTAATTGTCTATTTAAAATACTCCTTCGAGCCATTTGGACGCCCATCCGCCCAAATTTTGCACTTCTGACATATTCGCCTCGGCGGTCGCCGATCAGGAAATCAGCCCAAGCCGGGTCAAACTCTCAGCAGTTGCCAAGATCGCTTCCGCATTGGTGCGCGGCTCCCATCCTAAGACCGACTTTGCCTTGGCATTGGTGGCGTTTTTGACCTTGCCCAGCTCGGGCAGCAATTGTTTGAGGGCGGGCTCACGCAAGGCAGCCAAGCGCAGCAACCAGTTTGGCAATTCCCGCACAGGCGTGCGTTGCGCCGCCGGACCGCCGCCCGCCATCAAGATCTTGGCGATATCCAGGACCGAAATGAAAGCTTCGCCGGTCGCCAGGAATCGCTCGCCCTTGGCCTTGGGGTCGGTCATGGCGCGCAAATGCAGGTCAGCCACATCGCGAACATCCACCACGCCGAAATAGATTTTCGGACACCCAGGAACTGCCCGGGTTATCAGGCGTTGGACGAGCAGGATGGAGGTCGAATAGTCGGCGCCCAGAACAGGACCAAAGACGCCGACCGGATTGACGACAGAAAGTTCCAGCCCATCCCCCTCCTTGGCGATGAAGTCCCATGCCGCGCGCTCGGCCAATGTCTTTGACTTGGCATAGGCTGTGATCTCTGGACCCGTCGGATCGCTCCAATAGGTTTCGTCATAGATGGCGGGGCGCTCGCCGTGCCCATAGCCTATGGCCGCGAAGGATGAGGTCAGCACCACACGGCGCACGCCCGCGCCCCGGGCGGCGCGCAACAGACGCAATGCCCCTTCTCTTGCCGGTCGGATCAACTCGTCTTCGTCGGTGGGGGTGGAGGCGGGAAAGGGCGAGGCGACGTGGAGCACATAGTCACAGCCCTCAACTGCGCTCGCCCAGCCTGCATCGCCATCCAGGTCAGCGACGTAGCAGGTCAAATCAAAGCCATCGGCGGCGCCTCCGGCCCGCAGGAGGGCGCTGACCTCTGCCTCGCGGGCGGCTTTGCGGACCGTGGTGTTGACCGAATGGCCAGCAGCCAGGAGTTGGAGAATGCAGTGGCTGCCGATAAAGCCCGACCCGCCGGTGACCAGCACCTTTGCCATATGTTCCTCCCGCCTGATTTTGGAATGTCGCAGATAGTCTAGACCATCTTCTGCCCGTCCCGTCTCCCCGTCGCGTCGGAAAAACTGCGTTTGGCGCATTTTGCTTTGGCGTGGCGCCCTGCTAGGAGATGGGAGGCGGCGGCACAGACCCCGATCAAGGGAGAGACATTGCGTGAAACGGATTGTCAGTCTTGGCCTTGCGGCCTTTGCGGTGCTTGTCTGCGTTCTGATCGTGCGCACCTTGACGCTGCATGCTAGCTCACCCGACCTCAGCAAACTGCCACCCGCGCCACAGGTCGACACCGAGGCCGCAGCCCAGCATTTGAGCCGCGCCGTCCAGTTTCAAACCGTCTCGCATCAAGATCCCGCCCAGGACGACAAAAGCATTTGGGCCGCTCAGCGCGCTTGGCTCGAGACCACCTACCCCGCCTTCCACCAAGCTTCGAGCCATGAATTGGTCGGCGGCGGCGCACTGATTTATCAATGGAAGGGCAGCGATCCCAGCTTGGCGCCGGTGATTTTGATGGCCCACCAAGATGTCGTTCCTGTGGCCGAAGAAACCTTGAACCTGTGGCAAGCCCCGCCCTTCTCCGGCGCGATCCGCGATGGATCGGTTTGGGGGCGCGGCGCAATTGATGACAAGGGCAGCCTGATTTCGATTATGGAAGCTGCGGAGGCCTTAGCGCGGCAAGGCTTCAAACCGAAGCGGACAATCTACCTTGTCTCTGGCCAGGATGAAGAGGTCGGTGGGTCGGGGGCGCGAGACGCGGCAGCGGCTTTGAAGGCACGGGGCGTGCATGCCGCCTATGCCCTGGATGAGGGCATGGCCGTCATCATGGACTACCCCGCAACGCACGGCCCTGTCGCCGTGATTGGTGTGTCGGAAAAGGGCATGGTGACCTTGAAGGTCACGGCGCGCTCAGCTGGGGGCCATTCCTCGGCGCCGCCGAAAGACACCGCTGCCGTTACAGTGTCAAAGGCGGTTGTCGCCATCAATGATCACGGCTTCCCCCTTCAGTATAAGGGCCTGACGCAGACCTCGTTGAAGGCGGTTGCGCCGAGCATGCCCTTTTTAAGCCGCCTGTTCGTCGCGAATGACTGGCTGTTTGCCCCGCTTTTGATCAAGACCATTGGCGCGACGGATCAAGGCAAGGCGACGCTGCACACCACCACCGCCCCCACCATGTTGTCGGCAAGCCCTAAGTCCAACGTTTTACCTGCAGTGGCGATGGCCCGTATCAATTTCCGCATTGCACCGGGGGATACGCCCCAATCGGTTCTGGACCACGCCCGTCGGGCGGTCGGCAATTTGCCGGTTGAGATCGACATTGAAGGAGTGGCCCAAGCGCCCTCCCCTGTGTCGTCAACCCAGTCGGCAAGTTATAAGACCCTCGAAGCGCTTGCCGCCGACATCTCTCATGCGCCCGTCATTCCAGGCCTCGTTACCGCCGCGACTGATGGCCGCTCCATGGTCTCGGTGGCGGACGACGTCTATCGCTTCCAACCCATCCAATTCCACTTGAAGGACATTGAGATGGTGCACGGCGCCAATGAACATCTGACCTTGACCAATTTGACCGCCATGGTCAGCTTTTATGAACGGCTGATCCAAGCCTCGGCGGGTTAAGGCCCGAGAGACCTGATCCTCTGACACCGCCCGCAACTATAAGGACGCAATCATGTTCCGCCTCCGGAGACGGCTTCCAGCCCTCACCTTCACCCTCGTGATCTTCGCAGCCCTTGCGAGCCTAGGGGGGACGGCCATCGCCGCACCCCTTAAGGTGACAGGCGCCTGGGTGCGCGCGGTTGACGGCATGCCCATGACAGCAGGCTATTTCAGCGTTGAAAACCCAAATTCTGTGCCAGACCGCCTGCTCTCAGCCTCCGCCACGGGTGCGGCGTCCGTCACCCTGCATCAGACCAAAATCGTTCAAGGCGTGGCGCACATGGTCGAAGCTCAGGCTGGCCTCGTCGTTCCGGCGCACGGGCGCTTGGTGTTCGCCCCGGGCGGTAATCATCTGATGATCGACGGGCTAAAGACCGGGCTAAAACCCGGTCAGACCTTCTCCATGGTATTGAAATTTGAGCAGGGTGGGCTGATGACCGTGTCCTTTTCGGTCGTGACCAGCGCTCCCACCTCCCCCTCCAGCATGAGCGGGATGAAGATGTAAACCCGGCGGCCAAAGCTGCGCTGTGGGCTGGGAGTGAGCATCAATGATCTCGCCAAGTTTCTTCGGCGGCGTCTTACTCGGGCTTGCCAGCGCGCCCCACTGCTTGGGTATGTGTGGCGGGATCGGCGCCATGCTCGGTCAGGGGTTAAGTTCAGACACGGCTGGCCCATGGACGAGGCTTCGACCGGTGCTGACAGCCCAATTGGGCAAGGCTGTGGCCTATGCCATCCCAGGCGCGCTGCTCGGCGGACTTGGCGCAAGCCTCTATGGCCTGTTCGATCCCAAGGGTGTCCACATTGTCCTGCAATATCTGGCCGGCGTGGGTCTGGTGTGGGTGGGCCTGTCGCTGATTGGGGTGGTGCCCGCCTCGGCGCGGTTTGATCGGCTCTTCACGCCCCTGCGCCGCTGGGCCTGGACGCGAAGGCGGCACGGCGATTTGGCGGCGGCACTCGCTGGCATATTTTGGGGCTTAACGCCCTGCGGCATGGTCTATTCGGCCCTGCTGATCGCCTTGCTGTCGGGGTCGGCCTTGGGCGGCATGTCGGTGATGCTAGGTTTTGGGCTGGGTGTCATTCCCGCAGTAACCTTTGGCGCCCTTGGGGTCGGCTGGCTCGCTTCCGCAGCTAAGGGCCGTTTGGCCAGCGCCCTCTTGGGCGCAGCCATTGTCGTCATGGGGCTGGCCACCCTGATTTGGCCGACAAGCCCGCTCAGCCTTACCTGTCGCTAAGGCGTTCAAGGGATTGGGCAGACAGGGTCCCGAGCGTGGGCTTTCCCGCACTTACCACCAGCCGCAAGCATGGCCGCGCCACCGCCTGCACCTCGTAATAGGGAAAGCAGGGTTCGGCTTCCTCGACGAGAAATCTTATGAAGCCCATATCGGGTTCTTGTAACAGACCGTGCTGCATTCGGCGCACCCTCGAAAGGAATGGATCATTCTTCCAAACCCAAGTTGAGCCTGAACATGATCCATAGCCCACTAAGCTTGCCCTAACAGCTAGCCCTAATCGGCCTTTAACTACAATGGTCCCAGGTAATGGATGGCGAAATTCGCCGGAATATGATCAAAAAATAGACTTTCTCAGGTGTTAATTGAGCTCATAGAACAAATCATTGTCCTCTTTTTCCTCATAAGGTGCGGGAGAGACCGCGCTGAGGCACTCCGTAAACTCGGTAAACAGAACATATATCTCTTCAGTTGTGATCTTTGTGGCCCCCATAGAACGCATTCTATACTGCCACTGTTGAAGAACATGGGAGAGAACCCCCATTTTTTCTCCCAAATAAATAAATAGGTTTGGCGCATCGATGAGAAAATCTCTGAAAGCCTTGGCACTCACGCCATTTTTAAACGCGGAGAACGAGGAATTATAAAGGGCGACACAATCGGCAACACTATTAAATAGCGCGACAAGACTTTGCGTGATTTGGCGACGGCGTCGGATCAGCATTTCATAGTCATCGGGGTCGAATTGCCGCTTCGGCAAGACCTTACCCATCTCTGCCGTCATGCGCGGAATCATCGGATGAATGGTCTTCGCCATCCATTTGTAATAAAGAAAGCCCTTCCATGCGAACAGTCCGTCTTGGAACTCGACATGGGAGAGGCCGAGGACCACACGTAGCGGCTCCAATTCCTCGTCATGACTTGAAGACAGCAGTTTCCGCACCAGTTTTAAAATCGTGTCCCGCCCAACACCGCCGGAAAATGCCGCGCTGACCAGTTGTGAGACCTCCGTAAAAACAAAAGCCTCCATCTTTTGGATATCGACATTGCTCAATCCAAAATAGGACTCATGCGGATGATAGCCCTCTCGACCCAACCATTCCTTGAGCAGGAAGGGGTCAAAGGAGGGAATAGTGGCCATCAGTTGCAGGATGGAAAAATCCCGCGGGTAAAGGCTGTGGTCCGCGCCGATCTCGATATTCATAATGTCGATCCAGTTGCGCTGACCGACGAACACGAACTTGCCGCCCGTATTGAGATTTTCAGGATCAAACGGGAAAATCAGCTTCGTCGCGATACTTCCCTGATATTCGTAAAGTCTGCGCTCGTCGGCGCGCAGCGTGTGTTTGATGATAATGCACTTGTTCAAGGCGCGACATTGGAAGATCGGTGTAAATTCCTCGTCGCCCCTCGCATAATGGTCCTGATAGACCTTCAGCGCATTGAACACGCGCGAGGTGGCGCCCGACCTGGCAAGCGTTGCTAGATTTCGATCGGAATTGGTTTCCCGCAACGCTCTCACAACGCACCTCAACCCAACGCAACGTGACATACGGCCCGCATTTGAACGGGCTGGGTTCGAGTTATTGATCGAAAGGTAAATTTTACCATAACGAATTTTCAGCCAACTTCAGATAAAAACCGGTTTCCTCACTATAAAATTATAAATATAACCGAATAAATATGCAAAAATGGATGCAAATTTTTGATTTCTTCGCTCATATATCATATATAAACACGTTAATTTCCCAAATTATACATTTTATTATTCATATAATTAATTACTATAATTTAGTTAAATTGAAATATTTGGAAACAAATTGAATTTTCCGCGGATAGTCGAGCTGATTGTTTCAAGCACCGGTGCCGCCCGTCAATGATAGGAAAGGCACACACGCGTTATTGGTGTTTAATAAATGTTATAAACTATTTTAAATTGTAGTTCTGCTTCGTTTGACGCCTTGCCCATGCTCAAAATGGGCGCATTGATGCGTTCACATATGACAATATCGCGAGTGTTCGGCGCCGTACCTTGCCGTGAAACGCAAGTCGCCCGCAGGTTCAGACCAAGGAAAGACAGCTCACAACGGGACCGAAATTCCCGCAAATTACCGTCGACGCTCTGGCCTTTCCTTATTGAGGACCCACATAGGTCTCGGGCAATGGTCCGCAAGCTCCGCCTCCTCATCTGGCTCGTTAACCCCTGCAAAGACGAAAAAGGAATCCCATGACAAAGCATTTTCTCCTCGCCAGTACCGTGGCGGCAATTCTGCTCGGAAGCGGTATGGCACAAGCTCAGAATGCCGACCCGAGCGCGGTCCAGGCAGGAGCGTACAAGCTTGAGACCTCCCACGCGCGCGTGGTATTTTCTTTGTCTCATATGGGGTTTTCCACCTGGTACGGAGATCTTCCTGGCGCAACGGGTAGCTTGAGCCTTGATCCGAAAACTCCGGCAACTGCACAATTGGATGTCACCATCCCTGTTGCAAACGTCGTGACCACCAATGCCAAGGTCGACGAAGAGTTGAAAAGCAAAGGTTGGTTCGACGCAGCAACCTACCCAACCATCACATTCCACTCGACCAGTGTTACAGTCACCGGTCCCACTACCGCCAACGTCACGGGCGATCTAACCTTCCACGGTGTGACGAAGCCCATCACGCTTGATGCAACCTTCAAGGCATCGGGGACAAATATGCTCACCCGCGCCTTCACCATCGGGTTCGAAGTCCGCGGCAAGTTGAAGCGCAGCGATTATGGCGTCAGGACCTATGTGCCTTTGATCGGCGACGATGTGGATCTGATGATCAGCGCACCTTTTGAGAAGAAGTAGACCGAACGCCCAATTTGGCAGCAAAGCGCGTCGCTCCGGGCCGAGCGACGCTACCTTGCCGGTTTAACGGTTGGCGGCCTCGCCAGAACCCCGTAGGGGTGAGGATTGTCCTGGCTCCAGAGGGAGGATATGCCCCTTGCCATCCTCTTTTCGAAACACCTTCGCCCCGGGCCGAACCTTTTGTTTTCCGGCGGTCGGATGAAGCGTAAAGCCACGGGCCCGAAATCAAACTCAAAGTCCCCGCCCTCCAAGACCCAAATCGCGGTCCTACCGTGGCGGCTGTCCGGCGCAGGCACAGAACAAGTGCTGCTCATTACATCACGGGAAACCCGACGTTGGGTGATCCCGAAAGGCTGGCGCATGCGCGCCCTCGCCGACAATATGGCCGCGGCCCAGGAAGCCTATGAAGAAGCCGGCGTCGAAGGCTATACGGGCATGAGCCCGATTGGGGCCTATAGCTATGACAAGCGCCTCAATGACGGGACGCTGCAACCCATTGAGGTGGTTGTCTATCCGTTGCAGGTCAGCATCGAATTGGACGCCTGGCCAGAGCAACACCAGCGCGAGCGCATGTGGGTGAGCCCACGGGTTGCAGCCGATTTGGTCGATGAGCCCGAGCTCAGCAAACTCCTGGCAGACTTTGCCCCTTATGGCTTGCGACCAGAGAAAGGTAGGACACCCGACTAGACATTTTGGTATTTATTGTTATTTCAGTAATTCCTGAAATAACGGAATTTGCCATGTCACTCTCCCCGCTGGTCGAAACCTTCGTGCTGCATTTTGGCGAAATGGGGGGGCGTTGGGGCGTCAACCGGACTGTCGGCCAGATCTATGCGTTGCTGTTTCTCAGCGACCGCCCGATGAATGCCGACGAAGTGGTCGAAGCACTCGGTATTAGCCGTTCCAATGTCAGCATGGGTTTGAAGGAGCTTGAGTCCTGGCGACTGGTGAAGAAGAAGCACCTGCCCCGCGACCGTCGCGACTATTTTGAAACGCCCGCCGATGTCTGGGACATTTTGCGCATCCTGGCCGAGGAAAGGCGCAAACGCGAGATTGATCCGACCTTGTCCATGTTGCGCGACGTGCTGATGGAACCCCCCGCCACCGCGCAAGATGCCTTTGCCCAGACGCGGATGCGGGACATGCACGAGATGATCGAACTGCTCACCGATTGGGCGGAGGACGTGAAACGCCTGTCCGACACCGACATTCGCAACCTGTTGATGCTGGGCTCCAAGGTGGTGAAGTTGCTCCAGGTCAAGTCGGCCCTGGTTGGCATGGGCCGCGCCGACAGCACGCCCTCAGGGGGAGCATAGCCCGCATGGTTTTCGACCATTTTCTGCTGTCGCGACTGCAATTCGCTTTCACCGTCGCCTTCCACATCATCTTTCCTGCCTTCACCATTGGGCTTGGGAGTTACCTTGCTGTGCTCGAGGGCCTGTGGCTGACCACCCGCCGGACGGTGTTCAAAAACCTCTATTTTTTCTGGATCAAGATTTTCGCCCTCGCTTTTGGCATGGGCGTCGTGTCCGGCGTGGTGATGAGTTACCAGTTCGGTACCAACTGGAGCGTCTTCGCCGTCAAGACCGGCAGCGTGCTTGGCCCCTTGCTTGGCTATGAGGTGCTAACCGCCTTTTTTCTGGAGGCCTCGTTTCTCGGCGTCATGCTGTTTGGCTGGAACCGCGTCGGACCGGCCCTGCATTTTACCGCCACCTTTGCCGTCGCCTTTGGGACGCTCATCTCGGCCTCGTGGATCCTTGCCGCCAATTCTTGGATGCAGACGCCAGCGGGCTTCGCCATTGAAAACGGACGCTTTATCGCCGTCGACTGGATCAAGGTGATTTTCACGCCCTCCTTCCCGACGCGCCTCGCCCATATGGTCACTGCCGCCTATCTGACCACCGCCTTAACGGTCCTTGGTGCTGCCGGATTGCAGCAGGTGCGCAACAAGGCGACGCCGGAGACTAAGGTCATGATGCGCATGGCGATTGGTCTGATCGCGCTCTTGGCGCCGCTGCAACTGGTGATCGGCCACGAGAGCGGCAAGGTGGCGCACGAATACCAACCCGCCAAGGTGGCGGCGATGGAAGGCTGGTGGGAAAGCGGACGCCAACCGACGATTTTGCTCGGCTGGCCAGATGATCGCTCGGAAAGCACAAAGGTGCTTTTGCAAACGCCTGTCGGCTTTGGCAGTTGGGTGGTGGCGGGCGACGCGTCCACCCCGCTCAAAGGCCTGAAAGCCTGGCCCAAGGCCGACCGACCGCCAAGCCTCATTCCCTTCTGGGCTTTCCGCATCATGGTCGGCCTTGGCCTGGCCATGATCGGTGTCGGTTTCTATGGCGCCTTCCTCTGGGTCCGTCGCAAGCTTGACGCGGCACGGGTCTATCCCTGGCTGACTCTCGCAACCGCACCGGCTGGCTTTTTGGCTGTCGTGTGCGGTTGGATGGCGACCGAGGTCGGACGCCAACCCTTTGTTGTCTATGGCTGGTTGCGAACCCGCGACGCGATCTCGCCTGTGGCCGACGGCGCGGTGGCCACCTCCCTGGTCGGCGTTCTGGTGGTCTATAGCCTCGTCTTTAGTGCTGGCGCGCTCTATATTGGTCGGCTTTTGTTTGCGGGCCCCAGTTCATCCGAGCAAGCGCGAGATGCGGTCGCGGCACCCGGAAACGCCCTGCAACTCGCCGCCGCGGCCGAGGAGATCGCCCCATGAGCCTCGACCTGCCCTTGATCTGGGCCGCGATTTTGGCGGTGGCCGTGCTCCTGTACGTCTTGCTCGATGGGTTCGACCTTGGCATCGGCGTGCTTTTTCCGTTTGCCACGCCGGAGGAGCGCGATGTGATGACGGCGGCGATTGCGCCGGTCTGGGATGCCAACGAAACCTGGCTCGTTCTCGGCGGGGGAGGATTATTCGCCGCCTTTCCCCTCGCCTATGCCGTCATTATGCCCGCCTGCTATGCGCCCATTATGCTGATGCTCGGCGCCTTGATCTTTCGCGGCGTGGCGTTTGAGTTTCGGGCTCACGGTCGCAACCGTGGCAAACGCTGGTGGACCTTTGCCTTTTCCGCCGGATCGCTGATCGCCGTGCTTGCACAGGGCTTTGTGCTTGGGGCCTTTGTCCAAGGGATCCATGTGAAAAACCAAGCCTTTGCCGGTGGACCGCTCGATTGGCTGACCCCCTTTACCTGCCTGACCGCGGTCTCCTTGACGCTCGGCTATGCCCTGCTCGGCAGTGCGTGGATGGTGGCGAAATCTGAAGGCGACTTGCAGATCAAGGCGCGAGGTTGGGCGGTACGCCTAAGCCTCGCCGTCGTCGTCTGTATGGCGCTGGTCAGCCTTGCCACCTTGGTGGTCAATCCCGCCGTTGGGGCGCGGTGGGGTGTTGGACTGACGGGCATCAATTGGTACCGCCTGGTCAGCCTATCCCCTGCCCCGCTGGTGGGAGGCGGCGCCCTTTTCGGCGCCTTTCTGACCGCCCGCTCGGGTCGGTCGGATAGCCTGCCCTATCTCTTAGCAGCTCTCGCCTTCATGGCCGGGTATGCTGGGCTTGCCATTTCGATCGCACCCTTTGTCGTTCCCTATCAGCTGACCCTGTGGCAGTGCGCGGCAAAGGATAATGCCTTGGCGCTGATGTTGGTCGGCGTGGCGATCATGCTGCCTGTGATCTTGAGCTACACAGCCTTTGTCTATTGGATTTTCCGCGGCAAGGCCAAGCCAGACCATGCCTATGGCTGATCCCTCTCCAAACTGGCGCAAGCGCCTTTTCTGGTTTGTCGGCCTTTACCTGGCGGGAGCCGCCGCCGCTCTCGCGCTTGCCTATGGCTTGCGGGCCTTGCTACCCCACCCTTAAGGCCTCACCGGCCAGATCAAGCAAGGGCCGCAAGACCGAGATCAATGATGCGTTCTTCGGCCAGCGACAATGCCGACCGCCGTCCCACCGGCCGCTCGGTCTCACGCACCCCATTGATCGCCCAGACCAAGGTGCGGCCGTCCTTGCGGTTCCAAAACAGCCCCGTTAGCCAGCCATAGGCGTCGCCCAGGTGGCCGCGCCAATCTGGACTGTCTGAACCAAAAAAAGCGTCCCCAGCCCTATCGGTGTGTTGCGGGCAGGAGGTGGCAAGGCCGTAGCCAGCAAAAATACCATCATCCCTTCCACCCTCGCCCGTCTCGCCATTGCGGGCCTTGGCGTCATAGACCCAGGCCGGGGTCTCCATCCGTTCAAGGCTTTCCCGCCGAACAATCCCCTCGCCACCCCGCCGAAAAAATGCAGCCAAGCGGTCCATATCGGTCAGGCTGAGCCGCAACCCGCCTTGGGGCGCAAACAGGAACCCGTTTTCACCCAGGTGCAGATCCTCTTCTGCAAGGACGGGCCCGTCCTTGGGTTGGGTATAGAAGACGCGCGGTGCGGGCGGTACCTCGGCATCGGTCTCAATCGCCCACCCGCCATTACGCCAGCGGCAAGCGGGCGCGACCCGGTCACGTTTGGCTTGGGACACGCCGCTCCAATTATATCCAGCATCTAGGCCGAGCGGTGCCAGGACTTGATCGTGCAGGATGCGATCAAACCTTCGCCCCGTGATCCGCTCCAGGGCCTGGGCCATCAGGCAAAAATTGACATCGGCATAGGCGAAAAACCCAGGCCTTGCCTGTTCGGTTGGCGCAAACCACGCGCCCCCGTCAAAGCGCGCCGTTCCGGGCGTGAAGACGTCGACAAGCCGCCCTCCCGCCGGGACCGGATAGGAGGGGCCATTGCGCAGGCCGCTCGTGTGCGACAAGACCGCGCGCCAACTGATCGGCTGATCTGGGTTGGCGGGATGTCGCAGGCGAAAGCCAAGGGCCCGCGACACATCATCGTCGAGCCCCACCTGCCCCGCCTCCACCGCCTGCATGAAGGCGACGGTGGCGACCATTTTGGAGACGGACGCAACGCGGAAAGGATCGTCCAGGCCAAAAGGCGGCGCATCGCGCCCCGGTCGCCTTGGTCCTGCAACCTGAGCTCGCGCCAGCCGACCATCGCCGTGCCGGGCGATCAGACCTGCATTGAGGACGCCGTCTGCACCCTCCGCCAACAGGGCGGCGGGTCCGTCCTGTTGCGCTGCCGCCGCCAAAGTTGCACCGCCCATTGACGTCGAAAGACCGACAAGGCCTGCCAGGATGGGGCGTCGGGACATGGGCCTCATGGGCTTGGCGCGCCTTGCCGCAAGATGCGAATGGCCTCGAGCGCCCCCTCGTCCTCAATCGTCGTCAAGTCGCCAGGGTCGCGGTCTTCCCAAACCGCCTGGATGGCCCGTCGCAAGACCTTGCCCGACCGGGTCTTCGGCAGGGCGGGAACAAAATAGACGCCCTGCGGCTTGGCAAGCGCACCGATTTCGCGGGCCACCGCTTGGACAATTTCCGCCGCCAAGTCTGGGCCTGCACCATGGCCTCCCTTGACGACGACAAACGCGATCGGCGTTTGGCCTTTCAGTGGGTCGGCCACGCCAACAACGGCGGTATCGGCGACAGCGGGGTGGGTAGTGATCGCCTGTTCAATTTCGCGGGTGCCCAAACGATGGCCTGCGACATTGATCACATCGTCGGTCCGGCCCAGAATAAAGGTGTAGCCCTCTTCATCCTGCACGCCCCAGTCAAAAGTCGAATAGAGGTTTTGACCGGGAAAATCTCCGAAATAGGCCGACTGAAAGCGCGCATCATCCTGCCAAAGGGTTGTCAAAGCCCCCGGCGGCAGGGGCGCGGCCAAGGTGAGCACGCCCTTTTCGCCCTGAGCCGCTGGCTGTCCCGTGCGCTCATCGACCAGACGCACATCAAAGCCAAAGACGGGCAAGCCCGGTGATCCAGGCTTGACCGGTGCATCGCACAAATTGCGGCACAGGGTCAGGATCGGCCAGCCGGTTTCGGTCTGCCAATAATTATCCAAGATCGGTACGCCCAAGGCCTCGGCAATCCACAGCGCCGTTGGCTCGTCCAGCGGTTCGCCAGCGACGAATAAGGCTTTTAGGGAGGTGCAATCATGCGCCTTCAAATAGGCCGGGTCTTCCTTCTTCAACAGCCGCAGCGCCGTCGGCGCGGTGAACATGGTGCGGACCCGATGCTTGGCGACCAAGCTCCACAGGATGCCAGGGTCAGGCCGCGTCGGCGTTCCCTCATAGACAATGCTGGCCATGCCAGCGATCAGCGGGCCATAGACGATGTAGGAGTGGCCAACGACCCAACCAATGTCAGAGGTCGAGAAGAACACGCCACCGGGCTGGCCATAAAAGATATGCTCCATCGAGGCGGCCAGCGCCACGGCATAGCCGCCTGTATCCCGCTGCACCCCCTTGGGCTTGCCAGTCGTGCCGCTGGTATAGAGGATATAGCTCGGATGGGCCGACGGCAGGGGGATGCACGCAATCTCTTTCCCCCGATGTTCGGCAATCAGGGTTTCGGCGTCGACATCGTGATGGGCCAGATGAAAGGGCGCCAGCCCGCGATTGACCATGATCACCTTATCCGGACGGTGATCGGCGATGCCCAAGGCCTGATCCAGAAGCGGCTTGTAAGCAATGACTTTGCCCATGCGCGAACCTGCGTCAGCCGCTACGATGAGTTTGGGCTTGGCGTCGTCAATCCGGGCTGCGAGGGCGCCAGAGGCAAAGCCGCCAAAGACAACCGTGTGGATGGCGCCGATACGCGCCGCCGCCAACATGGCAAAAGCCGCTTCGGCGATCATCGGCATATAGATCAAGACCCGGTCACCCTGGCCGCAGCCCAAGGCTTGATAGGCGGCAGCCCAGGCGCTCACCTCTGCCTTGACCTCGGCAAAGCTATAGGTGCGCTCGGACCCCGTTTCCGTCGACACACAGATCAGGGCGGGGGCGTCTGGCCGCACCGCCGCCCAGCGATCCACCGCATTATGACAAAGATTGGTCTCGCCGCCCGGGAACCAGTGGGCGAAGGGGGGCTGATCATTCTCGAGTGCGCGGCGCGGCGGCGTCGACCAGTCGATCCTCTGAGCTTCGCGGGTCCAAAAGCCTTCGGGATCGGCAATGGAGGCCTGATGCAGCGCCTTGTAGTCCTCGAGGCTTTTCATCTCTCCCCCTTCGATATCCCTTTTATGCTTAGGGTCTTTTAGGCTTAAGCGGCGATCTTGCCTTTGGCTATTAGCAGAAGGGCGAAGGTCGGCGAACCGACATCTGAACGGCAAAGGCCCACGTAGCTAGGGGGAGACCTTGGAAAAGAGCCGATTTTCATGCCGCTGCCAAACCCTGACCCCAACTGCCCGCGCCGCGCCCTGATCCTCGGCCTCGGCGCAAGTCTTGTGGCGAACTTTGCTCAGGCTGAGACGCGCCGCGGCAAGACCCTGGCCTTTCAAGTGTTTCGCAATTCATCTCCCGTCGGGACCCATCATGTGGTGCTCACTCAAGATGCAGGCCGGTTGACCGCCACCATCACAGCAGACATTCAGGTCGGACTCGGGCCTTTGAAATTTTTTACCTATCGCCACGAGGTGACCGAGGTTTGGCAAGATGACCTATTTCAGAGCCTGGAAAGCCGGACCCTGACCAATCGAAAGCTGGAACGGGTCTTTGCCAAACGCACCGGTCGTGGCGTGGAAATCCGGACATTGGCGGGCGAGACCCATTTGGTCCCCACCGCCGCGCGCCCCTTGACCCATTGGAATATGGCAGCGTTGCAAGGGCCCCTTTTTAACCCACAAACCGGGGCGCCTGTGCGCGAAAAGGTCCAGCGCGTCCCGCCGCCTGACCTTGGTCAAGACCACACCGCCACAACGGCCTTTGCTCTGACCGGCGATGTCGACATCACCGACGGCTATGATGAAAATGGCGACTGGGTGGCGTTGAAGGCCAAGGCGGCTGACGGCTCGGTCATCCGCTACCGACGCATAAGCTGATCGCGCTCTGGCCTTGGCCCTCGCGTTTGTCAGGAAAAAGTGGACGCTGGCTTTTCCGAAAAGACAAACGAAAACAGAGGGATTTAGTCTCTGTCTGAGTCTGAAAGAAACTGACAGACACTCGAGAACGGGGTAAGAGGTTTTCCAACAGATAGCAAAAGACCGGGGAGTTGGGCATGTCTGAGGCCAGGATCACTGTCGAAATGACCGATGGGGTCGCCAATGTGCGACTGGTGCGGGCTGACAAGATGAACGCGCTTGACGATGCGATGTTCCAGGCCCTGATCGACACGGGCGAAGCCCTGAAGGCGGATAAAACCGTCCGCGCCGTGGTGCTCTCTGGCGAAGGGCGCAGCTTTTGCGCTGGCCTCGACACCTCTAATTTTCAAAAAATGGCGGCGGGCCAGGCTGGACCGTCAGATCGCCTCTTGAGCCCCAACCGCACGCCCGGCGGCTCGAACCGCGCCCAGCACGCAGTGATGGTGTGGCGCGAAATCCCAGCGCCAGTTATTGCCGCTGTGCATGGCGTGGCCTTTGGCGGCGGCTTTCAGCTCATGCTCGGGGCCGATATGCGGTTTGTGACGGCGGACGTGAAGCTCTCCATCCTCGAGATTAAATGGGGCCTCGTTCCCGATATGGGCGGCATCGTTCTGCTCCGCCGTCTCGTGCGCGATGATGTGGCGCGCGAATTGACCTATACGGGCCGCATCTTCCACGGCGAAGAGGCTGTGCAGTTGGGTCTTGCCACCCGGGTTTGCGCTGATCCCTATTCGGAAGCCTTGGCGCTTGCGAAACAGATCGCTGGCCGTAGCCCTGACGCCGTCAAGGGCGCAAAGCGCTTGTTTAATCTGGCCGCCGACGCCGACCAGCACGCCATCCTGCTCGCAGAATCGGTCGAACAGGCGCAGATCATCGGCACACCGAACCAAATCGAAGCGGTGCTATCGTCGATGCAGAACCGACCGGGCGCGTTCACGGACGCCTGAGTACCTGTCAGAGTGAGTGGCTATTGGATTGCGTGCCCGTCGCCTTGAAGACTGAAAACGCCTGACCTTAGGCCAAGCCCTTCTGGCCGATGGCGTAGAAGCGGTCGGCACGCTGGCGCAACAGCGCATCGGCGCTGAGATGCATCAAGGTGCGGAGCTCCTCCTCCACCACATCGCCGACGGTCTTGACAGCGGTCTCGGGGTCGGAATGCGCGCCACCGGGCGGTTCGGGGATAATCCGGTCGACAATGCCAAGCGCGGTGAGATCATGGGCGGTGATCTTCATCGCCGATGCCATACGCGGCGCTTCGGCCCGATCGCGAAAGAGGATCGACGACCCTGCCTCGGGCGAAATCACCGAATAGATCGAATGTTCAAGGATCAACACCCGGTTGGCGGCGGCGATGGCCAGCGCCCCGCCCGATCCGCCCTCGCCGACAATGGTGGCGATCATCGGGGTCTTCAGCGTCAAACACCTCTCGGTCGAACGTGCAATGGCTTCGCCCTGCCCGCGCTCTTCTGCGCCAATGCCAGGATAGGCGCCCGCCGTATCAACAAAGGTGATCACAGGCAGATTAAACTTTTCGGCCATATCCATCAGCCGAACCGCCTTGCGATACCCCTCGGGTCGGGCCATGCCGAAATTGTGCTTTAAGCGGGTGGTGGTGTCGCGGCCCTTCTCATGGCCCATGACCAGGACCGGCACGCCGCGAAAGGTGCCAAGTCCGCCCACCACCGCCTGGTCATCGGCAAATTTCCGATCACCGCGCAATTCGACAAAATCGTCGATCAACAGCCGCACATAGTCGATAAAGTGCGGCCGTTCGGGATGGCGGGCCACTTGGGTTTTCTGCCAGGGGTCGAGGCGCGCATAGGCTTCCCGTCGCAGGGTCTCGAGGCGGCTCTTCAGCGCCACAATTTCGAGGTCGAAAGCCCCAGGCCCCGCATCTTCGGACAGGCGAGACAATTCGTCGATCTTGGTCTCAATTTCAGCGATTGGGCGCTCGAATTCGAGATAGTGGCGGTTGGCGAGGGTCATGCCGTCCCAGGAGGCGATTGAACAAGCCGCGGAAATTAGGCGCAAAGCCGCGCAACCACAAGGTGGGTTGGCGAGACGCCGTCACCGCCCTAACTTTCCGAGCCGAAACCTTGGAGCCGCGCCCATGCCCTCGCCCACGGAAAGCGTCTTTTCCTATGTGATTTATGTGCGCGCTTCCCCAGACGCCGTCTGGCGCGCCTTCATCGATCCTGACCAGACGCCCCGCTATTGGTTCGGCGCGCGCCACATCTGCGATTGGACAAAGGGTGCGGCTTGGAAACTTGTCATGGCCGAAGACCTCGTCGTCGACACAGGCGAGGTGGTTGAGATTGAAGCTGGCAAACACCTGACGCTCCACTGGCGCCACGTCTTTCAGCCCGACCTGACCGCTGAAGGCGTTTCAACCTTCACGCTCGACCTGAAACCGGAAGGCAACGCCACTCAGGTCTCCATCCGCCACGCCATGGCCGTAACCCCTTCCGCCTTCATCGCCGCCGTCTCAGACGGCTGGCCCAAGATCCTCTCCAATCTGAAATCGCTTTTAGAAACGGGCGCTGTGGCGTTTTGAGGGGGATGTTTCGATCACAAATTTTGGGAGGCTACGTCAGGGTCAGGTTGAACTTTCGCGCCAACCACTCGAGCACGGCCCGCTGCTCGTCTTGACCGGCCCGCCGTACTTGGGCGAGGAGCCAGATCGCCGTTGGTCGCTCAGTGGTAACATTCTTCGCGCCCTGGTTACAGGTCGAACACAGCGCTCTGAGATTAGACAGCTCGTCCAGCCCTCCGAGGCTCTTGTCCTTGATATGGCCGATATGAAGCCTCACCTTGCGGCCTGTTTCCGGGTCGATTTCGCCCGGCGTAAGTCCGCACATCTGACATGTGAACCCATTTCGATCCAACACTTCGGCGCGCAACTTCGTTGAGATGCTCCGGGAGAACCCAACCTCTCGCTTCTCCGGCGGCGTCCCGGTAAGGATATATTCGTTGGGCCGCAGAGTGGCATCGTCATTATGCGACTGAATTGGCCACCTTTCCTCGTCCCGCAATTCTCTCAGGCGACGCGCCCATTCACTGACGCCACCCGACGCTTCCTTGATCTCGTGCGAGGTCACCACACGTCCCACATTGGCGAGAAGAAATTGCCGTATCCGCGCCTTAGAGCCGAGCTTACGCAATGCGGCGCTCCGGCTTCATATTTGCGAGGTGGGCCAGAAGTTGCCTGCCAATATATTCGGTATAGGCGGGAGGAATGGCCTCATTGATCTCGCCCTTGCTCATCCAATCGATCCCCATAGCATCGCGCGCCGCTGCAAGCGTGCAATTGCCACCGCCGGTCACTTGGACAAAATCTTTCCACTCATCGGTTTTACCAAAATGCGACTTACGCTTGTCGAAGGTGTGAACCTTGGGGTGTTTGTGATGAGTTGGGACAATCACTGAGAAATTGGTTTCGAACAAACGATGGCGGATTACCCGAAGCTCCGGGAACATTGTTCCGCAAAGGACTGTTGGGTTTATAAGTGGAGCCCCCTCGACATTTTCAATGATGTAAGGTTTCCCCGAGGCGACGAGCAGTGCCCGAACCGGCTCAATCAGCCGCGGCCAGTCTTCCGCATTCTTGTTCCGCTTGGCGAGATCGGAATAGGATTGGCAGGGGGGCGAAGCATGAATAGCGTCGAATTTTTGCAGAAACGACAGATCGAGCGACATCGCGTCGGCTTGGACGAAGGTGAACGGATACCGAGGGCGGGGTTCAATGTCGACGCCAACCACGTCGAACCCTGCTCTCGCATACCCGAGGCCTGCGCCGCCAGCACAGCAGAAGAGGTCAAGTAGGGTGGGCTTTCCCATCTGTCGCGCACCTGTCCAGTGATCCTCAGAACGGTATCTCGTCATCCAGGTCGGCGGCGAAGCTTTCGCGGGGGGCTTGGGTGTTTTGGGTGCGGGGGCCGCCGCCCATGGGGCTTGAGTCGGCGCTGCGATAACCGCCTTCGTCGGAGTCGCCGCCGGAATTGCGGCCGCCGAGCATGGTCAGCTCGCCGCGGAACTTCTGCAGCACAATTTCCGTCGAATAGCGCTCGGCGCCCTGGGCATCATTATATTTGCGGGTCTGCAGTGCGCCCTCAATATAGACGGTCGAGCCCTTTTTGAGATAGCTCTCCGCGACCTTGACGAGGTTCTCATTAAAGATAACCACTTGATGCCATTCGGTCTTTTCCTTGCGCTCGCCAGATGTGCGATCCCGCCAGGTTTCTGACGTCGCGATGCGCAAATTTGCGACCCGGTCGCCGGAATTAAGGGTGCGGATTTCGGGGTCTTTCCCCAGATTGCCGACCAAGATTACCTTATTGACGCTGCCCGCCATGCCACATTTCCTTGCTTGTCATCGCTCGTACCGCCGCCGCTCAACCCACCCCAGCGCAGCGATTCGAGAACATTAAGGGGTGAAGGGCGCAAGACCAACTCTGCCGCATCGCTCAATGCGCCACTCCGACAATGTTCTCTGTATGTTCCGGAATTGGTTGTGCGTCAAGTGAGGCGGTTTAGGTGATTTGGGCGATTTGGTGGATCAGGGTTGAGGCACAGCGCTGGGGATTGCCAATGAGCCGTCTGGCATGCGCTTCAACAGGGCATATTGGATGCCATCGAGACTTTGGGAGACCGACACGCCACGCTTTTCCAGCCAAATAAACTGCCCCTGATAGGCGCCGGTGATCGAGGTTCGCGTGCCGCCCAGTCGTAGAAATTGCAGCCGCATGATTTCTAACTTTTGGGCGCAGGTCTCGATATTGGGCACGTTCTCCGCCAAGGTGTTGAACTGCAAATGACCGTCCTTGCGCTCGATCATGTGATAACAGACGCCCGTCTGGTCCGGCGGCTTGGTCCCTGAACATCCAGCCGCAGCGCCCGCCGTCAGGATCACGGCCAGCAGCGCTGCAGATCTTGCTCCGATCTTACCCATGCCGCTTCCTCCCTTACAGCGCCGGAAAGGCGCAGTCCTTGGCGTCCTGATCGATCAGAGTGCGGAAATTGGCGTTGTCATTGGAGATTTCGACCTTGCCGGGCAACAGGCGCAAGGTTTTCTCTCCCCAGCGCCCATACTCAGCCTGCCCCGTGGCCACGCACTTGCCCGCGAACAACACCCGCACGCAGGCGCTCAAGGAAATCGCAGCCCCCCCTCCCCGCCAGCCCTCTGGCGAAAACCGCAAACATTCGGCGGTCTCGGCAGCGGCTTCCGACGTCGCGGGATGGGGCGAGACGGGTGTCGCCTCCGGAACCGGCGTGGTCAGGGGTGCAACGGTCGGATCAATTTGGCTCGCCGTTCCCCCCTTGGCGGCACAGTCGGCAAAGCTTGTCTGCCCTGCGAGCGCGCCGTTGATATAACAGCGTACCTGAGGGCTGGTTCGGGCTGGCGCTGGCGTGGCGGACGGCGTGGCGGCGGCGAGATCGGTGGGTTTTTTGTCCGCTCCCCCTTTTGCGCCAGTGTGCCCGCTGAGGAAAAGCGCGAAGAGCACAATCATCAGGCTGAGCGCGATCAGGCTGGCGAGCAGCGCCGCCCGCCCTAATCCCTTGCGGGGTGGTTTCGCGAAAGCTTGCGGCTTGGCTTCAGGTTCCATAGCCCTTGGCTAACCCCAGGTTTGGCCCGATGCAAGCCCCGTAGGGAGAGCGTAGCCCCGGCTCACCCCCCGAGCAGTGAGGTGATTGACGAGGCGGTGGACGGGCTGGTTGCTGCGCCTTGAAGAAGACCGAGGCTGATTGCAGCCGGTGAGGGCGCGGTCGCGTTGGCTGCGGGCGCGGCAAGGCCTAGACGCTGCAATCCCGCGGCTTCGTTGGCAAGCTCCTTCGTCAAATAGGCAGGCGCCGGCGTCGTCGCCTTGCTGTGCGATGCACTGGCGGGCGGCTTTGGCGTCACGAGGTTGTTATAGAGCGACTGGAGCTTCGACGCGGCCAGGGTCAGATCCGTCTGCGCCGTCATGCGACCTTGGCTGGTGTCGAGGCGATAGCTCGATGACAAACCCAGCGCATAGGGGGCAACCTTCACACTAGATGTCGAGGAGACAGTGGCCGTCGACGACGCCGCCTTCGACACCAAGCCCGGCGACAGGCCAAGCCCTTGCAGAGCGTCCGATCCAGATGGCCCTGCGACAAGGGTGAGTTGGGCCGTGGCGGTTGCGGGCGCGATGTGCAAGGTCGTCCCGTCGGGCGAATAGCTTGTTGTGACCTTGGCCGTGCCGCCCGAGGCGGCGCGGATTTTCGCCGACAAACTGACCAAGGTCTCGCCTTGCTCCAGAGTGACGGTCCGGGTGCCGAATTGGGTGGAAATTTGAAAACTCTCCCCCGCCTTGGCATTGGTGACCGAGGTGATTTGATCGCTTTGGCCATAGGTGATTTGCCCCTGGGGCAGGCCCAACGCATCAAGGATGGACGCACCCGTGGCTGCGACGGCGACACTATTGGGAATGTCTTGACCATCCAAACCTGCCAAGGTCGTCAACCAAGTGGACTGACCGGTGGCCGGGTCGATGGAGGTGACAAAGCCTGTATGCGACGCCGCTGTTGCCCCCTGAATCGGCGGACCGGCGGTGTCCCCGGTAACATAGACAAGCCCATTGGCAACCGTCATGCCAGAGGTGGAGGCCGGGCCATCTTGGGCGACATAAGCGACGGAGTCCGATCCCCTATCGGTCAGATCGGCGCTCAAGGTCGCGACAAACACATCGCGCCCGCCATCCCCGGGGTTGGTGACGCCGCCAATATCGAGGGCCGCGTTCGAGGTCGAGCCTGCAATCACCAATTGGCCAGACGCCGTGGTGCTAATCCCTGCAATATCCCCCCCTTGCAGGGTGCCCAGGTTTCGACTGGCTATGGCTTGGCCAGAGGTGGAGAAGGATTGCAGCACGGCTTGGCCGTTTTCTTGGCCAACCGTCACCACCTCCCCATTGACCACAGCTAAGCCATTGGCGTGATTGACGCCCGTTGCACCATATTGCTCGGCAAAGGTTTGCGCCCCCGTTGGGGATAGGCCGATCAGATAATTATCCGACGAGGAAGTTTGGCTCGCGCCGGGCGAGACGGGAGCAGAGGTCTGGCCGGTCACATAGACCGATCCATCGTCGCCAAAGGCAACCCCCGTCGGATGGTCGTCACCGGTGGCCGAACCTGTTCGCGTCTCCCACGTCATGTTTCCGAGCGTCGTGTCATAGACTGCAACAACTGTGTCCGACCCTGAGCCAGCGCCCGAACTCACCTTTGTGCTGCCCGATGCCGTCGAGGTCGAGGACTGCGCAACACCCGTCCCCAATCCTGCCAAAGCCCCGGTCACGGCGCTCGCGACGGCGACTTTTGAGCCGTCCGGCGAGATAGCCAAACTATAGCCCGTGGCAGATTGGGCCCCCAAGTCGCGGGAGAAGAGGAGGTGTCCGGTCGAGTCATATTTCGAAAGGACGGCATCTGTCGTGCCTAAGACGCCTTGGGTTCCACTCTGGACTGACGAGGTGGAGGATGAGGCGCTGCTGGCGCTCGATGTCACTGTCGACACTGTGTAGACCGATCCGTCCGGTGCGGTGGCGACGGCTTGCGCGCCTGTTACATCGGAGGCCAAGGTCTTGGCAAAAACTTGGGCGGAAGCGCTGGTTGCCGAAGGATCGGCGTTGAGCTTGACCAATTGCTGGCTTGCTGTGGTCGCCGCCGTTGTCGAGGTGGCCGAGCTTGCCGAACCTATGGTCTGGGCCACATAGACCGCAGGCGTGGTGGTTGGCGCCGAAAAAGCGACGGTTTCGTTCGACACCCCATTGATCTTCATCGCCACCGTTCCGGGCGTGGTGGTTGTCACCCCATGGGCCTTTGACGTTTGCGAGGCCGTGCTCACGGTCGAAAATCGTGTTTGAAATCCGGCATCGCTAAGTTTTGAATTGATGAGCTTCACCAGATTGGGAACCGTGGGCGGGTCGCCGTCTAAATCGGCAAGATTGATGGTCAGCTCGGTAGGCGCAGCGTGCAAGGGCTGGACGGTGATGGTAAAACTCGAACTGTCGCTCAGGCCAGGAACTGGCGTTGAAATATCTCCCTTTACCAGCGGCGCAGTTTGATAGCTGTCCGTCTCCTGAGGAACGGCGGCTTGGCTGGTTTCAGCGGTTGAAAATTTGCCTGACGTGAGGTGAAAGCCTGAGAAGGAGGCGCTGGCGGCAAATTTTTCAACCTCCGCCAAACCCTTGTTCAGCGCAGTTTGCAAGGTCGCGACCTGGGCCGAACTGGCCGTAGACGCACTGGCGGCGCTGGCAAGGCTTTGCAGGTTTTTGATCGCCGAATAGAGGGCGAAAAGGTTCTTATAATTGGCGTTGGCAGTGGCGCTGGTTGAACTCACATTCAGCTTGGCGGCGCTGGAATTGACCAAAGGCTCGCCTGAGTTGATTTTGCTCAGCAAGGCTTCAACCGTGGGCGAGTTTGGTGTCAGCGCGCCAGAGCCTTTCGACGTGGCCTTGGTTGTACTGGTCGATTGGGTGAGCCACGGCGGGGTTGGAGCCTTCGGCTTTGACGCGGTGGCCAGTGTCGTGCCGCTGGCGGGAGACTGACTGGATTGTCCGTTCAGCAGCGCCGACAGGGCCGATGGAGCAAGCGACACGGTCACAGCGGCTAAGCCCCTCAAATCGCCACATTCCCCGCCCTTTGGGGAATCAGACGTTGCGATCTAAGGTTGTTATAATTTTTGAATTATTCTAGAAAAACGGTCGCGTCATTTCGCCACACGGTGCAGACGTTCCGTCCAACCGATGAACCGGCGCAAACGCTAGGTCGCGGCAATCAAGCCAGAAACGGCAAGCTCGTGTAAGACGACCCCGCGCCGCGCCCGCCACTCCTCTTCCAGCAAGCCCAGAAGCACCACATCGCGATAGACGCCCGCCTTGTAGCTGTGCCGACGCAGATATCCCTCGCGACGAAAACCAGCCGCAGCCTGAGCCCGCAGTGCAGGTTCATTGCCCGCATGCACCTCTGACCACACCTTTTGCAGTCCGAAGCTCGAAAAGGCGAGATCAAGGCCTAAGGCTTGCGCCGCACGCCCAGCGCCCCGCCCCCGCGCCACAGGCTCACCAATATACCATTTCCAATGGGCGCGTTTCTGCGAACTGGTCAGCCCGACAAGGTGCAAAAACCCGCAAGGCGCGCCGGATTGCAAAATAATCCACCCCCGTCGGTCTGGGTCACAGAGAAAGGCGTCGAACCAGGCGGTGTGCCGGGCGCGGTCCGATGGCGGGCTCTCAAACAGCCAATGGTCGACATCTGGCTCCTGACGCCATTGGAAAAGGCGCTCAACATCGCCTTGGCCTAAATCTCTTAGCTCGATCATGGTGTCGAGCGCTCCTTTGTGTTTTGGGGCCCGTCCCGGCCCCTATCCGTCATCGGTCGCTGGCATTTTGCGACCACGTTCAGCCGCCGCAAAGCCAGATCGTAAAGATCATGCCCCAGTTGTGAAGAAACTTCATGAAGCATCCTGTTTCAGTCGTATCCTCAACAGGCAAAAAATTGAGTCGCTGCGACGCAAAACCTGTTTGTTGCGCGCATTCGAGGTCGCGACGCCCAAAATCGGAGGCCCCAAAGATGAAAGCGAGCTCAGCGACGGTCGGCCTTGACCTCGAGGCGGCGGCGCTTGGCCGCAGCTTCACCGATCCCTTCGCCGATTTGAACGGCAAGGTGGTCATGCTGACAGGCGGCACCGGCTCGTTCGGTCGCGCCTTCGTCAAAAAGGCTAGCCAACTGTTCAAGCCGAAGAAGTTGATCATCTTCAGCCGCGACGAACTGAAGCAATATGAAATGGCGCAGGACTATCCGGCCAGCACCCATCCCTTCATGCGCTGGTTCATCGGCGATGTGCGCGACGCCGAGCGGCTGAGAATGGCGATGCGCGGTGTCGACTATGTCATCCACGCCGCCGCCCTCAAGCATGTGCCCATTGCCGAGTATAATCCGTTCGAATGTATCAAGACCAATGTCATGGGGGCGGAAAACGTCGTCAATGCCGCCATCGATGCGCGGGTGAAGAAGGTCTTGGCGCTTTCCACCGACAAGGCGGCCAATCCGATCAATCTTTATGGGGCCTCCAAACTCGCGTCTGACAAGATCTTCGTCGCCGCTGAAGCCATGGCAGGCGGGCCGATCCCGAAATTCTGTGTCGTGCGTTATGGCAATGTCGTCGGCTCGCGCGGCTCGGTCGCGCCATTCTTCCAAAAACTCGCCGCCGAAGGGGCCGCAAGCCTGCCCATTACCGATCCGCGAATGACCCGGTTTTGGATCACCCTCAATCAGGGCGTCAATTTCGTCCTTTCAAGTCTGGCCATGATGAAAGGGGGCGAGATATTCGTGCCCAAAATCCCTTCCATGGCGACGGTCGAACTGGCGCGCGCCATCGCCCCTGACCTTCCCCACCGGGTGATTGGTATTCGTCCGGGGGAAAAACTGCACGAAATCATGGTGCCTGAAGACGATGCGCGCTCAACAGTGGAATTGAAGGACCGCTATGTCATCCTGCCAAGCCACGATCTGAGGCGGATGAAGGCCTATCTCGACGAAGGCGCCCACGCCGTGCCCGAAGGGTTTTCCTATTCGTCGGACAAGAACCCAGAAGTCTTGACCGCTCACGACCTTGCCGCCCTCGCCGCTCAGCCTCAAACAGAGGCTGAAATCTCGGCCGACATTCGACGTTAACCATTCTCCTTTAGACTTAATTCAGAACGTCCCTCCAAGATTCCGTCTCCGGCGATGTGAGGTCCCGGGGTGCGAAATCGCTCTTAGGCCTCCAAAGCCGGACATAGGAATAATAAGATGCCGCTCAAACTTTCGCTGAAACCCGGCGAAAAATTTGTTCTCAACGGAGCCGTTGTCCAGAATGGAGATCGGCGCACGGTGCTGGTGTTGCAGAACCGCGCATCCGTGCTGCGGGAAAAAGATATCATGCAACTGGAGAGCGCAAATTCTCCAGCGCGGCGGATATATTTTCCGGTGATGATGATGTATCTTGAGGAAGAAAACTTCGAAGCCTTTTACGAAGAATTTGCATCCCGCATTACAGAATTCATCGGCGTTATCCGCAATACGACGATCCAAGCGACCTGCGTTCAGATTTCAAAGCATGTGCTCGCCCGCGAATTCTATAAGGCGCTCATGCTCAGTCGGAAGTTGATCGAATATGAAGACGAGAGGCTAGGGAATGTCCCTCCAGGCGTACAAAAAGGCGGCCCAGCAGGCTGAATCGCCTCGCGAGCTTGAGTACCGCCTCTTCGGAGACGTGACACGGGCGCTGATCGAGGCCTCGAAGCTTGACCGCTTCGAGATTCAAAAGCGCATGGAAGCCTTGCATTGGAACCGCCAGCTTTGGAATACCTTGGCGACAGAGTGTTCTGATCCTGAAAACGCCCTGCCCGAAGCGGCGCGGGCCCAAATCATCAGTCTTAGCCTGTTCGTCAATCGCCACACCTCGGCGATCATGCGCGGCGAAGAGAGCTTTGAGGATCTGATCGATATTAATCGCACGATCATGCAGGGCCTTGCGCCAGCAAACGCCCGCCTTGGGTAGGCTGCGGGCTGAAATCCCACTTTAAAGTCTTGACGAACCTAAGCTTCCCTCGTCAGGTTCTCCCCACAAACCGAAAACGGATTTACACGCGGGGGGAAGCATATGACTTGGCTAGTTGTCGGGCTGATTCTGTTTTTAGGGTCCCACTCCATCCGCATCTTCGCCGATCCGATGAGAGACCAGCTGGTGGCCCGATTGGGCGCTGGACCTTGGCGGGGGATATACAGCCTCGTCGCTTTGGCGGGCCTCATTCTAATCTGCATCAGCTATGGCGGCGCAGAACGGGCCGCGCCGGGCTTCTTGTGGCCCCGCCCCGTTTTTGGCACGCCGCTGGCAGCGCTCTTTACCTGGGGGGCGTTTGTGCTGATCGGCTCGTCCCATGGCCCGCTCAACCACGTTAAAACCCTGATCAATGATCCTATGGTGACAGGGGTCGGCCTGTGGTCGGCCGCCCATGTTGTTGTCCATCCGACGGCAGCGGGACTGGTCCTCTTTGGCGGCTTTCTGGGTTGGTCGGTCATTGATCTGATGTCCTTGGTCAAGCGGCGCGCCCTGAGCGAACCCGCAGACGCCGGACAACCAAAACTACGCGCCACGCTTATTGGATTGGTCGCCGGCACGGCGCTCTGGGCGTTGTTCGCCTTCTTCCTGCATCACCTGCTCTTTGGCGTCAGTCCGTTCGGGGCGCAGTGATGGACCGTACACCCGTCCTCGTCGGCGTTGGCGAGGCGTCGGAACGAGTCGAGAGCGCCAGCTATCAAGCGCTCTCGCCGGCCGATCTTGCCGGACGTGCGGCACTCGCAGCCCTTGCCGATGCCGGTGGACCGGGCAATTTGGCGCAGCACATCGACACGATCGCAACGGTTCGCCAGTTCGAGATTTCCGGGCCGGGGTTTAGTCCGCCCTTTGGCTGTTCCAATAATTTTCCGCGGTCGCTGGCCGCACGCATTGGCGCCGCGCCGCGCCGGGCGATCCTTGAACCGGTGGGTGGGCAAGGGCCGCAACATCTGGTCAATGAGTTTGCGCACGCCCTCTTTGCTGGCGAGGCCGATATGGTTCTGCTGGCTGGGTCGGAAGCCATCTCCACGGCTCGCCACCTGGCCAGCCAGGGGACCGCGCCCAATTGGACTGAGACGGTCGAGGGCGAGCTTGAAGATCGCGGCTATGGGCTGGAAGGCCTCATGTGCATGGACCTGATCCGCCACGGTGTCCGCAGCCCAATCCATAACTATGCCCTGTTTGAAAATGCCCGCCGCGCGCGGCTGCATCTGACCCGAAGTCAATATGACCAAGCCATGGGCGCGCTTTTCCAACCCTTTACTGACGTCGCCGCCACCAATCCGCACGCCATGGCACGGGAGCGGCTCAGCGCCGACGACATCTCGACCATCACACCGCGCAATCGGCGCGTCACCGATCCCTTTCCCCGCCGGGTCATCGCCCGCGATCAGGCCAATCAGGGGGCGGCGCAGTTGCTCACCACGGTCGGGAAGGCCCAAGCCCTGGGGCTTAATCCGGCAAATTTCATCTATCTCTGGGGCGGTGCCGACGTCGCCGAACGGGCCGTACTTGAGCGAGGCGATCTGTCAGCCAGTCCTGCCTCGGTGCTCGCCTGTCAAACGGCCCTCGACGCCGCAGGCATCGGCCTAGAGCGGGTCGATCTCTTCGACCTCTATAGCTGCTTTCCCATCGCCGTCTTTAATATCCTCGATGGCCTCGGCGTGTCGCCGCAAGAACCGCGGCCCCTGACAGTCACGGGCGGCCTGCCCTTTTTCGGCGGGGCCGGTAATAATTACTCGATGCATGCCATCGCTGGGATGGCGCGTCGGCTGAGACGTCAATCGGACGGGGTAGGCCTCGTGGGCGCCAATGGCGGCTTCCTGTCAAAATACTCGGTCGGCATCTATTCGGCCACGGCGCGGCCCTTTGCGCCCTTTTCCTCGCACGCTGCACAGGCCGAAATTGACGCCTGGGCTGCACCGCACCTCACCGTCGGGGGCGAAGGTCGGGTGGAGACCTATATGATCGACTTTGCGGGCGAGACGCCCAGTGCAACGCTGATACTGCGCGATGCGGACAATCGCCGCTTTGTCGCCGCCAGCGATCCGACCCGCCCCGACCTTGTGGCGTCGCTCGTTTCCGATGAGCCGCTGGGCGGGTGGGTGACCACAGCGGTAGGCGCGAAGGATCGGACGGTGATAACCAGCTTTCGTCCGGCGGGCGCCTAAACCTATTCGGTTCGGCAAACTTGGCGGTTCGCCTCAGGCGCCGAGGCCTGGGCGATGGCCTTTCCATCCCGCATCAAGGGTTGAGGGGTATCGCCCCTCAAGCCGAGCCACAGCGCGCGATTGAACTTGGCCGTATCGAGCTTGTCTTCCGACGAAAAATCCTGCCCGGCCATGGCCGCACTCCACCAGTCCGCGGAGCGACGCGGCGTCTCGAGACAGGCGCTGGTTGATTTCGGCAGTGGCAGCGCGGTGGTGTAGAGGATGTTCGGCACGCGCGCCTGATAATTCCACTCCGGCGCCTTGATGTCGAAAACCTGCGTCATCGGCTCGGCCAAGGCATCATTCAGCCCGAGCGGATCGACGCCAAGAACGTCCACCATTGTACGGATCAGATTGATGGTCGTGTAGCGTTTGGAAATCACAGCATTGTGCCGGACATAGGGGCCGAGAATATAGGCGAGTGAACGATGGGCGCTGACGTGATCGGCCCCGTCTTGCGCATCATCTTCGACGACGAAAATCAAGGTGTCCTTCGCGAACGGCCCCTTGGCGACCGCCTCGACCACCTGGCCCAGCGCGTAATCATTGTCGGCCATCTGGGTTTCTACCGTATTGACGCCATCAATCGCGTCCTTGAAGTCGCCGAAATGGTCGTGACTGATCCGCAGAAGGGTGAGAGCTGGTGCGCTGCCCTTTTCCGCAAAGCCATCATATTCGCGTTTCCACTCCACAACCCGCCAGAAGTCCGGAAATGCTTGGTCGAAGCTCCGGAAATAGGGATCAGTCATAGGTTGTAAGGCGGGTTTGGAGACATAGGCGACCACGAGGCCCGACTTCCAGGGTTCGTGCTCACGCGGGATTTGCACAGCGCCCGCCCGCGCCTCGTACCGCGACAGATCGACAAAGAAGCCGTAATTGCGCAGGCTCAAGCCCTTGGCGAGCGCGGCGTCCCAAATATAACCGCGCCCCACCCTGCCCCGCGGACCATCCGGCGCCCCGACATCGCGCGTGCCGACCAGCAGGTTGGGATCGTCGGGTGTCATGGGGTTGGCGTGCTTGCGGGCCGCGAGATCAGCAAACCCGACATTGATGTTTCGGTTGGCGCCTTCTTGGTCATATTGCAGCCCGCGCACCGCATAGTTCACCGGCGCTTCCCGCTCGGTAAAGTCATTGGTCCGTCCCGCCGTCGACCACTGCCAACCGGTATTTGAGCTTTCTCCGTTGTCGAGAAAGTTGTCGAGGGTGACAAAGTCGTGCGCCAAGGCATGATGATTGGGCGTCAAGGCGGAACCCAAAAGGGTCAGGCTGGGATCCCCGTTCCCAGGCTGTAGGTCGCCTAAAACCTGATCATAGGTGCGGTTTTCTTTGACGATATAGATGACGTGATGGATGTGACCTCTCAAAAAGGCCATGGTCTCAGCGTCCTCCGCCGAGGTCTTGGCCAGATAGCGGTTGTTCTCCGCCACCTGACGGGTCAAGCGACCAAGCTCGGCTGGGTCCGGTGTCGGCAGGGTTAGAAAGCCCGCCTTTTCCAATTGCCAGACATAGTTATTGGCGCCGCGACAGGCTTCCTTCGTCAGATGCGGATTGCCGCGACAGGCGCCGATATTGGGGCCCGGGTCGCTTTTGCCATTGACCACATAGATGTGCTTTTGATCGTGAGACATGGCGACCGCCGTCGGATACCAGCCTGTCGGAATAAGTCCGACGACCTTTGACTTCCGGGATGAAGCGGGCGAGGCGCGGTCATCATCTCCGTCGTCATCATCCTTCACCACCGAAGACCGTACGCCGACCGCGCGCGGAGACAGGGCGATTACGGCTATGGCGTTTTGCCCACCGTTCGAGACCAAGAGCGTGTGTCCATCGGGTGTGAGCGCCAGAGCATTGGGGTTGGCGCCACCGAGGTGCAGCGGATTGGCAAGAAGCCCGGGCGGCGCCTGGACGTCGATGCGCTCAAGCCATCGGCGCGTCTTTAGATCGACCACACCCACACGATCGGAATTATCGAGCGCCACATAGAGACGGTTGCCCCGGCGATTGGTCACCAGCGCTGTCGGCTGCCCGTCGGTGGCAAGGCGCGCGCGCACGGCGATGTGACCCTTGGCGGAGACGCGAAGAAAGATGAGTTCACGATCCCGCAAGCTTGCGACAACCGCCGCGCCTTCGCCCAAAAAGGTCACCGCATTCGGAAAGGTGCCGCCGGGCTTGACCTGACCTCTCCGGTCACGAGGGCGCAGGTCGAGCTCGCTCAGGATATGTTTTTTCGCTGCGTCGATCAGCGTCACCGAATCATTTTGCAGGTTGGCCACGATCAGCCGTCGCCCGCTTGGGCTAACCGCGATTTCCGCCGCTTCGGGCTGGACGCCCTGGCCCAAGCCCTTCCCATGGACCAGAGCCAGGGTGTCGGATTTGCTAAACTGGCCCGCTGCATTGCGCCTAAAGGTGATCAGCGTGTCATTCACGCCGCCTGTCGCATAAAGGGCCTCGCCGGTGGGTGAAAAGCTCAAGCCCAGAAAGCTATTGGGAACGCTCAACACTTGAGACTTGCGCGGCTCAGCGCCAGAGATGTCGTAGAGAAAGATATATTCAGACGAGGCGGCGAGGATCGCTGCGCCCTTGTCATTGAAATTACGATTAAATCCCGATGTTAGGATGGCAAGCGTGCGCCCGTCTGGAGACAAGGCCAGAGCCGAGGCTTGGCCCGCTGTAAAGCTAGGCAATTCCGGTAAATCGGGATTGAGGGACCGGAAAATTGCCCCGCGCGCCACTTCCGGCGTGATGTCGACGCCGCTCGGCACGGATGTGGCCCCAACCGCGACGGGCAAGATGAGCGCAGTCACGAGCGCAACCAAGCTTGCAAAACCCATCCCGCCAAGCCGAGGCATGTGTCGACGCATGAGGCCTTCTCCCAATTTCCCGCCAACCTATACCGTCTGAATATGACAGTCGACGTCGCCAACCGGTTGTTAGCCATATTGGATTATAGTGAACTCACATTCACTCTGAAGAGGCAGTTGCATGGGTGCGCACGACGAAAGACGCAAGGTTCCACGACGCAGAACGCGGATGACGGTGGCAGCCCTTTGGGGTGAGCCCCCTGAGCAGGTTCGCGGGGCGATGAAAGACTTTTCCGACATGGGTGCCCGCGTCCTTTTGGAAGAGGCCGGCAAGGTTCCGCCCGACACGTTCGACCTGCTTCAAATCTCGACCGGCATTCTGTTTGAATCCCGCGTTGTGTGGCGCTCAGACCTCTATATCGGGGTGATTTTCGAGCGCGCCGTCCCGCTCAAAGGCGCCACAGAACCGCGCTTGATGAAGCGGGCCCAATTGTGGATTCGGATGCTCGGCCGCTAGGACAGCCATTTGTCGTCGCATTGAACTCTGGTTCATCGTCGAAACTTCGCGCCCTGCGTTGTGCGGCCTAAAAAGGTCCGTGCTGCGCAGGCGCAGGCGTGCTTTCCTTCGGCGCAGCAGGCGTTTGCGAAGGAAGGTCTGCAGCTGGCGCCTCATGCTCAGAGCTTGACTGAGGCTTGTCGGCGTCCTGATCATCTGCCGCATCTTCCTCATCGGCAGATTTGCGCAGCACAAGCTTTGTCGCCGAGGGATCGATAGCCGCATTGGCCGAGGCCGGATCGATCGGCGCGGCCCTTGGCACGGCATCAAGATTAAGCAGTTTGGTTTGCGCTGAGGGTAAAGGAATAGACACAGCCTCGCCGGTCGGCCGGATTGTTTGCACGACGCCATAGGCAAAGCCGGCAGCGCTCGACACCAAAACGGTCAGCGCCACGCGCACCAGCGTGGATTGAGAGGTTACCTTCATAATGCAAATCTAACCAAGGCAGCGCCCTTTGCCCAGGCTCAATCCATAGGTTCGAAACCCTGATCAAGGCAAAATCACGTCCGAAAAATGTAATCATGGCTAAAGATAAGAACCAAGGATTTACGTTTTACCCCTAAGACTGCTCCGGTCGGATAGGGATCAGAGCCAAGTCTTGTGATCAAGTCCCCGCTTCGACACGGAATTTGGAGGTCGAAACGTGCTCAACGCGAATGATAAGGCGGCCCGGTTTTTAGGCTTTGCCTTCGCCAGCGCCGACCTGCTTTTCGAAGTTGATCGATCTGGACAGATCGTCTTCGCCCTTGGTGCCCGCCGCCAACTGACCGGTGACCTCAATCCCAATTTGATTGGTCAATCCTGGAAGGCCATTGTTGCGCCGATTGACCACGAATTTATGCAAACCCTCTTGCGGCAATTAGATAAGCCGGGCCGCTGCGGTCCTGTGCGCCTGACCTTGCGCTCGGATTCGGATCAGCCCCGCCACGCCTCGTTTAGCGCCTGCAAGCTCGACATCAGCGCCGACCATATTCATTGCGTGCTTTCACTGAGCGGCGGCGGCGCTTTTGGCGCGGTCGAAGCTGACGGCATGATGACGCACGAGAACTTCGTCCGCGCCGCACCCGAGATCGTTAGCCGTGCCTTTGACAGCGGCGTGGAATTGATCCTCGAACTGATCGACCTCGAAGCCTCGCGCGGAAATAGCGCCGATGACGATGGCGTGATGAATTCTCTGTCCGCCATGTTGCGGTCGGAAGCCTATGGCGGATCGGCGGTGGCGCGCTTGAGCCCTGGCCAATTCGCTCTGTTGCGCAAAACCGACTCCACCGGCGGCTTTGAAAGCCGGTTGAGTAGCTTTGCCGATGAGCACGGGATGGAGCCGCTGAAAAGCGCCTCGGTCGCCATCGATGCCCAGCAGCCGCCGATTTCGATGTTGCGCGCCATTCGCGCCACCTTGGACACGGTG
>CAIMFV010000047.1 GCA_903840435.1 uncultured Caulobacterales bacterium
AACCGCTCCCCCCGGCGAAGGCCGGGGTCCAGGGACGGGCCTGCAGACGGTTGGGATGATCCTCTGGATACCGGCCTCCGCCGGTATGAGCGGAAGATATTGAAATCACCCACCTTTCCACCGCTCCCCCCGGCGTAGACCGGGGTCCGGGGACGGGCCCGCAGACGGTTGGGATGATCCTCTGGATACCGGCCTCCGCCGGTATGAGCGGATTAAATTGAGCCTCTCCCTAAAAACCGCTCCCCCCGGCGAAGGCCGGGGTCCAGGGACGGGCCTGCAGACGGTTGGGATGATTTACTGGATACCGGCCTTCGCCGGTATGAGCGGAAGATATTGAAATCACCCACCTTTCCACCGCTCCCCCCGGCGAAGGCCGGGGTCCAGGGACGGGCCCGCCGAGGTTTGCGGATGATCCCCTGGATACCGGCCTCCGCCGGTATGAGCGGACTTCCTGACCTTGGTGAGGATTGAGCCGTCCTACCCCTTCATCGCCTCACGCATCGCTCTGGCTTGGTCGGGATCGACGCCCATGGCGGCGAGGAGGGGGGAGGCGCTGTTTTCGTCCCAGGCGTGGCGAGGGCCAACCGTGATGCCGCCGTCGACAATCAGGTGGGTGCCGGTGACAAAAGCGGATTGGTCGGAGGCAAAGAAGAGCGCTGCGTCGGCAATGTGGCGCGGTTGACCCGCCAAGTGAATGGGCTGCATGGTCGGTGCCGCTTCGGCGATCAGAGCGGCCATCTGGTCGGCCACCTCACGGGGCATGCCAAGCGAGGCGCCAAAGATTGAGGTGGCAATCAGGCCTGGACAGATGGCATTGACCCGGATGCCCTTGGGCGAGATTTCAGCCGCTGTGGCCCGGGTCAGCTGGATGACGGCGGCCTTGGCGGTGGAATAGGCCAAGGGTCCCCATCCGGCCTCGGTTCCGGCGATGGAGGCGGTATTGATCACCGAACCGCCACCGCGCTTTAACATATGCGGAATGGCCAGCCGGGTGGCGATCACAGGGGCCCGCACCAAGAGCGCAAAGACCTTGTCCCAGGCCTCGGCGGTGATTTCCTCCGCCGTGGCCATGGTGCCGCCGGAGCCTGCATTGTTAAAGAGAATATCCAGCCCGCCGAACTTGGTGACCGCCGTCTTGACGGCCTTTTCAAGGTCTGCCTCAACCGTCACATCGCAATGCACATAGGCAAGACGGCCCTCAAAGCGTGCCTCGAGCTGGGCGCCCTTGGCGTCTTGCATATCGGCGGCGACCACCTTGGCCCCTTCCTCAAGGAAGAGCTCCACCGTGCCCAGTCCAATTCCCGAAGCCGCGCCGGTAATCAGCGCCACCTTTCCGTCTAGCCGTCCGGCCATCTTGCTTGTCCTTGCAATGCGAAATTCAGATTGTCGTCGAGCTTAATCGATGGTCACGACGACCTTGCCCTGGGCCTTGCGGGCGCCGAGGTGGCGAATGGCCTCACCCGCCTGTTCTAAGGGGAAGCGCTCGGACACATGGGGCCGGATCTTGCCTTCCGCATAGAGGCCGAGCAGGTCCTTGATGTTTTCCTGGTTTTCCTGCGGCGCGCGGGCGGTGAAGGCCCCCCAGAAGACGCCGACAATCTGGCAGGATTTCAACAAGGTGAGGTTGAGCGGGATCTTTGGGATACCAGCTGGGAAGCCGATGACCAGAAAGCGGCCTTCCCAGGCAATGGCGCGCAAGGCCGCCTCGGCATAGTCGCCGCCGACCGCATCATAGACCACATCGGCGCCCGAAGGGCCGCAGGCTGATTTGAACAGTTCCGCCAAGGCTTTTTGTCCGTCGCGGTCAAAGGGCCCCGTGGGATAGACCACACCGGATTCGGCCCCATGGGCGATGGCGAGGTCGACCTTCTCCTGGCTCGATGCCGCGGCGATCACGCGTGCGCCTGCGGCCTTGCCAAGCTCCACCGCCGCCAAACCGACGCCGCCAGCCGCACCTAGCACCAAAAGCGTTTCGCCGGCTTTGAGCTGTGCCCTTTGCTTCAACGCATAGTGGGAGGTGCCATAGGTGAGGATGAAGGCTGAAGCCTCGTCAAACGGCATGGCGTCGGGCATGGGGATGCAGCGTCCGGCGGGCAGGGCGATCTTTTCCGCCATGCCGCCAAAGCCTGTGGAGCCAATCACCCGGTCGCCGACCTTCAGCTGGGTGACGCTGGCGCCGACGCTTTCGACAATGCCCGCCACTTCCCCGCCGGGAGAATAGGGGCGAGGGGGCTTGAATTGGTACTTGTCTTCGATCATCAGCACGTCAGGATAGTTGACGCCGCAGGCCTTGATGGCGATGACCACTTCGCCCGCCAAAGGCGTTGGGTCTGCAACCTCTTCGACCACAAGGGTTTCCGGTCCGCCGACCGCCTTTGACAATACCGCCCGCATAGTGAGCGTCTCCTCCTGTTTCGTTGGGCGCTACGCTATCGGCTCTCCACCGAGTTGCAAGCGCCAATAGGATGCCCTGATGAAGAAGTTCCCATTCGCTCTGGCCTTGCATGGCGGCGCGGGCGCGGTAAGGCGCAAAGACTATGGGCGCGAGATTGCCCATATGCGCGGTCTGGTCGAGGCAGCGCGCGATGCCCTGGCCAAGGGGGCCAAGGCCTTGGACGTGGCGGTGGAGACGGTCGCGGCCTTGGAGGCGAGTGGTCTTTATGTGGCCGGTCGCGGCGCCTCGCCCAACCTTGCTGGCCGCTATGAACTCGACGCCAGTTTGATGAACGGCGCTGACGGTCGGGCGGGCGCGGTGGCGGCGCTGCAAGGCTTTGCCAGCCCGATTGCGGTGGCGCGCGCGGTTATGGAAAAAACGCCACACGTCATGCTGGTGGGCGAAGGCGCAACGACCTTCGCGCGCGCGCAAGGCTTCGCCGAGATCGATAAGCCGGACGGCTTTTTCACCCAGGCCGGGAAGGGCGAACACAATCATCCGCCCGGCGTGCTGGCCCATGGAACCGTGGGCTGCGTGGTGCGCGACGTTGACGGAAACCTGGCGGCGGCGACCTCGACGGCGGGCGTGTTTCAAAAGCTGCCTGGGCGCGTCGGCGACACCCCGTTGATCGGCGCGGGAACCTTTGCCGACCGAAATGTGGCGGTTTCCTGTACGGGACAGGGCGAGTATTTCATCCGCGTGGCGGCGGCGGCGCAGATCGCCTTTCGCTGTCAGTTTCTTGGCCAGACCTTAACGGAGGCCACTCAGGCTGTTTTGGACGCGGTCGGCAAACTTGGCGGCGATGGCGGGCTGATTGCCATCGATGCGGCAGGCGAGTTGGCCGCGCCTTTTCTCGGTGAGGGCATGAAGCGCGCCCTGCTCACCCGCGATGGCGAAATTTTATCCGACGCGTTTTGATAGCCGCAATCCATGGCGGGGCAGCAGCTTTTGCCTCAAGGACCTCACTCTGCTAGAGGTCCTATCCAGGATGGCTCGGTCGCAGCACCTTGAGCGTCCCAGAGGAAGACGGATGACGGCCCTATCACTCGCCCAGCCCAACCAACCGGCGCGCGCGAAAGCTCTGGTCAATCTGACCGGTCTGTCGCGGGCTAAGGTGCAAGCCGCCTTGATCGAGGCAGGCCTTTGTCCCCCCGACAAGGCTAGGATGCGCACCGCCCAGGTGTGGCGCTGGCTGCAGCATTTTGGCGTTACCGAGTTTGACGCCATGACCGATGTGGCCAAGAGTTTGCGAGCGGATCTGGCGCAGCATTTTACCCTGGCGCGACCGGAAGTGGTGGAGCGCCAAATCAGCCGCGATGGCTCGCGCAAATGGCTGATCCGCACCGCACCCGGCATTGAGATCGAGAGCGTCTATATCCCAGATGTGGGTCGCGCCGGGGCCTTGTGCGTGTCGAGCCAGGTGGGCTGTACCCTCAACTGCACCTTTTGCCACACGGGGACCCAACCCCTGGTGCGCAATCTGACCGCCGCTGAGATTGTCGCCCAGGTTCAGGTGTGTCGCGACGATTTGGAAGAGTGGCCTTCCCCTCAAGCCGACCGCCGACTGTCGAACGTCGTCTTCATGGGCATGGGCGAGCCGCTCTATAATCTCGATGCGGTGGCCGAGGCCATGGACATTATTTCCGATGGCGAAGGCATCGCCCTGTCGCGTCGCCGTATCACGGTATCCACCTCGGGCGTCGTGCCCGAACTGCAAAGGCTTGGCGAAACCACGCAAGCCATGCTCGCCATCTCGCTCCATGCCACCCATGACGAATTGCGCGACGTGCTTGTGCCGATCAATCGAAAATATCCACTGAAAGACCTGATGGCGGCGATCCGCGCCTATCCGGGTCTCTCCAATGCGCGGCGTGTGACCTTTGAATACGTGATGCTGAAAGGGATCAATGACACGCCTGCCGAAGCGCGCGAATTGATGCGCTTGATCAAGGGCATACCCGCCAAGATCAATCTGATCCCGTTCAATCCCTGGCCCGGCTCGCCCTATGAATGTTCAGACTGGGCGACGATTGAGCGATTTGCCGGCATTTTGAACAAGGGCGGCTATGCTTCGCCGATCCGCACCCCGCGCGGTCGCGATATTTTGGCCGCCTGCGGGCAGTTGCGCTCGGAAAGTGAGAAAGTGCGGGCGAGCACGCTGCGGCGAGAGAATTCTCAATCGGAAGCCTCGATTTTGTCGTCATCGGCCCTATAAAGCTCGCCGGATGTTTTCAGCCGCTTCCGCGACGGCTAAGGTGGGCCTATTCGACACCCTCGCGGTTCGGCGAACGAAAGACAGATAAGGACCTTCCATGGCGATCACCGCCGACCAAATCTTGGACGTCATCTCTGAAGAAGTGCCGATCGACCGGGCACAACTCAATCCTGAGGCGACTTTGGAATCGCTCAATATTGCCTCACTCGACATGATCAGCGTGATGTTCGCGCTCGAGGACAAGTACGGCCTGATCATCGAACAGAACGACCTTGCTGACGCCAAGACCTTGGGGGACCTCATCGCTGTGGCTCAGGCCAAGAGTGCTGCTGCCAGCTAAGCGCGCTTTGCCGAGCGCAACTGCAAGAAGGTGATCCGGATGAGCCATCGCCGCGTCGTCGTCACAGGCATGGGCGTCGTTTCGGCGCTGGGCCAAGGATTGCCAGCGACATTTGCCGCACTCGAGGCTGCCAAGTGTGGGCTTGCGCCCATCTCCCGGCAAATTGGCGACGATGGCATCCACACCTATCATGGCCCTGCTGGCGTCGTGGCGCCGCTCGACACCACAGCCTTAGAACACCGTCTCGGTGCGCGACCGCTCGCCCATCTCGACCCACTTTCCGCCTTTTCCGTGGTGGCAGCCTTTGAGGCGGTGGAACAGGCGGGTCTGGTCGGCGATCCGGTGCTCGAACACCGAACCGCACTGGTTTGGGGCGCAGGCTCCGGCGGCAATCAGACGGTCGAGGAGAGCTATGCGCGGGTTTTCCTCAAGGGCGCGACCTCGATCCACCCGCTGTCCATTCCAAAGCAAATGATTTCCGCACCGGTCAGTCATTTGTCGATGACGCTTGGCGTGCAGGGCGCGGCCTTTACTGTCGCTTCAGCTTGCGCTTCGTCAGGCCATGCGATTGGCGAGGGGCTGTGGATGTTGCGCGCCGGACGGGCAGACGTCGCGATTGTCGGTGGCGCTGAGGCGGCTTTGACCTATGGATCTTGGATCGGTTGGGTGGCGCTCAAGGCCATGGCTGACGATGCGTGCCGGCCGTTTTCCATCCAGCGGCGCGGCATGGTGCTGGGTGAAGGCGCCGCAGCCCTGGTGCTGGAGACCTATGAGCATGCGGTGGCGCGCGGTGCGCCCATCCTGGCGGAACTCAGCGGGTATGGCGCCTCTTCCGACGCTCACCACATCACCATGCCCCACGGGCGCGGCGCCGAAGCCGCCATCCGCATGGCCCACGAAGACGCAGGCCTTGCGCTCGATCATCCCGTGCTGATCTCCAGCCATGGCACGGGCACGCCGCTCAATGATAAGATCGAGAGCCAGGCCCTGCAAAACGTCTATGGCGCGGCGCTCGACCAGAATTTGGTCATTGCGACCAAATCGTCGCATGGTCACCTGATCGGCGGCGCGGCGGCTATCGAGCTCGTCACAGGCATTGCCGCACTGAACGCTAAGACGGCGCCAGCCATCTTGAATTCCTTAGGCCCTGATCCCGAATGCCAAGTTCCCTTGGCCCGCGAGACGCAAAGCATTGGTTATTCGGCGCTGGTCTCGAATTCTTTCGCCTTTGGCGGGCTCAATGCGGTGCTCATCGCCAAGCGGGTTTAGTCTGACCGCCGAAAGCCGCTCAGCCCAACTTCGCCACATTCTTGCCTTGAAGTTTGCAGGAAAGACAAGTTCGCGCAAGCCGGTCGCCAGATCCCATGGTCTAGAAGCGCGTCAATCTTCGTCGGGTAAGCGAAATCTCAATCCATGTCCTTAATTCTGACCTGCGACTTCGACGGCACCTTGACCCTCAAAGACACAGTCGACGCCATATTGGAGGCGTTCGCTGAGCCCGAGTGGACAGAGGTCGAAGCGGAATGGGCGGCGGGACGCATTGGCTCGCGCGACTGCCTGCGCCGACAGACAGCGCTCTTGCGCGTCACGCAGCAAGAGTTGAACGCATTTATCGATGACATCGCCGTCGATCCGGATGCGGCAGGGTTCTTTGCCGACTGTGGGCGCTTGGGCCTGCCCGTACAGGTGGTGTCTGATGGCTTTGACTGGGTTGTGCGCCGCGTTTTGGCTCGGATTGGCGTTCGCCATACCCCGATCATTGCCAATCACCTCACTGCCGTCGGTGAAGATCGCTGGCTGCTGCAATTTCCTCACGCCGCGCCTCAATGTGGATCGGGCGTGTGCAAATGCGCGGTGGTTAAGTCGGCGCGCACGGTGGTGCATATCGGCGATGGGCGCTCGGATGCCTGCGTTGCGGATGTGGCGGACCTCGTTTTTGCCAAGGGCTGGTTGCTGGAGCAAAGGCAACAGCGCGGCCTGCCCGCGATTGGGTTCGAAAATTTCGCCGAGGTTCGCGCACGGCTCGCTGACCTGGAAGCCTTGATCCCGACGCCCGCGCTCGCGCAACGGATCGCGTAAAGGCGCCGATGATGGCACCTGTGCTTTTGTTCCACGGTCTGACGGGCGCGCCCGCCGAATTGCAGGCTGTCTCCCGCCATTTGCGGCGGTCGGGCTATGTTGTCGAAACACCGATGCTGCCCGGCCACGGCGAAGATGAGGCGGCGCTGTTGAAAACCGGCTGGCGCGATTGGCTGGCGGCGGCGGAAGCCGATCTCTTTCGCCTGAGTGACCCAGGCGAGCCCGTCATTGTTGGCGGACTTTCCATGGGGGCGGTACTGGGCCTGGCTCTGGCCGAACGCCATCCTGAGCGGGTCAAGGGTGTCCTGTGCCTTGCTGCGACGTTGAAATATGACGGATGGGTGGTGCCGCCAGGGGTCTGGTTCATGCATTTCGGCCGCCATATTCCCTTGGTCAATCGCTGGCGATTTCAGGAACGCCCGCCCTATGGCATCAAGGATGAGCGCCTGCGGGCGGTGGTCGAAGAGATGATGTTCTCCGGCGCCATCAAGGATGCAGGCCTGCCGTTCATGCCGGGCCTGAGCTTGGCGGAGAACCTCGACCTGATGCGCCGCGTCAAGCGGGACTTGGCCAAGGTCACAGCGCCTGTCTTCATCTGCCACGCGCTGGAAGACGATATTTCGCACGTCCGCAATGCCCAGGGTATTGCAAGGTCGGTGTCGGGTCCTGTGCGCACGCTTTACCTTGCCGACAGCTATCACCTGGTCACGGTGGACCGGGAGCGCGCCAAGGTGGCGCAGGCTTCGCTGGAATTTTGCAACGATCTTTGCGCTGGCCGCGAGATCCAAAAGGCGGCCTGAACACGACGTCTCGCTGGCGGGGTGGCTAGCTGAATGTGACAAGATTTTGCAGTCCGAAGCCTTCCGTCTTCGCAGGTGCAACACAATCTTGTACAGGAGGGATAAAGACCGCGGGGAGAGGCGACATGGACGGGTCACTTGGCGAAGCCCAGACACTGGCGATCCTGATTGAAGCGACAATCGGGTGGGCGGACGGCTATCGTGATCGCGTGCGCGACGCCGTGCGACAGCGTGTGACGGTTGCTGGCAAGCTCGACCGTGTGTTGATGGACGCCGAGCAACATCGGGTCCACGGCCTCGCCTGGGTGGCGACCTATGCTGAAGCCTTCCGTCAGGTCGGCGCCTGGCGCGGACGTCTAATCGCCGAGGGTCGGTTCACCGAAACCGAAGCCCTGTTAATTAAGGTCTTATTCGCCGAGTACGCCGCCCAATTGGTCGGCGGCGTGCCGATGAACCAAGGCGAAATCATCCGACCAAGTGACTTCGATATTGAATTGGAGCCCGGTCCCAGCGCCGCATGGCGCGCCTTGGCCGGGCAGGCGGAAAAGACGGCGCTTTCCGCCACGCTTGCCCATGCGCTGGGCGCGGCAAGTGTCGAAGACAGTGGGCTTGACGAAACCCACCTGATGATCCGAGATCAGTTCCACGCCTTTGCAGAAGAAAAAGTCGCGCCCTATGCCCACGGCTGGCATCTGCGCGACGAACTCATCCCGCTTCCCTTGGTGCAGGAGTTGGGAGACTTGGGCGTCTTTGGCTTGACCATCCCCGAGGCCTATGGCGGGTCGGGCCTTGGCAAGACCGCCATGTGCGTCGTCTCCGAAGTGCTCAGCCGCGGCTATATCGGTGTCGGTTCTTTGGGCACGCGCTCAGAAATCGCGGCTGAATTGATCCTGTGCGGCGGGACAGAGGCGCAAAAAGCCGAATGGCTGCCCAAGATTGCATCGGCTGAAGTGCTGCCCACAGCCGTATTTACCGAGCCCAATACGGGCTCAGATCTTGGCGCGCTGCGCACTCGGGCGGTGCGCGAGGGCGAGGACTATGTGGTCACGGGGGCAAAGACGTGGATCACCCATGCGGCGCGCGCCGATGTCATGACCCTGTTGGCCCGTACAGATCCCGCCACAGATGATTATCGTGGCCTGTCGATGTTCTTGGCGGAAAAGCCCCGGGGAGATGACGACAACGCCTTCCCGGCGGAAGGCATGAGTGGCGGTGAGATCGGCGTGCTCGGCTATCGCGGCATGAAGGAATATGAAATCGGCTTTGACGGCTTTCGGGTTAAGGCGGCAAACCTGCTCGGCGGGCAAGAAGGCCAGGGCTTTAAGCAATTGATGGCCACCTTTGAAAGTGCCCGCATCCAAACGGCGGCGCGGGCGGTGGGCGTGGCGCAAGCGGCGCTCGAGGCTGGCCTTTCCTATGCCCTGAACCGCCGCCAATTTGGCACGACGATCTTCAGCTTCCCGCGCGTGCACAATAAGTTGGTGCAGATGGCGGCAGAGATTATGGGGGTTCGGCAACTGACCTATTTCGCCGCTGCCGAAAAGGATCAGGACCGACGGTGTGATCTGGAAGCGGGTATGGCCAAGCTGTTAGCAGCGCGTGTGGCGTGGGCGGCGGCGGATAACGCCTTACAGATTCATGGCGGTAATGGCTTTGCCCTCGAATATCCGATCAGCCGCCTCTTGTGCGACGCCCGCATCCTCAACATCTTCGAAGGGGCGGGCGAAATTCAGGCCCAGGTCATTGCGCGGCGCTTGTTGGAAGAGGGTCGCAATCGCTAAGCCTGCTGAAAAGCAAGCTTTCGGTGGACGAAGGAAAGAGGCGGCGCGGCCATGGGAATAGTCATTGATATTATGATCCTGCTCGCGCTTCTGGCCGTCTTGGGGTCCCTCTTTATGGGCCTCGTGGCCATGGCGCGCGGCGGCGACTATGCCCTGGCCAATTCCAATCGCTTCATGCGCTGGCGGGTCAAGACCCAAGCCGTTGCCTATGTGCTCATCATCATCGGTTTCATCTATAAGATGAGCCATCCGGGCCTTTAATTCCGGTTGACCCCTCCTAGAGAAGGTATTGCGCCGGGTTTTCCGACCCAAAGCCGTGGCGCCTGTTTTGCTGTGTGGACGCTCTCTCGAGGTTTTCGAGCCATAGGGACGCGCCATGACAGTATCGACCTCGCCCGCCAGCACGCCTTCGACGCTGACCCTCCCCACGCCTGTGAGTGCTGTGACACGCGGCCTGGTGGGTTTGGTGCTGTTTGCAGTCGGGGTCCTGGTCTGGCAGCAAGCGTGCTTGGAGTTGGTCAAGGCGCCGCGTGAATTTTCGCTCCATCTCCTTGGACAGACGCTGACCCTGCGGCACGGACGCCAAATCCTCTCCGATGGGCTTTTAACACTTTTGGTGGTGGCGCCGTCGGTGATGTGGCTGGAGTTTGCGCTCGTGGGCTGGCGCAATTCCTCCTTGCGCCGCATCCTGATCACGCGTTCGCCCTCCGTGCAGTTGGACATCGCGTGTCTGGCCGCTGGCCAAATGCAAATCCTGCGCGTGGTAGGGGCGGTTTTGACCTTTGGTCTGGCGACCTGGATTGGGCGTTGGGCTTCAAATACGCTCGGCGGCGGGGTCTTGGCCTGGACCGGGGTGGCGCATGCCCCCTATTGGGCCCAGATCGGCCTCTTTTTTTTCGTCTATTCCTTTTTTGACTATTGGGCCCATCGCCTGGATCATTCGCCGATGTTTTGGCCGCTGCATCGGTTCCACCATTCGGCGGAGGAGTTTTGCGCCATCACATCGATGCGCGCGCATCCGGCGGAGTTCACCAGCATCTTTTTGATCAACCTGCCCATGGCCGCGCTTGGCGCAGGCGTCGATGTGATGATTTCGGTCAATCTGCTGGTGACTGTGCTCGGCCTCCTTATCCATTCCAACATCGACTCCGACTGGGGCTGGGTCGGCCGCTGGGTGGTGCAATCGCCGCGCGGCCATCGGCTGCATCACATAAAGGATATCAGCAAACCGGTTGGCTGTTACGCCATGGTCCCGCTTTGGGATCACCTGTTCGGCACCTGGGTGGAAGATCCCCCCGGACGGGTCGAGATCGGGGTCGATACCCCCTATGTGCATGGATACTTCCTGTTTGCCGATTTGTTGCGGGATTATTGCGACCTTTGGCGGGCCAGTTTTCAGGAAGTCGCGGCCTATTTTCGATCTGCTCCGCGCATAGGGCTGTAAACGGCTGACGTGTTTACCTGTCAATTTGAGTTGTCGACGATAATGGATTGGCGTCAGTCAGATTAAGCAATTATTCAATTATGGGGAAGATGTTCAACCCGAGTGAGTTTCTCGTGCGGGTACAAGAAAAATGACATCTTCAACCGATCTGCGCTCGCGCCTCGACTTTGTAAAGTTCAGTCGCCAGGATCAAGAGAACCTGCAAGCTGTTCGCGAGGCGGTTCAAGCTGCGCTCCCAACCGCGCTAGACGCCTTTTATGACGCGGCGCGATCGACGCCGGAGACCAGCCGATTCTTTAAAGACGACGCCCATATGGCTTCGGCAAAGAACCGCCAGCTGGGTCACTGGAGCGGGATTTCCGAAGGCAGGCTCGATGAGACCTTTGTCGCCAATGCGACCCGAACCGGCGCTGTCCACGCGCGGATCGGCCTGGAGCCGCGCTGGTATATTGGCGGCTATGCCCTCATCCTCGAAAAGCTCTTCTCCCAAATTATCGAGGCAAGGCTCGCCAAGGGCGGCATGTTCTCGAGCAAGGCCGTATCCAAAGCGCTGGGCGCTCAGGTCGGCGCCCTGGCCAAGGTCGCCTTGCTGGACATGGATCTGGTGATCTCAGTCTATCTCGATGCGATGGAGACCGCCCGTTTGGCCGCCGAGGCCGAGCAAAAAAAGGCGCTGGCGGCACAAGAACAAGTTGTCGCCACCCTGGCCGAGAAACTCGGCGCCTTGGCCAAGGGCGATTTGACGGCCCAAATCTCGGAAGTCTTTCCACCTGGCTATGAACAACTCCGGATCGACTTCAACCACGCCGTTGATCGGCTTGAGGACGCCATGGGGTCGATTTCGGCCTCGACGGATGCGATCAGCACCGGAACGAGCGAGATTGCCAAGGCGTCTGACGATCTGTCGCGGCGCACCGAACAGCAGGCTGCGAGCTTGGAGCAAACGGCCGCCGCTCTGGACGAAATCACCGCAACGGTGAAGCGTAGTGCAGAAGGCGCCAAGGAAGCCGCCCGCTCCACCACCGAAGCCCGCGCCGCTGCCGCCCAATCCGGTGCGGTGGTCGTCGAGGCGGTCGATGCGATGGGAGAGATCGAGCAAAGCTCTGATAAGATATCGCAGATTATCGGCGTCATCGATGAGATCGCCTTCCAGACCAATCTCTTGGCGCTGAACGCCGGTGTTGAGGCGGCTCGTGCGGGTGATGCGGGGCGCGGATTTGCCGTCGTCGCCCAAGAGGTTCGCGCTCTGGCACAACGCTCAGCCGAGGCCGCGAAGGAAATTAAGACCCTGATCGCGAACTCGACCGCCCAGGTTGCGCGGGGCGTGAAGCTGGTGGGCGGGGCGGGCCAGTCCTTGACCGAGATTGTTGAGAAGGTGGCTGAGATCGACCGCTTGATCACCGAAATGGCGCAATCGTCGCAAGAACAAGCCACAGGGCTCACCCAGGTCAATCTGGCCGTCAATCAGATGGATCAGGTGACGCAACAAAATGCCGCCATGGTCGAAGAAACCACAGCCGCAGCCGCGTCGCTCCGGTCGGAAACCGAGGGCCTGAGCCGGCAGATCTCGACATTCAAAACCGGACGCGGCACAGGGGCCTTTAGGCAAAGTCGCACCCAATTGGTCGAAGATTCGCCGCGCGTCACCCGGGCGCGGGCCGGATAGTCCGACGAAGACTCGGGGGATGCGTCTCATCGTATCCACTCAGAGTCAAAATGAAGTAATAGAAACTGCAAATATACAATGTAGTTTCAGGTAATCAGTTGCACTGGAATTCGCCTGCTGCGTGAATTCTAGCTTCCTGAAGTGGCGACCTAAGTTTGTCTTGCCGAGCGCCTGATCTCTCCGTACAAGTCCATTTGATGCGATGGAATTTGATCGCTGGACGATGTGCCGAGACTGTGGATGCTGCCCAAGGCGCTTGAAACCTTGATAATCAACCTGATGGTCGTCGCGGCCCTCGGAGGACAGGCGTTCGCCCAGACCGTCCCGGCAGGTGCCAAGCCCGAGCCCAGCACGGCTGCACCGCCGCCTTCCGGTGTTTCTGTCTATCCCAGCGCCTATTTTGCCACGTGGCGCCCGAGCACGGCCTTGGACATGGTGTCGCGACTGCCCGGATTTGAATTTGATGGCGGCGCCCAGGTGCGGGGTTTCGAGACCGGCGCGGGCAATGTTGTGATCGATGGTCAGCGCCCAACCGCCAAACAGGATGATTTGAACTCTGTCTTGCGGCGCATACCGGCTTCCCATGTCGAGCGGATCGAAGTGGTGCGCGAAGCCGGTCACGGCGTCGATATGCTCGGCCATACGGTCGTCGCCAATGTCATCCGCAAAAAAACCGCCGAAGACTCTCTGGTGGTCACAGCCCTGGTCGATCAAACCCCGCGAACCGGGCGGACCCTCCCTTCTGCGCGACTGGAGGCCCGCCACCCCATAGCCGATGGCGTGCTCGAAGGCTCGATCTCTGCCCAGTACTACAGCCCAGCCGATCAGGTGAGCGGCAGCAATATTGAGACCGACAGCTCCGCCCTTCCGTCCTCCATCAATTGCGCGCCGGTTTGCGTCGACCATTTATCGACCCGCATTCAGGGCGTGATCGGAAAATCGACACTGGCCTATCAAGCCCCGCTGTTGGGCGGCGTCTTTCGGATCAATGGGGATGCGACGCTCGACCAGTATTCGGATCGCGAAGGCGATCAGGGACTGCCCGCGATCCATGATGACAAATTGAATTTCTCCTACCGTGGCGAGTCCGGCGAGATTGGCGTCAACTATAAACGCAATCTCGATCCTAAAACCACTTTGGAAGTTTTGAGCATTTGGCAAACCAGCCAGAGCTATCAAGACGACAATTATATCTCCAATCTGCGTCAGAACCTGGCGACGGGAAACCGGTTGAGTGAAGGTATTTTGCGAGGCGTTTTTCGTCGGCAATTTTCAGATCGGTTGAGCATCGGCCTGACCGCTGAGGCGGCAGACAATGTGCAAAACACTGCCAATCTTTACCTCGTCAACGGACAGCAAACGCCCTTCCCCGCCGCCCGTGTCCGCGTTGAGGAACAAAGGGCCCAGTCGGACGTGATGGCGTCGTGGGCCATGCGGTCGAACCTGACCCTTGAGAGTGGCGTGCAGGTCGAGGCTTCGACCATTAAATCGCGCGGCGATGTCATGGCGTCCAAATCGCTTAACTACGTCAAGCCGCGGCTGATCTTGACCTGGAAGCTTGACCCCAAGACAGAATTTAAGGCCCGCGCGGCGCGTGAAGTCGGTCAGCTCGACTTTTCCGCCTTTGTCGAGTCTGGGCTTTTGAATACCGGCGCCCATGCGGGCAATCCTGCCCTGCTGCCGCAGGATGCTAAGATTTATGAGATCGCGTTGGATCGCAAATTTTGGGGCCAAGGCGGCTTGAATGTCACCTTGCAACACGCCGACCTTGCCAATGCGATTGACCGCGTTCGCGGCTATGACCCGACCGATCCCACCAATCCGAACGGGTTTTACGATACGCCAGGAAATATTGGCCGCGGTCGGTCCAACCAATTAAATGTGGAACTCGCGGCGCCGCTTGACCGATGGAAGGTTCGAAACGGCTTTCTGACACTGCAGGCCCTATGGCGCGACGTTAAGGTGCGCGACCCAACCACAGACCTTTCGCGATCCCAGTCGCTGGTGCATCCGTTTGATGGCATGGCCAGCTTTGACCAAACACTTGCCGGTGGAAAAATCAATTGGGGGCTCGAATTCCACCCGCCCCAAAATGAAGTGATCTATCGCTATAATGAGATTGATCGCGCCCATTACGGTGCGACCCTGTCGATCTTCTATGAGTATCGGCCGACGAAAAGTGTCTCGTGGCGGGTCACGGTTTCAGATGTGACGTCGCGCACAGTGGATCGCAGCTACCTTGTTTTTCTCGCCTCGCGCCCCGCACCCTATGCCTTCTTTGACGCGCGGGTGCAGTCGGCGGGGCCCGACATCCAGATCCGAATGAGACGGGTTTTTCCTTAAGGGTCTAACCCTCTGACACGACCCGGAATTTTCGGCTTTCAAAGGCTTTGAGGGCAATCTCAAGGCTGTGTCCCCGGCGAAGCACGACCCCGCCTTCGCCAAGCACGGCGAATGCGCCCTGGCGGCGGGCCAAGCTCGGCCGCTTCTCAATCCGATAAACCGGTGCGTCTGCCGTGCGGCGATAGATGGCAAACACCGCTGCTTCTGATCCGCCCGCGACGGCATAGTCGCGCCATTCGCCAGCGGCGACCATGCGCCCATAGATGCGCAAGATCTGGTTGAGTTCGTGCCGGTCAAAAAAGACCTGTTCGGCTGCGGGCCGCTCTGGCGCTGCACCGCGGTGCGGATCGTGGCTCATACCTTGCCAGAGGCCTCCGTTTCCAACCTCATTTGGTTTCATCGCCGTCCCAGGCGGTCTGATCAGACGAGCCGCCGTCGCAAATATGTCTTCGTATCGGGCCGCGTCAAACCTGACCAATGGTGCGCAACTTGGCGCGCGGGTGGATTTCATTTTGGCTCATGACCGTGGTCTGGGTCCGCACCCGCTCAATAATTGAGCGCACATAGGGGCGCACGCCAGCACTGGTCAAAAGCACCGGTGTCTCGCCCCGCATCGCCGCGCCGTCAAAGGTCTCGCGAAGCGCCTGGATGAAGGCCTGCAAGCGTGAGGGGGCAAGGGCGAGTTGCTTGTCTTCGCCCTGACCGATCAGGGCTTCGGAAAAGGTCTGCTCCCACTCGGGCGACATGGTGACGATGGGCAGGCTGCCGTCGTCGGAGCGGTTTTGCCAGCAAAGTTGCTTGGCCAACCGCGCCCGCACATGTTCGACAATGGTGGTCAAGCCGACCGAGGGGCCTGCGACTTCGCCTATGCCTTCCAAGATGGTTGGCAGATCACGGATAGAGACCCGCTCCTTCAACAGGGCCTGTAACACCCTTTGGACGGTGCTGGCCGAGACGACGGAGGGAATGAGGTCCTCGGTCAGCTTCTTTTGCTCGGCGGGAAGGTCACGCAGCAGCTTTTGAACCTCGGCATAGGAGAGAAGCTCCGGCATGGCGTCCTTGACGATTTCGGTCAGGTGGGTGGTGAGCACGGTGGCGGGGTCGACAATCGTATAGCCTCGGAAGGTTGCCTCTTCGCGCAGGGACTCATCGATCCAGGTCGCAGGCAAACCAAAGGCCGGTTCGCGAACGTGTTCGCCTGGCAATTCGACCTGTTGCCCGCGCGGGTACATCGCCATCATTGAGCCGATGCGCACCTCGCCTGAGCCCGCCTCCATCTCCTTAATGCGCACACTATAGCCTTCATTGGGCAGGCGCATATTGTCGAGGATGCGAACGCTTGGCACCACAAAGCCATATTCGGCGGCAAGCGTACGCCGTAGCGCGCGAATCTGATCGGTCAGCTTGCGACCGTCCAGTTCGTTGATCAGGCCAAGCAAGCCATAGCCCAGTTCGATCTTCACATCATCAATGGCCAGTGCCGTGGTGATCGGTTCTTCCACCTCGGACACAGGTTTCGCCTCCGGCGCTTCAACCTTTTTCTCGTCCTTGGTGGCGTTGCGCCAGGCCAACATGCCGGTGCCTAGGGCGATGGCGGCAAACGGCAAGATCGGCATACCGGGTACCAGGCCGAGTAAGCCCGCCGATCCCGAAACAATGCCAAGGCTGACCGGATTGCCGCCCAGCTGGGTCATCAAGGCCTTTTCCGCCGATTCCTCCAGACCGGATTTCGAGACCAACAGACCGGCGGCGATGGAAATGATCAGGGCCGGAACCTGGCTGACCAAGCCTTCACCGATGGTCAGGACGGTGTAGCTCGAGGCTGCGGTTTGAAACGAGACATGGTGCTGGATCAGGCCGATCAGCATGCCGCCGACAATATTGATGGCGGTGATAATGATGCCAGCCATGGCGTCGCCACGGACGAATTTCGAGGCGCCGTCCATGGCGCCGAAAAACTGGCTCTCCTGCTCCAATTCCTTGCGCCGGCGCTTGGCTTCGGTTTCGTCAATCAGGCCAGACGACATGTCCGCATCAATGGCCATCTGCTTGCCGGGCATGGCGTCCAAGGTGAAGCGGGCCGCGACTTCGGCAATCCGGCTCGAGCCCTTGGTGATGACGATGAAGTTGACGATCACCAAGATGATGAACACCACCACCCCGATGAGATAATTGCCCCCCATCATCAGGCGTCCAAAGGACTGGATCAGCATGCCCGCCGGATCGCCGCCCTCGTGGCCGTGGGTCAGGATCAGCCGCGTCGAGGCGATGTCCAAGCCCAAGCGGAACAGCGTGGTGACCAGCAGAATGGTGGGGAAGGCGTTGAACTCAAGCGGCTTTCGGATCAGGAGCGACGTCATCAAGATCAGCACCGCCGCCATCAGCGACAGCGCCAACAGGAGATCGATCAGAAACGAAGGAATGGGCAGTAAGAGCAGCAGGATAATCGCAACAATGCCGAGCGCGAGCCCGACGTCGCCACGCCGGAACCAACTCGCCACCAGCTCTGGCGACATTTTCAAAGGCAGTGGGGCGATCATTCCCGCCATGCGACGTCCTTTAGTCCGACTTCTAACCGTGCGGTGGCGTTAGGCGGCGTAATAGCCAGACCCTTGAGGTGCAGGGACGGAGACGCCAGCTTCGGAATACTCCTTCAACTTGTTGCGCAGCGTGCGGATCGATATGCCCAGAATATTGGCGGCGTGGGTGCGGTTGCCCAAACAGTGCGACAAGGTGTCGAGGATCAGTTGCTGTTCAACCTGAGCGACTGTCTGTCCGACGAGGCCGCGTAAATTGAGGTCGCCTTCCGCCACGGCAAAGGCTGCCCGGTGGGCGGCTTCCGAGGCCAGATCGGCGCTCAAAAGATTAAGCGGTTGCCCGTCAGGAAGCCGTACCGCCGCTTCCTCGATCTCGGGCCCGACCGAAAGCAGGACCGCCCGGTGCATGGCGTTTTCAAGCTCGCGAACATTGCCGGGCCAGCTGTGGGAAACAAGCCGCCGCCGCGCGGTTTCCGATAGCGCCCGCTCCGGCAGGCCATTGGAGGCCGCGTATTTGCGGATGAAATGTTCGGCCAGCGCAATGATGTCGGCGGGACGCTCGCGCAGGGCGGGCAGCTTCAAATTGACGACATTGAGGCGGTAGAGCAGGTCTTCGCGGAAGGTATTTTCGCGTACCGCTTGGGCGAGATCGCGATTGGATGTGGCAAGCACGCGAATATTGACCTTGACCGGCTTTTGACCGCCAACCCGGTCGATTTCGCGTTCCTGCAGGGCGCGCAGCAGCTTGGCCTGCAAACGCGCGTCCATTTCCGAGATTTCATCGAGCAACAAGGTGCCGCCATCGGCCTCTTCAAACTTGCCGATCCGTCGCGCCACGGCACCGGTAAAGGCGCCCTTCTCATGGCCAAACAGTTCCGATTCCAAGAGGTTGTCGGGGATGGCGGCGCAATTGACCGAGATGAACGGCTTTTCCGCTCGGCGCGACTTTTGGTGCACATAGCGCGCCATCACCTCTTTACCGACGCCGCTCTCGCCGGTGATCAGAATAGAGGCGTCTGACGCTGCCACCTGATCGGCGAGTTTGATCACCGCTTCCATTGCCGGATCGCGGGTGATGGGCGCGCGCTGGTCCTGAGCCACCGCCGCCAAGACCGCTGCGATCAGCTCCAGATCGGGCGGCAGGGGGATAAATTCCTTGGCGCCTGCACGAATGGCATCGGCCGCGCGCCGCGGATCCGCACCCACCCCGCAAGCCACCACCGGACAGAAGATCCGCTCGGCCGTATTGGCTGCGATCAGATCGGAGATGGCCAGCTCATAGTCGACCATCATCAGGTCGGCGCCTTGGCCCGCGCGCAGGGCTTGCGTCGCCGCAGCAATGGTTTCGACGTGCGCCACCTTGGCGCCCGTTTGCATGGCCATCTTAACTGCGGCGGCGAGCTGGCCGTTCAGTCGGCCGACGACTAAGAGTCGCATGGTTTATCGTCTCCTCATGGGAAGGCGGTCGTCGAAAGCCCGATCAGGCGTTCGCGTCCCCGTCCTTGATGATTTCCGTCATGGTTACGCCCAACCGCTCATCGACGACGACGACTTCGCCGCGCGCCACAAGTCGGTTGTTTACATAGATGTCGATGGCTTCGCCGACCTTGCGGTCCAGCTCCAGCACGCTGCCGTGGGTCAGTTTCAACAGTTCTGAAACCGACAGTTGGGTCTTGCCGATCACTGCCGAGATTTGCACCGGTACGTCAAAGACGGGCGCTAGGTCCTGGGCGGTCTTTTCCTCGATCTCCTCGCCGTGCAGCGACGGCGGGTTGGCTTCGAAGGCCTGCAAATTTAGGGTTTCGTCGCTCATGGCGCTTGTTCCGGTTCGAGACCAAGGGGTTCGGCGTGATGGCTGTCGGCGGTAATGGCGGCGGCAAGGGCGTCTGTGACAGCACGTTCGGCTGAGGCCGGGTCAAAGCGCGCGCGCCCATCGCCCCAGTCAAAACTAAAGCCAGCCTGTGGAAGCTCGGGGTCCGCGCGCACCAAAAGTTGCCCAGCAAAGCCAAGATGGTCGGCAAGGGCCGTCAGTCGTGCCTCAACCCGCGCCAATTGCTCGGGCGCAACCCGGATCATCAGGCGCGGTTCACTTGAGATTTCCGTGGCAAGGCTGTGGAGCGCGGCCTCAACCGGCGCCGTGGGGAACTGGTCGAGGGCTGAGGCGGCGATTTTGCGTGCACAAATGAGGGCAAGCTCAGCACTGGCGGCCCGGTGGTCATGAGCCACCTTGGTCAAGGTTGAGAGCGCGCGCCGGGCGGTTTCGGCCAGGTCGGCCAGGCTGACGCTGATGGCCTGTTCGGCGGCGGCTTGCGCGGCTTGGGCTTGTGCCACGGCAGACGCCTCGCCCTCTGCGAAGGCCTGTTGGCGCACCACCTCGACCTCTTCGATCGAATAGGCGCGTTTCAAGCGCGGGGCCTCGATCACCCGACCCTGGTCGAACACCGTATCGAACAGAAACTTTTTCGGGGCGGCTTGGGTCATGTCAGTAGATCAACTCGTCGTCGCCGCCGGAGCCCGCCAGCATGATCTCGCCCTTGGCGGCGAGGTCCTTGGCGACTTGAACCATGGCCATCTGCGCCTGATCGACGTCCTTCAGCCGGACAGGCCCCATGCTTTCCATGTCCTCGCGCATGATCTTGGCGGCACGTTCGCTCATGTTGGAGAAGAACATTTCGCGCAGCGAGTCTGAGGCGCCCTTGAGCGCCATGCCCAGCTGATCCTTCTCGACCGCGCGCAACAGGGTCTGAACCCCACCTGGATCCAGTTTGGAAAGATCCTCAAAGACGAACATCAGCGCTCGGATGCGTTCGGCGGATTCACGGTTCCGCTCTTCGAGGGCGGCGATAAAGCGGCTTTCGGTCTGCCGGTCGAAATTGTTGAAAATGTCGGCCATCATTTCGTGGCTGTCGCGTTTGGAGGTGCGCGCCAGGTTCGACATGAATTCGGTGCGCAGGGTCTGCTCGATCTTATCGAGAATATCGCGCTGCACCGGTTCCATGCGCAGCATGCGGGTGACACATTCAAGCGCGAAGTCTTCGGGGAGGGAGCCCAGCACGCGCGAGGCGTGCTCCGGCTTGATCTTGGACAGCACCACGGCGACGGTTTGCGGGTATTCGTTCTTCAAATAGTTGGCGAGCACCGCCTCGTTCACATTGCCGAGCTTGTCCCACATGGTCCGGCCGGCCGGACCCCGGATTTCCTCCATCAGGAGGTCGACCTTTTCCACCGGCAAGAAGGCGGACAACAGGCGCTGAGTTTGTTCGAACGACCCCATAATGGCGCCGGTCGAGGACATGCCCGAGACAAATTCAACCAGAAGGGATTCCACCACGGTGGAAGAGACCGTGCCCAGGGAGGACATGGCCTGCGAAATTTCCTTGATCTCCTCGTCGTCGAGGTTTTCCCACAGGCCCGCATGGTCTTCGCCGAGCGCCAGCAGGACCACAGCCGCCTTCTCTACCCCGGACAATTTCGACGGGTCGTCGATCGCTTTTTTTCGTGCTGCGAGCGCCATTAGCTATCATGCAACCAGCTGCGGAGGATCGAGACCGATTCCTCGGGATGATTTTCAATGAATTCAGACACTTTCTTCACCGAGGAGGCGCGGACCTGGCCCTCGATCTTGGCGATGTCGATCTTCTGATCAAATTCTGCGCCTTGTTGCGGCAGAGCGACCATGGCGCCGGAACTGTCCATGGCCATGGTAGCGCTGGAGCCGTCGGGCATCAGCAGGGTTTGGCCAACCTGGATCTCGGCGCTGGCCGGGCGAACCATGGGGCGGACCACAAAGAAGATCAGCAACAAGGTCACCACCACCATGACCGCCAATTGGGCGATCCGCAGTGCGTCATCCTTGTCAATATTGAAGCCTGAGCCCGCCGCTTGCGCATCAGCCGGGCGTTCAAACTGCACATTGACCACTTGGACCTGATCGCCGCGCTTTTCATCATATCCGATCGCGGCCCGCACCAAGGTGTCGATCCGTCGCATTTCCTCGGCGGAGCGCGGGGTATAGGCGCCGGGCTTGCCGCCGGTTGTCGGCGCGGTCACGCCGTCGACGGCTACCGATACAGACAGCTTCTTCAGCGCGCCGGGCTCCTGCACCACAGTTTTGACCGACTTTGAGATTTCGTAATTGGTGGTCTCTTCGCTCTTATTGCTGGCAGCGCTTTGGTTTTGGCTGCCGGAGCTGGCGGTCTGGCCGGGCAGGTTCTGCGACGCCGACACGCCCCCGGTTCCTAAAGGCTTGTCTTCTTTACTGGAGTCCGAGCCCGTCGAGGTGGAGCGGATCACCTGGCCATCGGGGTCATATTTTTCCTCCTGGGTCGTCACCCGGCTCTGGTCGACATCGGCGCTGACCGTGACCCGCGCCTTGCCCGGGCCCACCACGCCTTCAACCAGATCTTTGACCTGACGCCTGATCTTCTCTTCCATGTCGCCGCGCTCGGATGCGACGGCCCCGCCCGCCGAGCCCGGATCGTCGACGCCCGCTAAGAGGGCGCCCGTTTGGTCGGTAATGGCGACACGTTCAGGCTTGAGATTGGGCGTGGCCGCGGCGACCAAATTCCGGATGGCGCGCACCTGATCACCGGTGAGCTTGCGCCCCTCAATCATAACAGAGGCCGAAGGCTGGTCGTCTTCTTGCTCAAACAGGGCGTGTTTGGGCAGGTTGAGCAGCACCTTGGCCTGGGTGACGCCTTGGATAGAGCGGATGGTGCGGGCCAACTCGCCCTCAGCGGCGCGCTTGGCATTGATATTCTGGACGAAATCCGTCTGACCGAGGGCAGGCGCGGAATCAAAAATTTCATACCCGACCGAGCCTGAGGTCGGCAGGCCTTTTGACGAGAGCATCAGCCGCGCCTGGGCCACCTTATCGCGCTCAACCATGATCGAGCCGCCGTCACCCTTGACCTCGTACTTAATCCCGGCCTGATCGAGCGCCTGGGTGATCTGGGAGGATTCTTTCAGGTCGAGATTGGAATAGAGCAAGGATTTGGTGTCGCCGCCGACATGGGTCATCAGCATGACGAGCACGGCGATCAGGCCAAAGGCCGAGCCCATGATCGCTGCAATGCGCCCAAATCCAAAGCGTTCTAGCGCTTCGATCAGCCCCTTCACTCACGACCCCTTTCCCCGATTCGCGCATAGGGCGCGATCGCCACTAGGCAGGAATTACCGGGTGTTTAGTAAACGGGATATTAAGAGGCTGGCCTAATGGGCTCTTTTCTTAAGGCTTTGTGCGCTTCTGTCGCGGGGCAAAATCGTTAAAAAACGCCAAAAGCGCCCCGCCGGAGAGGGCGGGACGCTTCTGAGCGCGAAATCGCACTTCATAGCCTTGCGTTAAGGCTGATTTATTCTCGGTACTGCTGGATCCGCGTTGTACGCAGTCCGGCCAGTCCGTGTTTGTCGATCGCTTGTTGCCAAGCCCCGAACTCTTCATTGGTGAGCTTGTAGCGCTCACAGGCGTCATCGAAGCTCAAAAGGCCTCCGCGAACCGCAGCCACCACTTCCGCCTTGCGCCGGATCACCCATCGCTGGGTATTGACCGGAGGTAGGTCGGAAAGCGTTAGGGGCGCTCCCGTTGGACCGATTACGAACCTCTCGCCCTTATTGTTTAGGCGTTGTTGCTGCAACATGGAATTTAGGCCTTCCCATCACCACAGGATGGCAGAATAACGGAAACGCCATAAAATTCATTTAATTCCGATAGTAAACAAGAAGTAAACATTGGCGCTCCATATGGTATACCAGAGATTATCAAGGAGATAATCAGGAACTGTTCGCCCGTAAAACCTATTACTATCTGACAACATCTAAGAGTTGTTGAACCATTTGGTCTGCCGTGGTGATAACTTTTGAGCAGGCAGAGTAGGCTCTTTGGGTGATGATCAGACTTGAGAACTCCGAAGACAGGTCGACTGTTGAAGCTTCAAGTGTTGAGGGGTCGATTTTACCGGCACCGCCATTGCCAGCTTGGAGGATGCTGTAATTGCCGCTCTGCAAGGTTTGTTGGTAGGCGTTGCCGGAAACGGCTTGCAAACCGTCGGGATCAGAAAAAGTTGCCAGCGCGGCCTGGGCAATATTGCGCGATACGCCATTGTCATAGTTGGCGGTCAAAACGCCGCTGCTGTCGACCGTGACACTGGAGAGGTTGCCAAACGAGGTGCCGTTGGTCGTCAGCTGTTGGACGGCCGAGGAACTGGCTTCCTGGGTGATGTTGGTTAAGCCGAATTGGATGGTCTGCGCCGCAACGCCGAGGCTCGAGGCCCAACTGACTGAGGTTGGCACCGTGGCGCTCGAGGCCGGAGAGGCGCCAATGGTTAGACTAATCGGCGACGTGCCGGAAATGGGCGTCGCCGTCGACCCGCCCAGGGTGAGGCTGGAATTGGTCGGATCATAGGCGCCTTGATTGGTGAAGGCGAGCTTGCCATAGGCGATTTGACCATTTGAAACGCCGGCGACATCGGTAGTCGTGGGGTCGACAATTTCAGTGTACCACTGGTTCGGGGTCGAGGACTTCAACAAGTCGATTTGCAGATCGTGTTGTCCACCCAAACTGTCTGAGACCGGAACGGTGATGGTAAAGTCGGGTTTGACGCCCGTGCCGGTCGCGGCGTTGTAAGCGGCCATACTATTGGTCGCTGGATTATAGGCTCCCCCACCAACGGGGGTCGTCCCCGCCGCGATTGCAGCGGCGCTTTCGGTGGTCGCCGCATTGATATTGGCATTGATGCCGACCAACGTCGTCGGCGCGACCGAGCCTTGGTTGGCGCTGACATTGATCGGGCTCAAGCCGGTGACACTGGTATTGGTGGTGACGATGACGCCATCGGCATTGGCGGGCCAGCCGAGGAGATAATCGCCCGCCGTATTGACCAGATAACCCGACGCATTGGCGGTGAACGATCCGGCGCGGGTAAAGAGGGTCGGATTGGTATTGGCGACCGACGAGGAGGCTGACGTCGAGCTCAACTTGCTTTGCACGACAAAGAAGCCATTGCCCGATATGGCCATATCAGTGTTATTCGAGGTTTGGTTCATCTGGCCCTGTTGGCTGACCAAGGCCTTGGCCACGGCAGCAACCCCGCCACCGGAATTCTGAGCCGGATTGGCGCCACCCCCTCCAGTGACAAAGGTTTCGAAGGCGGTTTCCGTGGTTTTGAAGCCAACCGTGTTCGAATTGGCGATATTGTTAGATATCGCAGTGACGGCGGATTCGTTGGCGGAAAGACCGCTGACGCCCGATGCAAGTGCACTATTGATGCTCATGAAACAAACCCTCTAGGCGGTTGGCCTAAGTCCTAGGATGACACGGAGATGAGGTTGGCGATTGGGGCGGACGCGCCGCCGATATTGACCAGTGTTTGACCGGACGAATTTTGCGCGACGCCGGTGACCACGCCGGTAATCTGAGGATTTGCCGAGACGGACCCACCGTTGGCATCGGTCGCCGTCAGGCTGACAGTGTAGGTTCCGCCGTCTGGGAGCTTGACCCCTTTGGAATCGTTGCCGTTCCAGGTGAGGGTGTTGACGCCAGAGGAGAGACTGGTCAGCGGGCCCGTCCACACCACGGTTCCTGCGGAATTGCTGATGGTCGCCGTGCCCTTGGTGGCGTTGGGACCGAGCGTGTACTGCCAACTCGCCTGACCGCCGGACAGGGTGTTTGACGCGGTCGAAAGCGTTGCGGTCTTGCCAATCAGATTGACCGATGGTGACAGGCCCTGTCCGCCTGAGGATTGATTGACCAGTTGCTGGAGAAGTTGGTTCGACAACAGCTGTTGCTGGACGCCGGTCATTTGGACCAATTGTTGGGTGAAGGCGTTGGTGTCGAGCGGGCTGGTCGGGTCTTGGTTTTTCAACTGCGTGGTCAACAGGGTCAGGAAGGTCGAATAGCTTGTATTGAGCGAGCTTTGACCGGAGGCCAGATTCGCAGCCGTCGATGAACTGGCGCTTGAGGTATTGGTGGCAACTGTGGTCATCGGGGCGATCCTCAGATCAAAATGTTGAGGCCAGCGGAGCGCGATGCGGTCCAAGCTGCTGCGGGCGCGGTTTCGACGGCGTCGGAAGCCCGGCTCATCGCTGCGAGCCCAGCTTGCGGATTTCCAGTCTGGCCTTGGGAAGCTTGCTCGAATTGACCGCCATGGGGGTCGGCACCGCCGGACGCGGTTTGGAAAGACAGGTCTTCCGGATTGAGGCTTAGGCCGGCATCGGCCAGGGCTTGGCGCAGGGCGTCGGCATGGCTCGATAGGGCTGCGGTCGATTCAGCATGTTGGAATGACAAGGTTGCCGATACAGCACCCTTGGCGGTGATCTCGATGGCCACATCGACCTTGCCCAAGCCTTCCGGATTCAAGGTCAGCTGAAAGCGCGTCGCCGCCCCGTCGAGCTTTTGCACAATCTGGGAAGCCAGCGCGTTGACCGTCTGTGGCGTGGCCGTTGCTAAAAGGGCTGGGGGCGGTGTTTGCGGCGCGAACTGGGGTTGAAACGGAACGGCGCTCGGATCAGGCGCTAGCGCGGTCGTATCGGCCGCTGCGCCTGTGGCAGGTGCCGATCCATCGGGCGAGGCGCCACCCTCTTGGTTGGCCGGGCCGCCATTTTTCTCCCCGCCAGCCCCTTGATCTCCGGGGGGAACAGCCGCGACAGCCGTCGGCAGATCCGTGTGTCCGGCCTGCAGATCCGCCTTGGGTCCGTTGAGGCTGGCGAGGTAGCCGGTCGTGGCCTCGCTGCCCTTGGTGGACTTCGCAGATGAACTTGCCGAGGCGGGCGTGGCAGGCGACGTTGCACCGGGAGAAGATGTCTGAACCTGTCCCGCCGCCGCCTTATCTGCCGCGAGCGCGTCGGGTGTGACGTCGCCATCAGAATCGGCATCAACCGCGAGACCGGTGAGGGCAGGTGAATTGACCGGGGACTGTGCGGGCAGAGCGCTTGTTCCCTTGGCCGCCGCCGCCGGATCAAGGCTCGCCGGACTTGACGCCACATCATTGGCGGGCGTGAAGGGTGAGGGGGTCGCTTGCGGTCCGCGGAAATCGGCCAAACCTTGGGCAGGAGGCGTAGCCTGGGCTGCACTTGCAGTCGCCGTGCTGTCTGGTGTCACGCTGTCTGGTGTCACGCTTTCTGGGGCCCCGCTTTCTGGGTCTGCGCTCGCCTGGCCCTGCGCCGATTGCGCCTGAGGAGTTTGAGTTTGCGGGGGTTGCGGCGGGACGACCTGCCCCTGGGCGGTTCCGACAGGGTCGGATGGATTGGCGCGTTTCGGGCTTTTTGCGCTGGCTGCGGACTCCGTCGCGGTTGCTTTCGCCGCCTTAGCGCTTGCCGTTTGGCCCTCTTGTAAAAGGGTCGAGAAGTCGGGCGCATCTGCAGAAGCCGCCGAACCGCCCTGAGCGGCGGAGTTTGCGATCAGGGCATGACCCGCCCTGGACGCGTGGGTTCGCGCCGCTTGGGAATGGCTCGCCGCTAATGTCGCCGCAGAGTTCAAGTTGCGTCCTCGCTCTACCGGGCGTGGAGACACGACCGGTCAGGAGGTTGGAAGCAATGGCTGGGCCAAATGGGGGCTCCCACTTAAGAATATGAAAAATCATAATATTTTTGGATTTACGCTCTTGGCAGGCGTTAACACAGGGCGCAATTTGCCGGGTCGGGAGCGGTCGTCCGGGACGAAGCTGCCGAGCATGGGGGCCTCAGCAGATCGGCTGCCGGAGTGGCGCCTAAATTGCGTTAAGGTTTTGGCCTTCGCAGGCGATGAAGCCAAAATATCCTTTTAATTCAGAATATTGGATATTTTTGCCAGGACGTTCCGCGAAGGCTTCCGGCAGGAATTGCCGGGATAGCCGCCGGAATTGCCGAGACCCGCATCATGTCGACCGTCAATACCCTATCAGGAATAATGGATATCGCCGGGTCGGGGCTGCACACCGCGCAAACCGGCTTGCGGGTGGTCTCCGACAATATCACCAACGTCAATACGCCTGGATATAATGCGGGCAAGGTCGAGCAAACCTCCCTGCAAACCGGTGGGGTGGGCGTGGCCCAAATCACCGCCGCCGTGAACACCTATCTGCAGCAAACCAGTTTGGGCGCCACAGCGACGGCCTCAAACTTCGGCGCCCAGTCGACACAAATCGAGCAGGCTCAAAATGCCTTTGGTAATCCCAACAGTACGAGCAGCTTTTTTTCGCAGCTGAATTCGGTTTTTACCGCCTTTACGTCTTTGGCCTCGACCCCAACGCCTGCGGGACAGTCTCAGGCGGTTTCCGCCGCAAGCCAGTTCTTTCAGTCGGCAAGCGGCGTCAGCCAATCGCTCTCAGGCCTGCAAACCTCAGCCGACCAACAGATTTCCAGTGACGTTACCAACGTCAATCAACTGTTGCAGAATATCAGCGATCTCAATTCGCAAATTTCCGCCCAGTCGATCCAAGGTTCTGACACCACGGCCCTGCAAAATCAGCAGTCGGCCGATATCACCCAACTCAGCACCTATATGGACATCAAGGTCACCCAAGGCAGCGGCACGCTGACGGGGACGGGCGTGACGGTGCGCGCCTCCGATGGGACGCCCTTGACTGGCCAGGGCGTGAGCCCGGCTGTGTTTAGCTATTCGCAAGCCAACGGCTTGAACCAACTGACTTTTGTCCCTCCGGGCGGGGTAAGCCAACCCTATGGCTCCCTGCTGACCGGTGGCGAGTTGCAAGGGCTTTTGACGGCGCGCAACACCATCATCCCCAATATTGCGCAACAATTGGCCCAGGTGACAGCCTCAACCGCGCAAGCTTTGAACACCGCCTCCAATGGCCATAGCGCAGTTCCGGCGCCGTCGACCTTAACCGGGCAGAGCCTAGGCGTGGATGTGCCCTCTGCGGTATCGACCTTTACCGGGAAAACCAATATCGCCATCGTCAACAGCGCTGGCGTGGTTCAAACCCAAGCGGCGATTGATTTCGGCGCGGGGACCATCAGCGTCGGGTCGCCCGCGACGGTCTACAATTTCACCGCAAACGCCGCCAACAGTTCACCAACCTCCTTCGTCAGTGTGCTGAATACGGCCTTGGGCGCGTCGGGCAGCGCCAGCGTTTCGGGCTCAACGCTTTCCTTAAGCGCGTCGGCTGCTGGAAATGGGGTGGTGATCTCCGACGATCCGACGACCCCCAGTTCGTCTGGCGGCCAGAGCTTTTCGCAATATTTCGGCCTGAACAATTTTATCTCCTCAAGCCAGATCCCAGCCTACAGCACGGGCCTGACGTCAAGCTCGGCCTCGGGCTACACATCAGGCGCCATCACCTTCAACCTGATCCAACCCAATGGCGTCCAGACCGCCAAGGTCACCCTCTCCCCCACCGCAACGACCATTGGCGGTCTGGTCAATCAGCTGAACTCTGGGGTTAGCGGGTTGGGCCTCTACGGGACCTTTAGCTTAAACGGCCAAGGTGTGCTCAGCTTCACGCCAAAGGCAGGGTCCAACCTGACGCTTGGCGTCGGGTCAGATACAACCGCTTGGTCCGCCAATGGCACGACGACCGGCGTGCCGCTCACTCAGCTTTTTGGGCTTGATCCGACAGTGGCGGCGCTGCGGGCGCAGAAGTTCTCGGTCAACAGCGCCATCGTGGCCAATCCCGCCCTTATTCAAAATGCCAAGGTCAATCTTGGCGCCACGGCCGGGACCGCCGTCATTCAGCCCGCCGACACGTCCGGTCTTGATGCGCTGTCTCAAGCCGAGCAGGCCACCAGCACCATTCCTGCTGCCGGGAGCGCGGTGGCGGCGACCACCAGCCTCAGCACCTATGCGGCTAATTTCTCAGGCTGGTTGGGTCAGGCGGCCTCTGCCGCTTCAACCCAGACGACGGCGGCCCAGGCGACTGCCACCGAAGCGTCGAACCGCCTCTCTTCAGCTGACGGGGTCAATCTCGACAATGAACTCGTGAACCTCACCACCTACCAACAGTCTTACAGCGCCTCAGCTCGCCTGATTACGGCGGCGAACGCCATGTACGACACCCTACTCAGCATCATTCGCTAAGGAGATTTGAATGGACCCGATCTCCACCTTAAGCCTGCGCAGTGTCGCGACCTTGGGCATCCAGACGGCCGAGCAGACGCTCAATACCGATATCGAACAGGCCGACACGGGGCAAAAGGCGGCCGATCTCAAGGGCTATGGACAGACTGCGGCCCAGATCACCGCGACCCAAGCGGTTCAGTCGCGCATCAGCGCCTATTTGACCGCTGGGACCAACCTCTCCAGTCAGTTGACCGTGCAAGATCAGACCTTGCAACAGGTGGCGAGCGCTGGGGGAGACGCCTCAAAATTCATCAGCCAAGCCCTCGCTGCCGGGGACGGAACCAGCCTGATGACCCAATTGCAAGGCGTGTTTTCCAGCGCCGTGTCGGCCCTGAATACCCAATTCAACGGCCAGTATCTCTATGCGGGCGGTACGTCGAACACCGCGCCGGTGACAGCAAAAAATCTGGCTGACCTGACCGCCGCGCCAAGCATCGCAAGCCTGTTTACCAACGGATCGGTGCAAACCGTCAGTCGGCTGGATGACAATACCCAAGTGACGACCGGCCAACTGGCATCGACAGTCGGCACGCCGCTGTTCACGGCCTTACAGTCCGTGGAGGCTTATAACCAAGGTCCAAACGGCCCGTTCACCGGGACCTTGACTCCGGCTCAAACCACCTTCTTGCAAGGCGTTGTCGCCACCTTCAATGCGGCTCAGAGCGGGGTCACCAACATCGCCGCGCAAAATGGCGCTGTCCAGGCACAGTTGACCACGGTCACCGCCAGCCTGACCGATCAGCAAACCACCCTGAAGACCAGTCTGTCGAACCTTACCGATGTCGACGAAGCGCAAGCGGCCACTAATCTTCAGCAAGCCCAATCGGCCTTTCAGGCCGCTGCTCAGGTCTATTCGACGCTGAAATCGGCGTCCTTGCTCAACTATCTGTCGGCCTCATCGACAGGCGGTTAGGCCTTCGGCGTGGTTGCGTCTGCGCCGTGGCTCCAGCGGCGTAGAAAGGGGTTGAGCGCCAGAAAGATCAGGCCAGCGCCGACGCCGACCCAGCCAATGGTTTGGAAAACGCTTAAGCTCGTCGCCAGCGCCGCCTTGGGGTCGAGCACCTGGCCTGCCACGGTCTCAGTGCTGGTGGCCGCCGCAATCATGCCGCCAATATATTGCGCCATGGCGTTGGACAGGAACCATACGGCCATCAGGGTCGAGATGAGCATGGAGGGCGCAAGCTTGGTAATCTGCGACAGACCTACGGGCGAGATGCACAGCTCTCCCGTTGCGTGTAGGAGATAGGCAAGGCCCAAAAACATCAAAGGCGTGCGCGCGCCGCCATCGGCAAAGCGCGCGCCATAGACCAGCACCAAAAACCCGAGCCCAACCTGAACCAGACCTAGGCCAAACTTGACCAAGGGCGCCGGGTCGCGACCGATCCGCCCCAAAATGGCCCAGCACGCGGCGAACAGTGGCGCAAAGAGCAAAATGAAGGCTTGGCCAAAGGATTGCGTTTGCGCGGCCGTCATACCGGTATCCACCCAGAACACATCGGGCCGGAGTTTAACCGCCGCTTGGCCAACATTACTGGCAGCAAACAGCACCTGATGGCCAAAGAGCGAAATTTCCGTCGGTCGAGCGACCAAGTTTAGGTTCACGTTGCGTTGAGCGAACAGGTTCATCGACGAACCGGCCTGCTCGAAAAGGGTCCAGAAAATGGTTGCCCCAGCAACCAAGGTCAGGGCCAGAAAAACCCGGTCCCGCTCCTTACGATCACATTGGCGAAATACCACCACGAGCACATAGCCAACCACCGAGGCAGCGGTCAGCCCCAAAAGCGCGCCGACCAGGGCCGAATGGCGCAGGACCAGAAACATCACCCCGGCTCCGCTCAAAGCGGCCAGATAGATCAGGTGCTCGCGGTTCAAGGGTCCGGCAATGGGTCGCTTCAACAACGCAACATCGGGTGGCTCGCCCTTTCCCTGCAACAGGGGGCGCCCCAGGGTGAAAACGATAAAGCCGAGAAACATGCCAAGGCCCGCCGCGCCAAAGCCAAACGCCCAGCCAAACCTTTCACCCAGCCAGCCACAGAGGATGGCTGCCCAGAAGGAGCCTAGATTGATGCCATAATAATAGAGGGTAAAGCCGGGGTCTCGGCGAGGGTCGCGTTCGCTATAGAGTTGGCCCACAAGCGACGATGCCGTCGCCTTGAGAAACCCGACGCCCATGACAATCAAAGCAAGCGCTGCATAGAGGAAATTCAAATAGCGCGGATCCTGCTGCACGACGCCCAACTGAAAGGCGCCCTTTGGCAGGATGTGCGGCAGGGGCGCAGTCGCGGGCAGGTCCTTGATCTCTAATCCGCCGTCTTTTGCCGGGCCAAAGGCATAGGCGCCGTCGGCGACCTTCAGCTTGACGACACGATCAGAACCCCGACCCGTCGCGACGAAGTCATAGGTCGCATGCTGATAGGTCAGGGTTTGAATGGCAGGCGCGCCCTCAACCGCCATGGTCAGGTGGCCAAAGACCAATAGCAAGGCCCCAAAAGCCACGGCCTTCCGCGCGCCCAGATAACGGTCTGCGACAATGCCTCCGATCAGGGTCAAGAGATAGACAAGGGTTGTATAGGCGCCGTATTGCGCCGAAGCCGCCTTATCATTGAACAGAAATTGCTCGGTGAGATAGAAGATCAATAGGCCGCGCATACCATAATAGGAAAATCTTTCCCACATTTCTGTGAAGAATAAAATTTTCAAACCCGGAGGGTGGGATTTAAGTTGCCAGAATACGGGAATTGCGGTGATTATTGAAATTAGAATTCCTGCAAAAACAATGCTGTTCATGCTATATATCGCTCATCGCTTTGTTGAACATTTATATATTCTTTGATCTCAAACTGAGTCTACGTAGCGTTGAGCCGATTTCTAGTGTCTCCGGCTGATCACAAATCTGCCGGTTGAAACACGAAAATTGGCGTACCACGCGCCGAAACTGCATAGCCGCCAAGTTTACCGCATGCACGCGGAAAACAAGGAAAACCTTGCGTCTTTTTGACCGCTTAGCCGGAGAAAACTTTCCCGCTAAGCTGCGAGGTCACGCCGGATGCGTTGGATCATGGCGTTAAGCCCATTCGACCTTTGGGTGGACAGGGCTTGATTAAGGCCCAATCGCGCCAGAGCTTGGCGTGCGTCAAAGCCGAGCGCGGCTTCGGTCTCACGGCCATTATAGAGGCGCAAGACAATGGCGATGAGACCCCGCACCAGATGGGCGTCGCTGTCTCCCGACCAGACGCGCCGTCCGGCTGGATCATAATCGGCGGCCAACCAGACCTGGCTGGCGCAGCCATGCACCTTATTGGCCTCAACCCGCAAGGCGTCGGGCAGGGGCGCAAGCTGGCGTCCGAGATCGATCAGGTGGCGATAGCGATCTTCCCAATCGTCCAATAGGTCGAAATCCTCGGCGAGGGCTTCAAGTTCCGCCTCTATCGTTTCCGCCATGGGTATTGCGGCCTCGCGCTTGCCATTGGAGCCAATTTCGGGGGATTTAGCCCACAGTCTGCCCCGACGTCTCTGTAAAACCGCGCGCAGAGGTGACGGCAGCGGTGTAGCGCCTTTAATTGGGACCCTTTTCCATGTCGACCGACCCGTTAAGTTCCAATCCCGAAACCGGTTCCAAGCCCGCAGGGCCGCTGGCCGGTTTGCGCGTGATCGAGATGGGCAGTCTGATTGCCGGTCCGTTTTGTGGCCAAATCCTCGCCGATTTCGGCGCCGAAGTAATCAAGTTGGAGGACCCGGGCAAGGGCGACCCGATGCGACAATGGGGCCGAAGCCTGCCCAAGGGCCAGTCGCCTTGGTGGCCGGTGATCGGGCGCAATAAGAAATCGGTGACGCTCGATCTTCGCCAAGCGGAAGGCCAGGATCTGGCCCGACGCTTGATACTTGCCTCCGATATTGTGGTCGAAAACTTCCGGCCGGGCGCTTTGGAGAAGTGGGGCCTCGATTTTGAAACCCTGCGCGCCAGCCATCCGGGGTTAATCATGGCGCGGGTGTCAGGCTTTGGCCAAACCGGACCCTATAGTCCGCGTGCGGGCTATGCCCTGATTGGCGAGGCCATGGGGGGCTTGCGCCACATTACCGGCGAACCCGACCGCCCGCCCGCCCGGGCAGGGATTTCGATTGGCGACAGCCTTTCGGGTCTACACGCTGTGCTTGGGATTTTGCTCGCCCTGCATCACCGCAACCAGACCGGCCAGGGCCAGGTGGTTGACGTGGCCATTTATGAAAGCGTGCTTTCGGTGATGGAAAATCTGGTCACCGAATATGATTTGACCGGCTATCAGCGCCAGCGCTCGGGGGCCATCTTGCCCGGCATCGCCCCGTCAAACGCCTATCCGACCGCCGAGGGTGATCTGGTGGTCATTGGCGCCAATCAAGACACGCTGTTTCAAAGGCTTTGCGAAGCCATGCAGCGCCCTGATCTGGCGACCGACCCACGCTATCAAGGCCATGCGGCGCGGGGGCGACATCAAGCTGAACTTGACGCAATCATTTCCGCCTGGACAGCAACCTTGCCAACCGAAACCCTGTTGCAACTGATGCAGGACAAGGGTGTGGCGAGCGGGCTTGTCTATAAGGCCGCCGACATGCTGGCTGACCCCCACTTCGCAGCGCGAAACGCAATCGTCGAAACTCCCCATCCTGTGTTTGGCACGGTAAAGATGCAAAACGCCTTTCCGATCTTGACCGAAACGCCGGGCGGGGTGCGCTGGCCCGGCCCAGAGCTCGGCGCCCATACAGAGGATGTCTTGCAAGCTGTGCTCGGCATTGCGGCCGATGAAGCGGCGCGCTTGCGCGGGCGCGGCGTGGTTTAGTCCGGGGGAGCGGCTGAAGTTCGCCCGAGAAAAGTGGGAACCGGTTTTCCCGAAACGGCCAACGCTGCCACAGGAGGCGGGAATCTGTCGGGTTCAGTTCTAACCTGGCGGACCCTCGAGCATTGACTTATGGCCGCGCCCGGCATCACTTGCCCCCAAACATGCAGTTTTGAGGTGAGTTCCCATGCAATTCAGACGATTGGCGCAAGCCGTGGCGGTCGCCGCCATGCTTGCGACCACCACGACAGTTTATGCTGCCGACCAGGATGCGAAACCGAAGTCGGCTTCGGTTGAAGAAAAGATCGCGGCGGCGACCGCGCTTGCCCCCATCGAAGAAGCCAAGTCGGTAACTTCCCACACCGTGACTGTGGCGGGTAAGGCGCTGGCCTATAAGGCGACCGCCGGAACCTTGACCTTGCGCGATGCGGAAGGAAAGCCAATCGCGTCCATGTTTTATGTCGCCTATACGGTCGATGGTCCCAAGCGCCCCTTGACCTTCTTCTATAATGGCGGCCCGGGATCGTCTTCGATCTGGTTGCACATGGGCAGCCTCGGCCCCATGCGGATCAAAACGCCGTCGCCCGCACCGGCGGGGGCTGCGCCCTATGACTTCGCCCCTAACCCCGAGACTTTGCTCGATACCTCGGATCTGGTTTATCTTGACGCCATTGGAACCGGCCTGTCGCGGCCGCTTGGCAAGGCAGAGGGCAAACTCTTCTATGGCGCCGATGCTGATGCAGACACCTTTGCCAAGGCGATCAGCCGATATATCGGCCTGAACAACCGGGCCAATTCCCCCAAATACCTGTTTGGCGAAAGCTATGGCACGACGCGCTCAGCGCTCCTCGCCTATCGCCTGCACCAGATGGGCTATGATCTGAACGGCGTGGTGCTGCTGTCTTCCTATCTCAATACCGGCGTCGATGATCTTGGCTTTGATCTGCCCTATGTCGGCTATTTGCCAAGCTATGCAGCGGCGGCCTGGTACCACCATGCCTTGGCCCAACGGCCTCCTGAGCTAGAACCGTTCCTCGAGGAGGTGCGCGCCTTCGCCTCCGGTCCCTATGCGCAAGCCTTGTTCAAGGGCCAAGACATCTCCCAGGCGGAATTTGACGCGGTCGCGGCCAAGCTTAGCCAATATACCGGCTTAAGCCTTGACTTCATCAAGCGCGCCAAACTTCGTGTCAGTCTTGACCGCTTCCGTCGCGAATTGCTGCGCGGGCGTGGTCAGATCATCGGACGTTTCGACGCCCGCTATCTTGGGGTGGAGGAAGATACGGCGGGCGAGGGCACCAGCTACGACCCGTCTGACTCGGCGATTTCGTCGGCCTTTATCACAGCAGCGCGGGACTATATTCGCCGCGATCTCAACTATGTCACCGATCTCGACTATCGGCCGAGCGCCTATGGGACGATCACCGAATGGGATATGGGCCACAAGGGGCCGAACCAAGGTGAGCGCAGCGCCAATGCTGCCACCCAGCTTGATCTGGCCCAAACCGTGCGGGAGAGCCCCTCGACGAAGATCTTGTCCTTAAACGGCTATTACGACTTGGCGACGCCGTTCTTCCAGACCGAATTCGATCTGTCGCACATGCTGCTCGATCCCAGCCTGAAACAGAATCTGCAGGTAAAATACTATCCTTCCGGGCACATGGTCTATTTGAACCCGGAAGCCTTGACCAAGCTGAAGAGCGATCTGGTCAAGTTCTACGGCGCCACCTCAGGCTGATGTGACCTTCACGGCGTCCTTTTTCGTTAGGGCGCTTTGGGTGAGTGTCATCGGACCCCGCGCTGCGGCGCGGGGTTCTTCTTCAAACAGTTCGGCGAGTTTCTCGGTCAGTGCGCCGCCCAATTGTTCGACATCGACAAGCGTCACCGCCCGGCGGTAATAGCGGGTCACATCGTGACCAATGCCCACCGCGATCAACTCCACCGGCGACTGGGTTTCCACCTCGCGGATGACCTCTCTTAAGTGCCGTTCGAGATAGTGGCCGGAATTGACCGACAAGGTCGAATCGTCCACCGGCGCCCCATCGGAAATCACCATCAAAATCCGCCGCGCCTCCGGCCGCGACACCAGCCGTGAATGGGCCCAGATCAAGGCTTCGCCGTCGATATTTTCCTTCAACAGGCCCTCGCGCATCATCAGGCCAAGGTTCTTCCGTGCGCGCCGCCAGGGGGCGTCGGCTGACTTGTAGATGATATGGCGCAGATCATTGAGCCGTCCGGGATTTTGCGGCTTGCCCGCCTTGAGCCAGGCGTCGCGCGCTTGGCCGCCCTTCCAGGCTCGGGTAGTAAATCCCAAGATTTCGACCTTGACGCCGCAGCGCTCTAGGGTGCGCGCCAAGATGTCGGCACAAACCGCCGCCACCATGATCGGCCGACCGCGCATGGAGCCGGAATTATCGATCAACAGGGTCACAACTGTGTCGCGAAACTCGGTGTCGTCTTCTTGCTTGAACGACAGGGGCGCGGTCGGATCGGTGATGATGCGGGTGAGACGCGACACGTCCAACACCCCTTCTTCCAGATCAAAGCTCCAGGCCCGGTTTTGCTGGGCCAAGAGACGGCGTTGCAGACGATTGGCGAGCCGTGAAACCACGCTCGCATGCTGCAAGATCTGTTGATCAAGATAGGCCCTCAGCCGCGTCAGTTCTTCGGCGTCACAAAGCTCGTCTGCCGCGACAACCTCATCGGCTGCCGTCGAATAGACCTTATAGGCGGGCTCGAGGTGTCCAGGGTCCTTCACTTCGGGTCGGGCGGGCTGCAGGCCGTCGCCCATGTCGGGGCTGTCTTCGTCTGGCTGGGCGTCTTCAGCCTCATCGAGATCGGAGGCGGCATCGTCGCCCGTCTCGCTCTCCTCTTCCGCCGGATCGCTGTCGAGGTCGGAGTCTTGGTCTTGCTGTTCGGACTCCCCGTCGTCTTGATTGTCCTGGTCAGGCGTCGGCTCATCTTCCGCATCGGGCTCATCGGCCTCGCTGGCGTCGGGGGTCTCGCCCACATCCTCTTCGAGCCCAAGGTCGCTCAACACGGTCCGCGCAATGCGAGCAAACGCGGCCTGGTCGTCAATCGCCGCCACCAGCCGGTCGAGATCTTTACCGGCCTTGCCTTCAATCTCGTCGCGGACAAGGGCCACCAAGCCGCGCGCGTCGTCGGGCGGTGCGTCGCCGGTCAAGCGCTCGCGCACCAACAGGCTCAACACGTCCGGCAAGGGCACGGCGGTGCGGTCCTCGATGCGCGCCAAGCCCTTGCGCTCAATCTGGCCTTCGAGCAGGGCGGTGAGATTGGCGCGCACGCCGCCCAATGCATTGGCGCCAATGGCGTCAAGCCTGGCCTGCTCGATGGCCTCAAAGGCCTGGACGGCGCCAGCATCCATGGGACGAAGCTTGGCGTGCGATTCCGCATTGTGATGCGAAAGCCGCAAGGCCATCTGGTCGGCCATGCCACGCAGCCGCGCCGCTTCGCGCGGCGGCAGGTCACGGCTTGGAATGGGCAAGGTGGCTCTGAGGCCGACGAGGCTCGGCCCATCGCCGGAGAACACCACTTCAAGGTCTGGCGTTTCGGCTAAAGAGCGGGCAGCATGGGTCAGCGCGCGCTTAAAGGGTTCGGTCGGGGATTCGGGCTTATTGGCCATGGTCCTTCACCCATAGCCTTAGATGTGCGCCGTTTGAAGGGGCGCCTTTGGGCGCGGCTGTTTCCTCAGGAGGAGGGGAATATGTTGGGACTGGCGCTTCGCATGGCTTTTGTGGCGCTCGGCCTCTATTTGGCGGCCCACTTTGTGCCCGGCGTTCACATTCACGGTACCCGCAGCCTGATCTTTGCCACCCTGGTGCTCGCCGTCATTAATGCGGTGGTCCGCCCCATTGTGGTGATCTTGACCTTGCCGCTAACCCTGATCACGCTTGGCTTGTTTCTATTTGTCATCAATGCCTTGTTATTTCTCATCCTGCCCTTCGCGGTGCACGGGGTTTCGGTGGCAGGGTTTGGCGCCGCCTTCTTCGGCTCTTTGGTGGTCGGAGCGACAAGTTTTGTCGGCAATGCTTTTGTTGGCTCGCAAGGCCGCTATGATCGCTGGAACTAAGAACACTTGCGCGCAAGATTGCCTCCTGCGTGCCCGGAAAAAAAGACGACGGGGAGACACTGATGGCCTTTGCGCCTTTTGATTTGACCGGCAAGGTTGCACTGATTACCGGCGGCAATCGCGGCATTGGCCTTGGCATGGCGGAAGGCTTGGCGGCGGCCGGCGCTGACATCGTTATCTGGGGGTCGAACGCCGAGCGCAATGCCGAGGCGCAAAAGCGGTTAGCCGCCCATAGCGTGAGGGTCCTGATCCAGACGGTCGATGTGGGCGAGGAGGATCAAGTCGTTGAGGGCATGGCGGCGGCTGAAAAGGCCATGGGGCGGATCGATACGGTCATCGCTAATGCCGGCATTGGGCGCTCAGCGCCCTCCTTTGCCGAGATGACCACCGAGATCTGGCGCCAGAACATGCGGTCCAATTTGGATGGCGCCTTTTGGACCTTGCGGGAGGCCTGCAAATCGATGGTCGCCCGGGCCAAGGCTGGCGATCCCGGTGGCTCGCTCGTGGTCACCGCGTCGATGGGCGCGTTACAGGGTGCGGCGCGCAATCAGGCCTATACGGCGACCAAGGGTGCGCTCCTGCCGATGGTGAAGGGGATTGCGGTGGAATATGCCCGTTATGGTTTGCGTGCCAATGCCATCTTGCCGGGCTGGGTGGCGACCGACATGACCGGCGCTCTGCAAAGCCATGACAAGTTCAATCAAAGCGTCATTGCCCGCGTTCCCGTCCGCCGCTGGGGTCAGCCGGAGGAGTTCGCGGGCATTGCCGTCTATCTCGCCAGCGACGCCTCGAGCTTCCATACCGGCGACATCATCATTATCGATGGCGGCTATTTGTCGTTTTGAACGCCTCCCGACAGAGAAAGTGGCGCCGAGGAGGCCCATTGATGCGACTAAGTCATCGACCACGGCTATTTTTGGCAACGCTTGCCGTTGCGGCCTTCAGCCTTGCAGGGTGCTCCAAACCGCCTGCAGAGGAAGACCCCGCTGCTGTGGCGGCGCGGGCGCTTGCCCTGGCGCCAAAAGATGCGCGGCTCTCAGAGCTATACCAACATTCCTGTCGGGCCTGCCATGGCGTGACAGGGAGCGGCGCCCCCTTGGCTGGGGATCGCGCCGCTTGGGCGCCGCGCCGCGCCAAGGGTGAGGCGCAGTTGCTTAAAAGTGTCGTCGAAGGCTATCGCGGCATGCCAGCTGGCGGACAGTGTTTCGCCTGCGGACCCGAGGACTACAAGGCCTTGGTCCGGTTTATGTCGGCCCCGCCCAAAGACGCGAAATAAGAGACGGGACACGCCATGACCACCCGCCGCAATATTATGATGGGCGCCGCCGCCATTGCGCTTCTCGGGTCAGGCGGCGCCGTCGCTTATCGCCTCACACGTGACGCCGAACCGCCTTCACCGCCGGGAACGGACGGCCAGGGGCGGCTCCTCTGGCGCAATTGGTCAGGCATCCAATCCAGCTATCCTGATCGGCGGTTTGCGCCCGGTAGCGAAGATGAATTGGTCGCGGGGCTGAAAGCCTCGCCTGCGCCTTTGCGCGTGGTGGGTGCGGGGCATAGTTTTATGCCGCTCGTGCCGACATCGGGCACCCTCATCAGTCTTGATCGTATGAGCGGGGTGATCGACCATGATCCGAAAGCCCTGACCGCCCGGGTGCGGGCTGGCACACGGCTTGGCGATTTGGGGCCAGCGCTCGCCGCGATTGGGCAGGAGATGCCCAACCTGCCCGATATCAATAAACAGTCTCTCGGTGGCGCGCTCGGCACCGGAACCCATGGCACGGGTGAGACCCTGCGCGCCATCCATGGCGAGGTTTTGGCCTTTCGCTTGGCGACGGCTTCGGGCGAAATCCTCGACTGTAGCCCGGAGAACAACCCTGACATCTATGCGGCCGCCCGAGTCGGGTTGGGCGCCTTTGGCGTCGTGACCGAGGCGAGCTTGCAAAACAGGCCACTCGTCCGGCTGCACCGTCGGGTCGAGCTACGCGATTGGCGCGAGACGGCGGAAGACTGGCCACGGCTGAAGGCCACGCACCGAAATGTCGAATTCTATGTCATTCCCTTTACGGATAAGGCCGCCCTGATCACCGCCGACCCGACCGACAAGCCGGTTCTGCCGCGCGGCCCCGAGACGGACAGCCAAGTCTTGATGGATCTCAAGACGCTGCGCGATGTGTTTGGGCCTGTCCCAGCCCTGCGCCGGTTTGTCGCCGAGAAGATGATGAACGGCATGGCGGCAGAAGACATGATCGATGAAGGCTGGAAGCTCTTATCGACGGATCGCCCGGTTCGCTTCAACGAGATGGAGTTTCATCTGCCGCAAGAGCAGCAGATCGCGGCCTTGCAGGAGGTGGTGGCGGTCATCGAGAGCAAGCGCAGCGATGTGTTCTTCCCGATTGAGGTGCGAACCATCGCGCCCGACGATGCCTGGCTGTCGCCCTTCTATCAGCGACAAAGCGGCTCCATTGCCGTTCATGCCTATTACAAGGATGACTATGCCTTCCTTTTCGATCTGGTTGAGCCGATCTTAAGGCGATATGGCGGACGGCCGCACTGGGGCAAGCTCAATTCCCTGGGCTACAAGGATTTTCAGGCGCTTTATCCGCGATGGAAGGACGCGCTAGAAATCCGACGCACGCTCGATCCTGGGGGGCGCTTCCTCAATCCCTATTTGAAAAAGGTGCTGATTGATGGCTGAACGCGATCCTCCTGACGCCAAGCGCCGTCCGTCGCGGCGGTTGGCCATGACCGGCGCAGGCCTTGCCGGTCTGGGTGGCTTGGCGGCTCTCGTGGGTCGCAAGGCAGATAGGGGGTCCGGCGGCCATGATGCCTATTTCTTGGCCTTGTCCCAGGCGCTGGCTGCGGCGCGGGTGGCCCAACCCAGCCTGATCATCGATAAGACGAAACTCGACGCCAATATTTCAGCGGTGCGCGAAATTACCGAACCGGCCCATTTGCCCGTGAGGGTGGTCGTTAAATCCCTGCCCGCTATCGACCTGATTGACCACGTCGCGGCCGGACTGAAGACAGACCGCTTCATGGTGTTTAATGGGGCGATGCTCGACGAAATGACCCGCCGCCGCCCAGAGGCGGATATCTTGATGGGCAAGCCCCTGCCGACCTTGCAGTCCGTGGCCTTTTTCGATGCCCATGATCCGAAAGCAACCCTTGGGCCGCAATGGTTGATCGATACGCCGGAACGGCTGCGGGCGCTTGCTGCCGCCGCCCAAGCCAAGGGCGCCAAGGCGCGGGTAAATTTTGAGATCGATGTCGGATTGCATCGCGGCGGCTTTAGCGATCCCGCCCTTTTGCGGCAGGTGCTGATCGAGGCGAGAGTCAACCCGCACCTGCAGATCGCGGGCCTGATGGGCTATGATCCCCATATTCCGAAGACGCCCAATCCAAGCAGTGCCTTTGGCGCCTCGCAAAAGGCCTATGCGGCGGCGAAGCGCGTTTTGGCCGAGGTGGTGGGCGCAGACATCGCCCATATGACGCTGAATTCAGCGGGCAGCCCGACCTTCGCCCTCCATGCCGAAGGCACAGAAGCGAATGAGGTCTCGATTGGCTCGGCCTTTGTCAAACCGGGTGATTTCGACCTCAAGACCCTGGTGCGTTGCCGTGCGGCCGCCTATATCGCGACGCCGGTCATCAAGGCTTTGGAGCGCACCCAGATTCCAAGCTTGGAGGCTTTGTCGGGCGTCATGGGGGCATTGGACCCAAATACGGAGCGGGCGTTTTTCATCTATGGCGGCCACTGGCTGGCCAAGCCGCTTTCGCCGCCAGGACTGCAATATAATGACCTCTTCGGGCGCTCCTCTAATCAAGAGATGCTGACCGGATCGCGCCGCGTTAACTTAAAGCCAGACGACTATGTCTTCCTTCGCCCCAATCAAAGCGAAGCTGTCTTGTTCCAATTCGGCGATCTTTTGGTTTATGAGGGCGGAAAGATATCCGAACGCTGGCCGACCTTCCCGGTATCGGCCTAAAAGGCGTGTTCAAGGCGCGACATAGACGACGTGGTGCCTAAGTCTATCCCCTTCGGGCAGGGCCGGATGATCAAAATCCTTGTCGGGGGTTCGGCGCATGCCAAGCTTTCGCATCACCGCCTGAGACGGCAGGTTAATCTCCGCCGTGAAGGCGATCACCTCCGCCAAGTTGAGCGTCGAAAATCCATAATCGAGCCAAGCCTGTGCGGCTTCGGGGGCATAGCCTTGGCCCCACGCGGAGCGCGCCAGGCGCCAGACGATTTCGACGCCCGGTCCAGGGGGGAGGTCCGGCCTGATCGGGTGTAATCCGACGCAACCCAAAAAAGCGCCCGTCGCGCGCAGTGTCACAGGCAGCACCCCAAGACCTTGGTCGGCAAAGAGGGCGTTTTCGCCTGCCACCAGCGCCTGCGCCGCTGTCGCGCTGAGGGTCGATGGAAAAAAGCGCATGACCTCGGGATCGGCTGACATTTCTGCAAAGGGTGCTGCGTCGTCGGCGCACCACGGGCGCAGAATGAGCCTTTGGGTGGTCCAGTGCATGTCTATTCGGGGGTGAGACGGCCGGGCGCCAGTGCGCCATAAAGGTCTGTCCGACGGTCGCGGAAAAAGCCCCAGGCAGCCCTGTGCGTGGCGAGAAAATCGAGGTCAAAGCGCGCGGTCAGGATACCTTCCTCGGTTCGGTCCAGTGCTGCGACCAGATCGCCGCGATGATCGGCGAGGAAGGATGAGCCATAAAAGGTCTGATCAGCGCCTTTGACGGTTTCATGTCCAACGCGATTGGCGGCTGCGACCGGCATGACATTGGCTACCGCATGGGCCTGCATCACCCGTCGCCACGGGTCGCGGGTATCGAGCGCGGCGTCATGCGGCTCTGAGCCAATGGCGGTTGGATAAAGGAGGGCTTCGGCCCCCATCAGGGCCATGGCGCGGGCACATTCGGGATACCATTGGTCCCAGCACACGCCGACACCGATCTTGCCGAACCGCGTCTGCCAAACCCGAAAGCCTGTATCGCCGGGCCGGAAATAGTATTTCTCCTGATAGCCGGGGCCGTCTGGAATGTGGCTCTTGCGATAGACGCCCAAGGGCGTGCCATCGGCATCGAGCATGACCAAGCTGTTGTAGTAATGTGGGCCGTCGCGCTCAAAAATTGAGACGGGAATCGCAACGCCAAGTTTGGCGGCAAGCTCGGACATGGCGATGACGCACGGATGGCTGCGCCAGGCAAAGGCCTGTGCGAACCAGCTTTCGTCTTGGCTTGTGCAGAAATAGAGGCCTTGAAACAGCTCTGACGGCAAAACTACCTGAGCGCCTTGGGCGGCTGCCGCGCGCACCCCATCAGCCGTCTTGGCGATATTGGCGCTCATGTCCTCGCCATAGGCATATTGCAACACGCCAAGGGTCAGGATGCGGCTCATGGAAGGGGCTCCTGCTGGGTGATGCAGTGAAATGACCCGCCGCCGGTCAGCAAGGCCTTGGCGGGTAGGCCAATGACCCGGCGCTCCGGAAACAGGCCCTGAAGCGCGTCCAATGCCAAACTGGCGGCTTCGGTCTCATAGGTCGGCATGAGGATGGCGGAATTGGCGATGACGAAATTCATGTGCGAGGCCGGGCAAGGCGCGCCGTCGGCATCGACAATGCGCCCGGGCGACGGAATACGCACGACCTGCAGGGCAACACCGCGCGCATCCTTGGCCCCGGAAAGCGCCCGCGCCGCTTCGTCATAAATTTCGGCATTGGGGTCGTCCGCTCCGAAGGCGACGGGACAGACGACAACGCCCGGCGCGACAAACCGGGCCAGATTATCGACATGGCCGTCCGTATGGTCCTTGACGAGACCCTCGCCAAGCCAAATCACCCGCCGTGCCCCGAGCGCCTCCGAGAGTGCCGCCTCGGCGGCGGCCTCTCCGGTCCAGTCGCGATTTCGGTTCGGATTGAGCAGGCATTGGCGTGTGGTCAGCACCGTGCCGAAGCCATCATGGTCGAGGGCGCCGCCTTCGACGACAAAGCCGTGGCGGTTGAGCATCGCGCCTGAGGCTGAGGCGATTTGCTCGGCCACGGTGTCATCGTCGGCCAGCACATATTTCCCGCCCCAGCCGTTGAACAGGAAGCTTGCCGCCTGCAGCTCGCTATCTTGCAGGGTGAAGATCGGGCCAGTGTCGCGCAGCCACACGTCACCGAAAAATCCCCGCACCCGCTCGACACCACTGGCATCGCCGATCAAGGACCGCGCCGACTTCTCCGCCGCCTCGCCACAGATCAATAATCGAACCCGCTCGGATCCAGCGTCCGCCAAGGCAAGGGCGAAATCGGCCACTTCTTGCTGAGCCGCTTCAAGGTCTTCGGCCCACAGGTCAGCATGGCTTGGAAAGCCAACCCACATGGCGGCGTGGGCGGACCACTCGGCAGGTACGGTCAAAGACATGGGGCGTTTCTCCGCGCCGAAGTCGGTAGGACCAGGGAGGCGCGGGCAGTAAGAGAGTTCAGGCCGCAAGGTCAAGCGGCAAGCGACCCGAAACATCGATTTCTGTCGTCGCGCGAGGACGGGACGCGGGTGTCTATTGCCCCCAGATGCTGGCTAAGATCCGGTCGCGGCCGCATCCGACGCGGTAAAGCCCATAGCGCGCCGGGTTCCTTTCGGCGAAGTGCTGATGATAGCCTTCCGCTGGCCAGAAGGTCACGGCGGCGCGAATTGGCGTGACAATGTGCCCCTTCAGCTTGCCGGTATTGATCGCCGCCAAGGAGGCCATGGCGTCGCGCTTTTGCTCCGGCGAGGCGACAAAAATCGCCGAATGATAGGAAGGGCCGCGGTCGCAGGCCTGGCCGCCATCGTCGGTTGGGTCGATCAGCCGCCAATAATGATCCACCAATTGCCGATAGCTGATTTGGCTCGGATCATAGGTGACTTCGACCGCTTCGACATGGCCGGTGGTTTCGGTGGTCACATCGGCATAGCTGGGATTGGCCACGTGGCCACCAGTAAAGCCGGAAACGGCCTTCACCACGCCCGGAAGGGTTTCGAGCCCATGCTCCATGGTCCAAAAGCATCCGCCCGCGAAGATGGCGGTCTCGAGCTTTCGTTGGCCAAGGGGCGCAGCGGCGAGGGAAAGGCAAGCGGCGGCAAGCGCGGCGGCGATCAGGAGGGGGCGTTTCTGGGTCATGCTTCAGTTACGCATGGACGCGCCCTTGGGTGACAGTTTCTGTGTTCACGCTTTCGTGAACCTGGATCGAGGCAAAGAAAAGGCCCGGTTCCGAGGAGCCGGGCCTTCGCTCTAGGTTTTAGCGACGGGCGCGATGTGCGCCCAGCGCCCTATTTGAACGAGATGTCGATCGTCGAACGACGGTTCAAAGGTTCCTTCACCCCATCCGGCGTCGGGACGGCGAGATCGGTCTTGCCCTTCCAGTCGACGGCCAAGGTTTCTTTGACAACGCCGAGGCCGACGAGCGCGTCTGCCACGACCTTCGCACGGCGCTCAGACAGGCGCAGATTGTACTTCACCGAGCCCGAGGTGTCCGTGTGGCCCACCACGATGATGTGGGTGGCGTGACCGGCGAGGGCGTAGTTAGCCGCTGCCTGAACCACCGCCTGGGCGTCCGAGGTCAGCACCGACTGATCAAACGGGAAGTACACCACAAACTGCTTGGCTTCAGCCACGGGGGGCGGAGGCGGGGGCGGAGGGGGTGGTGGCGGCGGAGGAGGCGGCGGGGGCGGTGGCGGCGGTGGTGGTGGCGGCGGCGGCGGGGGAGGCGGCGGAGCCGCGAAGGAATAGCGTACGCCGATGGTCACCGAATTGTCCGCCACTTCGCCATGGAAGGTGCCGGGTTGCAGAGCGCCTGTTCCCAAAGTGTCCCAACGGACGTTAGCGCCATTGAGGTAGCGGTAGGTCAAATCGACGTTCAATCGCTCAGTTGCGCGCCACGACAGGCCTGCAATGACTTGCCAAGCAAAGGCCGACTTGTCGCTCGAGCCGTTCAGGTTTTGCACGCCTGCGCCGGCTGGCGTCGTAGCGAACTGGCCGTTCACGCTTTCTTTGACCGTATTCACACCAAGACCCGCGCCAAGGAAGGGCGAGATCGGGCGGTCGGGAAGGAAATCATAGAGGGCGTTCAACATGACCGTTTGGTCGTCAAAGCCGCCGTTTGGCTTTCCGCAAGGTGTCGACGCCGACCGGATCACACCGACGGTGCAGAGACCAGCCGGTTCACCCGCGCGGTTCGCGCTTTGCAAGACGCCAGAAAGCTTGGAGGGACGATAACCGCCTTCCAGTTCCACGCGGACGTGGTTGCTGACCTGGTATCCGATGCGGGCGAAACCAGCCCAATCGGATTGGGTGCTCCAATTGAAGGAGTAGGGTCCGCCATCGGGTGCGGTGCCATCGGATGAACCCCGAATGGTGGAGGTTTGGTGCGCTCCGACGTCAAGCGCGCCGTACCACCCGGTTTCAGGGGCGGCCTGAGCCGCCGCTGCGAAGAGCGCCGCGGTTGCTGCGACCCCCGCGAAAAGCAATGTCTTCATACTAAGAGCCCTCTTTTGCCCTTCCGGCTAAGCCAAATGCTCAGCATCCAGAGTTATATAACAAGCGAACCCCCCAAGTGGCGTGTCACATTCGCCACACACTCAGGTTTTCGCTCACGACGCCGCGATACATAGTCTCGCGAAGCGGCGATGCTAGAAGATCGTATGGCACAGCTTTCTCAATACGAGAAGCCGTGACAGGCCGTCTCATTGACGAAATTCGTTTAGAGTTCGTCAACTTCACCTGGCCTTTTCGCGCGTCTAATCAACCAAATGACGCCACGGAGATCGCTAACTGCAACGGCTAGTCTTCCGAGGTTGGTGTATTTCGACGCTCCCGTCAGTCTCGGCCGGTGGTTGACTGTGGCAAAGGCGACATCAAAGCCTTCTCGGATAACCAAGGCTGGCAGGTATCGGTGCATATGATCGAAATAGGGTAGGCGCAAATAGACGTCGCGCCGAAGGGCTTTCAGGCCACAGCCTGTGTCGTCCGCCTGGTCGTGCAAGAGCTGCTTGCGAATCGCATTCGCCCATTTTGAGGCGAGCCGCTTGGCCAGACGATCTTGGCGCTTGAGCCGCCGACCCCCGACGAGCCCCAAAGTGACAGGGCCGCTTTCCAAGGCCTGGACGAGGCCCGGTGCGTCCTTTGGGTCGTTCTGTCCGTCGCCGTCGAGTGTGACAATAATGTTGGCGCGCGCCGCAAGCACGCCCGTGCGAACAGCGCGGCTTTGCCCCGCATTTTGAGCATGTTTCAGAACTCGCAGCGCCGGAATATCCGCTTTGAGGGCGCGTAGCACCTCGACCGTCCCATCCCGGCTCGCATCATCAACAAAAATGATCTCGCAGGCCACGCCTTTGAAGGCATCAGCGATTTCCCGGGCAAGATCCCCACAGGCCCCTTGCTCATTATAGACTGGCACGACAATCGAGACGCGAAGCGGCGAGGACGGGTTGAGGGCAATGGGATCTGACATGAGCGCTTTTTTCCCGCCGGGGCGCGAACTCGCCCGTGTCCCTGACACGTCCGGGACGGCGGCTTCTATCTTACACCTTCGCCGCTGTCCAAGGCGAGATTGCTGATTTAAGGTCGCGTTCACATGACACGCACTGCCGCCCCCCCTGCCGCCGAAGCCGTTTCGCCGCAAGCGCGCCCCGATGCGCCCCTCGACTGGCTATCGAAGATCAGCCGAGGCTGGCGCGGTCCGCTGATCGCTGCCCTGTTTACGGTGGTCGCTGCCCTGCCGGGACTTCTGGCTCTGCCGCCGCTTGATCGGGATGAATCGCGCTTTGCCCAAGCCACCGCTCAGATGTTAGAGACGGGGGACTTCGTCAATATTCGTTATCAAGATGCACCACGGGACAAGAAACCTGTGGGAATCCATTGGCTTCAGGCTGTGAGCGTGGCGTCGGTCTCCCGCGTCGAAGCCCGCGCCATTTGGGCTTATCGCCTGCCGTCCTTGCTCGGCGCCTCAATTGCCGCGGCGGCGCTAACCTGGTTCGCTGGCGCGGCCCTGGGGCAAAGGACGGGAGTGATCGCGGGCGCGCTCTTTGGATCGGGCGTCTTACTGACCACCGAAGCCTTTATCGCCAAGACCGATGCTGTTCTGTGCGGTGCAACGACGCTGGCCATGGCCGCCCTGGGTCGTATTTATCTGGCCTCTCGTCGGGGGGAGCCCATCCGCAAGGCTTGGGTCACTTTTTTTTGGCTGGGTTTGGCGGTCTCCATCCTGGTCAAGGGCCCGATCGGACCGATGGTGGCGGGGCTGGCGCTCTTGGCGCTGTGGGCCTTGGACCGGACCTTGGCCTGGACGGCCCGCTTGAATTGGCTCTTCGGCCTTGGCCTTGTCGTCCTGGTGGTCGGACCCTGGGCTATGGCCATCACCGTGGCCACGGATGGCCGTTTTTGGGGGGCCGCCGTGGGTGGTGATCTGGCCCCTAAGCTGCACGGTGGACACGAGAGCCACGGCGCATTGCCGGGCTTCCACACCTTGCTGGCGCCGATCCTGCTCTTTCCCGCCACCGCCCTCTTGCCCGCGGCGGTGGCGATCCTGTGGCGGAAGCGACGCGATCCACTCCTTAGGTTTGCCTTGGCCTGGGCCTTACCGGCATGGTTGGTGTTTGAGGCCACGCCGACCAAGTTGATCCACTATCCCTTGCCGACCTACGGTGCTCTGGCGCTTGCCATGGCGGCAAGTCTGCACGACGGTTTTGGGCGAGCCACTGCGTGGATCGGGGCCGCCTCGTCCTTAGGCGTCGGCGCCCTCATCGCAGCCTTGCCCTTGGTCGCCAATGGACGGTTTGGCAGTGCAGGCCTTACCCCGCTCGCGGGTGTGGCGGCGGCCTTGGCGCTCGCCGCCGGGGTTGCCGGTGCGGTGGCCGTGCTTTCGCATCGCAAGCAGCCGCGTCGGTTTGAGATCGCCTTGACGCTCGCCTTGGGGCTTGGCGCTCTCGCCCACGGCGCCATGGCTGGGGGGCTGGCCCCGCAACTCCGACCCATCTGGGTGTCGCAAGAGGCAGCGCGGCTCATCGCCTCCCACCACCTCGACCCCCGCGATGGCGTCACCGAGGGCCCCATTGTCGTGGCGGGCTATGCTGAGCCCAGTCTCGTCTTCCAACTTGGCACTGCAACAGAGCTCGGCGACGCCGCCGACGCCGTGGAGGGCTTATCGGAAGGTCAGCCCGCTTTGATTGAAGGTCGAGAGGCTGTCGCCTTCCAACGCCTGTTACGTTCCGAAGGGGTCGCAGCTGTAAGGGTTGGCGCGGTTTCGGGCCTAAACACCTCGACAGGAAAACAAGTGACCTTGGAATTGTGGCGGGCCGCACCTGGGACCGGAGAGACGCCATGAGCCGCCGGATCGAGATTGTCGAAGTCGGACCTCGCGATGGCCTGCAAAATGAGGCTGTGGTCCTGACCCCGGAGGATCGGGTTCAGTTCATCGGAAAATTGGAAGCCGCAGGCGTGCGACGGATCGAAGCCGTCTCGTTTGTCAATCCAAAGCGGGTGCCGCAGATGGCAGGCGCCGAGGCGATCATGCAGACCCTGCCTTCGGCGAAATCCGGGGGACGCCGAATTGGCTTGGTGCTCAATGAACGCGGGTTTGAGCGCTGCGTCGAAGCGCGCTGTGATGAAGCCAATGTGGTGGTCTGCGCCACCGACGCCTTTGGTGTGCGCAATCAAGCTGCGACGGTTCGCGACCAGATCGAGGCCTTGGCGCGCATTGTCGATCGCGCCGAAGGGGTCGGCATGCCGGTGACGGCGACGATCTCGGTCGCCTTTGGCTGTCCCTTTGCTGGCGAGGTGACGGAAGCTCAGCTGCTAGCCATCCTTCGCGACATCGTTTCCCTAAAGCTCGATGAGGTGGCTCTGGCGGACACCATAGGTGCAGCCGACCCATGGACCGTTCGGCGGCGGGTTGAATTGGCCAAAGCGCTCACGCCTCACTTGCCGCTTCGCCTGCATTTTCATGACACCCGTCGCACGGGTCTCGCCAATGCCTTCGCCGGTGTCGAGGCCGGGGTCGACATTCTTGATGCGAGTTGTGGCGGCATTGGCGGATGTCCTTTTGCGCCAAAGGCCACGGGCAATATCGCCACGGAAGACCTTGTCCACATGTTGCATCGTGCCGGATTTGAAACCGGCTTCGACCTCGACCGCCTGATCGACGCCGCCAATTGGATTGGGGAAAAGCTCGGAAGGCCTGCACCGTCGGCCCTAACCCGCGCCGGGATTTTTCCGCCGCACCCGACCTAACAGAGGGGCGCCAGTCTGCGCACAATTGCCCCTCCACAAATGCGGCGCAGAGGTTAAACTAAACGCCGATAATCGATAACAAAGCCAAAGCGTCCTTACAGGCGCGAGAACCAGGGAGAGCGGCGACATGGCTGATTTCGGTGGCGATATAGACACCTTCCGGACCGAGACGCGCGCGTGGCTTGAGGCCAATTGTCCAGCCTCCATGCGTACGCCGATGACGGCTGACGAGACCCCCTGGGGAGGGCGTCGCTTCCAGTGGAAAAATCCTGACGCCAAGCTTTGGTTGGAGCGTATGGCCGAACGAGGCTGGACTGCGCCAACCTGGCCCCAGGCCTATGGCGGGGGCGGACTGAGCGCCCAACAAGCGCGGGTGTTGGAGCAGGAGCTGAACCGGATCAAGGCCAGACCCGCCTTGTTTTCGTTTGGCGTCTGGATGCTGGGACCTGTCCTGTTGGAATATGCCACGGAGGAGCAGAAGCGCGAGCATTTGCCCAAAATCGTCCGGGGCGAAATTCGATGGTGCCAGGGCTATTCGGAACCGGGCGCCGGGTCAGACCTCGCCGCGCTGCAGACACGATGCGAGGATCAGGGCGATCACTATGTGATCAATGGGCAAAAGGTTTGGACCTCCTATGCCGATCAAGCCGACTGGATCTTCTGTCTTGTCCGCACTGATACGACCCGTAAGCACGAAGGGATATCCTTCATCCTGTTCGATATGACCACGGCGGGCGTGGAAGCCCGGCCGATCAAATTGATCTCCGGTGAGAGCCCCTTCTGCGAAACCTTCTTTACCAATGTGAAGGTGCCAAAGTCCCAATTGGTCGGCAAGCTGAACGGCGGGTGGGAGATCGCCAAGCGCCTGTTGCAGTTCGAACGGCAAAATATCTCGGCGGGCGGATTTGGCGGCGCAGCCGGCCTTGAGGTCGAAGAGGCAGCGCTGGCGCATGTCGGCGCCATGGAAGGAAAGATCGCCGATCCGGATTTGCGCGCCCGCATCGCCGCCCACAAGATGGACGCCAAGGCCTTTGCGCTGACCGTGCGCCGTGTCGAGGCGGAGGCCAAGGCGGGTAAGGGGCTCGGTCCCGCCGCTTCGATTGTCAAATATGCCGCCGCCACACTCAATCAGGACAAGCAGGAATTAATGCTCGAAGCCATGGGCCTCGACGGGCTCGGCTGGGCAGGAGACGGGTTTGATCCGCGCGCCATTCGCGAAACGCGCGCTTGGCTCAGATCAAAGGGAAATTCGATCGAAGGCGGCACTTCGGAAATCAACCTCAATGTGGTGGCCAAGCGCGTGCTCGGCCTCCTCGACCACCAATAGGAGCGCGAAGCACATGGCGGTCTTGACCGAGGAACAAAACCTGCTCCGAGATGCGGCGAAAAGCTTTGCAACGGAGCGCGCACCCACCACAGCCCTGCGCGCGCTTCGCGATGGCGAGGGCTGGAAAACCGGCTATTCGCCTCTGCTCTATAAAGACATGGTGGAGATGGGCTGGGCAGGGGTGATTATCCCGGAGGCCTATGGCGGATCGGAGTTTGGCCTTTTTGGGCTCGGTCTGGTGCTTGAAGAGCTCGGTCGCACCCTCGCGGCCTCTCCGCTGCACTCAACGGCCTTGGCAGCGGCGTCAGCCTTGATCTTGGCGGGGGACGAGGGCCAAAAATCCAAGTGGTTGCCGAAAATCGCGTCGGGCGAGATCACCGCGACCTTGGCGGTCGACGAGGCCGCTCACCACGACCCGGCCCAAGTGGCCTTAAAAGCCACTGCGCAAGGCGACGGCTTTGTCCTGCATGGCAAGAAGCGCTTCATTCCGGACGCCGCCAGCGCAGATTTGATTGTGGTGCTTGTCCGCACAGCTGGCAGGGTCGGAGACGAGACGGGATTGACTTTGGTCTTGGTGGAAAAAGGCGCGGCTGGACTAAAGCCTACCCCGCTGCATGCCATTGATACGCGAGGCTTTGCCGATCTCGAGTTTGACGGGGTGACGGTTAACGGCGACGCGGTTTTGGGCGTTCCCGGCGAGGCCTTTGCGGTCCTGATGCAGGTTCTCGACCGGGCCCGGGTCGGCTTGGCGGCAGAAATGCTGGGTGCGGCCTCTCAGGCTTTCGACATCACCTTGGACTATTTGAAGACCCGCACCCAGTTTGGCCAGCTGATCGGCTCTTTTCAGGCCTTGCAACACCGCGCTGCCAAGATGTTCACGGCCCTGGAGCTAACCCGCAGCTGTGTCGAGGCCGCCCTGACCGCCCTTGATCAGGGTGCGGCTGACGCAAGCCAATTGGCGACCCTGGCCAAGGCCAAGGCCAATGAGACGGCCCATCTCATCTCGAGCGAAATGGTGCAGATGCACGGGGGCATTGGCATGACCGACGCGCACGACGCTGGGCTCTATATGAAGCGCGCCCGGGTCACCGAAGCGCTCTATGGCGGCACCCGTTATTTGCGAGATCGTTACGCGCGGCTGGGAGGGTATTGAGCCTCAGTCGCCGCCCTTGATCCCCGTTAGGGCGAGGAGGTGGGCGCAAAGCACCAGGGCGGCGGTGGCGGATAGCACCATCAGGAACCGCCAGGGGATCAGTCTTGGACCCCTGGCCGGGTTGGGCGGTTGAGCGCCTCGCCAGCCAAAGACTGTCGCGAGGCCGAGCGCTGCCGCTAATCCGATCAGGGTGACGCTCAAATCCATCCGCGGTGCGCGCTCCAAAGCTTGGGTTTCGGTTCAATCTCATCTCGAGACCGGCTAGACTAGACCCATGAGCTTGATTTTCCCTGTCGCAGCTTCGGGTCTTGCCGCCCTAACCGCCCCGCTTGGCTTTGCCGCACGGGCCCGCGACGCCTCGAAACTCTTAGGCGCAGGCGAAGTGGAGTTCGCCACCGACTGGGTCGGCGAGGCCTTTGCCAGCGAGGAGGCGCTAAAGGCGTTTTTTGGCGCACGGGTCGACGGGTCACCTTGGCAAAAGATCGAGCCGGTCGCCCTGATTGACGGCGCCCAGCCCCGACGCCCGAGCCAGGCCTTGGCGCCAAAGCCGCCAGTCTTCCAGGGCGGTCGCCGATGGCCCGAACCCCACCCCACGGTCCAGATCGGCTATCGGCTTTCGGTCCGGTATTGGCGCTTAGCGGCGGCAGCTCCTATACCGTCGCCGACGCAGCAAGCGCGAAAGTTGCGATCCGCCAAGCGGGCGGCGGAGGCGCTCGACACTGACCTGTTGCACGCCTTGGTCGAGCAGCCCTTGCGGGGTCTGCGTCCCCAAAGGGCGCTCGATATCGGTCTCTTCGAAACCTCGCCACCCGAGGCACCGCATATTCTGATGCCGGACGAATAGACGACAGCAAACGCGGTCGAACCCACTCGCACAACGATTCCCTTTCGTCGCAGTTCGGGTTAGATGTGGCCTGACTGACCTAGGCGCGTTCCGGCGTCTTCGCAGACCAAAGGACCCCAGGGCCGCATTTCATGCCGCGTCGACCCCCGAAACCCGCCTCGCGCCTTGGCGTGAAACTGCTCTATATCTTCGGCATTGCGGTGGTCTGGATCGCGATCATCGGAGTGGCAGCCGTCGCCTTCTTCGCCCAAGGCCTGCCGGATATTTCGCGGCTTTATGCCATCCAGCGCCAGCCTTCGATCACCTATCTGGATCGGTCTGGTGGGCTGATTTCGGTGCGCGGAAGCCAGTATGCGCCACCAGTGAAGATCGATGACATGCCCGCCTATGTCCCGGCTGCCTTTGTCTCGATTGAGGACCGGCGGTTCTATCACCACATGGGATTTGATCTTATCGGCATCTTACGGGCCGTGGTTTCGGATGTCCGCCACCGCCACGCTGCCGAGGGTGCCTCGACCATCACCCAACAATTGGCGCGGAACCTCTTTCTGACGCCAGACCAAACCATCAAGCGCAAGATCCAAGAGCTGATCTTAGCAGTCGAGCTTGAGCAGAAATTCTCGAAAAAGGAGATCCTCGCCCTCTATATGAACCGGGTCTATTTCGGCGCGGGCGCCTATGGCATTGAGGCGGCGGCCCAGAGATACTTCAATAAGCCCTCGTCGAAGCTTTCCGTTGGCGAGGTGGCGATCCTGGCGGGCTTGCTGAAATCGCCCACCCATTACAGTCCCATATCTGATCGCGAGCGGGCCGCGCGGCGCGCCACGATTGTGCTCGACAAAATGGTCCAGACCGGCGCCATCACGCCCGAGCAACGGGCCGACGCCTTCCAGCACCCGGTCAATGTCTCTCCGACCTTGGCCAGCCAGCACGCCCAGTACTTTATTGACTGGATTGACGCCCAGGTCCGCCAATTGGTTGGCCAACCGCAGCAGGACCTGGTGGTCGACACAACCCTCGACCTGCCGCTCGACGCCACGGCGGCGGCGGCTGCCAAGGCGGTGACCGACAGGGACGCCAAGCTTGGGGTTCAACAGGCAGCCTTGGTGGCCCTCGACGGCCAGGGGCGGGTCTTAGCGCTGCTCGGTGGCGTCAACTACTCTGAAAGTCAGTTCAATCGGGCGGTGGATGCACGGCGTCAGGCGGGGTCTTCCTGGAAACCGTTCGTCTATCTTACCGCCATGGAAGCCGGTCGCACGCCCGACCAACCGGTGGTCGACGAGCCGGTGACAATCAATGGATGGTCACCGCAGAACTACACGAAAAAATATTTGGGCCCGATTACTTTAGAGACGGCTCTCGCCCAATCGGTGAACACCGTGGCGGCGCGTCTGGCTGACGAGATCGGCCGCGACAATGTTGCGCGCGTCGCGCATCGGCTGGGCATCCTCTCCGAGATCAATCTCGATCCGTCCATGGCGCTTGGCGCTGTCGAGGTCAGCCCGCTTGAAATGGCGCAGGCCTATGCTCCGTTCTCCAATGGGGGGCTGCAAGCCTCCGCCTATGGCATTGAACGGATTCGCAGCGCTGACGGCCGCGTACTCTATCAACACAAGGCGGATAACCGGGCGTCTGTGATCGGTAATCCACCGCTCAGCTATATGAACCGCATGTTGCGCCAAGTTGTGGTGTCCGGAACCGGCGGTCGCGCCCGGCTGCCCGGCTATGACGTCGCCGGCAAGACCGGCACTACCAGCGATTACAAGGATGCGTGGTTTGTCGGCTATACAGGCGACTTCGTCACCGCCGTCTGGGTCGGCAAGGATGATAATACCGCCATGCGCCGTGTGACCGGCGGCGCCTCGCCCGCCGACCTCTGGCATAGCTTCGTTGCCAATGCGCTGAGCCGCGTCAAGGTCACCGCCATCCCGCCGGGCCCCAATGCGCCGGAAGGCGCCTATTCGGACCCGATTAATGACCTGTTGAACGGCACAGCCCCGGCAACCGGACCGCCAAGCGCCAAGCCTGATCCGGCAGATGCCGAGGCCCCGCCGCCCGCTGCGCCTGTTAAGCCCTGAGCCGCGCTTGAGCCTCCAGTCGACCTTTTTGCCGAGCCCGGCGGAACTGGTCGCTTTGCGCGTCAGTTTGACCGTTGCAGTGCGGGCGCTGGCTTTCACTTTGCCCTTAGCCGTGGCGGTCGCCTATGGCCTGACGCGCCGACGGTTTCCCGGTCGCCTGCTCCTTGACCTTGTCAGTCAGGCGCCCCTGGCCTTGCCGCCCGTCGTGGTCGGATTTGCGCTGCTTCTTTTGTTTGGCGCGCACGGCGTTTTGGGGGCGCCCTTGGCTCGCCTGGGCGTGCGACTGGCCTTCACCGCCACGGGTGCCTCCATCGCCTCCGGCGTGATGGCGTTTCCGGCGATGGTACGGCAGCTAAGGTTGGCATTTGAAGCGGTTGATCCAAGGCTTGATGAGGCTGCGGCAAGTCTGGGCGCCCGTCCCTGGGATCGGCTGGTATCGGTCACGCTTCCCTTGGCCGGGCCGGGGGTGATTGCGGCAGCGCTGACGGGCTTCGCCATGGCGATGGGGGAGTTCGGGGCGGTCATCACCTTTGCCGCAGATATTCCTGGTGAGACCGAAACCTTGCCGCTCGCCATCTATGCCACCCTACAAACCCCTGGCGGTGAGGCTGAAGCCCTGCGCTTGTCGATTATGTCGCTTGTGGTGGCAGGCACAGCCCTTGTGGCGGCCGAAGCGGTCATGCGCAGACTGCGGCAACGGATCGCGCCATGAGCTGCTTGGAAGCGCAAGTCTCACTGAAGCGCGGCGGCTTCCAGTTGGACGCCGAATTTTCGGCGCTCAATGGGGTGACGGTGGTGGTCGGGCCTTCGGGTTCGGGCAAGACCAGCCTGCTCCGCGCTGTCCTGGGGGCGCTAAGGCCGGAAGCGGGACGCATTACGCTGGATGACCAAGTTTTTTTTGATGCGAAGACTGGCGTCCATGTCCCCTTGGAACAACGCCGGATCGGCATGGTTTTTCAGGAGGGACGCCTCTTCCCCCATTTGAGCGTGCGGGAAAACCTCTTGTTCGGCGCGAAACGCCTCCTCGTGGACACCCCCGGCCATGTAAGTTTTGACGAGGCGGTCACGGTCTTAGGCATCGCCCCATTACTGGCTCGGCGACCGGCCACCCTATCCGGCGGCGAACGCCAGCGGGTGGCGCTTGGCCGGGCGCTCCTCGCCCAACCTAGGCTGCTCTTGATGGATGAGCCCCTGGCCTCCGTGGATGCTGAACGCCGAGACGAGATTGCGAGCCTGATCTGGCGCCTATCCCGACGCATTGACATTCCTATTCTTTATATCACCCACAGCTTCGAAGAGACGGCGAGGTTGGCCGACCAGGTCCTGGTCCTGACCGATGGGCGGATTAGCGCGGCCGGCGGACTTGCTGACGTGATCATGGCCTCGCCCCTGTTGCGGCACGCCCCGGGGCTGGCGGTGCGCCTTGAAGGGGAATGGTCGGCTGAAGGCCAAGGCGAAGCCGCTGTCTTAACGCCCGCCGGGCCGATTATTGTCTCGCAAGCTCCGTCCGGCGTGGCCGAGGGCCGCACTGCGCTTTTGGTGCGGGCCAGCGATGTGGTGCTGGCGGTCGGGGCTCCGCCGCAAGGGTTGTCGGCGCGCAACATTCTGGCGGCAAGGGCGGTTGCAATGACCGCTATTCCCGCTGATCAGGTCCTCGTCCGCCTGCGTGCCGGGGAGGCGGACCTGTTGTCGATCATCAGCCATACGTCTGTCGCGCGGCTGGGACTTAAGCCCGGCGCCGCCGTCTATGCGGTGATCAAGGCGAGCGCGATCAGCGCCTAGAGTTTGTCGGGTTCCGTTTCAGCCCCACAGGCGCCAAGGCTGTGTCTGGGACTGCAAAGCTAAAGGGGGCGAGGTCCCCCATTTCGGCCCGGCACAGAAATGTCTGCGAAGCATGCGTTGACGTGGGCCCTGGGTTTCAGTATACCCGCGCTCTTCCATTTTGTCGCCCGCCCCCTGGCGTTGGCGTTTTAGGTAGTTGTGAGACCCCATGGCTAATAATCCCGGCGCCAAGAAGGCGATCCGCAAGATCGAACGCCGCACTGAAGTGAACAAGGCGCGTCGCTCGCGTGTGCGGACCTTCCTGCGCAAGTTCGACGAAGCCGTGGCGGCGGGCGATGTGGCGGTGGCCAAAGACGCCTTTGTCGAGGCGCAATCTGAGCTGATGCGGGCGGTCTCCAAGGGCGTCGTGCACAAGAACACCGGCTCTCGCAAAGTGTCGCGTTTGGCTGCCCAGCTGAAGAAGCTCGCAACCGCCTAAGCCCCTCGGGGCTTCAGTCTAAATTCTGAATAATTTCAAGCCGTAACGCTTTTGTAGTGTTACGGCTTTTCGCTGTGGCCTGCGCGAAGGATTCGCAGTCGAAAATGTCACACCTCAGACGGTTTTACAAAATTCCTAAGCCTGTCCGAAGCTTGCTTGTGTCAACACATTTATCCGAACTTTTCACTAAACAATGCTGTTGACCCAGAGGGACGCATGGCTACTCTGGGGATGAGGCAACTCAATCTTCCTACGGAACATCGCGGCAATAAACAACCGCTGGCTGTAGGAGCTTTTACTTCGATTACATCTTCAAGCGCGGGTGGGCATGATTCCGCGTTCGGGGATGTTTGTGCGAAAATTTCTGGGTGGGCGACGAGAAATGGCGATACGGTTCGGCGCGGAGGCAGTGGAAGCAGACGGCTATGGGGCTTTGAGCGCCGACGCTTTGGCGGCTGCGGCTTGGTCGAGAGCCTGTATGACTTTGAAGGGCGAGTTGGGCGAAGACACCTTTGGATCATGGATCGCCCACGCCATGCTCAAAACCGCAAGCGGCGGCCGTCTTGTCGTCGTTACCCCGACCGGCATGGCCCGGGACTGGATTCGTCGCAATGCTTGGCGTCGGCTTGGAGAAATCTGGGCCCAGAACGACCCGGAGCGTCGCGCTTTGGATCTAAAGTCGCGGGTCGAGTTTGAAACCGAGGCCGGCGCGGCGCAAAGCCAAACCTCCACGCCCGCAACCGTGGCGCAAACGTCAAGCCCGGTAGCGCCTTCCCCGCTGAATAAGGCGGCCTTGGCGCTTGCACCGGTCGCGTCGGTCGTTCCCGCATCCCTACCTGCAAGCAGAAGCCTTGGCTTGCAAGACCGCTACACCTTCGACAGTTTTGTCGCCGGGGCCAGCAATGAATTTGCCGTAGCGGTTGCCCGGCGGGTGGCGGCATGGTCGGACGGTTGTTTCAACCCGGTGCTGTTTCACGGCCCCTACGGCTTTGGCAAAACCCACCTGCTCAACGCCATCGCCTGGGAAGCCCAACGGGTGCGGCCCGAGGCCAAGGTTGTCTATCTGACGGCCGAACGGTTCTTGTCCAGTTTCGTCAAGGCGGTGATGGAGCGGACCGGATCGGCCTTTAAGGATGAACTGCGCAATGCCGACCTGTTGCTGATCGACGATGTGCAGTTTATCGGCGGCAAAAAGTCTTCGCAGGAAGAGCTATTTCACACCCTGACCGCCCTGATGGGCGAAGGGCGACGGGTGGTGTTTTCGTCGGATCGCGCGCCATCCGCCATGGCTGAGGTTGACGCCCGGTTGCGCTCCCACCTGTCGGCTGGGCTGATCTGCGGCATTGAACCCGCCGAGCGCGAGCTGCGGCTGGGCATTGTCAGCCGGAAACTGCCCCTGCTCGCTGCGGCTTTGGGCGTCGATGGTCGGGCGCGGCCAGAGGTGTTGCAATTTCTCGCCGATCGCTTCCCCGACTCCGTGCGGGAGTTGGAAGGGGGGCTCAATACCCTGGTCGCCCGTGCGGGTCCGCGTCTGGCGTCGCTGACCCAAGAGGAGGCCGCGAGCTATCTGCGGCCGCATCTGAAGCCGGGTGCCGAGCGCAGGATTACGGTTGACGACATTCAGCGCGCCGTGGCCGAGCATTATGGATTGAAAAAAGAGGACCTTTTGTCTGAGCGGCGTACACGGGTCGTCGCCCGGCCGCGCCAGACAGCCATGTTTCTCGCCAAGCAGCTGACCACACGGTCCTATCCCGATATTGGCCGCCGCTTTGGCGGTCGCGACCACACGACGGTCTTACACGCTGTGCGCCGAATTGAAGAGCTGCGCGCCGACGACCCCGCCTTGACCCAAGATATCGACACCTTGATCCGCAAGCTTCGCGAGGGCTGACCCGCGTCGGTCTACATCCGGTCGAGGGGCAGGATTTCGACGGGGTCGCCGGTGGCACAGGCCGCTGCGCCGGGCAGGCGGCGGATCAGGCCGTTCGATTGGGCGAAGACGTTTAAGAGTGAGCTATCCTGGTCGGACATGGGCGTCGCCCACGGCTTCCCTTGATCATCTGCTCTTAAGGTCGCGCGCATCCAGTGCTCTCGCGCGCCATTCGCACTCAAGGGCTGGGTGGTGCGCGCTGGCAGGATGCGCACCTCAGGGGTTGCGCCAGAAAGCGCCGCGATCAGGGGGTGGAGAAAGAGCTCGGCGCAGACCAGTGCCGAAGCCGGATTTCCAGGCAGGCCCAAAATGGAGCGTCCATCCGCCAAGCGCCCAAACCAAACCGGCTTGCCGGGGCGCACGGCCACCTTATCGACGCGCAGGTCAAGGCCTAGGTCTTTCATCGCGGGTTTGACCAGATCGTGGTCGCCAACCGATGCCCCGCCAATGGTGACAATCAGGTCTGCGACAACCGGCGCAACTGCGTCACGGATGGCGCGCGCGTCGTCAGTTGCGGGTGTCAGGACTTGGGTTTCCGCGCCTTTTTGCCGGGCCCAGGCGGACAGGGCGACCGAGCCGCTGTCAAAGATCTGATCCGGGCGCAGGGAGGCCCCCGGCGGGACCAGCTCGGCGCCCGTCGAGAGAATGGCGATGCGCGGGGGTGGATAAACCTCAAGCCCGCCCCACCCCGACGCCGCAGCCAAGCCGAGCCGCCAGGGGTCGAGCCGTACGCCGCGCGCCAGAAGTGTGTCGCCCGCGCGAAAATCTGAGCCTTGGGCCCGGATATAGGGCCCGCTCTGGTCGCGCGGATGGATGTCGACCTGATCGCCGCGACGGGTTGCGTTTTCTTGCGGCACGACAAAGGCCGCACCCTCTGGCACCGGCGCGCCGGTAAAGATGCGTACGGCTTCACCCGGGCCTAATCCGTGTGAAAAGCCTTGGCCTGCGGCGCTCTCGCCAATCACGGTCAAGATTTTGGCCGTCTCGCCCAGTCCATCTGCACCCACCGCATAGCCGTCCATAGCCGCTGAGAAAAACGGCGGCTGGTCCCGCAGTGCCACGAGATCGCGGGCCAGAACCTGACCTAAAAGCTGTGCATCCAGCGGCGCTGTAACCGGGTGGCGTGGCACGACGGCGGCCAGCATGATGGCGCGGGCGGCGTCGACACTGGGCAGGGGCAGTCGGTCGGTCATCAGGTGGCGCGCCAATCGCCAGACTTGCCGCCGGTTTTTGAGATCAGCCGCACTGCGTTGATCTGCATGCCTTTTTCCGCTGCCTTCAACATGTCATAGAGCGTCAAGAGCGCGACGGAGGTGCCCGTTAGCGCCTCCATCTCCACCCCGGTCGGCCCTGTGGTGGTGGCGACGGTGCGAACGCCAAGACCCGTTCCGTCTTCGAGCCCGAAGACGCTCACCCGCACGGCGCTGAGGCTGAGCGGATGGCACAAGGGGATGAGGTCGCTGGTGCGTTTTGCGGCCATGACGCCAGCGATTTCCGCCACAGCTCTGACGTCGCCCTTGGCGCCGTCGCCTGCCAAGGCGAGGGCCAAGGTCTCTGGCGACATGATCAAGCGCCCTTCAGCCACGGCCTCGCGATGGGTCGCAACCTTAGCGGAGACATCGACCATCCGGGCGCGGCCGGTGCTGTCGAGGTGGGTCAGGGGTTCAGGGCCAGAAGTCATTTCTCGCCCAGTCTCGGCATCAGTTCGACCATGTTGCAAGGGCGGTGGCGGCTGTCGAGTTGGGCGGCGATCACCTTATCCCACCCATCCCGCACGGCACCATTTGAGCCTGGCAGGCAGAAGACGAACACCCCCTCGATAATCCCGGCCAGTGCACGCGATTGCAAGGTCGAGAGGCCGACGCTTTGATAGGAGACGAGGTGAAACACCACGGAAAAGCCATCAATCGTTTTGTCGAACAAGGGCGAAAGGGCTTCTGGCGTCACGTCGCGACCGGTTAAGCCCGTTCCGCCTGTGGTCAAGATGGCGTCCACCTCACCCGACCCGGTCCAAGCCTTCACCTTTTGGCGAATGTCCGTCACATCGTCGCGCACGACCGCGCGGTCTGCCAGGACGTGACCAGCGCCCTTCAGTCGGTCGATGAGAATTTGGCCTGAGGTGTCGCTCTCTTCATCACGGGTATCGGAGATGGTCAGGACAGCGATCCTTACCGGTTGAAACCTCGCGCCTGTGTCCAGTTTGCCGCCAATTTCCAGGCCCATTGCCCCGCTCTCCTCCTGCGCAGGTTCAGCTCTGGGCTGGTGCGCCTGCATCCCAACGTCTGGCGTCGACATAGTCGGTGTCGCGCGGCGTAATCCAGCGGGCTTCGCCCTCGGTATAGCTTTTTTTCCAAAAGGGCGCCCGCGACTTGAGGAAATCCATAATCTGGTCGGCCCCTTCAAAGGCTGCCCGGCGGTGGGGCGCCGCTGTGGCGACAAAGACGATGGTCTCTCCCACCGCAATGCGCCCAATTCTATGAATGATGGCCACCGCGCTCAATCCGTGGCGGGCCTGGGCGGCTTGCGCCATCTCCATGATGTGCGTTTCGACAAAACCTTTATAGGTTTCAAGCTCTAAGGCCTGGGTGCTCCCGGCTTCGGATCTGACCCGCCCGGTGAAACTGACCACAGCGCCGCTCTCGCGCGATAAGCGAAGTTCAAAGGCACGCAAAGCTTCCGCGGCGTCAAAAGGCGCGTCCGTGATCTGCAAGTGGGGGCGACTGACGTCCATCCTCACTAGATAGCATCGCCGCCCCGTTGTAACAGGGGGGGGAGAGGAGATAGAGGCCTTAGCCGATCATGCTAAGCTTTCGGGGTCGATTCGCAAACGAGGGGCGAAACCTTGAGACGAGGCGTGTGTCACGGCTGGCGGTCCCCTCGGGCGAGCTCTTTCCGAACCGCCCAGATCCGAGTGGGGCTTGGCCTGAGCCTGAGCCTTGTCTTGAGCGTCAACGTGATCGCGGCTGTGCCAAAGCTCCCGCCAGACCGCTTCGATTTGCAATGCAAGATCTCGCGCATCTTGCCGCGCGCCAAGCCGATGGGCGAGAAGCACTTCCGCATCGACTTGCAATCCAAGGCCTGGTGTGAGGATCGCTGCGAGGTGACGTCTGATCTCGTGCTGCAAGAAGATAATTTGGTGCTTAACCTCGCCGACGCGCCAGCGGGCCCAGCCCGTGTGCATCGGGTGATCAGCTTCAGTCGCCGCACCGCCGACCTGCGTGACGAGCGCACCACAACCCTTGACGGCGATCTGGTGGGCACAGAATTGCTCAGTGGTCGCTGCCGTCTCCGACCCTTTTCCGGCATCGGCAAGAAGCTGTTTTAGACGCGCCTATCCGTCTTGGGCCTAGCTGTCCTGATCAATATCATCCGTCATCCGACCAATGGCTTGCAGCACGGCGACGATCAAAGGATCGGATCGGTTGAGATGATAGAGCTTGCCGGGGTCTTGGATCACCGCCCCCAGATTGATCATCCTTTGCAGCTTTCGACGCACGGTTTCGCGTGGGATATCCGTCATTTGCGAAATCGTGTGGGCGCTTGCCCCGCCAAGGCGACGGCTCTCGGATTTGACCAGAGCGTCCGCGTCAGCGACAAAGATCAGACAGAGGACCAAAAAAATCTCGTCAATCTCTACCTTGCATTTTGAGCGAATATCTCCGACAGACACAAAGAGGCGTCGAAGAAGTAGGTAGCTTTTACGTGTCCGATCTCCGTCGGAGTTCTTTTCAGCGTAATTCATATTGACGCGCAGACTCGCAAGAATTGACTGGTGAAGAGATCGGGCTATGTTTAATTATTTGCAGGTGGTGTGCCATTTCAAACTTAACAACTGTAAGTTATGCTTGGACACGGGAGCGGAGTTAGTCAAGCCCATTTTGGGCTGTTAAGTCTGAAAATGCAGTTTTTGCTTCGCCTTTAGGGTTGGCTAAGCAGGTTAGGGTAAGCGGGGTGGCGGAGTTGACCTCAGGGAAACGAGACGTCAAAGCATTGTATTTGAGATATATTTTTGTCGACTCGCACTTGAACCTCTTGGCGGCGAGCCCAGAGTTTGGTGCGCTCTCCGACAATCCCAAGCTGAGCGACCTGTTCGTCGGGGCGCCGAGCTTTAGTCACTTAGTGCAAAATTCGGGCGCGAAGTTCGCGTTTGAGGGGCGAGCCCCGGGGCAAGATTTTAGCGCCCATGCGACACCGATTGGGGACGGTGTCTTGTTGATCGGCGCGGCCACCGGCGATGAGAGCGAAGAGTTGCGCCGGGCGCTTGAGCGGGAAACCGCTGCCAATCGCTTGAAGAGCGCGTTTCTAGCCGCCATGAGCCATGAATTGCGCGAGCCCTTGCTTGCGGTCATTGGCGTCGTTGATGCGCTGCGCATGGGCGGTCTGTCGTCGGAGCAAGGTGAACTTGTCGGATTGATCGAACAGTCCGGCGAAGCCTTAACGCGCGCCGTCGATGACATGCTCGATTTCGCCCGCATGGAGGCGGGGGCGCTCACGCTCGCGGAGGAACCCTTTGATTTGCGCGGCGAACTGTTCGAGGCCGCGCGCCGGTTTGAGTCCGTGGCGGGTCAGGCAGGCCTTGCCTATAGCATTGAAATTTCGCCCCGCGTCTCTGGGGTTTTTCTTGGCGATGTGGCGCGCCTGAAGCAGGTCACCACCAGTCTGATCTCCAATGCTGTGCGCTATACGCAAAAAGGTCGCGTAACTGTTGCGATTGATCTCGAATTTGATGCAAGCCTGCCGCGCCTCGTGGTTGAGGTGACCGACACCGGACCCGAGCTTGCCGCGCGCGGTCCGCCAGAGCTGTTTGCCGGAGGATTGCCCGACGCAGGCGGTCCTGGCGCAACCTATGGCGTCGCAGGACTTGGGCTGGCCATTTCGCGTGGCCTGATCGAGCGGATGGGCGGTGGGATGTCTATCCAGGTTCGCCCGCGCCAAGGGGCTGCGTTCCGGGTTTGGGCCCCGATCAAACCGGCCAAGGTGAAGGCTCCGCGCCAAGGAACCGACCCCGCGCCGCCGACGGCTCTGCAAGACAGCCCCGCTGACCAACAGATTCGCTGCCTGGTGGCGGAGGACCATCCGGCGAACCGACGGATCATTGAATTGATGTTGGCGCCGCTTGGCGTGCACGTCAGCTTGGTTTCCAACGGACAGGAAGCGGTTGACGCCTTCCGCAACGGCCAATTTGGCATGGTCTTGCTCGACATGCAGATGCCTGTGCTGGATGGTGTTGAGGCGGCCAAGGCCATGCGGGACATCGAGCGGATCGAGCAGCGTCCGCGGACACCGATCGCCATGCTGACCGCCAATGTCTTGCCAAAGCACCGCAGCGAGGCCATGGGCGCGGGCGCCGACCTCTTCATCGCCAAGCCGGTTACGCCCGCGACACTGGCGGCGAGCCTCGATGCACTGATCCGGGCGACAGACGCCTATGAGGGGCGCTAGCTTAGGCTCTCTGTCAGGCAAGACGAAGCGAGGACGACCATGGGGAGCTCCCCTTTCATTCCGGTCATCGATTTAGCGCCGCTGCACAGCGCCGACCCCGACGCGCTCGGCAACGTGGCGGCGCAGGTGCGCCAGGCCTTTATCCAGTCGGGCTTCTGCTACATCAAAAACCACGGCATTGATGAGGTCGTGATCGGAGATGCTGTTCAGGCGGCGCGGCGGTTCTTTCACCGTCCACTGGACGAGAAGTTACGCTCGGCGCCAAAAGAGTCGGTGCGAGGCTTTAACGCCATCGGTCGGACCCAGATGTATGGCTCCAAGCACCCTGATTATAAAGAATATTTCCAGATTGGCCTGGAATTGCCGCGCGACGATCCCGCCGTGCTCGCTGGCCAACCTCTGCGCGGACCAAACCAATGGCCGCAAGGAGACGCAGAGTTTGAGCGCGCCTTGATGGCCTATTTCCATGCAGTGGCCGATTGCGGACAAACCTTCTTGCGCGCCGTCGCCGTCTCGCTTGGGGTCCAGGCGAATTTCTTCGCCGGAAAATACGACAAGCCGCTGCAGCGCACCCAATGCGTCTATTATCCGCCCCACCCTGCGGAGGCCGACGAAGACGTGTTCGGCGTGGCGCCGCATACCGATTACGGCTGTGTCACCCTCCTATGGCAAGATGAGGTTGGCGGCCTGGAGGTGCAGGACCGGACCGGTGGTTGGGTTGCCGCGCCGCCCATCCCAGGAACCTTGGTGGTCAATATTGGCGATCTGCTCGCCCGCTGGTCGAATGATCTTTACGTCTCCACCCCGCATCGGGTCACCAACCGGTCTGGCCGCGAGCGGCTCTCCATCGCCACCTTCTATGATCCAGACTTTGTCGCCACCGTCGATGCGATGGATTTCGGCGTCACCCCGACGGATCGCAAATATCCGCCGACCACGGCGGGAGACTATATTATCGGTCGAATCTCGACCTCGCAAAAGCTTGCCAAAGCCAGCGCGGGGTAGGGCTGGGTGCTGTTGCCACCACGCTTATTTGGCATTGGCGTAGAGTTTCACCACGCGGAACAGATATTCCCGGCCCTCCATCAGCGACTGGACGGAGATATGTTCGTTGAGGCCGTGGATATTGCCGAGCGAGCGGTCGGAGAACATGCCCGTCAGGCCATAGGTCGGGATGCCGCCTGCATTCAGATAACTGCCATCGGTGGCGCCGGTGCTCATCATCGGCAAGACGGGAACGCCGGGCCACATCTGATGGGCCACCGCCTCGGCCGGACCGAGCACCTTGTCGGTCAGGGGCGGCGCGGGCGGTGTTGGCGCCAGATCGCCAACGGCAGTGATGGACACCTTAGGGTCTGAAATGACCGTGGTCAGGGTGGCCTGCACCTGAGCCACCGACATGCCGGGGAAGATGCGACAATTGACATTGGCGGCCGCGCGTTGTGGCAGCGCATTGGCCGCGTGTCCGCCTTCCAACAGCGTGGCGACGCAGGTGGTGCGTAGCATGGAATGCCAAACCGGATCGCGCGAGACGATGGCGTCGGCTTGCTTGTCGGCAGGATTGGCCACGAGAGCCAGCATCGCCTTGGCGGGATCGCCGCCCACCAGTCCAGCGGTGCGGGTAAAATAGGCCTTGGTCGTATCGCTCAGCTGGATCGGAAAGTCGAAGATCGCCAACCGGCCGAGCGCATTGGCGATGTGGTAGATGGCGTTGTCAGGGCGCGGCAGTGACGAGTGGCCGCCCGGATTGGTCGCTTCTAGGCGGAAGTCTTGATAGACCTTTTCGCCAGCCTGAATGCCCAGATAGCTGCGCTTGCCCGTATCGTCGAGACGCCCATCCGCGCCTTCATTCAAGGCAAATTCAGCATCGATCCAGTCCTTGTGTTGCTTCACCAACCACTCAGCACCGTCAAAGGCGAGCCCGCCATTTTCCTCGCCGCAGGTCAGGGCCAGTTTGATGTCACGACGGGGAGTAAAGCCTTGCTGCTTATAGCGGATCAGCAGGTCGGCGATCACCGCCGCCATGGCCTTATCGTCCATCGTCCCGCGGCCATAGAAATATCCGCCTTCCTCGACCAGGGTGAAGGGGTCGCGGGTCCAGTCGGCGCGCTTGGCTTCCACCACGTCGAGATGGGCGAGAAGTAAGATGGCTTTGGCGCTGGGGTCTGTGCCGTGCAGCGTGGCCAGCAGGCCGCCCTCCTTGGGATGGCCGGGCGCGGTAAAGACCCGCACGTCGGGCTCGGCATAGCCCACCGCTTTTAAGCGCGTGGCGATCTGGGCTGCCGCCACGGTGCAGTCGCCCGATGACAAGGTGGTGTTTGTTTCGACGAGCTCCTTATAGAGGGCGCGGAAGGCCGGTTCGGTCGGATCGGCTGAGGGTTGGGCCACCGCACCGCTCGCCAGAGCCAAAACCACACCCGCCGCCACCAAGCTCAATCGCATCATCACGCCGTCTCCAAACCCATCTTATCGCCCCGCGAACCGAGCATGAATTCGCCGCGGCTTCAATCAGAATGCGCAGCGATCCGGTCTGGGGTGCAGGCGAGCCGCCGCCCAATGATCTGGCAGGTCTGTAGAGGCTTGCCGAAGCGGTCGCGCACCTCCATCCGCCAGTGCGCGGCGCCTGTGCGGGTCAGGGTCAGAAAGCCAAACCCATCTATCCAGGAGGCCAGTTGGTCGACCTTGGCCCCGGGGGCGGGGTCCAGATCCATCGGCGGGGAGGTGGGCAGGGGCACCTTGTCCTCGTCCGTGCCCGAAAAGCCTGCAACGATCTGTACGGGCAAGTCGGTCTTGAAGCTGACCGCCTCAAAGACATGCACATGGCCGCTGAGGATCATATCGGCTGACGGCGGCGCCAATGCTGGGCTTTTTGAGGCAAAGGCGGAGATGAGGGCGGCATTGCCGCCATAGAGCGTCGGCTGGCCTGATTTCGAGGTTCCGGCAGCATAGGCGAGCCAGGGGTGGTGGTCGACCAGGATGGTATGGCCAGCCTTGGCGCTGAGCGATGTGATCGCCGCATAGGTAGCTTGTAAGCGCACCATCAGCGGATCGTCAGCGGCCAAGGGCTTATTTCCGGCCGCTGCGCTGTCAAACACCACGAGTTGGGTGTCGTGCCCCAGGGGGACGGCGAAGGGCGCCGAGGTGTCGCCATCGAGCCGGTTGGCGGGATCGTGACAATCGGTGCTTGGGCTGAGGGCGGCGATGTCGAGCAGGCGGCGATAGCCGGAGCCCGCACGGGCGCAGTCTTCGTGATTACCACGGGCGGCGACCAGCGCCGCCGTGCGCAGCAAGGGCGCTGCCGGGTCGAAAAAATCGGCGCGCCAGGACGCCCAGCGATCGCCCGACGGGCTGCCAGCACAGCCCGTATTTCCAGCCGGACAGGGGCTCTCACGGTAGAGATAGTCGCCGACATGAATAACAAGGTCAGGCTTCCACGCCGCCGCCGCCTTGGCGACTTGCGCGAAGGGATAGTCGTTGGGATCATTGCAGGCTTGGAACACGCCCCCATTGGCGCTCGCCTTCAAGCGACAGCCCGTATCGCCGATGACAACCAACCGCCTCATGGTGCGCGGCGGCAGGGGAAGGCGCACCCCGGCCAACCAGACCTGGCGGGCAGACCGTGGCAGTCTGGCCTCGCAGACGGAGATGTCAAAGCTCGCGCCCGAGGCAGAAGGCGCGCGCAGGCTCATGGGCAGATGATGTCGAGAACGCAGTCTGAGGCGCACGCTTAGGCTTGGGCAGGGCTGACCGTCCCCAACGGCGGTTCGCACAATGGGCGCGCCATCAGCGCCGAGCTCGACCCAAGCTGGGCCCGGCCCTGCGGCGAAGGAGGGTGTGGCGCTGAAGGCGGCGAGGAGGGCGGCCATGAGAAATATGGCGGGGCCGAACAGACGAAAAGGCGATTTCACCGAGCAATCTCCCGCAATTTCAGGCCCTGCCTGTCTAGCCCCCTGCTATGCCAGAACAATGGGGGAAGCGGGTCGCAAATGTCCATATTAGGGACGAGATCGGCGCTTTCACCGTTTGGCCAGACCGTATCCTCGGGCCGGAATTCGGGTCGCGCGCCCGAAAGGTCACCGCCATCCTCTCCAAACCTGAACGCCAGCTGAACGCGTCTTGCCAATTCTGTTCAGCTTCATTCGGCTAGGAATTTTTAAGGGGCTGAACAGCGTGGAAGGTTGCGCGGAGATCACGCGCGCACCTGCCAGACTTGGGAGGATCAGAAATGCGCTTTAGTCGCAGGTTTGCTTTGATTAGCACGCTGGCCGCCCTGATGGCGCCGGCCGCCGCCCATGCACAATGGTGGGCGCAACACCCGGCCTATGTTCGGGCCATGAGCAATCTGCGCCAAGCCAATTGGCTTTTGGCCCATCATGACAATTGGGACCAACCGGCGAATCAGGCTGAAGGGCGGGCCATGGCGGAAATTCGCGCCGCCTATCAGGAACTGAAAGGTGCGGCCATTCTCGATGAAAAAGATATCGACGATCCGCCGCCGCCGAGCTTTCCCTTTGGCGATCACCGGGGCCGGTTACACCGGGCGATGGACCTGTTGAACCAGACCCACAGCGAAATCACCGCTGAAGAGGATAACCCCGCTGCGCGTGGCTTGCGCGACCGGGCGGTCAGCCATGTGGATGCAGCTGGCCGCTGGACCCAAGCAGCGATCAATTTCTGGAATTACTAAATCGGGTCTTCCCACCTCAAAACCCATCTGCGGCGTGCTGCAGATGGGTTCTTTTTCGCCTGAATTCAGATCAGGGTGAGAGAGGGCTGCGGCGCACCGGGGAAGACGGTGTCAAGCGACTTGGCGCTTAGGCCATAGGCTTGGCGAAAGACACCGCCCAAGATGCTGCGATAATCATTCAAAACCGGTAGGTCGCGATTTTGGTTCAAGGTCCGTTCGGCGACCTGGACCTGTTCGCCGACCATGCGTCCGCCACGGACCGAGCCGCCCAAGACCCAATAGACACTGCCATGGCCATGGTCGGTGCCATTGTCGCCATTTTGCCGGAAGGTGCGGCCAAACTCGGAAATCACCACCACGGTCGTGTTCCGCCACAGGTCAGGCTTCATGTCCTGGGCGAAGCGCGCCAAGCCCTTGCCAAGCTCGGCTGCACGCTGGGCGAGCGTTCCTGTCGCCGCCCCCTGATTCACGTGAGTATCCCAGCCGCCCACATCGATAAAGCCCAAGGAATAGCCAAGCCGCATAAGCCGCGCGACCCGGCTCATGGCCAGCGCAAAGCCTGCCGGTTTGGGTGCAGTGGGGTCGGTGGGCCCACTGACCGCCTGCATGGCCTGTTCGCGAATATCAAAGCCTTGGCGCACGACGCCGGAGAGGGTGCCGGACCGGTACATGTTTTCGATCATGGCTTTTTGGCGCGGGTCCACGCCAGCGGCGCTGAGTGCTGCGACGCCGATATTGGGCACATCGCCCGCGCCGCGAAAGCTGGTCGGCAGGACATCGGTAAAGCTGATCGGCTTCGCGCCCGAGGCCTCGCGCGCCAAACGGCCCATAAATCCGGAGCTTAGCCCAGGTGACGCAGCCGATTCACCCCGCTCAATCCGGGCTTGGGTCTCAAAGTGGCTGCGTGACATGTCGTCAGTCCCGGCAAAGGGGATGAAGGCGACTTCCTTGGCCTGCCACAGGGGATAGATGCTGTCCTTCAATGCCGGGTGCAGGCTCCAGTCGGCGTCGAGCGGCAAGCTGGCGTTCGGGTCGCTTGGATCGGGCCTAGCGATTTGCAGCGTCGGGCGGGCTTGATAATAGAAATCAGATCCGGTGGGGATGACGATATTGGCCGCGTCATAGGCGCCGCGCAAGAAGACCACCAAGACCTTCTGATCCGACGCAGGCGTCGCATAGGCGCGCGCCGCAAACACAGGGGCGAGGGAGAAGGCCGGGGCGAGGGAGAGGCCTGGAGCGGCAAGACCGCCAGCGGCCTGAAGCAGGGTGCGTCTATCCATGGGGGCGCCTCATCGAAAGCGGAAATCGGGGGAAGACAAATAGATGGCGTTCCAGTCTTGCTGCGAGACGGCCTGATCCAAAGCCGCGCGAGTCTCGGGCAGCAACAGGGGTTCCAAGGTGAGGAAGTAAAGCCGATTGGCCAGCACCGGAAAGCCGGGCAGGTCTGCGGGTTGCGGCGGCGGTGGCGGCGGGGCGGCCGGAGCGGTTTGAGATGAGGTTGCCGCTGTCGCCTGGCCCGCACCCCCGCTCGGTGTGACAGGGGGAATGGTGAACGGCGAAGGGGGCGGTGGCGGGGGCGGTGCGGGGCGGAAAAGCCCGTTTGGTCCGCCGCCGATCTGGCGGGCAATTTCAAAAGATAGCGCGATCTGGCCCGATGAATTCCAAGCGCTCGCCTCGAGCGGATAGCCGTCGGGCGTGTCGTGGCCATAAAGGCCCTCGCCCATGCGATTGATCCAGTTTTGCGCTGGCGCCGTATTGACGATCACCCGCTTGTCATAGGCGGCGCGCAAAGCCGACACCACGAAATGGACCGGGTCCTTGTATTTGTGCCCTAAGGAGCGACGAAACGCGTCGGACTCGATCAAAACCTTCAGCACTTGGGCCATATCGCCATCAGTGGCCAAAAAGGTTCGGCTCATATGGTCGACCAAGTCCGGCGAGGGGGCGTCGGCCAGAAAATAGAGGGCGAGCCTTTGGCTGACATGGCGCGCTGTGGCGGGATTGCGCGACAGGAGATCAACCACCGCCTCCACCTCAGCAAAGCCGGAACCGCGAATATTATAGCCCAAAAAGACCTTGTCGCCGAAGTCGTGGCGGGCCGGGTTAAACTCAAACAGGCCCTGACGGACGTAAGCGTCGCGCAAAGCAGGCGGCAGGTTCGGTGGGCTCGGATTGGTGGAGACGCCGACGCCGGTCAGGATGCGCGCCAATTCCTGCACGTCCTTTTGGGTATAGCCCGAGCCGACGCCCAGCGAATGGAGCTCCATAATCTCGCGCGCATAGTTCTCGTTGATGTGACCGTTGGCGTTTTGATCATTGTCGAGATAGCGCAGCATGGCGGGGTGGCGAAGCGTGGCTTCTAACAGGTCGCGAAAATGGCCAAGCGCGTGGGGACGAATAGCCTCATCTTCATAGGCGCCCGTCATTTGGCGAATGTCGCGCTTTTGGGCGAAGATGTTGAAATAATTGGTCCAAAACCAAGTCATCTGGGCGTTGAGCTGGTCTTTCGAATAGATGTCGCGCAAAAGACTGCGCATTTGGGCCTGACGGTCTAGATCATTGAGGCGATCTTGGATGGCCTTTTGCGCGGCCTTTTTCAGTGCCGGGTCGGCAATTTGATTTTTCTCTTTGATCTCGGCCTGACTGTCGAAAACAATTTCTGCCAGACTTTTTTGCGAAATCGGTAGGGCGTCGATCTCGGCCTGAACAGCAGGAGGGAGGTCGCCATGCAGATCGGGGTGGAGTTGATGGGCCAGCCAAGCGTCGCGGCCCATGGCGTCGAAGCGCTCCACCTCGGAGGTCGAAATCCCAAAGGTCAGCCGATTGATCAGCGCCAAATCCGCCGGCGTCGCTGCCTGGGCGCTTGCCGTCAATCCGCCAGCCAAACTGGTCCAGCAGACGAGAGCCAAGAGACTTCGCCTAAACCGCATAAGGGTTCAACTCTTTGATACGAGGTTCATCCATGACGCCATCTTGAAAGGTCGATGATGAACGGCGGCTGAAGGCGAGGCCGCGAAAGTCAAAAAACCTCAAAATCTAGATCTTGCGGCATAAATACTGCCTTTACCCTGCGCCGGTCGGCAGGGAATGCGGCCGGGAATGCGTCAGGGCGTCCTTTCATATGCGGTGTTGGAGGGGCCAGACGGGCGGCCAGGATGCAGGTTAGCCGAAAACCGCGACCAATTGGAAAGCCAGCCCAAACCGCCTGCGGCTTTTCTGCCACTAGCTTTCCCAGCCCTGCCTCGGCATAACAACCTAAGGCCGTATAAATGGCTCTGTAAATCGCTTGAACTGTCTTCTTCATCTTGGGTCAGGAGCCCGCCATGGTCGCCGACACGCCTGCCTCTGCTGAGTTTTGGCTCTCGCTTTCGAACATGGTGCTGGTGGCGGGCCTGATCGCCACGGGGCTGGGGGCCTATGGGTCCTTGCGCATGAACGCCGCCCGGGCGCGCTTTGCGGAAATTGAGGCGGGTCGCACCGCGCTCGAAACCCAGAAGGCCAAGACGCAAGCCGCAGAAGCCGCAGCTCAGGCGGAAAGGTGGAAACTCGACAGCTTGACCGCGCAAGAGCGGTTAATCGCCACCGAGCGGCGGTTGGAGGAGGAGCGGGCCGAACGCGAAAGGCGCGACGCGCTTGAGGCGCCCCGGCGTCTCAATGCCGATCAAAGGGCGCTAATCGCCCACACCCTGCAATCTGCCGCGCCTCCGCTCAAGGTGAGGATTTTCCTGTTTGACGACGCAGAAGCCCAAGGTTTTGGCGCCGCCATTGCCGAGGCCTTGAGGGCAGCGGGTGCGGAGGTGCGCACAGAGCATTTGAGCCCCGGCGCTAAGGTCTTACAAGGCCTGCGTCTGGCGCTAAAACCGGAAAGCGCCAATGCCGCCCTGTTGCGCCAAGCCTTTCGCGCCGCCAAGATCAAGACCTCGGCCGCCGCCGCCACCACCGCCGAACCCGGCGAGGCCGATGCCACCTTAATCGTTGGGGTACGTTAGAAAGCCACCTCTCTCTGCTTAAAAGGTCCTCATTACCGCCCCGCAGAGCGCAAGCCCGGTAAAATAGGTTCCCGACGCGCCGAGAAAACGGATCGGATTTGGCTTGGCCACGGTCGGAAACGCCACCATGCCAATGACGAACAGATAGCGGCAAAGCGTCGCAGCCACCATGGTCGCCACCACCCAACCGGGCGGAGTGTGCGCGCCGAGATAGAGAAACAACACAGCGAAAAACGCCGCATACTCGCCGGTATTTCCGTGCGCCCGCACCAGCTTATAAAGCCCATCCGCCGGGTCGACCTCGTGGCCGTAAAAGCGCTTGGCCAAAAACCGCACCATCGAAATCACCAAGCCCAAACCAAACAGCAAGACCCCAAGCGCCGCCGTACAAACTATCGCCATCCCATTCATAACCCACCTCCTCGATTGGGTGGCAAGTGTCGGGGGGAGAGGTGGGGGCGTCAATATCGCGCGAAAAGGCAATTATACCTTTGGCAAACTTGTAAGCCGCACACCGATTTCGCGTTGGGGCAGTAACGGCCCGCGACTTTGCTAAATCGGCCTACTGTTCGGCGATTTTCCGATCAATCCAGGCTTGAGCTTCATCTTCACTTTCAAATGTCGGACCGCTGGTTTCCGGCCCATAACCCGGCTACGCAAAATGGGGATAATACGCAGTTCCAACTTTCAGTTGGCGAACGGATCAAGAGCCTTGTAGCTGGTTGGGAGCTTTAGCCACCCAGATCACCGTTTCCTCGAAGCGCCCTTCGTCCCCGTCGCAGCCCAACTCGCGAGCGGTTTGGCGGAACTTGTCCGCTTGGGTTGAGTCGTGCTTTTGTTCGGCCATGGCAAAGTTTCCCAAATTTCAATTCAACCGGCTGGGGGACTACGCGTCCTTTACTGACGAAAGTAGCATTTCCGGCCATAAATATATGGTCATTGGCGGGGTCACTTGCAGCACATCGTTTGTCGAACATGCGCATGACGCAGTTGAATATTTTAGATATAAATCAAAGTATCCAACCGATTCATTTCAATGGAAACATTATCGAGATGATAAATGGCTCGATTACAAAAGACTTATTGATTGGTTTATTGAAAATAATACCACGCAAAATCTTGATTTCTCATGTATTGTTATAGACACAAAGGCGCTTGATCACAGTAAGCATAACGAAGGCGACGGAGAAACCTTTTTCCAAAAAATGGTTGGAGAACACGTTTACGCGATCGTCAGAAAGTATGAACCAGAGGTGGTTCGTCTATTTCACGGGCATAGAGAAAGTAAATATGATCTAGAACATGTAAAAAGTATAATTAATTCCACAATTGCAAAAAAACAGGGATTTCCCACCTATCGGCCCTTGCGACAATTTGATTATCTTCGAGTAGAAGACTCAGGGCCTCATCAAATTGCAGATATTTTGCTTGGCTGTGTTTCATATTACTGGAACTCAGGCATGGTGAAATCTGGGAGTAGTCGCAAAAGAAAACTGGCCGAGTATGTCCATTCGGAATGTTGCGTCCCGACGCTTGCAAAGGCAACGCCGTATTCGTCGCGACAATTCAGCGTTTGGCCGTTTAAATTGCGAAGTGGCCCGCGGGCCTAGGCCGAAGCCGTCCTGCAGCGATGTGAGGCACACCATCCGGTGTGTTTTCAGCCCGCGAGCAATTAAAGATAGCAGTGATTCGACGATTCGCCAAGCGGAAAATGCACCAAATGAGTTGGGAGTCAAGGCGTTATCGTTTCGTGAGGATTTAGATATGTGAGGCGCTTACCAATGACGCTCCGCAGAGCGATTCCATACCTAGCCTGATCGTCCACACCAAGCGCAATCCGGAGCGTGTAACGGAAGTCGTATTCCGCCAATTATCGGTGCAGATGCTCATCGTAGCGACTATATTCTACCTTGCCGTTCACGAAGATCAGGGTCTGCTTGCCTAAAAAGGTCTCGTCCACCTCGAGGGTGAAACCCTTTCCACCCGTGGGGATCGTGAAGTTGTCCTTCATGGCCTCACTGATGCGGTGAGACAGGAACTATGCCGTTTTGTAGGTGCATTCCAGCACCCGCATGCGCTGGTGAGAGTGGATGCCCTTCTTGCTGGCGCACATCAGGTAGATCGCCTGAAGCCACTTATGCAACGGGAGGTGACCGTCCTCGAAGATCGTGCCGACCCGGACCGTGGACTGCTTCCGGCAATGGCCGCACTTCTTCAGACGTGTGCGGACCTTCCTTTCGGGTTTGGCTTGATAGATCTGATCACACGCGCCGCAATGGGGGCAAGTCGGACCTTCCGCCCAGATCATCGCCCCACCAACCGGAAGGCTTCGGCTTTTTCGTCAAGATAGGCTTTGGCTGGAACAGATATGATTTCCCGCGAAAAGAACATATTGCGAACGGAGAACAAATGCGGTACATCGACTCTCGCCCGGCTGGAGCGCGTAAGTCCGCCGCCTGGGATTGGCGAGAATCGTGACACAAGGAGTTCAGGTTCCCATGACACAGGCGGCATTGAGACTGGTGGCGAAAGAAGATTCTGACAAACAAAAGGCGCTTGAGGCGGCCTTGGCCCAGATCGATCGGGCGTTTGGCAAGGGCTCGGTGATGAAGCTCGGCGCCAAGGGCAAGGTGATGGAGATTGAGAGCGTCTCGACGGGCTCGCTCGGCCTCGATCTGGCGCTGGGCATTGGCGGTTTGCCGCGCGGCCGGGTGGTTGAGATCTATGGGCCAGAGAGCTCGGGCAAGACGACGCTGGCTCTGCACGTTGTGGCCGAGGTGCAGCGCAATGGCGGCACGGCGGCCTTTGTCGATGCCGAGCATGCGCTTGATCCGTCCTATGCCCAACGCTTGGGCGTCAATCTCGACGACTTACTCGTCTCCCAACCGGATACGGGCGAGCAGGCCTTGGAGATTACCGACACCTTGGTGCGCTCCAATGCGGTGGATATTGTCGTGGTCGACAGTGTCGCGGCCTTGACGCCACGGGCCGAGATCGAAGGCGATATGGGCGACAGCCTGCCGGGCTTGCAGGCGCGGTTGATGAGTCAGGCCCTGCGCAAGCTCACCGGCTCGATTTCCAAGTCCAAGTGCATCGTCATCTTCATCAACCAGATCCGCATGAAGATTGGCGTCATGTACGGCAGCCCCGAAACCACCACGGGCGGCAATGCCCTGAAGTTCTATGCTTCGGTTCGGCTCGATATTCGGCGCACTGGCCAGATCAAACTTCGCGACGAGGTGGTCGGCAACAATGTCAAGGTCAAGGTGGTGAAGAACAAGGTCGCCCCACCGTTCCGCGAGGTTGAGTTCGACATCATGTATGGCGAGGGCATTTCCAAGCTCGGGGAGATTATCGATCTCGGGGTCAAGGCGGGCCTGGTTGAAAAGTCCGGCTCTTGGTTTTCCTACAACAGTGTGCGGATCGGCCAAGGGCGCGAAAATGTCCGCGAATTCTTGAAGAAAAACCCTGACATGGCGGCTGAGATCGAAGCGGCCGTGCGCAAAAACGCCGTCAAGATTGCCGACCGCCTGTTGGGCGCGCCAGAACCTGACGAAGGACAAGACCTGGAGGAATAGCGGCTCCGCAGGCTGCGGATCGCCCGCCGCAGCCTGCGCCCATTTCTCTCAGCGCCCGCCCGCCCCGGCTTGGCTCCCGCCCACGGAGTTTGGTCAAGGCGGGCGGGCTTTTTTTGGGGCTGAGAGGGGGCGCGTCTGTTGGCCTTTGCGAAAGCAGGCTTCGCAAACGGCGGATTTTCTATATGAGGCAGGGCTTGTCCCTTGCGTTTTTGCGCCCCCGCCGCAAAACCTCACGCTTGTTTTAGACCTTATGGAGCGGCCATGCCGAGCCTGAACGCGATCCGTTCGACCTTCCTCGACTATTTTGCCGGACGTGGCCACACCGTCGCCCCGTCGGCGCCCCTGGTGCCGCAGAACGATCCAACCCTGTTGTTCGTCAATGCGGGCATGGTGCCGTTCAAGAACATTTTCACCGGCGCCGAGGCTCGCCCTTACCCGCGCGCCGCCACATCGCAAAAATGCGTCCGCGCGGGTGGCAAGCACAATGACCTGGACAATGTCGGCTACACGGCCCGCCACCACACCTTCTTCGAAATGCTCGGCAATTTCTCGTTCGGCGACTATTTTAAGCCTGAGGCGATTGAGGCGGCTTGGACCCTGGTGACGAAGGAGTTCGGCCTTGATCGCGACAAGCTGTTGGTCACGGTCTATGCCGATGACGATGAGGCGCACGGCCTATGGCGCAAGATTGCTGGCCTCCCCGACGACCGGATCATCCGCATCGCCACCTCCGACAATTTCTGGTCAATGGGCGATACCGGTCCGTGCGGCCCGTGCTCGGAAATCTTTTACGACCACGGCGAAGGAATTTTCGGCGGACCGCCGGGCTCAGCCGATCAGGACGGGGACCGGTTTATCGAGATTTGGAACCTCGTCTTCATGCAGTACGAACAGCTCGCCTCGGGCGAGCGGGTGTCGCTGCCCAAGCCTTCCATTGACACGGGCATGGGGTTGGAGCGCATCGCCGCCGTCCTGCAAGGCGAGCACGATAATTACGACATTGACCTGTTTCGCGCCCTGATCGCGGCGTCGGTCGCCGAAACCGGCGTGGCGGCAGAGGGGGCGGCCAAGCCCTCGCACCGGGTGATTGCCGATCATTTGCGCGCCTCATCCTTTTTGGTCGCCGATGGCGTCTCGCCCTCGAATGAAGGCCGGGGCTATGTCTTGCGCCGGATCATGCGCCGCGCCATGCGTCACGCCCACCTGATCGGGGCCGCCGAGCCCTTGATGTGGCGCCTTGTTCCGACCTTGGTTGCCGAAATGGGCGAGGCCTATCCCGAGCTGCGCCGGGCTGAGGCCCTGATCACCGAAACCCTTCGCCAAGAAGAAGATCGCTTCCGCCGCACCCTTGGCCGGGGCTTGGCGCTCTTGGATGAGGCGACCGCACAGCTAAGGTCTGGCGAGCAGCTTGAGGGTGAGGTGGCCTTCAAACTTTATGACACCTACGGCTTTCCCCTGGATCTGACCGAGGACGCCCTGCGCGCCCGGGGTCTGCGCGTCGATGTGGCCGGATATGAAGCGGCCATGGAGCGTCAAAGGGCAATGGCGCGCGAGAATTGGCAAGGTTCGGGCGATAAGGGCGGCGGCGCCATCTGGTTGCCGCTGCGCGATCGCTACGGCGCCACCGAATTCCTTGGCTATAGCGCCCTGGAGGCGGGCGCCGAAGTTCTGACCCTGGTTCATGATGGGGTCGAGGTTGAGGCGGCGGAAACCGGCGAGGTGGTCGAAATCTTGGTTGATCGCACGCCGCTCTATGCCGAAAGCGGCGGGCAGGCTTCCGACATTGGCGGGGTCGCCTTTGCGGGCGGCACGGCCGAACTCCTTGGCCTAACCAAGGAGGCGGGCGGTGATCTCTATGTTCACCGGCTAAGGCTGACCTCAGGGCGCCTCGTCAAGGGAGCACAGATTAAGCTTTTCGTCGACGCCGACCGGCGCGCCCGTACCCGCGCCAACCACTCGGCTGCCCATTTGTTGCACGCAGCTTTGAAACGGGTGCTTGGACCGCACGTGGCGCAAAAGGGTCAGTTGGTGGATGCGGAGCGCATGCGTTTCGACTTCAGCCATGGCGGCCCTTTAAGTCCAGATGAGCTCGACCGCATCGAAGCCGAGGTCAATGCCGTCATCCGCCAAAATGCGCCGACCGCGACCGAGGAAATGAGCCCGGACGCTGCCATTGCGGCTGGCGCTGTGGCGCTATTTGGCGAAAAATATGGCGAGACTGTTCGGGTACTGACGCTTGGTCAGGCCCTAGAGGGCGAGGGCGCCTATTCGGTCGAGCTGTGTGGCGGCACCCATGTGGCGCGCTCAGGCGATCTTGCTCTCTTCCGCATTGTCTCCGAACAGGGCGTGGCTGCGGGCGTGCGCCGGATCGAGGCCCTGACCGGCGAAGCCGCCCGTCGGCATCTGCTCGATCAGGCGGGCGTCGCGAAAAGCTTGGCTGACCAGTTCAAGACCCCGGTGGCGGAGCTCGCCCAGCGGGTCGACCAGTTGGTCATTGACCGCAAGCGCTTGGAGAAGGAGTTGGACGACGCCAAGCGGCGCTTGGCCCTCGGTGGCGGCGGTGGCGTTGAAGCCCCCCCAGAAGATGTGGCCGGCACAGCCCTGATCGCGCGCACGCTCGCGGGCATTGACGGCAAGGGGCTAAGACCGGTGATCGAGGACCTGCGCAAGCGCATCGCATCGGGCGTGGTCGCCGTGGTTGGCCTGCCAGAAGACGGCAAGGCGGCCATTGCGGTTGCCGTCACACCCGACCTTGTCGGGCGGTTCAGCGCCGCAGAGTTGGTCAAGGCCGCTGTTGCTGCCATGGGGGGGCAGGGCGGCGGCGGTAAGCCCGACTTCGCCCAGGGTGGCGCGCCGGATGCCGCGGGGGCGGAAGCCGGTCTGGCGGCGGTGCGGACGGCCCTGGCCAAGGGCTGATCGGGCGAAAAATGGCCGCAAGGCCCGGCCTCGCCTTGACCTGACCGGCCAAGCTCTTTAGGCCTCCTCCCTTGAACGGCGGACGGGGCATTGACGCTTCGCCCGCCGTTTTTGCGCGCCTCGCGCAACAGTTTCGCCCCGTCCGCTTTCATCCGCCCACCGCTTAAGGGAGCCCCGCCTTGCGCCATCGTCTCATCCCCGGCTGCACCGGCGTCTTGGTCCTGGCCGATGGAACCGTGTTTCAAGGACAGGGGCAGGGGCATGTGGGCGCTGCGCTCGGGGAAGTGTGTTTCAACACCGCCATGTCGGGCTATCAGGAAATCCTGACCGACCCCTCCTATATGAGCCAGATCGTCACCTTTACCTTTCCCCACATTGGCAATGTGGGCGTGAATGGCTTGGACGTCGAACAGTTTGGCGATGGGGCGAAGACGGCGGCGCGCGGCGCTGTGTTTCGCGACGCCCCAACACCGCCTGCCAATTGGCGCGCCGATGGCGATCTGGATAGCTGGCTGAAGGGGCGGGGCGTTGTGGCGCTTTCCGGCATTGACACCCGCGCCCTGACCCGCCGCATTCGCGACCAGGGCATGCCGCATGCGGTCATTGCCCACGCCCCGGATGGCAATTTCGATCTCGATGCGCTCGTCGCCGAGGCGGCTTCCTGGACGGGGCTCGAAGGGCTTGATCTCGCCAAGGACGCGACCTGCCGCCAAAGCTTCACCTTTGCAGAGAGCCTATGGCGCTGGCCGCATGGCTATGCGCAAGCCGCGACCCCACCGCGCTTTCATGTGGTGGTGATGGATTTTGGCGTGAAGCGAAACATTTTGCGCAGCCTTGTCTCCATGGGTGCGGCGGTGACAGTGGTCCCGGCGGACACGTCCGCCGAAGAGGTGTTGGCGCGCAAGCCCGATGGCGTGCTTTTGTCCAATGGACCGGGGGACCCCGCCGCCACGGGCGCCTATGCCGCACCGCAGATTCAAAAGCTGGTAGCGTCCGGCGTGCCCCTGTTCGGCATCTGTCTTGGCCACCAGATGTTGGCGCTCGCGCTCGGCGCCAAGACGGTGAAGATGGAGCAGGGCCACCACGGCGCCAATCACCCGGTCAAAGACCTAGCAACCGGCAAGGTCGAGATTGTCTCGATGAACCATGGCTTTACCGTCGACCGCGACAGCCTCCCCGAAGGCGTTGTGGAAACCCATGTGTCCCTGTTTGATGGCACCAATGCCGGTCTGGCGGTTACGGGTAAAAACGTCTTCAGCGTCCAGCACCACCCAGAAGCCAGTCCCGGCCCGACCGATAGTCTCTATCTGTTTGACCGCTTTGCCGAGATGATGCTGCGCACCTAGGGCTTGAAGGACGCTCGCGCCTCTTTGGCAAAATCCGATCTTATTGGATCGGAATTTGCTCATAACTCTATATAAATGGGGCATTTTCTGGGACGAACCGGCCTCCACTTCGTCGGAAAATGCCCTAGCCGATTTTCAGCGCGTCGACGCCGGGCAGGGGCTTGCCCTCCATCCACTCCAAGAAAGCCCCGCCTGCGGTCGAGACAAAGCTAAAGTCCTGGGCGACGCCTGCGGCATTGAGGGCCGCCACCGTGTCGCCGCCGCCTGCCACGGCAATGATCGAGCCTGCCTTGGCGAGGCTGGCCGTATGCCGCGCCACGGCGACCGTCGCGGCGTCAAAGGGCGGCACCTCAAACACGCCCAAGGGCCCGTTCCAGATCACCGTCGCCACGGAATCGATGACCGATGTCAGCCGCGCGGCGGAGAGGGGGCCTGCGTCAAAAATCTTGTCTTGCTCTGCGACCTCATCAACTCGGCGAACGACGCTGAGGACCCCGGACTTGAGCTCCTCGGCGCAGACGAGGTCGATGGGCAAGAGGATTTCACAGCCCTTAGCCTTGGCGGCGGCCAAGATATCGCGCGCCGTCTCCGCTAGGTCCTTCTCGCACAGCGAGGCTCCGATCGGATGGCCCTGGGCGTAAAGAAAGGTATTGGCCATGCCGCCGCCAATGGCGAGCTTATCAAGTTTGTCGATCAGGTTGCGCAACAGATCAAGCTTGGTCGAGACCTTGGATCCGCCGACAATCCCCAGCACCGGACGCCGGGGCGTGCCGAGCGCTGCGTCCAAGGCCGCCAGCTCGCGCGACATGGAAAGCCCTGGATAGGCGCGCAGCTTGCGGGCCACGCCTTCCGTCGAGGCATGGGCCCGGTGGGCGGCGGAAAAGGCGTCATTGACATAGATGTGGCCCAGCGCTGCCAGCTGGCTGACGAAATCGGGATCGTTTTCCTCTTCGCCTGGATGAAAGCGCACATTTTCCAGCAAGGCCACACCGCCGGGCTTTAGGCCATCGAGCACCAAGCGGGCCGGTTCGCCGATGCAGTCGACCGCAAAGGCGACGGGATGACCGAGCAGGGCTTCCAGAGGCGCAACTATGGGCCGCAAGCTCATTTCCGGCACGATCTTGCCTTTCGGCCGGTCGAAATGGGCCAGTAAGGCAACCTTCGCTCCCTTGGCCGACAATAATTTGATCGTCGGCAGAGCCGATCTCAGACGTGTGTCGTCGCTGACCCGCCCATTCTCCATCGGCACGTTGAAATCAACGCGCACAAGCGCGGTTTGACCCGTCAGGTCGTTCAAAATATCGAGACTGCGAAAACTGGACACGGCGCATGGGCCTCTTCGGCGATCAACGAATTCCGGAAATTAAAGCAGGCGACCCATGGCCAAGGCTGTGTCGGCCATGCGGGTGGAGAAGCCCCACTCATTATCGTACCAGGCCAAGACCCGGGCCAATTGGCCGTCAATCACCTGGGTCTGGGCCAAGGCTGCCGTCGACGAGGCGGCGATATGATTGAAATCGATGGAGACCAGCGGTTCTTCAGTCACCGCCAAAACGCCTTTGAGTGGACCCATGGCGGCCTCGGTCAAGGCGGCATTGATCTCCTCGCGGGTCACGGCGCGCGACGGCACGACCTTTAAATCCACCACTGAGACATTGGCGGTTGGCACGCGGATCGACGAGCCATCGAGCTTGCCTTTCAGTTCCGGCAAGACCAGCCCCACCGCCTTAGCAGCACCGGTCGAGGTTGGGATCATCGAGCTTGCCGCAGCCCTTGCCCGATAAAGGTCCTTGTGCATCTGATCGAGCGAGGGTTGGTCATTGGTATAGGCGTGGATGGTGGTCATATAGCCGCGCTCAATGCCGAACAGCCCATGCAGCACTTGCGCCACCGGTGCGAGGCAATTGGTAGTGCACGACGCATTGGAGACGACAAGGTCGTCCGCTGTTAGGCTCGCATGGTTGACGCCATAGACGATGGTCTTGTCAGCATTGTCGCATGGCGCAGAGACCAGCACCCGCTTGGCGCCAGCGGCCAAATGGGCGGCAGCCTTGTCCTTGGTGGTGAAAATACCAGTACATTCAAAGGCAATATCGACACCAAGCGCCTCGTGCGGCAGCTTGGACGGGTCGCGCTCGGCCGTGACCTTAATGGGGCCTCGGCCGACATCCAGCGTATCGCCATTGACTTGGACAAGACCCGGAAACCGACCGTGGGTGCTGTCATAGCGCAGGAGGTGGGCGTTGGTTTCAATTGGGCCCAGATCGTTGATCGCCACCACTTCGATGTCGCTGCGCCCATGCTCGACGATGGAGCGCAAGACTAAACGGCCGATCCGGCCAAACCCATTGATAGCGACACGAAGGGCCATGGTTGACGTCTCCTGGTTTGCGCAAAGGGATGATCACATCCGGTGCCGCGCCATGGTCTGGCGGCCTGCGTCCGATCCCGTTGGAGGGGGGTTGTGGCGCGGAAGCGCTCGAAGTCAACCCCATTTCGGCGATTTCTGGCGCTTAAGCGCGGCTTGCGCTCCCGCATTTCGTCACAAGGCTTTGGCCTCAGCCAAGTTGAGGTCTATAGAGTGAAATCAAGAGCTAAGAGACGAGATGGCGATGAACGGGCCTATGGAAGGCGAGATGGAGTCGAGACCCGAAGGGGCTTTGGAACAGGCGGCGCGGCGGCTTGACCAGGCGCTGGGGCGGCTCGATGCGCGGATCGCCGCGCGCGCCAATACCGACCTGTCGGGCGACGCTTTTGCCGATGATCGTGCGCGCCTGGCGGCGGAACTCGACGCGGCAAGGTCGCGGGAAAAGGCGCTCGAGCGCTTGGCCTCAGAAGCGTCGGCCGCCCTTGGCCGCGCCGCCGACGAGGTGCGCGCCGCTCTGGAAGCCGAGCGCCGCCCCGAGACACCTCTCGACACAGCGCCAGAAGCCGAACACGGCGATGACCCTGAGGCGGAGGTCTAGGCATGGCGACGGTGATGATCGAGGTCAATGGTCGCCAATATTCCATCGGCTGCGAAGATGGTCAGGAGGCGCATGTGGCGCACCTCGCGCGCCAATATGACCGTCAGGTGCGCGAGGTTTCCCAAGCTGTCGGCCAGGTCGGCGAATTGCGGCTGTTCCTCATGGCCGCCTTGCTGGCCGCTGATGAGGCCTTTGATGCACGTCACCGTTTGGCGGAGGCGCAAGCCGAGATCGCCAAGCTGCGCGACAGTCACACAGCCGTCGAAGCTGCGGCCGCGCGCGCCGTGACAGCGGCGGCCTTGCGGATCGAAGATATGGTGAAAAGCTTAGGCGAGGAGGCCTAACGATCAGGGGTGCAAATGTCGGAACAGGACCCCTAGAGTATCCGTGATGGTCAAGCCGCCTTTTGTGTCCACTTGGTCGGGAAAGGTTCTAGTTGACCACCCGCGCAGCGCCGGGCAGGTCAAGGCTGAAGGGCGGGATTTCTGCCTCAAAGGCATCTCCCAAAGCGGTCACCATGTGATAGGCGCCCGCCATAACACCGGAGGGCGTTTGTAAGGGACAGCCTGAGGTATAGCGAAAGGTCTCGCCGGGTTTCAGCGTTGGCTGTTCTCCAACCACCCCATCGCCCTGAACTTCTTCCACCCGGCCTAGCGCATCGGTGATGATCCAATGGCGCGACACCAACCGCACAGTGTCCTCGCCCTTGTTCTCAATTTCCACCGCATAGGCCCAAACCCATTGCCGCTCCTCGGGACTGGATTGGTCGGGCAGAAAATAGGGCCGCACCCGAACCACGACGCCACGGGTTTCGGCGCTGTACGGCGTAGAGGCGCGAGACGTGGCCATGCGGGACCTCACACCAGGGCCAGGGCGCGTGAGAGATCGCGCGAAAGGTCTTCGACATCTTCCAGCCCCACTGAGAGCCGCACCCAGCCGTCGGTGAGGCCGATCTTCAGCCGCTCCGCCTCTGCCATGGCGCGATGGGTGGTGGTGGGCGGATGGACCGCCATCGACTTGGCGTCGCCCAAATTGTTGGAAATGTCGATCAGTTGCAGCGCGTTGAGGAAGCGAAACGCCTTGGCGGCCTCGCCCAGGTCAAAGGCCACCAGGTTTGAGCCGCCGCTCATCTGCCGCCGCGCCACCTCATATTGCGGATGGTCTTTGCGCAAGGGATACCGGGTGCTGCGTGCCTTGCCGCTGTCGGCGATCAGATCCGCGAGCCGGGCTGCGGTGTCGCTCTGGCGGCGCACACGAAGGTCGAGGGTTTCCAAACCCTTTAACAAAACCCAAGCATTGAAGGGCGACAGCGCCGGCCCCGTATGACGCAAAAGGTCGCGATAGCTTTCCTCAAGCAGAGCCGCTGGACCCAAGATCGCGCCGCCCATGACCCGCCCTTGGCCGTCTATATGCTTGGTGGCGGAATAGACGACGATGTCGGCGCCTAAGGTCAAAGGCTTTTGGAAAATCGGCGTGGCGAAAACATTGTCGACCACGACCCTGGCTCCTGCCGCGTGGGCGAGTTGGCAGATCGCCGCCACATCGACGACTTCCAACAGGGGATTGGCCGGGCTCTCAATCAAGACGACCTTGGTGTTGGGGCGAAACCCGTGTTCCCATTGGGCCAGGTCTGGCCCGTCAACCGTGGTGGTCTCAACGCCGAACCGCGGAAAATACTCGGTCAGCAACCAGCGACAGGAACCGAACAGGGCCCGGCTCGCCAAAATATGATCGCCGGTCCGGACAAGGCCGTTGAGCGCCATGAAGATGGCCGCCATGCCCGAGGCGGCCGTGCGACAGGCCTCGGCGCCTTCGAGAAGGGCGAGCCGGTCCTCAAACATTTTAACCGTTGGGTTGGCGTAGCGCGAATAGACAAAGCCTGGATCATCGCCAGCAAAGCGCGCATCCGCCCCTTCGGCGCTGTCATAGACAAAGCTTTGGGTCAGGTAGAGGGCTTCAGAGGTTTCGCCGAACGGGCTGCGCATCAGGCCACCGCGAATGGCTTGGGTGGCAGGTGCCCAGTCCTTGGGATCTTCGCTATTTGAGTGCGACATGGTTTCGGCTTTCCGAATGGAGGATGGGGCTTAAGGCTCCTTCCGCCTGCCGGTCAAGTCTGATTGCAAGGTCACAGCCTGTCAGCTTCGAGCTGAAGCCGACAGACGGCACTTATCCTAAGCGAACTCTAGCGCCCGGTTGATCCAAATCCGCCATCGCCGCGCGAGGTTTCGGGCAGGTGATCGGCTTCCACCAGATGGGCCTGGGTGACCGGGGCAATGACCATCTGGGCGATGCGCTCACCGCGTTGGATGACAAAGTCCGCATCACCATGGTTGATCAGGATGATCTTGGCCTCGCCGCGATAGTCGCTGTCGAGCGTGCCGGGTGAATTCAAACAGGTAATCCCGTGCTTGGCGGCAAGGCCAGATCGCGGTCGAATCTGGGCCTCATAGCCTTCAGGCACGGCAAAGGCGAGACCCGTGGGCACCATGGCGCGTGCGCCCGGCGCCAAGGTGATCGGCGCATCTTCGGGGACGGCCGCCCGCAGGTCCATGCCGGCAGCGCCAGGGGTTTCATAGGCGGGCAGCGGCAATCCCTCGGCATGGGCGAGGCGGCGACAGGGCACGCGGAGCTGGGAGGGGGCGGGGGATGTTGTCATGGACAAACCTTGCCCGATTCGGTGCCGGAGCGGCTAGTCTGGGGACGGACCGAGCTTGGCGAAATAATCGGCAATGTCGTCTGCGAGGCGGCGGGCGAGTTCAACCTTGTCAAGCCGTGGCCAGGGCTTGGCCACCTCGCCCTTGATCAAGAGGATGGAATTTTCATCCCCGCCCATTACATCCCCGCTCACATCATTGGCGACGATCCAGTCGCAGCCTTTGCGCTGGCGTTTGGCGCGGGCATGGGCTTCGAGCGCGTCGGTTTCTGCGGCAAATCCGATCACTAGGCGCGGGCGGCGCGGCCCAGGGGCCGACACGGTTTTCAAGATGTCCGGATTTTCGACCAGAGCGAAAGTCGGTGGAGCTGCATCGGCCGCTTTCTTCACCTTGCGTGCGGCGGGCGCGGCCAAGCGCCAGTCGGCAACCGCTGCCACCATCACCGCTGCGTCGACCGGCAAGACCTCGTCGACCGCTGCCGCCATTTCGAGGGCCGTCTCGACCCGGACAAACTGCACGCCAGACGGTGGTGGCAAGCTGGTGGGGCCAGAGACCAAATGAACCTCTGCGCCCAGAGCCGCTAAGGCCGCCGCAATGGCATAGCCCTGCTTGCCGGACGAGCGGTTGGCAATATAGCGCACCGGATCAATCGCCTCGTGGGTGGGGCCCGCGGTGACCAAAACCCTTCGTCCGGCGAGGCGCGGTTCGGCAGGGGCAAGGCGGCGAAGAATCTCCCGAACCAAGCTTTCAGGCTCCGCCATCCGCCCGGGCCCGTATTCGCCACAGGCCATCTCACCGTCCTCGGGTCCGATCATGGTGACGCCGTCGGCCAAAAGTTGCGCAACATTGCGCGCCGTCGCTGGGTGACGCCACATCCGGACATTCATGGCAGGCGCCATCAAGACCGGTTTGTCGGAGGCGAGCAGCGCGGTGCTGGCTAAGTCGGGGGCGAGCCCGTGGGCGGCCTTGGCCATGAGGTCGGCGGTTGCTGGCGCAACGACAATCAGGTCAGCTTGGCGGGACAGTTGGATGTGCCCCATCTCCGCCTCGTCATTCAGGTCGAAAAGATCGCGGTAAACCTTTTCGCCCGATAGGGCGGCGATGCTCAGAGGCGTGACAAACCTCGCCCCGGCTTCGGTGAGAATGACCCGTACGGCGACGCCAGCCTTGCGCAGACACCTAATCACCTCCAGTGACTTATAGGCCGCGACCCCGCCGCCAATCACCAACAACACCCGCTTGGACATGCAAGCTCCCCTTGGTCAAGAGGCGCGCCCTGCGTCCCCTTGTCTCGCCCCTAGCCATAGCAAGCCGGAAGACAGGCGCGAAGAGTTTCGCTAGCTTCACGCCTATAAATTGCAATAGGGGCGATAAAATGCGTGGAAAAAACGAAAATTGGGCCGTGGACCGCCCAATGCGCTTGGCCATCCTTATGACAAGCCTGGTGGCGCTCGGCCTTTCGGCCTGCGGCGAGCGCAATCGCCATGCGGAAGGGGCGCCACCTTCGACACCCGGCGCGCGGGGGAATTCCGCCAACCCAACTGCGGCTCCGGCAGAGCGATCAGGCGCAAGGGCGCCGACCCCGCGCTTTCACGGCGAGCCGCTTTGGGCGGAAAATCGGCGCGGCACTGCCGAGGAGAATGCCAAGTACCAGTTCGAACGTCGCGGCGGTGATGTCGGCGCCCACTCGCTCGATGACTATTTGACCAAGGTGCACGCCTTTTTCGATCATCCGCCAGCAGGGGCCGAAATCGCCACGCGGGCCCGAAATGGCGACCGGCTCATCTATGACCCGAAATCCAACCTGTTTGGCGTCCAGCGAAAGGACGGCGCGCCACGACTCTTGATGGTGGCACCCACCGGGCGCAGTTATTGGGAAGCGCAAAAGAGCGAAATTCAGTCTTCGACCCCGAGCGAAGGGCGCTAAGCGGCGTATCAACTCAATCTTCATCTGTTTTTACGACACTTATGCGTCGTAACAGGGGAAGCGTGACGATGTCGTCTACGATGATGCCGAGCAAAAACCCGGCGCTCGCCAAGCTCTCTTGCGTTCTTGTGATGGACCCCAACCCGAACGGCGCACGGTTTCTGGTAGAGATCTTCAAAGGACTTGGCGTCAGGTCGGTTATACCTCTTACGCGCACCAGTGACAGCTTGGAGCCGATCCAACGTTATAATCCCGATCTGATCGTCACCGAGATCAAGGGTGAGGATTTCGACGGTTTCGCCACTGTGCGCGCCTTGCGACGCAGCGCCTTGCCGCTTCGCGCCGTGCCGGTGGTGGTGGTGTCTGCCGAGGCGACGGTCGAAACCATTCGCGGTGCTCGCGACAGCGGCGCCCACGAGTTTTTGCGTAAACCGTTTTCTTTGCGCGATATGGAAAAGCGGCTGGAGGTCGTTTTGACCAAGCCGCGTGCCTGGGTCGCGACCTCGGTCTATACCGGGCCAGATCGGCGCCGCTTCAATAGCAAGGACTATGCGGGCCCCAAAAAGCGCCGGGTCGACGCGGCTTAGGCTAGGTTGGGAGCGAAACGAATACCGCCAGTTTCCGCCTAAAAGCTCCTGTTCAGCCCCTCCGTTTCTTGGAAGGAGATTACCTAACCATGGCCGACATCCAAAGTCCCAATCGCATGGGTAGCGGCGCGCGCGTGGTGAAAAATGCGGTTGGCAGTTTTTTGGCGGGGGCAGGCTGGGCGATAGTGCTTGGCTCTTTCGTCGTGCAAGCGCACTGGGTCAGTCTGGCTCCACAAACACCTGATGTTCCCCACGGCTTCGTTTATCGCCAGAATGAGCACGGGTCATTCACCTACTTCACGGCTTACCAAAACGCCGCCCACATCTTGATGCTGTTTGGCGGCGTGGCGCTCGCAATCCTTGCCGTAAGTGCCTTGCCAAAACGCCACATCGTGCTAACTACGACCTTCATTTCCTGGAACATGCGCTTCGAGCCCGATGATCCCGAGGGCGTGCGTTACAGGTTTATGGCCGTGGGGGTCCTTGCTGGCACCGCCGCTGCCTGTGGCATCGACCCTTCGGGATTAGAGTGGTGCTTTGAACAGTTGCGCAACCTCCTGAGGCTTTAGGACTGAAGCGTCCCGGTGGAGGATCTATCCTTGCCCGCGAGATTGAAGCGAAAGCCGATTGGCTGATTGCAGCCATAATCCGCCTATTTCTTCACCGTCACCGAGACCAGTTCGATGTCGAAGACGAGGTCGGCGTTTGGCGGAATCGGGCCTGCGCCCTTTTCGCCATAGGCCAAATAGGCGGGCACATAGACCTGCCATTCGTCGCCCGGTCGCATCAATTGCACCGTCGCCACCCAGCCCGGGATCAAGCGGCTCAAGGGGAAGGTGTCGAGGCCGTTCTTGTCGGCCTTTGAGCTGTCAAACACCTTGCCATCGAGCAACCGCCCCTCATAGCGCACGACAATATCGTCTGATCGCTTGGGGTGGATGCCCTTGTCGGAACCGCTTTTGATAATTTTGTAGCGCACCCCTTGCAGGGCCACCACGCCGGGTGCCCCTGGCGCCCAGGGGTCGACGGGTTTGGCGGGCGTCGCCGCCCGGACCTGTGGGCCGTCGAGCGGCTGGGGCGTGATGTCGGAGCAGGCGGTTACCGCCAAGGCGCTGGTCAGCGCTAGCAGGGCCAAGCCGCAGCGACGGGCAGAGTCCAGGGAGGGCGTCATCGGCATCAAGCCTCCAAAAAACACGGCGCGAACCCGACGCCGCCGCGCGGGATTTGCGTCTAGGCTTCCTCCGGCGTCAAGGCGCGAATCGAAAGGGCGTGAACGGGGCCGGCCAATTCTTCAGCCAAGGCGGCATTTATTCGCCTTTGACGCTCAATGCGCGACAGTCCTCTAAAGGATTGTGAAACCAAAGTGACTGTGAAATGGGTCTCGCCCCCCTCACGGGCGCCGACATGTCCCTTGTGACGGTCGGAATCATCCACCACTTCCAGGCTTTCGGGTGCGAAGGCCCGTTTGAGTTTTTCTTCGATCGTGCGACTGACAAGACCCATGCTTAAGAACCGCCCACTTTACGCTCGCTCAAGCGACGGGAAGGACCCCGCCCTTGATTTTATGTCTCTGGACCCCAGTATGCCCCGATGAGCAACAGCTTTAAATACCGGCCACGCTTTGTCGACATCCGGGTGCGTCCTCCTGGCAAGGAAGAACCGGTTGAGACGACAGAGGATGTCTTGCGCCTCAAGCCCGGGGAAAAGCCGTGCGAATGGCCAGACTGTCGCGCCGCCGCGACCGCCAAGGCGCCGAAATCCCGCGACATGTTAAACGAGCACTATATGTTCTGTCAGGCCCATGCCTCAGAATATAATCGCAATTGGAACTTCTTCGCCGGTATGAGCGAAGCGCAGATTCGGGCGGCCCATGAAGCGCGGCTGACCGGCGAGCGTCCCACCTGGCAGTTCAAGGCTTCGCGCTTTTCGCGTGAAGCGGCGAGCTTTACCGCCAAGGGCGGCGCGACCCAAGCCACAGCCGATCCCTTTGGAATTTTTGGCGGCGATGCTGGCCGCACCGAAGCCAAACCCGCCCGCCGTCTTGGCAGCTTGGAGCGGAAAGCTCTGGCCGAACTGGACCTTGACGAGGCCGCCGACGCCAATGCCATTCGGGTTCGCTATCTCGAACTGGTCAAACGGTGCCACCCGGATTCCAATGGCGGCGACCGCTCGACAGAGGCCAAACTGCAAAAAGTGTTGAAGGCCTATAAGACCCTCAAAGGGTCGGGAATGGTCAGTTGACCTTAGGGACGGATGATTTTCGCCGCGCCTGACCGTTTTCAAACGCTTCATCTTGCTCTAAGCGAAAATCATGTCCGCATCAGAACCCCTTGATCCCTTGCTCGCGCTCGCACCCGATACCACCGTCTCGGTCCGCGAGGTTTTTGGCGTCGATAGCGATATGATGGCGCCCGCCTTTTCAACGCGCGATTCCCACGTGCCCGATATCGACCCGTCCTACCGGTTCGATCCCCAAACGACCCTCGCCATCTGTGCGGGCTTCGCCTATGACCGCCGGGTCATGGTGCAGGGCTATCACGGCACCGGAAAATCCACCCATATTGAACAGGTGGCGGCACGGCTCAATTGGCCGCTGATCCGCATCAACCTGGACAGCCATGTCAGCCGCATTGATCTCGTGGGCAAGGACGCCATCGTCTTGAAAGACGGTCGTCAGGTGACCGAATTCCGCGAAGGCATGTTGCCCTGGGCCTTGCAGCGTCCGATTGCGCTGGTTTTCGATGAATATGACGCGGGCCGCCCAGATGTGATGTTCGTCATTCAGCGCGTCCTGGAGGTGCAGGGCCGTTTGACCCTACTCGACCAAAATCGTGTCATCCGCCCAAATCCGTTTTTCCGGCTGTTCTCCACCACCAACACCATTGGTCTCGGCGACACCACCGGGCTTTATCACGGCACGCAACAGATCAACCAAGGCCAGATGGACCGGTGGTCAATTGTCACCACGCTCAACTATTTGAGCCACGACGCCGAAGTCGAGATCGTGCTGGCGAAGGTGCCGAGCTTTGACAGTGTCGAGGGCAAGCGCACCCTGAACGCCATGGTCAGGGTCGCCGATATGAGCCGCAACGCTTTCATGAACGGTGACATCTCAACCGTTATGAGCCCGCGAACCGTGATCACCTGGGCGCAGAACAGCGAAATCTTTGCGGGCGACCTCGGCCTCGCCTTCCGGCTGACCTTCCTCAACAAGTGCGATGAGTTGGAGCGTCCGACCGTGGCGGAATTCTATCAGCGCGCTTTTGGTGAAGACCTGCCAGAGAGTGCGGCCCGGGTGAAAGTGGCTTGATGCGGGGCGCATGGCGCATGGCCGGCAAGCCCCTCAGCCTAGTCGTCTGCCTTGGGCTGATGTTGGCAGGGGCCGCCCAGGCCGCCGAGCCCGCCGACATGGTGTTACTGCACGGCAAGATCACCACGGAAGACGCAGCACATCCGCAGGCGGAAGCCCTGGCGGTCAAGGACGGCAAGCTGGTCTATGTTGGTGACGATGCAGGCGCCAAAGCCTTTATCGGTCCAGGCGTCAAGGTGGTTGATGCAGCGGGCGGGCGGGTGCTGCCCGGACTGGTCGACGCCCATATCCATCCGCTCGGCATAGCAGACCTGCCCGGCTGCAATCTCGATAGCCGCGCCGTCAGCCTCGACGATATGGCGCCCTTTATTCAAGAGTGCATTCACCGTTTGAATATCAAGCCGGGCCAGTGGCTGGGCGTCGAGCAATGGAATTTTACCGCGGGCAATACGCCCAGCGACCGTGCCCCCAACCTGCGCGCCGCCTTGGACTTGGCGAGCAAGGACGTCCCTATCGCGCTCCTTGGCAATGACGGCCATCATGGGGCCTTCAATAGCGCCGCCTTGGCGCTGGCGAAAACCGCCGATGGGCGGCGGATCGGCTTTTCTCGGGCGACGCTGGGCCAGGAATTTCGCGACTTTACCAAGTTGATCGGGGTCGATGCCTCGGGCGAGCCGGATGGAACCGTCAATGAGGACGCGCGCGAGTCAATGGGCGCCCCCGACATGTTGACCGTCGGCGTGCCGGAGCTCCTCAAAGCTCCGGAAAAGGTGCCGAAGCGTTTGGCGAGCCTTGGCATTACCGCAGTGCAGGACGCTTGGGTCGTGCCAGAAATGTTGCCGCTCTACAGCCTGTTGAAGGCGCGGGGACAACTGACCCTGCGCGTCAATCTGATGCAACTCTATAATCCTGAAGACTTTCGCAAATCCGATGGGTCGATTGACTATGCGGCGGCGGTCGCCAAGGCCGCAGCGGTGCGGGCACGCTTTGCGGGCGATGATTTGATCCGGGCTGAGGCGGTGAAAATTTTTGCCGATGGCGTGCTCGAGGGAAACCCCAATGCGGTTCCACCGACCCTGCCCGAAAGTCCGAGCCTTAAGCCCTATTTGCAGCCGATTTTTGCCAAGGACGCAGGCGGCAAGTTGACCGTCAAGGGCTATGTCGACACGGCGTCGGCGGTCTGCGTCGCGGTCAGGGCCCACCCTGAGCGCACCTCTGACCTTGAGGCGGTTAAGGCTTTCATGGCGACGAACGGTTTTCATCCGGCCCAGTGCGCCCTGTCGTCCGGCAAGCTGCAACATGACCGGCAGGTGATTTTAGACTATGCCAAGGCGGCGCATTTGGCGGGCTTTACCCTGCACATCCACGCCATCGGCGATGCCGCGGTGCGCACAGCGGTCGATGCGATTGAGGGGGCTCGTGCGGCGGACGGGGATACCAGCCATCCCGACACCATCGCTCACCTGCAAGTGGTGTCGCCTGAGGACGTCGCCCGCATTGGCAAGGATCACCTCTTCCTTGCCTATACCTATAGCTGGGCCAATGCCGACCCTGAGTATGACATTGCCGTGGTGCCATTTTTCGAGCGGGTCAGTGGCAATGACCATGCCGCCTATCACGGCCAGCCCACCTATTATGAGCGCCAATTCTATCCGGTCCGCCAGACCAAGGCGGCGGGCGCCATCCTTGTCGCAGGCTCGGATGCACCGGTGAACACCCGCGACCCGCAACCCTTCGTCAATATGCAGTTCGCCGTCACGCGGGCCTTGCCGGGCTTGCCACCCGCCAATCCGGCTGAGCAGATCAGCCTTGATGAAGTGGTTCAGGCCTATACGCTGAACGGGGCCAAGGCCATGGGACGGGATAAGGAGTTCGGCTCGCTGAGTATCGGTAAATCTGCCGATTTCATTCTGCTCGACCGCGATATTTTCGCCCTGGCCGCTGGCGGAAGGATCGGCGAGGTGGGTGCCACAAAGGTCCTGACGACGTGGTTCAAGGGGCAAGTGGTTTACGGCGCGTCGCCATCCCAACCCGCTTCGCACACCATCCCTTGAACTGGCTGCAACACAGAATTGCCAGCGGCCCTCCTGCGGCCTCAATCCGCCCCCCGACGCGCAGATCAGAAATTTCTCGCTTCAAACCCGGAGCGGACCGCGCTACTTGAAACGTCGCGCAAACCCGCGCCTGCCTTTCCAGCCGTTAGAATCCATGTCCGATACGCCGCCCGATCGCCTTTCCGTCAATCCCAACAGTCCCTTCTATGATCAAGCCATCTTGGCGCGCGGTGTCGGCGTGCGCTTCAAGGGTCAGGAAAAGACCAATGTCGATGAATATTGCATTTCCGAAGGTTGGGTGAGGTTGACCGTCGGAAAGCAAATGGATCGTAAGGGTAACGCCTTGACTGTCAAATTAAACGGAGAGGTCGAGCCCTATTTTCAATCTTAGTTCGAAATTTTCCTTCGGTATGCTTATAGTATACCATAATTAACTCAGAATATTTTGTAGTAAATCGAATTGCAACGCTGATTTTAGAGCTGACGTTTACGATGCGTCGGTTATCGCCTCGGTCGAGGGCGAAGTGCGCCCAGTTTGAACCGGGGGCTTTTCGTGTCGAATTCTGATTTCCGCGGGATGGGACAGAAAATCCATCGCGCATTTGGACCCAAGGTCCTGACGGGATTGTGGGTGGGTGCGACCCTTTCCGCGAGCCTGGTTGCGGGCCTGGCCAGCGCCCAGCCGGGTGGGCTTCCTCCGATCCCCAACACCATTCACGCCGCCAATGGCTCAAACCCGAGCGGGAGTTGGAAGGGCAAGTCGATCACGCTGCCCCATTCCCGCTATGACCTGACCCTGTTGAGCGCCGCTGCGGCCACAGGTCAAACCGTACCCTTTTGGACGGCAACGGTGACGTCGCCGGTGGATACGCGATCCTATTCCATGTCGATGGTTGGCTCGAGCCCGTTTGCCGCGAAGCCAACGCCGACCACAATCACCTATGTGCCAATTGTCCTGCGCCTGCACGTCAGCAATGGATCGACAGTCGCTGTGCTCGATCCGACCAAGCCCGCCTGCGGCGATACGGTCCCCATCGCGACGCGGTTCTTCAATTCGCCCCTGTTCCAAAAGGTGACCTATATTTCCAACGGTCAAAACGTCACCGAGGGCGTCAGCGGCGCCCAATTGGTCAGCGCCTTCCAGCGGGCCAATTTTTGGAGTTATGTCAAATCGACCCAATACGGCGTCAATCTTACACCTTCTACGGCCACGCCGATTGTGGTCGACGCCAATGTGACGGGCGCGCTCTACACCATTGGGTGCAAGTCCGGCAAAACCGCAACGCTCGCTGCAATCGACATCAATACCTTTGATGCGGTGATGCAGTCCTTGACCTACAAATATGCGACGGCATCGCAATTGCCGACCATTTTGACCTATAATGCGGTTCAGACCGAAAGCGGCGGCTGCTGTATTCTCGGCTATCACAATGCCATGATGACCCCGAAGGGCGTTCAGACCTATGCCGTCGGTGCCTATATCGACTCTGGCGTCTTTTCCGGTGTCGATGACATTTCCACCTGGAGCCACGAGTTGGCCGAATGGATGGATGACCCCTTCGTGCAGGCCTCTGTTCCGGGCGGTGGCAATGATGACCTAACCCCATCTTGGGGAAACGTCGGTCAGGTGCAAGGTTGCCAGAATAATCTCGAAGTGGGCGACCCTTTGTCAGGTACAGAATTCGCCATTACCGGCACAGGCGGCTTTGTCTACCACTATCAGGACCTCGCCTTCCACGATTGGTTTTACCGCACGCCATCGAAAGGCTCGGGCGGAAGGTATTCTTTCGCCGGAACATTCACCTCATCTCAATCTACGGTGTGCTGATATCGCGCCGCGCGCCAGGACACGTCCGCGAGCGCACGGTTGGCGGACGTGACCCCGTGGAGGCAAAAAAATGAACCGACGCGGTTGCACCTTGGCGACGCCCCCCCGGTGGTGGGGCCTTGTCATGGGCCTATTGGCTCTGGTCTTGAGTGAGACCCTGCCCCTAAATGCGGTTGCGCAGGGCGCGCCCCCGAGCGTGGCGGTCACCAACCTCAATCTGGCGTCGATCAGCGGGGTTGAGGATCGGCTTGCCCTGACCTTCAATGGGCTCTTGCCGATCTATTCGGTGACAGCCAACGACCAATCGACCGTGTCGATTGCCATTGCGGGCGCAGTCAGAGCCCCTTCCGCCGTTGCCGCGCCGAGCCCAGGGGGGCTCCTCAGAGCGGTCGATTTCAGTCAGGACGGTCAGGTCCTGACCATTTCCCTGACCGGCCTAGGACCGCTGCATATCGAAACCACACCGCTTTCTGCCAAGGCGGTGGTGGTGCGGATTACTAGGTCGGCCAGTCCAAAAATTCCGGTGGCCGAAGCGCCGCAGGCCTTGGGGGCCCACAGGCTGCCCCTGCTCGCCGAGGACGGCTTTGTTGTGGTGCCGCTGAAATATGCCGATGTCAGCGAAGTGGTCGGCCTGTTGACCACAGATCGCAGCGTAAAGCCCAACGATTCCTTCATCCCGCAAGAACCAGCCTTTGGCTCGGTCGGGTCGAATAACGGCTATGGCGCGACCGGCGCCAATCTCAATCCAGGTCAGCAAACGCCGCCGAACGATCAGTCGGTGGGCCAGTCGATTGATGACGCCATTGGCGTCGACCGACGCTTGAACGCCATTATTCTGCACGGCCCGCCCGATCTGGTCGCACGCCTGCGCGCCAAGATTGATTTGATCGATCAACCGGTAGAAAGCGTTATTCTCGAAACCGTGTTTGTCGAATTGACCAGCAGCGCCGCTCGCAATGTCGGCCTTGATTTCAATAATGCAGCCGGGCAGATTGCCACGGCGGTCTATCAAACCGGACCCTTCATCACCGCCGTAAACGGCTCGGGCAAGGGGGTGTCCCTACAGGCGGCGATCTCGGCCCAGGTACAGCAGGGCCAAGGCCGCATCCTGTCCAAGCCGCGCATTTCCGCCCAAAGCGGCTCAACGGCCAAGATCATCACCGGCGATGCCTTGCCCATCCTGACCTCGATCACGCTCTCAGGCGTTAATGGCGTCTCGCAGCAAGTGCAATATGTCAATGTGGGCGTCACGCTGCAGATTGCGCCGCGCGTTACTGAAGACGGATTTGTCACCAGCCACATTTTTTGCGTCGTCTCGTCGGTGACCGGGTCAAGCCAGGGCTATCCGACCATCAGCCAGAGGGAGGCCTCGACCTCGGCAACCGTGCGCGACGGCGAGAGCTTTATAATTGGCGGCTTGAGCCAGGAATCGAAGCTGAGCACCGATTCGAAAATCCCATTGCTCGGCGATGTGCCAGGACTTGGGTTGATCGGGCGAAGCGCTACCGGATCAAGTTCAAAGACCGATCTCTATATCGTGGTTACGCCCCATATTGTCCGGGTCGGCCATCCCCTGCCCAAGGTGGCGATCGAAGCGCCCGGCCTCAATGGCGCGCTTGCCCCCTGGTGAACCTAAACGCCTAAGCCTTTAGATTGAGCGCCGTCGCGAGGCTCGCGAGACGGTGCTCATAGGTGTGTGATGCCAGGACCCGCGTCTGAGCCCGTTCCGCCACTTGGCGCGCCCATTGCGGCTCTCGGATCAGTCTTTGCTGCACATCGGCCAAGTCTTCAGCACCGCTATAGGTCACGACCTCTGTACCCGGCTCAAAACACTGGCAAAGATCAGATTGCAGGTCGCTGACCACGGCGGCGCCGGCTAGCGGCGGGGCAAAATGGCGTTGATTGAGGCCATTAATGACGTTCAGCTCATGGCGAATATTTAACACGGCAAGGTGACGGCGATAGAGCGCGCCAAGTTGATCGGGTCCCACCCGCTCTGCGTGCACATCGTGTGGCGTCAAGGCCGAGACATTGTTCCAATCGCGACCATAGAGACTAACGGGACGGGAGAGCGACCGCAGCAGGTCCAGTCGGTGATCGGTGCGCGAGGCGACGAAGAGAAGCCGGGGGTCGCGGGTGGTGGCGGTCTCTGGGCGGTTTTGCAAGCCACCGGCAGGATCGGCGGCCAGGGGCAGGTAGACGGCTTCAGCGCGAAACTGAAACTGCTTGTGCAGGTCGACGAGACCCGTATCGGTATAGGCGATCAGGTCGAAGAGGTTGGCGTGGGGGGCCGCGTCTGGGCCAAACCTATCGCCGATCCAAGCCACCATGGGAGGGCGATCCGCGAGCTGTCGCAGGCGCGAAAACACCGCCAGCGGTAGCCAGTGAAACGGCCCAATACCCAGGATAAGGTCGGGTCGGTCGCGGCGCACCTGGCTTGCCGCCAAGGCCGCATAGGGCTCGCCGAGCCAAGGGGCCATCAAGAGGGGTTCAAGCCGCTTCTTGAGTGCTGTGTCGCGATAGGCGAAAAGTCTCACCCCGACACCACAGGCCCGCCACGCCGCTGCAGCCTCTTCGGTCAGGCGGGTGACTGTGCGGGTTTTGCCAAATAAAAACAGTTTCATCGCAAACGACACAGTTCCAGGCGCCGTCACGCGCATGCGCGGTCTGTTATCCGGTTTTAACGTCTAACGCCATGTGCCTGTTCACAGGCAACTTTCACCCACCAAGCTCTGGCCACCACCAAACTCTAGTCGCGCGCCTCTGGCTTCGCTATGCCAGACGGGTGCAGCCCCTCCGGGCGTGGTGAGGATGTTCGCGCCATGGTTAGACCGCCCCCGTGGCCTGAGGCGGGGTTAGAACACCTCAACGCCTGCCCGGTCTGCGGAGAGACGGGGCGGGCCTTGCTGTTCGATGCGCTGTCAGACGGCCTCTTTGGCGCGCCGGGGCTTTGGCAAATGTGGACCTGCCACGGCTGTCGCGCCGCGTATCTCGATCCAAGGCCAACGGTCAGCACCATCAGTTTGGCCTATCAGGCCTATTACACCCACGCTCCTTTGCACCCTAAACGCCTGCCGACCGCCCGACGGGGTTTTAAGGCCTTGGTCGCCAATGGCTATTTGAACCATGAGTTCGGCTATGGGTTGGGTTACGCCCTGCCCAAGGTCCTGGCGAGGGTCCTGTGCGACCCCGGCCTTGCTTTGAAGGAGGCCTATCGTATTCGCCATTTGCCACCGCCAAAGCCGGGGGCGCGGCTGTTAGACCTCGGCTGCGGCAATGGCAATTTTTTGAGTGTCGCGCGCGATCTTGGCTATCAGGTCACCGGACTTGAGCCCGATCCCAAGGCGGTGGAGATTGGTCGGGCAGCGGGGCTTGAGATTTTTACGGGCGGCCTGCCCAATCCCGCTCTGACCCCCGCAAGTTTTGATCAGGCGACGGCCAGCCATGTGATCGAGCATCTGCATGATCCGAAGGCGGCGCTTCAGGCAATTTTCGATCTCCTAAAGCCTGGGGGCCGGGTGTGGATTTCGCAGCCCAACCTCGCCGCGCTCGGCCTTGCGCGGTTTGGCAAGTTTTGGCGCGGCTTGGAGCCGCCGCGCCACTTGACCCTGTTTGATCGGCAAGGCCTGACGCGCCTACTCGAAGCGGTGGGATTTCACCAGGTGAGCCTCCTCCCTGCAGATCGGGCGGCGGGCTTTTACTTTCGCCAGAGTGCGGCCTTGGCAGCAGGCCAAGACCCCAATGGTGGCCAAAACACACCGTCCCCCCGCGTGGATCGCGAGGCTCGCCGCGCCGACCGCCGGGCGCGCGGGGCGCCTGAGCTTTGCGAAAGCTTGACCCTGATCGCCTTTCGCCCCCTGGCTGACCATAGCCAAGCGTCAGGGGTTCAGCGATAAGGCGGTGACGCTCCTGAAGGTTTCATCGCGGTTCCATGTCTGAGACGTCCCAGCGCCCCACCTCCCGAAAAGGCGAGATTCGCACGGAAATCTTGTCGCGGATCACCCGTGGCGATTGGCCGCCCGGCGCGCGAGTTTCATCCGAACACGAATTGATGGCTCAGTTCGGTGTCAGCCGCATGACCGCCCACGCCGCCTTGGCCGAGTTGGCCCGCGAAGGCGTGTTGCGGCGGGTCAAGGGCTTGGGAAGCTTTGTCGCACCACCCCTGGCGCACCTGACGGTGATGAATGTCGGTGACCCGGCTGAGGAGATCGCTGCCCGGGGCGCCCTCCACCGTGCCGAAGTCATCTTGGCGGCTGAGCGTCCGGCCACGGCGGCTGAGGCCCTGGTGTTTCGCCTTTCAGAAGGGGCGAGCCTCTTTCATCTCGTTATCCGACATTTTGAGAATGACGCCCCGGTGGTGCTGGAAGACCGACTGGTCAATCCAAAGGCAGCGCCGGATTTTCTAAACCAAGACTTCAGCCGCCAAACCGCGTTTGCCTATTTGATGGCGCTGGCCCCTTACCCGCAAGGCCGCCATATCATCCGCGCCACCGAGGCGACGGAGCGGCTTCGGGCGCTGCTCCACTTGCAACCGAACGAACCCTGCCTCGAAATTGAACGGACCACCTGGACCGCGACCTGTGTCGTCACCCAAGTGCGTCTCTCCCATCCGGGCCAGCGCTTCGCACTGATTGGCGCCATCGAGCCCCGTTAGCCTGCGGGCGAGGGGGCGACCTCGCCCCTTCAACAGCCAAGCGCGGTTTGGGCAATTCTCGTCTGGTCGCGCTTGACGCGGCGCCGGTCCGCCGTCCAAGGTTGCGCGGTTGCTCGAAAGCTTCCCGACCCTTGACCCAAGGGTCGCAGAGGCCACACCCCTCATCAGCAGAGTCACAGCCATCGTGATCCGCCCTCTCTATGCGCTTGCCCTCGTCTTGAGCCTTGTCGCGACAAGTCTCGCCCCCGTCATCGCCCACGGCCAAACCCCCACCTGGGCCCCGTCGACGAAGGAGGGCGTGGGAACGGCCTACGCGCCTTACGGGCCTGGACGCGACCGGTCCAAGGTATGGTTCTCTCTGGCCCAGGGCATGTTGACCGAGACCGAGTACGGCCTGATCCATCAAGCCCAAATCAAGACGGCCCGCATCGCTGTGGTGACAGAGACGGGCCTTGTCATCGAAGGGCGCGACACGACCGACACGGTAAGCTTTCTTGCGGTGGATGAGGCTGGCCGACCGCTCGCCCCTGCCTATCGGTTGACGACCCGCGACCGCGGGGGACGGGTCGAGATCGTCAAGGACATTTTCACCGACCCAGATCACAATGTGGTCTTTGTCCGCGTCACCGTGCGGGCCCTGCATGGCAAAGCGACGCCCTATCTTTTGGTTGAGCCGCACATGGACAATGTGGCGACGGCCAATCTTGGCTTTGCTAGTCGCGACCGGCTGAGCGCCCACCAGTCGCAGGCCTTTGTCTCCGTCCTCGCCAACGCCCCCTTTCTGGCCGCGAGCGCCGACCCGCTTGGGTCCAATGATGCCGAAGCCCAGTTGCAGCGCACCAAGGCCTTGTCGGCGCCGCATGCAAATTCAGGAGATCCTGGCGCCGTCGTCCTGGGCGCCCAGTTGGGGCCGGCAACCGATCAAGTCGCAAGTTATGACCTCGCCTTTGGCTTTGGCGCTACGGATGCGCAAAGTGTCTCCGAGGCCAGGGCGAGTTTGAAGGCAGGCTACGCGGCTGTGTTGGCGGCCTATGTCCGGGGTTGGAGCCAGTATCTTAGCGGATTAAGCCAATTGCCGCGTTTGGCGGCTCAGGCGACCGACGGCGGTAAGCTCGCCTTTGCCAGTGCGCTCGCCTTGAAGGTCCAGGAAGACAAGACCTATCCCGGCGCCCTGATCGCATCGCTGTCCAACCCTTGGGGCGATACGGTCCGCGCCACCCAAGCCTCTACCGGCTATAAGGCGGTCTGGCCGCGCGATTTTTATCAATGCGCCATGGCGTTGGCGGCGCTGGGCGATACCGAGACGCCGGTCGCGGCCGTCCGCTATCTCAAGTCTGTCCAGGTGGCGGCAAAACCGGACGCGGTCGGCGGCTGGTTCCAACAGAAGTCCCATGTGGACGGCACGCCCGAGTGGTTCGGTGTGCAAATGGACCAAACCGCCATGCCCATCATGCTGGCCTGGAAGCTCAACCATCTTGGGCTGATCAGCGATGCGGAGCTTCGACGGACGTGGGAAGGGTCATTGCGGCCCGCGGCTGATTTCCTGGTTCAGGGCGGCGAGGTGCGGCTTGGGACCAATCACCGGGTGATCCATCCTCCGGCGACGGAGATGGAAAGGTGGGAAGAAAAGGCAGGCTATTCCCCCTCGACCATGGCAGCGGAAATCACCGGGCTTGTGCTGGCTGGCGACCTTGCGGCGCGATTTGGTGAGCCGGACCGCGCCAAGCTCTATAGCCAAACCGCCAAGGCTTACTCGGACAGCCTGGAAGGCCGCACCGCAGTTCGTCGCGGGGCCTTGGCCGACCACCCCTATTATCTGCGCATTGTCGATGCCGAGCGGGCAGATTTGGCGCCGGTCATTCCTCCCCACAACGGCCTTGGACCCTTGCCCGCCGATCAGATGGTCGATGCAGGCTTTTTGGAGTTGGTCCGTTATGGTGTGAGGCGGGCAGATGATCCCTTGGTGGTCGACAGTTTGAAAGTGATCGATGACCAATCCCGCGCCGACGACCTGCGGGTGCGCTACGACTTTCACCTTCCTGGCGATCCGGCCACCCTTCCGGGGTTTCGCCGCTATGGCCATGATGGCTATGGCGAAGATCAGGTCACAGGCGAGGGTTATGCCGCCCATGATGGCGTCAATAGTCCGAACCAACGTGGGCGGGTCTGGCCGCTCCTGACCGGTGAGCGCGGCCATTACGAACTGGCGCTCGCCCTGGTGCAGCCGGGGGATCGGGCGGCGAGGTTTGCCGCCGTGCGCCAGACCTATGTGCATGCCATGGAAAGGTTTGCCAATGCCGGGCTGATGCTGCCCGAGCAGGTCTATGACGGGGTGGGAAGCCCGCTTCCCTCCACAGCCCTGCCGGGCCAGGGCACCGATTCCGCCACACCGCTCAGCTGGGCCCACGCGGAATATGTCAAGCTGTTGCGCTCCTTGGCCGACAAGGCGGTGTTCGACGCCTATCCGCCCGTCGGTGCGCTGCTGGCCAAATAGGCTTAAACCGAAAGGCCGCCGACCACCCGGCGGCAGGCGGGCGCGCGGCCAAGATTGCTCATAATGTGTAAGGGGTGGTCGGCCTCCCAAATGGCGAGATCGCAGAGATGGCCGGGCGCCAAACAGCCAAGATGATCGTCGAGGCCCAAGGCCTTGGCCGCAATCGTGGTTGCACCGGCAAAGGCTTCCTGCGGCGTCAAACCAAACAGGGTGCAGGCCAGATGCAGGGCAAGTCTTAGGCTGGCAAGGGGCGAGGTGCCGGGATTGCAGTCAGACGCTACGGCCATGGCAAGCCCTGCCTGGCGCATGGCCGCAACGGGCGGGGCGGTTTTCTCGCGCAGCACATAATAGGCGCCTGGCAGCAAGACGCCCACAACCCCCGCCTCAGCCATGGCGGCCAGCCCCTCTGGGTTTGCGAATTCGAGATGGTCAGCGCTCAAGGCCCCAAACCGCGCGGCGAGGGCGGCGCCGCCGCTGTCGCTCAACTGGTCGGCATGCAGCTTGACCCGCAAACCCAATCGCGTTGCCGCAGCAAAGAGGTGGGCCACCTCTTCGGGGCCAAAGGCGATGGTCTCGCAAAAGGCGTCGACGGCGTCGGCAAGGCCAGCCTTCGCCGCCGCCGGAAGAATCTGATCGGTAATATAGGCGAGATAGGTCTTTCGGTCGTCGCGATATTCCGGCGGCACGGCATGTGCGGCGAGCAGGGTGGTGCGAATGCGCACCGGACGCAAGGTGCCTAGCTGTCGGGCGACGCGCAACATTTTCAGCTCATCATCGAGCGTGAGGCCATAGCCGGACTTGATTTCGAGGGTTGTCACGCCATCGGCCAAAAGACTGTCGAGGCGAGGGAGGGCAGAGGCGATGAGCTCGGCTTCCGAAGCTCCGCGCGTGGCCGTGACTGTGGAGAGGATGCCGCCACCCGCTCGGGCGATCTCGGCATAGGGCGCGCCCTCTAGACGCATGGCCCATTCGCTCGCCCGATCTCCGCCAAACACCAGATGGGTATGGCAATCAATCAGGCCCGGTGTGACAAGCCGCCCGGCGAGATCATAGGTTTCAGCAGTCGTGTCGAACAGGTCGCTTGGAACGCGTGCCGCCGCGCCGACATAGACGATCCGTTCGCCGCGCGCGACGATGACGCCGTCAGCAATGCGGCCAAAATCTCTCCCGACGCCGGTCGCCACGGGACCGCCGCGCCACACCCGCAAGGTCTGATCTTGCATGTCGCCATCCTTACCTGACGCGCGCCCATCGCCCCTGACGGTCGCGCTTGGCAAGTCGAACGGATTTGGACTAACTTGTCTAGACATATTGGGGGGCTTTTATGAGCGCACTGTGGTTTGAAGAGGCGCGCCTTGAAACCGGTTGGGCACCTGCGGTGCGCCTCGAGACCGACAGCCAAGGGTGTATTTCGCACCTCGTCTCCCATGCTGCCCCGGACGGCGCCGAAGTCATCCGAGGTGCAGCCATTCCGGCCCTGGCCAATCTGCACAGCCATGCCTTTCAACGCGCTTTTGCCGGACGGGCGGAGGCCTCCGACGGCGGACCCGATGACTTCTGGGGCTGGCGCGAACAGATGTATGGCTTTGTGGCGCGCCTCGACGTCGACGATGTGGAGGCAATCGCTGCGCAAGCCTATATGGAAATGCTCAAGGGCGGCTATGGGGCCGTGGCCGAGTTTCACTATCTGCATCGGCAGATGGACGGGGCTTGGGGCGCCGACAAGGCTGAAATGGCCCTGGCAGTGGCGCGCGGCGCCGATGCTGCGGGCATAGGGTTACGGCTCCTTCCGGTGGTCTATCTGACAGCCGGGTTTGACGGGGCCGGGCTGTCTGATCGCCAAAAGCGTTTTAACGCCACAGGTGAGGACGTGGCCGATATTCGCCAGGCATTGGAGCGGCACGGCGTTGCCACCGGACTTGCCTTGCACAGCCTGCGCGCTGTCCCTCCAGACGCGATTTTGCGGGCGCTCGACCTTGCACCTCAGGGCCCGATCCATATTCACATTGCCGAGCAAACCGCTGAGGTCGAGGCCTGCCTTGCAGTCACAGGGCGCCGTCCGGTTGCGCGGCTGTTTGAGCTCGCAGAGGTCGATGCGCGCTGGTGTCTGGTCCACGCCACCCACATGACCGCCGATGAGATCGCTGAAGCGGCGCAGTCGGGCGCTGTCGCCGGGCTATGTCCGACCACGGAGGCCGATCTTGGCGATGGCTTTTTTCCATTGGCTGACTGGGAGGCGGCGGGCGGGCGGTTGGGCGTTGGCTCAGACAGCCATGTGGTGATTGACGCAGCTGAAGAGGTGCGGCTGTTGGACTATGGCCTGAGACTGGGTCACCGCCGCCGCTTCGTTGGAACCGGCCAAGGGTCGCGCGGCGCGCGGCTGTGGGCGGCCGCCAGTGCAGGCGGGCGCCAGGCCTGGTCTGGCGAGGGCCTCGCTCCGGCTTGGCTTAGTCTTGGCCAGCGGGCTGATCTTGTCGCGCTGGATGTGCAACACCCGTCCCTTGCGGAGCAAAAGGGCGATGCCCGCTTTGATGGCCTGGTGTTTTGCAATCATGGGCGGCCCTTCGAAACCGTCATCTCCGGCGGCGTTATTCAGGTTAGGCAAGGCCGCCACGTGCGCGAGGACGCCATCCAACAGCGCTACCGCAAAACCCTCGCCAAGCTCTGCCGCTCGTAAGTTGCCTATACAAGTTAGTCGCGCTAGTCTGCCAACTCTCCAGGCTCATTTCGCTTAGGCTCGCACCGGATCCCTGCCATGACCGCTTCCCCGCCAGATCGCCTTGCCAATAGCCGCGTCGTCCGCGCCGCTCGCGGCCCGACCCTGATCGCCAAGACCTGGGTGGCGGAAGCTGCCATGCGCATGCTGATGAACAACCTCGATCCTGAGGTGGCCGAAAAGCCAGACGAGCTTGTGGTCTATGGAGGCATTGGTCGGGCGGCGCGGGATTGGAACGCCTTTGACGTCATGGTCTCGACCTTGAAACGGCTGGAGGGCGATGAAACCCTGCTCGTCCAGTCAGGCAAGCCCGTGGGTGTCTTTCGCACCCATGCCGACGCGCCCAGGGTCTTGATCGCCAATTCCAATCTCGTGCCGCATTGGGCGACCTGGGACCATTTCAACCATCTCGATCGCCTGGGCCTGATGATGTACGGCCAGATGACGGCGGGCTCTTGGATCTATATTGGCAGCCAAGGCATCGTTCAGGGCACGTTCGAAACCTTTGTCGAAGCTGCGCGCCAGCACTATGGCGGCTCCTGGGCGGGGCGGTGGATCTTGACCGCGGGCCTTGGCGGCATGGGCGGAGCGCAGCCCTTGGCGGCGACCCTGGCGGGGGCGTCCTGTCTGGCGGTCGAATGCCGACCCTCCTCCATTCAAAAGCGTCTCGACACCCGCTATCTCGACCGCACAACAGACGACCTCGACCTAGCCCTGACTTGGATCGATGAGGCTTGCAAAACAGGTCAGCCGATCTCGGTTGGCCTGTTGGGCAATGCCGCTGAGGTTTATCCCGAACTCGTTCGGCGTGGCGTGCGACCCGATCTGGTCACAGATCAGACCTCGGCCCATGACCCGATCAATGGCTATCTGCCGAAGGGCTGGAGCCTGAACGACTGGGACGCGCGCCGCACCGCCCAGCCAAACCAGGTGTCGGAAGCGGCCAAGATTTCCATGGCCGAGCATGTGCGCGCCATGCTGGCCTTTCAAAAGATGGGCGTGCCGGTCGTCGATTATGGCAACAATATCCGCCAAATGGCCAAGGAGACAGGCGTGGCGGATGCCTTTGATTTTCCAGGCTTTGTTCCGGCCTATATTCGCCCGCTCTTTTGCGAGGGCAAGGGACCTTTCCGCTGGGTGGCGCTGTCAGGCGACCCTGAGGATATCGCCAAGACGGATCAGCGCGTCCGCGAATTGATGCCCCACGACGCCCATCTGCAAACCTGGCTCGACATGGCCAAGACCCGCATCGCCTATCAGGGTTTGCCCGCGCGAATTTGCTGGCTGGGACTTGGCGACCGCCACCGCATCGGCCTCGCCTTTAACGAGATGGTACGCAATGGCGAGGTGTCGGCGCCGATCGTCATCGGCCGGGATCATCTGGACACCGGCTCGGTCGCCAGCCCGAACCGCGAAACCGAGGCCATGCGCGACGGCTCTGACGCCGTGTCCGACTGGCCCTTGCTCAACGCGCTCCTGTCCACCTCGGGCGGCGCCAGTTGGGTGTCCTTGCACCATGGCGGCGGGGTCGGCATGGGCTTTTCGCAACATGCTGGCATGGTCATCGTTGCCGATGGCACGCCAGAGGCCGACCGCCGCCTGGAGCGGGTCCTGTGGAACGACCCGGCGATTGGCGTCCTGCGCCATGCTGATGCGGGCTATGAGGTGGCGAGGGCCTGTGCGGACAGACACGGGCTTGACCTGCCAATGTTGGCCAAACCGGTGATGGCGCAAGGTCGCCCATGAGCGCGGCTTTTCGCTTCCAGCCGGGGCATTTGCCGCTGATTGTGTCGGTTCCCCATGCCGGATTGTCGATCCCGGAAGATATCGCCGCCGCCTTGACCGAGGTGGCCTTGGATCAGCCCGATGCCGATCATGCGGTCGATCAGCTGTATGATTTTGCAACCGATCTTGGCGCAAGCCTCATCGCTGCGAACCTGTCGCGCTATGTGGTAGATCTCAACCGACCGCCCAATGATGAAAGCCTGTATCCGGGGCAGGTGGGTAGCGGGCTTGTGCCGACCGAAACCTTTGATGGCGCGCCGCTCTATCGCAGCGCCTGCCCAAGCGCCGCTGAGGTCGCACGCCGGGTGGCGCTGTACTGGCGTCCCTATCATGCCGCCTTGAGCGCCGAAATCGCCAGGATCCGCGCCCGGTTCGGCTATTGTCTCCTGTGGGACGCCCATTCCATCACCCCGGTCGAGCCCCGTCTGTTTGAGGGACGCCTGCCTGACCTCAATCTTGGCAGTTTTGACGGCCGCGCCGCGCCACGGGCCCTCGCAGATGCCGTGCTGGCCGCCGCCGACGGGGCCTATAGCCGCGTGGTGGATGGGCGTTTCAAGGGCGGCTACATCACCCGCGCCTATGGCGACCCGCAGGCTTTCGTCTTTGCCCTGCAAATGGAGCTCGCCCAATCGACCTATCTGACGGAAGGGGCGCGTCTGCCCGACCCTCTGCTCAGCGGCCAGCTTAGGTCCTGCCTGAAAACCCTGCTCATGACCTTTCTTTCTGAGGCGCCGTCCTATGTCCGACAAACATGATTTGACCCCCGGCGAGATCGACCTCGCCACCTTGCGCCACCTCTATCGCCATGGCGGATCGGTGCAGGTGGTGGAAGGCGCCTATGCCAAGGTTGAGGCGGCTGCGGCGTGCGTTGCCAAGGCGGCGGCGGGCGCTGAGGCGGTCTATGGCGTCAATACAGGCTTTGGGCTCCTCGCCCGCGAACGCATTGCACCCGACGCGCTTCTGCGCCTGCAAACCAATCTGGTGCTCAGCCATGCGGCAGGCACTGGCGCCTTGCTCGACGATGCTGTGGTCAGGCTGATGATGGCCTTGAAGATCAACAGTCTGGCGCGCGGCTTTTCCGGCGTCCGGCCAAGCGTCATTCGCCACCTGATCGCCGCGCTCGAGCGCAACCTTCTGCCCGCCATTCCTGGCCAAGGCAGTGTCGGCGCATCCGGCGATCTGGCGCCGCTCGCCCATATGACAGCGGGATTGATGGGGGTGGGGGAGGCAAGGCTCGAAGGACGCTTGATGCCTGCCGCCGAGGCGCTGGCCAAGGTCGGGCTTTCGCCTTTGGAGCTTGCGGCCAAGGAAGGCTTGGCGCTGCTGAATGGCACTCAAACCTCGACGGCGCTTGCCTTGGCGGGGCTGTTTGAAACCGAGCTTGCCTTTGATGCCGCGGTGCTGATCGGCGCCATGTCAGTTGACGCAGCGCGCGGCTCCGATGCGCCGTTTGATGCGCGCATCCACAGGGTGCGCGGCCATCAGGGACAGATCGATGCGGCGTCCGCCTATCGCCAGCTGTTGCACGGCAGCGCTATTCGCGACAGCCACCGCGACTGTGAGCGGGTCCAAGACCCCTATTGCCTAAGGTGTCAGCCCCAGGTCATGGGGGCCGCCCTGGACTTGATGCGCCAGGCCGCCGCCGTGCTGACGCGCGAGGCCAATGCGGTCACCGACAATCCTTTGGTGTTTGCCGACGAAGGGGAGATCCTGTCTGGCGGTAACTTCCACGCCGAACCTGTGGCCTTCGCCGCCGACCAGTTGGCGCTTGCCCTTGCCGAGATCGGCAATATGAGCGAGCGGCGCATGGCCATGTTGATCGACCCCCATCATAATGGCGGCCTGCCCGCCTTTCTGGTGCGGCAGGGCGGTGAAAACTCCGGCTTTATGATTGCGCAGGTCACCGCTGCGGCGCTGGCATCGGAAAATAAGGGTCTTGCCCACCCGGCCAGCATCGACACCATTCCGACGAGCGCCAATCAAGAAGACCACGTCAGCATGGCCGCCTGGGCCGCACGACGTCTGGGCGCCATGGCGGACAATCTGCGCGCCATTCTCAGCCTCGAATGGATCGCCGCCGCCCAAGCCCTCGACTTTCACCGACCGCTTTGCAGCTCGGAACCCTTGGAGACAGCCCACGCTGTTTTGCGCACCCGCGTTGCCTTTTGGGACAAGGACCGCTTTTTTGCCCCAGATCTCGCGGCGGCGAAGGCCTTGGTTGAGGCGGAACGCCTGCGCACCCAAATCGACTGGCTGGGGGTTTAGGCTCCGCAGGATTTCCGCTGCACGATGCGCACCGGCAGGAGACAGGACTGGACCGGCTCGCCATGGATCAGCCGGATCAAGGTTTCGACCAAAACCGCCCCCGCATGGGCGGCGTCCTGAGCCACTGTGGTCAAGGGCGGGCTGGTGAAATTGGCGGCCAAGATGTCGTCAAAGCCGGTGACCGCCACCTGGTCCGGAACCGTAACGCCTCGCTCATGCAAGGCCCGCATGGCGCCGATGGCGATCAAATCGCTCGCCGCCACGACCCCATCGAGCGCCTGGCCTCGGTCGAGGATTTCCAGCATGGCGGTATGGCCGTCCTCCTCAGACGATAGGGCATCGGCCTGCAGGGCTTTGTCGACCCGAAGGCCCGCCTCGGTCAAGGCCGTGCAATATCCTGTATGGCGGTCGAGAAACTCAGGAAAGCCCTTATGGGCCGAGCCGAGAAAGGCGATCTGCCGACGCCCCTGGCGCAGGAGGTGGTGGGTGATTTCCAAGCCGCCGCGCACATTGTCGCAACCGACCGTCAGGCCGGGCTCTTCGGGTTTGACCGAGCCCCAGCGGATGAAATGGGCGCCATTGGCCACCATGCGATCGAGCCGGGCGCGATAGGCCTCATAGTCGCCATAACCGAGCAGGATCATGCCGTCCGCCTTGCCCGCATCCTCATAATCGAGGCGCCAGTCGGACTCCAGTTTTTGGAAGGAAATCAGCAGATCATAGCCGCGTCGGGCGCAGTTGCGGGTGATCGAGCCCAGCATGGCCAGGAAAAACGGATTGATTGACGAGGAGTCTGGTGACGGGTCCTCGAACAGCAATAGGGCCAAGGTCTTGGTGTGTTGCGAGCGAAGGTTGGAGGCGTTTTTGTCGACGGTATAGTTGAGCTCGCGCGCGATGGCTTCAATGCGCAGACGGGTCGCTTCCGACACGGTGGGGCTGCCACGCAGGGCACGACTGACCGTCGGCTGGCTAACGCCGGCGCGCAATGCAATATCGAATGAGGTCGGTCGGGGTTGCATCCGCCGCCGTGTCCCTTACGTCCTAAGGCCTTCCAAGGGCGAAATCTAACGCCGCCTTTTCAGAAGGCCACTTCCCGCCAAACCGGAAACCTTACGCGGAGGCCGGTCATGAAAACGATTGTGCATACGTATGCTCACCATTTGAATACGTATGCGCACCATTTGTCCAGTCGCGACGCAGCGTTACAGTGAGGAAAGACGCTGGCGCAATGACTGGCGTAGCTTTCGATCTCGTCCAACTTGTCCAAGACCTGACGCCGTGAGCCTCAGGTCCTCATAGGGGGAATTCACATGAAATCCACTTGCGATAGCCGCAAGGAGAATATGGCTGTTCGTCTTTCGCGCTCCGCAAGCGTCCACGTCCTCAGCCTCGCCCTCATCGCGGGCATGGCCGGTGTGGCGCACGCTGAAGCCGATGCGGCAGCCGCGCCCGCCAGCGCGGCGTCGACGAGTGACGATGCGGTCCAAGCGGTTGTCGTAACGGGCTATGCGCGCTCGATCCAAAACGCGACCATCGCGAAGAAGAATTCCAACGAAATCATCGAATCCATTTCGGCTGAAGACATCGGCAAGCTGCCGGACGTGTCGATTGCCGACGCGCTGTCGCGCCTGACCGGCGTCGCGGTTCAGCAAGCGTCTGGACGGGCGAAATACATCTCGATTCGTGGCTTTGGCCCGGACTACACCACAGCGACCTTGAACGGGCGCACCATTGCAACGGTCGATGACAATCGCCGTTTCGACTATGGCCAATATCCGGGCGACCTCTTCCAAGAAATCGACGTGATCAAGACCCCGTCAGCCGACCTGCTCAATGCGGGTCTGGCGGGAACGGTCAACCTGCAGACCTATGATCCACTGAAGCAGAAAAATTCACTGGCGATCAACGTGCAAGGCGAAGTTGGTCAGTATAAGGCGCTAAATCCAGAAGCCGACAACCAAGGCTATAAGGTTTCGCTTCTCTATGTGCACAAGTTTGCCGACGACACGGTCGGCGTCTCCGCAGGCTTCTCAGCGCTGAAGGACCCAACCCAGGACTATCACTGGGCCACCGGCGGCGGCAACGGCAACTATTACGGCCCAACCAGCAGAGATTCGCTCGGAAATATTGGCCCGGATGACATTCAAAACTACGCCAACTCGAATACCCTGACCCGGCAGTCAGGTTTCGGCCACATCGTTTATCGGCCGAACAGCCAGTTTGAAATGTCTCTGGACGCGCTCTACACCAAGAGCCAAACCCGCGAATATTCTCGGGGCTGGGAAATGCCACTGGCGAGCTGGAGCCATGATACCCAAGTTGCGGGCTCGGAAAAGTCGCAGAATGGCTATGTGACCAGCGAGCAGTGGTTGGTCAATCCGGTGCTGCGTAACGACTTTAATACCTCGGACGCGACCACCAAGGCGGTCGGCTGGAACGGCCAATACCACTTCAACGATTCGCTCAAGCTGATGGTCGACGCGAACTACTCGCGCGCCACCCGCCACGACAACACCTATGAAATCTATATGGGCACGTCGTTCCAAAACCTCGTCGGCAGCGGCGGTACGGTGACCCCAGCAACTGCCACCATCACCCGCCAGTCGGATGGGACCTATGGGGTGAATATTTCGGGCTCCAACTATGCCAGCCCAACCCAGGTCACCCTGACCGATCCGCAAGGCTGGGGTCAGGTGGGCTTCAACAACGTGCCGGACTTCCGTGACACGGTGAAGGGGCTGCGCGCTGAACTGGATGGGGAAACCCACTGGGATGTGGTCAAGAGCTGGGAGATCGGCGTCAATTATGGCGACGAGACCAAGGTCTCTAACTATTCGGGCTATTTCATCTGTCTGCCCGGAGCGCCGGGGACGGTCACGGTGGCAGGCTGCGGAAACTGGCCTGGCACCAATGGCGGCGCGAACAGTGTTGCTATTCCTGCCTCGCTGATTACGGGAGCGGTGACGCCCTATGGCGTAACGGGAACCCAGATCCTGGCCCTCAATCCGATTGGGGCGCAGAACATCCTGCGGACGGCCCAGCAGTCCGTTTCGAGTGACACGGCCCGCGATTGGACTGTGGAAGAAAAGATCACTACGGCCTATCTGCAAGCCAATATCGACACCGCGATCTCGGGCATGCCGCTTCGTGGGAATGTTGGCACGCAGATCGTTCATACCGATCAATCCTCGACCGGCTTTGTCGCGCTGAATTCCACCACCACGGCTCCCTCTAAGGGCGGTACGACCTATACCGATGTCCTGCCGAGCTTGAACCTGGCTTTGGAGCCCCAAAAGGACTTCCTGGTTCGATTGGGCCTGAGCCGCACACTGGCGCGCTCCACTCTTGATGACGAGAACGCCTCCTTTTCGGTCAACTATTGCGGCGCCCAAGGGTGCACGACAGTGCCGAAAATTAATGGGAAGACCCCCATTTTTGAAGGCAATGGTGGCAACCCCTTGGTTCGCCCCTACTATGCGAACAATTATGACCTTTCCCTCGAAAAGTACTTCTTCAATAACCAGGGTAAGATCACAATCGCGGGTTACTATAAGACGATCTCAAACTTCACGACCCAGAATTCAAATCTGAATACGGGCAATATCAATAGCGGTGGACCGACCACGCAGGCCGTGTACACCTACGACTTCTCAAGCTATTCGTCATTGGCCAATGGGTCGCCCCTGCTGTCAAACTCGGCTTACACCACGCAAGGGTGGGCCACTGCGCCGACCAATGATGGTCGTGGCCATGTGGCAGGATATGAAATCAGCTCGATCGTGCCCTTGAAAATGGTGGCGCCATGGCTGGACGGCTTCAGCGTCATTGGCAACTATGCCAATACCGCGAGCAAGATCACCTTCTCGAACGGCTCGAAGATCACCTTGCCGGGGCTGTCGCGATATGTCTATCAGCTGCAAATTTTCTATGAGAAGTACGGCTTCAACGCCCGTGCGTCCTATACCAATCGCGGCAACTACCTCGGCGACTATCAGCTGTTTAGCGCTCAGGTCACCGCGAACCTTACCCAGTCGCAAGACACCTTGGACGCCCAAATTGGCTATGACTTCAAGTCGGGTCAGCTGAAGGGCCTGTCCCTTTATCTGCAAGGGCACAACCTGACCAACAGCCCGACCATTTCCTACGTCAATGGCGATCCGCGGGAGGTCAATATCCGCGATCAGTACGGCGCGACCTACTTTGCAGGCGCCACCTATAAGTTCTGAGCCTCTGGTTTGAGGCGAGGCTAAAGCCTAGAATTGCGGCGGGCCCGACACCGGACCCGCCGCTTTTTTTTGGTCGTTGGAAGGTCAAGGTGAGCGAATGGCCGGAGATCAACCCTATCGGATCGTCATTGTCGGCGGAGGGACGGCGGGATGGATGGCGGCGGCGGTACTTGCCCGCTTTCTGACGCCGTCGCATTACACCCTCACCTTGGTGGAATCCGATGCGATCGGCACGGTTGGGGTCGGCGAGGCGACCATCCCCCAATTGCAATTACTGAACGCGAACTTGGGCTTGGATGAGTTCGCCTTCATGCGTCAAACCCAGGCCACCTATAAGCTCGGCATTGAATTTGTCGGCTGGGGCGCATCGGACAGTCGCTACATCCATGCCTTTGGCGGCGTTGGACGCCAGATCGGCCAAACGCCATTTCATCATTATTGGTTGCGCGGCCTCAGCTTGGGTGAAACGGCGCCGCTTGACGCCTATTCTGTCAATGCCGCCGCCGCCTATGGCGGAAAATTCCAGCGCGCTAAGCCGCAAGCGCCACAACCTCATGACCTCGCCCACGCCTTCCATTTCGATGCCAGCCTCTATGCCCGCTTCCTCGGCGGCTTTGCGCAAAGCCGGGGTGTTAAGCGGCTCGAGGGTGAAGTGAAGGCGGCGCACATTGACGGACAAACGGGCCATGTGACCCACCTCAGCCTTGATGAAGACCGGACGGTTGCCGGTGATCTCTTTATCGACTGTTCCGGCTTTCGCGGCCTGCTGATCGAGGGGGCGGTCAAGGCTGGCTATGAGAGCTGGACCCACTGGCTGCCCTGTGACCGGGCCCTGGCGGTCCCCTGCGCGTCGGTCGAGGCCTTGACCCCCTATACCCGGTCGACCGCCCATCGGGCGGGGTGGCAGTGGCGCATCCCCCTGCAACATCGGACCGGCAATGGTCACGTCTATTGCTCAAGCCATGTCAGCGACGACGAAGCCGCGGCGGTGCTCCTCAACCATCTCGACGGCGCGGTGCTTGGCGATCCTCGGCCCATTCGCTTCACCACCGGTCGCCGCAAGGCGTTTTGGCGGCACAATGTCGTGGCTTTAGGCTTGGCGGCTGGCTTCTTAGAGCCTTTGGAATCGACCAGTATTCATTTGGTCCAATCCGCCATTGAACGGGTGTTGAAGTTCTTGCCCAAGGGCGCAATCCAGGCTGTCGACGTTGCCGCCTATAATGCCCAGACGATCTTCGAGTGGGAAAGGGTGCGCGATTTCATCATCTTGCACTATCACGTCAATTCCCGGTCTGAGCCCTTTTGGCGTGATTGTGCGGCCATGGCGGTGCCGGACAGCTTGACCGAAAAGCTCGACCTTTTCCGCGCCAATGGCCGCATTACCCGCTTTAACGAGGAACTCTTTGCCGAACCGGGCTGGCTGCAGGTGATGGTCGGTCAAGGCCTCATTCCGGAGGGCTACCACCCCCTGGCCGATAGCGAGAAGGCACAAGAGGTTCGCGAGCTATTGGGGCTGGTGCGCCGCAGTGTCACCAAGCGGGTCGCTGAGATGCCGAGCCATGACCGGTTCATCGCTGACAACTGTCAGGCCGCCTAGCTCGGTCCAATCAAAAACGTATTGACCGTCAACCGGCCAAGATGCGGATCAGGCGATAGGCTGGCGGCGTCCGTAAGGTCGGAGCAGTGCAAGAGGTGACTGCGATAGATCAGCACACGGTTTGGGCGCGCCGGCACCCGACCGATTTGTGCGAATATCGCCGTATCGCCAGCAATATAGGCTGGCGGTGGCAAGCCATGGGTAGCGACGTCACGGTGCAGGGCGGCGTCGTAGGCGCGGTGGCGCGACGCGGTGATGGTTTCAAAGCCTGTGCTGCGATGACGATAAAAGGCGGTGCCCCCCTGATCGTCCTCGCTGAGGAAATGGACCATGGCGATACGCTCAGCTTCCAGACCGTCGAAATGGGGTAGGCGCTGGATCGGTGTCAGGTGTTCCGGCGGGGTTGTGACGATGGAATAGAAGGACTCGATCAGGGCTGGCGCCGCCGAGAGCCCAAAGGTTTCGACGATCAAGGCCTCAATCGGTGCGAGGAATTGCTTCACGGTGGTTTCGGGCACGGCGGCGCGTATGCCAGGATAGTGCCCCCTCAGGGCGCGAAACACGCTTGCACGGGCCTCAGCGCGGATCGCGGCGATATCGGGTACAAAATCATCAATGACGACAACCAGTTGGCCTTCCTCGCCAAACCGCGCGATCTGGATTTGGGGCAAAGTCACTGCGGCGCTAGCCAAGGGCGGGCGCACGGCAGACCTGCGCCAAATAGTCATCGTGGGTGGGAAAGGTTGCCGCTGCGTCATGCATCAGGGTGCGTAACTTACGCAACTGTTCAGCTGCATCAATAGCTGGGCGGGCGTCAGCCAGAACGTCGTATCGGTCGGGAACAAGGCCCTGCCCAAGATAAACGGCGAGCCAACTTGGGTTGCGGAATAGCTCATCTTGCGGCGAAACCAGTCTCCCGCTCCCGATAAAATGCTTGATTTTATAGGCGAGCTCGTCGGGGATCGCCATATTCGCGCAAGCCTGCCAGAAGGGCTCTGGCCGTGTATTGGCATAGTAATGCAGAATAATAAAATCGCGAATGCGATCAAACTCGGCCGAGGTGGCGCGATTATATTCTTCGGCGTTTAAGGGGTCGTGGCTGCGGTCGGGGAGCAGGCGAAGCAGGCGTTCGACGCCGGTTTGGATCAGGTGCAGGCTGGTGGATTCCAAAGGCTCGAGGAAGCCGCCCGCAAGCCCGATACTGACGCAATTCTTGCTCCAGGCCACCTTACGCCGTCCGGCCTTGAACTTCAAAAACCTGGGTTCCGCCAGCGGCGCGCTCTCCAAATTTTCGGTCAACACCGCTGCGGCCTCGTCATCACTGACAAATTCGGAGCAGTAGACATGGCCGTTGCCCTGCCGGTGCTGCAAGGGGATGCGCCATTGCCAGCCCGCCGCTCGCGCCGTGGATCGGGTATAGGGCGTGATTGGTCCTGAATTCGCCGAAGGTGCGGCGACGGCGCGGTCGCACGGCAACCAATGGGACCAATCCTCGAAGCCAATGCCAAGCGCACCGTCAAGCAAAAGCGCCCGAAACCCGGAACAATCGACAAAGAAGTCGCCGGCGATTTCACGCCCATCGGCCAAGATGAGGTGAGACACATTTCCAGATAGGCTCTCTCGTCGCGCCTCAAGGATCTTACCTTCCACACGCACGACGCCGCGATCTTCGCTGTATCGACGCAGGAAGCGGGCATAGAGACCCGCATCAAAATGATAGGCGTAGGCATGGGTCGAGCGGACATCGCGAGGATTGTCTACCGGCGGTCCAAACCGGTTGGTGCGCGCCAGAGCCCAGCACATGGAATAGTCATCGATCGGGGTCTTATCGCCCGCCAATCGCTCGCGCAGCCAGTAATGATAGAGCGACACCCGATCAAAATCCGCGCCATAGGTGCCAAAGGGATGAAAATATCGGCTTTCTGCGGCGCCCCAGCCAACGAATTGAATGCCTAGCTTAAAGCTGCCTCGGGTGGCGGCGACAAATTCGGCCTCGGAGATGCCGAGCAGAGCATTGAAGGCTTTGATCGGTGGGATCGTTGCTTCACCGACGCCGACCGTGCCGATTTCCTCGGATTCGACCACCGTAATGGCGATGGACTTTCCGACCGCATTGGCGAGGGCGGCCGCTGTCATCCATCCGGCAGAGCCGCCGCCGACCACCACGATGCGCTCGATCAATCCCGCGTTCATCACCCGCTCCCGAGCCCGCGTGAGGCCGATATGCCATTAGACTTGGTGCGATGGAGCCTTAGCCTTGCAATGTCAAATTCATCAGCGCCCGGTGCGGGTCACCGTCAGAAAGGGCGTTGATGCGCAAGACACTTTCACCGCAGATAGGAGCTTAACGGAAGGCTTTGTCGCACTCAATCGTCGAGTTGCCTGGGTCCTGGCACAGGGTCGGACGAGGCCGGAGTTTCCACCATCGGGGCGCCTCGCCTTCGATCTGTGCTTGACATCAATGCGCGAGCATGGCTTCCCCAAATTGACCGAGATATATTGCGCGTGAAGCCAGACGAATTCAGGGTTTCGCGGGACCTAACACTGATCAAGAAGAGGCGTCCGCCTCGAGCCCATGGAGAGGATGGACGTGGCGACAAAGCCTCTTCGGCTGGCGGCGGCCCTATTGGCTGTAGGCCTCGGCGCTCCGCTCGTGACGCCCGCAAGCGCCGTGACGCCCGCCGCGGCACAACCCCTCTCCCCGGACTATCGCACTCGCGCTGCCGAAGACGAGGTGGTCTATTTTCTCTTGCCGGATCGGTTCGCCAATGGCGATCCGCGCAATGACACGGGCGGCCTGAGCGGAGACCGGTTGGCCACAGGCTTCGATCCGACCTCCAAGGCCTTCTATAATGGCGGCGACCTCAAGGGCGTGCTTGACCATTTAGACTATATTCAAGGCCTCGGGGCCACGGCGATATGGCTGGCGCCAGTGTTTAAAAATAAGCCTGTCCAGGGCGAGCCCGGTCAAGAAAGCGCTGGCTATCACGGCTATTGGATCACGGACTTTACCGATATTGATCCGCATTTTGGTACCCGCGCCGAGTTCAAGGCCCTGGTCGACGCGGCCCATGCACGGGGCATGAAGGTCTATATGGATATTGTCGCCAATCACACGGCCGACATTATCCGCTATAAGGAATGTCCGAAAAACGACTGCGCATATCGGTCGAAGGCAGACTTTCCCGCATCGCGACGGGGCGGGGTCGCGGGAGAAGCGATCAATCCAGGCTTTGGCGGGGAAGAGGTTGAAACGGCGGAAAACTTCGCCAAGCTAATCCGACCCGACTATGCCTATACCCCCTATGTGCCACCGCAAGAGGCCCACGCCAAGGTTCCAGACTGGCTGAACGACCCGATCTATTATCACAATCGCGGAAACTCCACCTATCGTGGCGAAAGCGCCACGTTCGGCGATTTTGCGGGCCTCGACGATCTCATGACCGAAAACCCCAAGGTGGTGCAGGGCTTTATCGATATCTACGGCGCCTGGATCGACGCCTATCATGTTGATGGGTTTCGCATCGATACGGTGAAGCACGTCAATGAGGGGTTTTGGCGGGTCTTCGTGCCGGCCATATTGGCCCGGGCCAAGGCCGATGGCGTGCCGAACTTCCACATATTTGGCGAGGTCTTTGATCCCGATCCCGCCTTCCTCGCCCATTGGACGAAGTCTGCGGGCCTGCCAGCCGTGCTCGATTTCGGCTTCCAGGCGGCGGTGCGCGACGTGGTGGCCGAGGGCAAGCCGCCCAGCCGGTTTGAGCATCTCTTCGCCGCCGATGTGGATTTTGCCGAGGGCGAGGCGGGGGCGCGGCGTTTGCCGACCTTCCTATCGAACCACGATATGGGACGCTTCGCCCTCTTCATTCGCAGGGCCCAGCCCAAGGCCAGCGATGATGACATCCTTCGCCGGTTGATCTTGGCTGAGGCGATGAGCTTCTTTCTGCGCGGTCAGCCGGTAATCTATTATGGCGATGAGCAGGGCTTTGTCGGACGGGGGGATGATCAAGAGGCCCGCCAGTCGATGTTTGCCAGCCAGGTCGCGGCCTATAATCAGCAGGCGCTGATTGGGACCTCGGCGACCACGGCGAGCGATTCTTATCATCCCGATCATCCGCTTTATCGCGCCATCCGCACCCTGGCCGATGTGCGGGCCGCCCATGTCGCGCTGCGTCGCGGATCACAGCAGATCTTGGCCGCTGCCGAGACGCCTGGCCTATTGGCGCTTTGGCGCGAGAGCGGTGGCGAGGGCGCCCTGGTGGTCTTCAATACGGCCGATGCACCGATCAGCGCCCGGATCGCCGTTCCCTATTCCGTCACCCATTTGACGAGCGCCTTAGGCGCTTGCCCGAAAGCTGTTGATGCGCCGGGTTCCGTCTTTGTCACCGTGCCGCCGCTCGGCTATCTTGTTTGCACCTCTTCGGCGAAGTCCCCATGAATGTTCAAAATAAGCCGGTATCGCCGGACGCGTCGCTTTCGACCCCCTGGTGGAAGGGTGCGGTCATCTATCAAATCTATCCGCGCAGCTTTGCCGATCTGAACGGTGACGGCGTCGGGGACCTGCCGGGCATTGTCGCCCACCTCGAGCATGTGGCCTCGCTCGGCGTCGACGGCATTTGGCTATCACCCTTCTTCACCTCGCCAATGGCCGATTTCGGCTATGACATTTCTGACTATTGCGATGTCGATCCTATATTTGGAACCTTGGCGGATTTCGACCGTTTGGTTGAAAAGGCCCACGCCCTTGGACTTAAGGTCATTATTGATCAGGTCTATTGCCACACCTCCGACCAACACGCCTGGTTTCAGGAAAGTCGGCAAAGCCGCACCAATTCCAAGGCGGACTGGTATGTTTGGGCCGACTCAAAACCGGATGGCTCGCCGCCCTCCAACTGGCAATCGGTGTTCGGCGGTCCGTCATGGACATGGGATGCGCGGCGCGGCCAATACTACCTGCACAATTTCCTCAACCAACAACCCGACTTGAATGTGCATAATCCCGAGGTGCAGGACGCGCTTTTGGCCACGGGCAAGTTCTGGTTGGATCGCGGCGTCGACGGGTTTCGACTGGATGCGATCAATTTCAGCATGCACGATCCCAGCCTGACGGATAATCCGGCGGTGAAGGCGCCCGGCAAGCGCACGCGGTCATTTGACTTTCAGCACCACCTTCATAACCAGTCCCACGCTGATATTCCGAAGTTTTTGGGACGCATTCACGACCTCCTCGCCTCCTATGGCGCCGACCGTTTTACCGTTGCTGAGGTCGGCGGTGAGCAGGCCGATGCGGAGATGAAACTCTACACAGCCGGAAATAACCGGCTGAACAGCGCTTATGGCTTTACCTTCCTCTATGCCGATCAGCTCGACGCGGCGCTGGCGGCAGAAACCTTTTCCACCTGGCAGGGTGGGCCCGCGGAAGGGTGGCCAAGCTGGGCCTTTTCCAACCATGACGCGCCGAGGGCCGTGTCGCGCTGGGCCAAGCCCGAAGATCGTGCCGCCATGGCGCGGCTCAACCTCCTCCTGTTGATGTGCTTGCGTGGCAACGCCTTTATCTATCAGGGCGAGGAACTCGGGCTTCCACAAGCCGACGTGCCGTTTGAGCGTTTGCAAGACCCTGAAGCCATTGCCAATTGGCCGCAAACCCTCGGACGGGATGGCGCGCGCACCCCCATGCCGTGGACCCGCACAGCACCCTGGGCCGGATTTTCGACGGTTGAGCCTTGGCTACCGATGAGCCCTGCGCATGTGCCGCTGTCGGTCGCCGCGCAAGAGGCCGATCCGGCCTCGGTGCTCCAGTCGGCCCGGCGGCTAATCGCACTGCGCAAGACCCACAAGCCGCTCCGTTGGGGCGATGTGACAGAGGTGCGCGCCAACGGGGCTGAGCTCAGTTTTCGGCGCAGCTTTGGCAATGAAACCGTGGTCTGTGTGTTTAATCTTGGACCCGAACCGATTAGGCCCCAGGTTGAAGCGGCCTGGCTGACCGAGGCAGAGCGGATCGCTGATCTTGGCCAGATCGATGTCGGTTCGGGTGTCTTTGGGCCCTATGCCGCCCTTGTCGCCCGCCTCTAAGCTCGCGAAACCCGGATCGTCACAAAGGAAGCGCCATGGCTAAGGCCAAGATGAGTTTCGGCCAAATCTGCAATATGTGCTTCGGATTTTTTGGCATCCAGATCGGCTTTGCGCTGCAAAACGCCAATTCCAGCCGCATCTTTCAAACTCTGGGGGCCAATCTCGACGCCCTGCCCATCCTGTGGATCGCCGCCCCGGTGACGGGCCTCTTGGTGCAGCCTGTGATCGGCTATCTGTCGGACCGCACCTGGGGACCCCTGGGACGGCGCAGGCCCTATTTCGTTGTCGGCGCGGCTCTGACGACCGCAGCCCTGATCTTCATGCCCAATGCGCCGGTGTTGTGGGCCGCCGCCATCGGGCTTTGGCTCATGGATGCGGCGATCAATGTGACCATGGAGCCCTTTCGCGCCTTTGTCGGCGATCTCCTGCCCGATGAACAGCGCACGGCGGGGTTTGCCATGCAGAGCGTCTTTATCGGTCTTGGTGCAGTCTTGGCTGGCGCCTTGCCGATGATCCTGACCCAAGGATTTGGCGTCGCCAATGTCGCTCCCGCTGGCCACATTCCGCCGACGGTCAAACTCTCCTTTTTAATTGGTGCGGTGGCCTTGGCGACGGCGGTGATGTGGACCGTCTTGACCACGCGCGAATATCCGCCCGACGCTGTGGCGGCGCAAGCCGCCGAAGAGCCGAAACGCCAGGTGACGCTGGGTGTCCGTGATCGGGCGCTTAGTGACTATTGGCGCGGTGGCGCGCTTTTCTTGGCCCTTGGCCTCTTGGGCGCCTTGGCGATCCGCCTGACGCCGAACGCGAAGCAAGAGCTCTATGTGCTAGCGGGCATGGTGGCGCTGTTCGGTCTGTTGCAATTTATCGCAGGGGCCTTGCGCGCCAGCGGTCGGGCGGCGAACGGCGTCACTGAAATTGTCGATGATCTCTTCGCCATGCCCAAGTTGATGCTGCAATTGGCGGTGGTGCAGTTCTTTTCCTGGTTTGGCCTCTTTGCCATGTGGATCTACACGACGCCTGCGGTGACGCGGGTGCATTTCCACGCCACCGATGTTGCCTCAGCCGCCTATAATGACGGGGCCAACTATGTCGGTCTGATGTTTGGGCTCTATAACGGCGTGGCGGCCTTGGCCGCATTTGGCTTGCCGATCTTGGCCGCCCGCATTGGCCGGAAGGAAACCCATGCTGTGGCGCTTGCTTGCGGTGCGCTGGGCCTGATTTCCATCGCATTGGTGCGCGAGCCCCCGTTTTTGCTCTGCGCCATGGTTGGCGTCGGCATTGCCTGGGCCTCGATCCTGGCGACGCCCTATTCCATTCTTTCAGGTTCGCTGCCGACCCAGAAAATGGGCGTCTATATGGGCATCTTCAACATTTTCATCGTCGTGCCCCAGATCTTGGCCGCCACGCTTCTGGGCGCCATGGTGCAAGGCCTCTTCGGCGGCCAGCCCCTGGCAGCGGTGGCGGTGGGTGGCGGGTCCTTGGCGGTGGGCGCGCTGGCCAGCATGGCGCTTCAGGACGCCGCTGATCCCCTAAAGCGCAAAGCTGGTGGAGCGACTGTGCGCCCCTAAGCCGCGGTGAGACGTTCGAGCACCAAGGGGTGCAGTTCGAGATTGGCGGCGAGGACCGTGGTTGAGGCGCTGGTAAAGGGGGCGCCGTCGACTGTGGTGATCTTGCCACCCGCTTCCGTGATCAGAAGCGCGCCCGCCGCCATGTCCCAAGGTTTTAGGTCCCGCTCCCAAAAGCCGTCAAAGCGGCCGGCGGCCACATAGGCCAAATCAAGCGCTGCCGAGCCAAACCGCCGGATGCCCGCCACTCTTTGCGCCACCTGATGCAGTTCTCTCAAAAACTGGCCATGGCCTGGCTTGCCCAAAAACGGCACGCCGGTGGCGATTACGGCGTCATCCAAGCGACGGCGCGCGGCGACGCGTAAGCGCTTTTCAGTATTAAGGAAGGCCCCCTTGCCCCGCTCGGCCCAAAAGGTTTCGGCGGTGATCGGGTTCATGACCACGCCTGCAACAATCTCGCCCTCGCGCTCCAAGGCGAGCGAAATGGCGAAATGGGGAATGGCATGCAAAAAGTTGGTGGTTCCGTCCAAGGGATCGATGATCCAGCGATGGGTCTTATCGCTACCTTCAATCACCCCGCTTTCTTCAGCAAGGAAGCCATAGCCCGGACGGACCTTGGCAAGCTCTTCAATCAAGACCTGTTCAGCCTTGGTATCGGCAGCGGAGACAAAATCGGCGGGACCCTTGCGGGACACTTGCAACTCGCCCACCTCGCCAAAATCGCGCGACAGCTTCCGGCCAGCTTTCCGCGCCGCGTCTATCATCAATTGGACAAGTGTGGTCGGTGTCGACATGGGCCTTCGGGGTCGGGACGGCGTAAGGGCGCGGACCCTAGGGCATTTTCCGAAAAGTGGGAACCGGCTTTCGGTCAAAAATGCCGGCGGCCGCACCTGAGGCTTTGGCTGGATACCGGCCTTCGCAGGTCATGAGCGGATGTGATTGAAATCATGTACCTTTTCAGCCGCTCAACCCGGCGCAGGCCGGGGTCCAGGGACGGGCCCGCAGACGGTTGGGATGATCTTCTGGATACCGGCCTCCGCAGGTCATGAGCGGATGTAATTGAAATCACACATCTTTCCACCGCTCACCCCGGCGTAGGCCGGGGTCCAGGGACGGATCCGCAGACGGTTGGAATGATCTTCTGGATACCGGCCTTCGCCGGTATGAGCGGATGTAATTGAAATCATGTGCTTTTCAGCCGCTCACCCCGGCGCAGGCCGGGGTCCAGGGACGGGTCCGCAGACGGTCGGGATGATCTTCTGGCCCTCGCCGCCATGAGCGGATCGTATTGAACCGCAACATAAAAATCGCGCGCGCCGCCCCAAGGCGCGTGGCGATCCGCCTACCTTGCGCGGATGTCGGGAAAGCCGTTGCCGCCCACTTCGACGCAGCGTGCCAGCATGGCGGGCGGATAGGGAATTGACGTGCCCTGGCCCCAGACCGGGCCCGGCCAACAGGCGTCGTCTTGGCGGCGACCCACCACATGCCAGTGCAGTTGCGGCGTGACATTTCCCAGTGCGCCGAGATTGAGTTTCTCGACCGGACGCCCTGTGATCAGACCGAGCGCACGCACCACGTCCGCCGCCAGCGCCAATTCCTTCAGTAATTGCTCCTGATCCGAGCGCAACAGATCAAAAATCTCCCGCGCGCCGGGACGCCGCGGAATGACCATCAGCCAGGGAAAGCGCGAATCGTCCATCAGTCGCACCGAGGACAAGGAGAGCTCCGCCAGTGAGACCGAACCCAGCGCCAGACTTGGGTCGAGTTGAAATTCAGCCACGGCGCGGGACTCCTACCCAATAGTCGAAATCGAGCACCACGTCGGCGGGATAGTCGCCCGAGGCGCTCTTGTCGGGAAAACTAGCACAGGGTGCGTCTTTCGTCGCCACCAGCCTTAGCCTGAGCGCGCCGACATCGTCTCGGTCAGGGAAGCGATAGGTGTCAAGCACTTCGCTCCAGGCAAAAAGGGTTGCACCGGCAAAATAGGGGTTCACATGGCGCCCGGCATTGATGCCTAAGAGGAGGCCTGCATTTTCAAGCCCATTGAAGCTTAGGGCGCGGGCGGTGGAGATGACCACGCCCCCATACACCAAGCGGCGACCGCTTGGGTCTTTCATCCGCTCAAACTGATTGAAATGGACCTTGGCGGTATTTTGGTAGAGCCGCGTCGCCATCTGGGCCTCGGCCTCCTCGACCACCATGCCGTCGACATGGTCGATGCGTTCACCGATGTGGTAGTCCTCAAAGGCATGCGCACCACCTGCTGCGGCGAAGTCGTAGGCGGTAAAGTCAAGGCCCTCTGGCAGCACAAGATCGGCGCCGGGGACAAAGGCGCGCGGTCGCGGTGCGCTGTCCGGCGGGGCGGGGTTTGCGGCATCGCGCTTGCGCACCAAGACCCAGCGAACATAGGAGAGAATTGTCTGGCCCCACTGATTGCGGCCCGTGGTGCGGACATAGACAATCCCGGTCTTGCCGTTCGAGGTCTCCTTCACGCCGAGGACTTCGGAAGCTGCGCTCAAGGTGTCGCCGACCTGCACAGGCGCCAAAAACCGCCCTTCGGCATAGCCAAGATTGGCGACGGCGTTCAGGCTGATGTCGGGCACGCTTTTGCCAAACACAATGTGAAACACCAGGAGCGGATCGACAGGCGGATGCGCCAATCCACAGGCCTTGGCGAAGGTCGAGGCCGAATAGAGCGCGTGCCGCGATCCTGTCAGGGCGAGAGCCAGCGCCACATCCCCCGAGGTGACCGTTCTCGGCGTTGCGTGGTGAAGCATTTCCCCAGGGGAGAAGTCTTCGAAAAATCGCCCCGTTTCGGTCTTTGTCGCTGTCTTCGTCGCGATCATGGCTAGGGCGTCCCATCTGGCTTTTCGCCTGTCAGAAGTTTCGACATAGTCCGGGTTTTCCCGCTGCGCCAGTGTGCGGACCCGACCTTCGACCTTTGGCCCGTTCAACTTTGCCGCCAAACGACTTGCCGAGCCGCCGCATCAGAGTTAGACCGCGCCCATCACGTCTTGCGCCGTCGCCTGCGGGCGACCTTCCTGAGACCGGAAGCGAAGATATTCTCGCTTCGGCGACCTGTTAGGAGATCCCAATGGCTGTAGCGAAAATCGCCCTGATCGGCGCCGGTATGATCGGCGGCACCCTGGCCCATGTGGCGGCGCGCGAAGGGTTGGGCGACGTCATTCTGTTCGATATTGCCGAGGGCACGCCCCAAGGCAAGGCGCTCGACATTGCCGAAGCCTCACCTGTGTTTGGCGTGGACGCGCATCTGAAGGGCGCCAATTCCTATGCCGATATCGCAGGCGCCGATGTCTGCATTGTCACGGCGGGCGTGCCGCGCAAGCCCGGCATGAGCCGCGATGATTTGTTGGGCATCAATCTAAAGGTGATGAAGGCGGTCGGCGAAGGCATTAAGGCCCACGCGCCCAACGCCTTTGTGATCTGCATCACCAATCCGCTCGACGCCATGGTCTGGGCGCTTCGCGAGTTTTCCGGTCTGCCGCACGCCAAGGTGGTTGGCATGGCGGGCGTGCTCGACTCCGCCCGCTTCCGGTATTTCTTGTCGGAAAAGTCTGGCGTCTCGGTGCAAGACATTCACGCCTGGACGCTGGGGGGGCACGGCGATGACATGGTGCCGATGGTGCGCCACTCGACCATTGGCGGTCTGCCGCTTCCCGCCGCTGTTGCCGCGGGCATGATGACCCAGGCTGAGCTCGACGCCATTGTTGAGCGGACCCGTAAGGGCGGCGGCGAGATTGTCTCCCTGTTGAAAACCGGTTCGGCCTTCTATGCCCCGGCCGAGAGCGCCATTGCTATGGCCCGCTCCTATATTCGCGACGAGCGGCGTGTCCTGCCTTGCGCCACCTTCCTGCAAGGCGAGTACGGCATTTCAGGCCTCTATGTCGGCGTGCCGACCCTGATCAGCGCCAAGGGGGCTGAAAAGGTGCTGAGCTTTGAGCTCGATGCCGCGGAAAAAGACATGTTCGCCAAGTCGGTTGCCTCAGTCCAAGGTTTGATCGAAGCGTGTAAAGCCATCGACCCGTCCTTGGCGAGCTAGGACCGCACCGGCCCTCTTGACTGGTAAACTCACCCCGCCCGACGACTTCATCGCCGCCTTCCAATTGGAAGGCGAGCCGGTGCGTGGCCGTCTGGTGCGCTTAGGGGCCGTGGTCGATGAGATGCTGCGTCGCCACGACTATCCGGAACCGGTCGCCAACCTGTTAGGCGAAGCGGCGACCTTGGCGGCTCTGGTCGGCGCCAGTCTGAAATTTGAGGGGCGTCTCATCGTTCAGGCGCAAGGCTCTGGGCCGGTCAGCTATGTGGTGGCCGACTTTGACACCTCCGGCGCGCTGCGCGGCTATTGCCAATTTGACCCGGAGCGCGTGGCCGAAGCCAGCCAGGGTTTTATCCGTCCCGGCGCCAAGAGCCTGATCGGCGAAGGTCTGTTCATCATGACCATCGATCCGACCAATTTGAAAGATCGCTACCAGGGCGTGACCGAAATCGAGGGTGAGACCTTGGCCCTGTGCGCCGAGACCTATTTTTCCCGCTCCGAACAGGCGCCCGCCCGCATCCGTCTCGCCACCGCCCAGTTCGACACCCCCGATGGCTTGGTCTGGCGATCCGGCGGGGCGATTTTACAAAATGTCGCCGCTGATGATGCGCGCGGGGAAACCGAAGAGGCCTGGCGCCGGGCGGAGGCCCTCTTTCTCACTCTGGCGGATGACGAGTTGGTTGACCCGGAGCTTGCCGCTGAAACCTTGCTGTTTCGCCTGTTCCACGAAGACGGCGTTCGCCTGTTCCCTGCCCAGACCCTGACAGCCTTTTGTCGCTGCAACGCTGACCGCGTCGGCGCCATGCTGGCAAGCTTCCCCCGCGCCGAACTGGAAACCATGCAGGTTTCCGAAGGCCTCATCGAAGTCACCTGCGAATATTGCTCACGCAAATATCAACTGAAGCTGGACGATGTGGCTCAGGGCGGGCGCGAAATTCAGGGTTAGACTTAAGAAAATCCCCCGCTTCTAGACAATTTTAAGCCCGATGACGGTCTAGTGCCGCCAGGAAGCCTTGCTTGTCTGCCGGGGATATCACCACGGACAGGCCGTCCTTCGTTCGCACTTCCAGCCTATCCAGGGACGCTGCGGGCGCACTGAGGGGCGAACGGGTGGGCGTGGCGTCGATAATGTCGGCCAGCGCCACCGTCTGCCGAAACGGACCCGCGATGATCTTCAGTTTTCCATCGCCGATGATGTAATGGGTCTGCAAGATCCAAATCAAAAACGCGCCGACGGCAATTAAAATCAATAGACCTGGGGCCAGTGCCGTCGCCTGTGTGGTGATGATCTGAAACGCAAAGACGCCTGAAAGCCCCAACACCAACGCAAAAATGGGGACGAACACAAGGGCGCTAATGCCCGACCGAAACACTTGGATATCAGGCGAAGGGGACGACATGGGATGGGCTCCAAATCTCAACCCAGTCTAAACCCGCTTCAAGCTCCCACCAACCCTGGCCAACAAAAAACGCCCCCGGCCTTGGCCGGGAGCGCTCTTTAGGTCTCTATCCCGGCAACGGCCGGGACCTAAGTTTTTCGCCCGAAAGCGTCGGTGAGGGGGTTTAGGCCTCTTCGGTTTCGCGCTTGGTCAGGTCTTCGCCGGTTTCTTGGTCGACGACCTTCATCGAGAGCTTGGTCTTGCCGCGATCATCAAAGCCGATCAGCTTGACCTTCACTTCTTGGCCTTCGGTCAGCACGTCAGACACCTTGCCGACCTTTTCCTTCGAGATCTGGCTGATGTGCACCAGCCCGTCGCGCGCGCCGAAGAAGTTCACAAAGGCGCCGAAATCGACGACCTTGACCACCTTGCCGGTATAGACCGCGCCCACTTCTGGTTCTTGGGTGATGGACTTGATCCAATCGACCGCCGCCTTGATCTTGTGGCTGTCTGAGGCCGAGACCTTGACCGTGCCATCATCGCTGATGTCGATCTTGGCGCCGGTCTTTTCGACGATCTCGCGGATCACCTTGCCGCCTGAACCGATGACCTCACGGATCTTATCGGTCGGGATGGTCAAGGTTTCGATCTTTGGCGCATATTCGCCGATTTCCGAGCGCGCCCCGTCAATGGCCTTGGCCATTTCGCCGAGGATGTGCAGACGCCCGTCCTTGGCCTGATGCAGGGCCTTTTTCATGATCTCCTCGGTGATGCCGGGGATCTTGATGTCCATTTGCAGCGAGGTGATGCCGTCGGCAGTGCCCGCCACCTTGAAGTCCATATCACCCAGGTGATCTTCATCGCCTAAGATGTCGGAAAGCACGGCGAAACCGTCCTTTTCCAGGATCAAGCCCATGGCGATGCCAGAAACCGGCTTCTTCAAGGGCACGCCCGCATCCATCATGGCCAGCGACGATCCGCACACCGTCGCCATGGAAGACGAGCCGTTCGATTCGGTAATCTCCGAAACGAGGCGGATGGTATAGGGGAACTCTTCGACGGTCGGCAGCACAGGACGCACGGCGCGCCAAGCGAGTTTGCCGTGGCCGATTTCGCGACGCCCAGGCGAGCCCATGCGGCCGGTTTCACCCACCGAATAGGGAGGGAAGTTGTAGTGCAACAGGAAGCGTTCCTTATAGGAGCCTTCCAGAGCATCAATCCACTGCTCGTCATCGCCTGTGCCAAGCGTGGCGACCACCAAGGCTTGGGTTTCGCCGCGGGTGAACAGGGCCGAGCCATGGGTGCGCGGCAGGACGGACACTTCCGAGACGATGGAGCGAACCTTGTCGAGCGCCCGACCGTCGACGCGACGGCCATGCTCGATAATGTCGCGCCGCAGCACGTCAGCTTCGCATTCCTTGAAGGCAGCGCCGAAAATCGCCGCTTCGACGCCGTCCGGATTGGCGTCCGACTTGACGAGGGCGCTGGCGGCCTTCGCCTTGGCGGCGGCGACTGCGTCGTGACGGGCGGCCTTGGCGGTTTCGCCATAGCCCTTGCGGATATCATCGCCGACCAGAGCCTTGATCTTGGCCACCACGTCTGAATGGTCTTCGGCGTGGAAGTCCCAAGGCTCTTTCGCGGCGTGTTCGGCAAGCTCGATAATGGCTTGGATCACCGGCTGGAAGCCCTTGTGGGCGAAGGAAACTGCGCCCAGAACTTCTTCCTCGCTGAGCTCTTGGATTTCCGACTCGACCATCATGACGGCGTCGTCAGTGCCCGCAACCACCAGGTCCATCTTGGTGTCGGCCATTTGGTCCAGCGTCGGGTTCAGCACATATTGGCCATCAATATAGCCAACGCGCGCCGCAGCAATCGGGCCCATGAAGGGAAGCCCCGACAGGGTCAAGGCTGCCGAAGCGGCGACCATGGCGACAATGTCAGGATCGTTCTCGAGGTCGTGGCTCAAGACCGTGACGACCACTTGCACTTCGTTTTTAAAGCCCTTGACGAACAGCGGGCGGATCGGACGGTCGATCAGGCGGGAAACCAAGGTTTCCTTCTCGCTCGGACGGCCTTCGCGCTTGAAAAAGCCGCCGGGGATCTTGCCAGCCGCAAAGGTCTTTTCTTGATAATTGACCGTCAGTGGGAAGAAATCCATTCCCGGCTTCTGGCTCTTGGCGGCGGTAACGGCGGCCAGAACCGTGGTCTCGCCATAGGTGGCTAGCACCGAGGCGTCAGCCTGCCGCGCGATGCGGCCGGTCTCGAGGGTCAGCTTGCGGCCGGCCCATTCCAAGCTTTTGCGCTTGATATCAAACATGTGTGTGAGCTTTCTCTTTTTGACCCCGCGAGGCGAATTCCAGGCGGGCGGACAGGGGCGGGCGCGGTTTCAGTGCGGACGATCCTCTCCAGATGACGCGTGCGCCCCATGGCGCCCGCGCTCGGCAGGCAGATGTGAGGATCGCGTCTGGACCCTCGCAGAACAGATACAAACTTCGCCGAGACATTCGGCGCGCGCCTCCCGCCCTCGAAACCGCGCCTGCCGCGACGGTCGGAGGGACGGAAAACCCGTGGTGGCGCTATCGGCGCAGACCGAGAACCTCGATCAGGGACTGATACCGCGAGACGTCGGAGATCTTCAGGTGATCCAGAAGACGGCGACGTTGGGAAACGAGCTTCAAAAGACCACGACGCGAATGGTTGTCCTTCTTGTGGGTCTTGAAATGCTCGGTGAGGTTGGAGATCCGTTCGGACAGGATCGCAACCTGGACTTCCGCCGAACCCGTATCTCCTTCGGAGCGGGCGTGGGCGTGGATGACTTCGGCCTTACGTTCAGGCGTAATCGACATCGGTTAGGTCTCCGTGTTGAGATGAAACACGCGAGTGGGGTTAAGCCGGCCCGCGCGAAGATCGCAAAGGGCGGCCGCTCTTCCGTTCACTGTCGCCAAAACGCAACGCGACGCCTCCTGATCCGCCGGATTTCGGGGAGCAAGACGCGCTGTTAACGCTTCGACCTGACGGGGAACGAGCAGGATCGGACGCCCTTGGCTGAGCTGGAAGGCCTCTTCTCCCGTCACGGCGAGCGCCGGGATGTCGTCCAGCGCCGTCTCGACAGGCTTCAAACCGTCCAGTCCGGGGCCCCTATGCACGATTTCTGCAAGATTTTCCAGTCCTATCGCGTCGGACTGTAAAAACGGCCCAACCCGCGTGCGGGCCAGCGCGCTGACATGGCCTTCGACCTCAAGGGCTGCCACTAGATCGCGGGCCAAGGCCCGGACATAAAATCCCTTGCCGCAGAAAATGTCGAAGGTGGCGTGGTCGGGTGGGGTCCATGCAACCAGGGTTGCCGCATAGAGATGGACCCTGCGGCTTTTCATCTCGACTGCCTCGCCACGCCGGGAAAGATCATAGGCGCGCTCGCCATCGACCTTGATCGCCGAATAGATCGGCGGCGTTTGATCGATTTCGCCGAGAAAGCGCGCCAGTATTTCGCGCGTATCGGCTTCGCTTGGACGGGCGTCGGATTGGGCGATGACCTCGCCTTCCGCGTCGCAACTCGCGGTGGAGGCGCCGAACTGGACCGTGAACTGATAGCCTTTGCGGGCATCCATCAGAAACGGCACGGTCTTCGTCGCTTCACCGAGCGCAATAGGCAAGACGCCACTGGCCAGCGGATCCAAGGTTCCGGCATGGCCAGCTTTTTGTGCATTGAACAGTCGGCGCACCCGCGTCACCGCCTCGGTCGAGGTCATGTTCAGCGGCTTGTCGAAATTCACCCATCCGTCGACGCGCAGCCCCGTTTTACGTCGGCCCATTAGTCAGCGCCGTCATCATCAGAGGTCTCAGGCGCCTGCAGATCCCGTTGCACAACCGGATTGTCGAACAACCTGTTCATTGAGGCCGAGGCCTCAAAGGTCTCGTCATGGACAAAGCGCAGGTCGGGGGTAAAGCGCATCTCGATCGAGCGCCCCAGCACACCGCGAATATAGCGTGATGACCGGTTCAGCGCCGCCACCACATCGTCGGCATTGCGACCGCCCAGCGGCTCGACAAACACTGTCGCATGCCGAAGGTCCGGTGACACCCGCGCTTCGGTCACAGTGACCGAGGTGCCCACAAGCACGGGGTCATGAAAGGGTTCTTCACGCAGGATTTCCGCCAAAGCATGGCGAACCAATTCTCCGGCTCGCAACTGCCTTTGACTGCGTTGCAAGCTGTCGGGTTTTGGGCTGCGGTCCTTATCGGTGCGTCCGCGTCCGCCGCGATGAGTATGAGAGGGCACGATCTGGCCTCCTTACGCCGTCTTGGCGCGCGCCACTGCCGCAGCCTGGGCCAGGGTCAGTTCGCCAATGCCTTTTTCCGCCAAAGCGAACAGGCTGTCGAACTCCGCGCGCGAAAAGCCGCGTTTCTCGCCTGTGGCCTGAATCTCGACAATCTCGCCGTCACCGGTCAAGACAAAATTGGCGTCGGCCTCGGCGGAGCTATCTTCTTCATAGTCAAGATCGAGCACCGGGACGCCCTGGTGAATGCCGCAACTGATGGCCGCCACCGACGACAGGACCGGTTGGCGCTTAATCACGCCCTCGGCCAGCAGATAGTCGCAAGCGATTTTCAGCGCCACCCAGGCCCCGGTAATGGCGGCGGTGCGTGTGCCGCCATCGGCCTGCAAGACGTCGCAGTCGAGCGAAATTTGCCGCTCGCCCAAAGCCTTCAAATCAACAACCGCACGCAAAGACCGACCAATCAAGCGCTGGATTTCTTGGGTACGGCCGGACTGTTTGCCTTGCGCCGCCTCCCGGCGACCGCGGGTGTGGGTGGCGCGCGGCAGCATGCCATACTCCGCCGTCACCCAGCCCTGTCCCTTGCCTTTGAGAAAAGACGGCACGCCTTCGTCGAGGCTCGCGGTGACATGGACCTTGGTATGGCCAAAGCTGATCAGACACGACCCCTCGGCATAGCGATTGACCCCTGTCTCCAGAGTGACGGAGCGAAGCGCATCGACGGCGCGGGCGGATGGGCGCATGGTAGCAACCTTGGATCAGGCGCGATCAAAGCGGTAACACCGCAAGGTCGCATCGTTGAAGCGGACTGTCGCGGGCTTGAAAGGGCGCGAATGCGGCTTATCCTCATTTCCATCGCCGAGGTCTATGACCAAATCAACTCGGCGTTTCGTCCGCCCCCGTTTCTCGAAGCGACAGTGTAACGCGCACCCATGCCCTTCTACTCGCCGCCGCCCTCTGGAACCTTTGATCCCAAGTTCGAGCTATCGCCCCAGGCGAGCCTCACCGAACTCGATCACCGGGCCCGCGACATCTTCCGTCGTGTGGTCGAAACCTATCTGGAGACTGGCGAACCGGTGGGATCGCGAACAGTCTCCCGCGCAGGCGTGTCGCTCTCTCCAGCCTCGATCCGCAACACCATGCAAGACCTCACCGAGCTCGGGCTGTTGGCCGCGCCCCATACAAGCGCTGGCAGGCTGCCCACCCATGCTGGGCTGCGGCTTTTCGTCGATGGCCTGATGGAGGTTGGCGATCTTTCGGAAAGCGACCGCGACGCCATCGAGGTCCGCCTTGGCGTCCAGGGGCGTAGCCTGGAAGAAGCCCTCGACGAAGCAAGCCGGCTCCTGTCCGGGCTCGCCGGTGGGGCGGGCGTGGTGGTCGCGCCTGTACGCGACGCCGGCGTCAAACATGTGGAATTTGTCGCACTCGGCGCCGAGCAAGCCTTGGCGGTCATGGTCTTCGACGACGGCACGGTCGAAAATCGACTGATGCAGACGCCGCCGGGGCTGATGCCTTCCACCTTGGCGGAGGCGTCGGCCTTTCTCAATCTGCGCATGCGCGGCCTGACCTTGAGCGAGGCCAAGGCTGAGATGGGCAAGGAATTGGCCGAAGCGCGCGCCGCCTTAAACGCCGCTGCGGCACGGCTGGTCGAGGACGGTTTGGCTGCGTGGTCGGGTGGCGAAAATGTCAGCCGCGCCCTTATCGTGCGGGGGCGGGCCAATCTGTTGGAAGAGAGTGGCGCGCTGCAGGACTTGGAGCGCGTGCGTCAACTGTTTGACGATCTGGAGCAAAAGGAACAGTTGATCGGCTTGCTCGACCATGTGCGTGACGCACAAGGCGTGCGCATCTTCATCGGCGCCGAGACGAAGTTGTTTTCACTTTCGGGTTCCGCTGTGATCGCGGCGCCCTATATGTCGGGGCGTCAGAAGGTGCTGGGCGCGATCGGCGTGATCGGACCGGCGCGTCTGAACTATGCCCGGATCATCCCGCTGGTCGATTATACGGCGAAGGTGCTGGGCCGAATGCTGGAAGGTTCGCCGCGTGCGGGGACCTGATAGCGCTCGCAAACCTTGGAGCCCATGATGCGTGAAGACGAGAAAGATCAAGAGATGCAAGACGAGCTTGGCCAGGCTGACGGCACCGAAGAGATCGATCCCTGGTTGGAGATCGATCGCCTGACCGCCGAATTGGCGGCGCTGAAAGAGCAGTCGCTGCGCTATCTTGCCGAGGCGGAAAACACCAAGCGTCGGGCGGAACGCGAATCCAATGATGCGCGCGCCTTCGCCATTCAGCGCTTTTCCAAGGACCTGCTAGACGCGGCTGACATTCTTGGCCGCGCTGTCGCCTCCGCGCCGAAGGATACGACCGATCCGGCGGTGAAGAATTTTGTGCTCGGGATTGAGATGACCGAGAAGTCGCTGCAGACCGCCTTTGAGCGCAATGGGCTCAAACGCTTAGAGCCCGCGCGCGGCGACCGCTTTGATCCCCATGTGCATCAGGCGATGATGGAACAGCCCGCCGAAGGCGTGGCGCCGGGTGCAGTGGTGATGGTCATGCAACCCGGCTATGAACTGTTTGGCCGGGTCATCCGTCCGGCCATGGTGGCCGTGACGCCCAAAGCGGCCCCGGCGCCTGCCGCCCCCGCGAGCGATCCCTACGCGCAAGATGGCGGTGAAACCGCTGGCGCTGAACTCGACACTTCCGCTTGACCTTGGCCTAGGACCAAAACGCTCAATCGGCGCTTGCAAGCACCAGGCGACGGGTCAGATGGTCGAGGAGCCTGCGACCGGCGGCTGTGGTCCGCAGTCCAATGGCGTCGATGCGCAAGTGGCCTTCCTCGACCAGGGCGGTAATGACCGGGCTTTCGGGCACGAGGCCAAGGGCTGCGACCTCCGCCCAACTCACGCCTTCCACGAGGCGAAGCCCCATCAGTAGGCGCTCTTCGGCCGCTTCCACTGAGGTTAGCCGCGTCATGGGGGGTGGCGCTAAGTTTGCCCCGCGCCGGGCGGCAATATAGGCGGCGGGCCGATCCGGCGCTTGGGTCGCAAAACGCACCCCGTCACGGCTCAGCCGACCGTGGGCGCCGGGGCCGACGCCGACATAGTCTTTGCCTGTCCAATAGAGGAGGTTATGGCGCGCGCGCTCGGATGGGCCCTTCGCATGGTTTGAAACCTCATAGGCCTCAAATCCGGCGGCGCTCAATTGGGTCTGGGTCAGGTCGTATAGGTCGGCGCACCGATCTTCCTCGCAGGGGCGCCAGGCGCCGCGCTGGGTTGCGCGCGCAAAGGCCGTTCCGGCCTCGATGGTCAATTGATAGGGCGAAATATGGCTAAAGCCCATTTGAACCCCTTCATTCAGGGTTTCAGACCAGGCTTGGAGTTGCTGGTTGGGCAGGGCGTAAATCAAGTCCGCCGAACATCGGTCGAACAGGCGAAGCGCGAGCATTGAAGCCCGTCGCCCTTCGGCGGCCGAGTGATCGCGTCCGAGGAATTTAAGCTCTTGGTCCGACAGGCTTTGTAAGCCAAGCGAGAGGCGCGTCACCCCAGCGGCGCGCAGGCCCTCGAACCGCGCCGCTTCCGCGTCGGTGGGATTGGCCTCCAAACTAATCTCAAGCTCCGCCTCCGCCGACCAAAGGTCGCAGCAGACGGAAATCAATTGTGCGACATGGGCGGGCGCCATGAGGGACGGCGTACCGCCGCCAAAAAAAATTGAAACCAGCGCGCGCGGTCCGGTCCAGGCGCGATAGGCGGCGAGGTCGGCGCGCATTGCCGCGACCAAGGCCTCCTCCGCGTCGCCGCCGCGTCGGGACCGGTAGACATTGAAATCACAATAGGGGCAGATGCGGGCGCAGTAGGGCCAGTGGATATAGATGCCAAGCGGGCTCAAAAGATCGCTGCTTTCAACTTTTCGAAGGCGCGTGCGCGATGGCTGATGGCATCCTTGGCGGCGGGCACCATTTCGCCAAAGGTCAGAGCACCACCTTCGGGCGTAAAGATTGGATCATAGCCAAAGCCTTGGTCGCCGCGCGGTGGGAAAGTCATCTGGCCATCAATGCGCCCTTCGACCACCAGGACCGGGCCGTTTGGCCAAGCGAGCGCCAGGGCGCAGATGAAATAGGCGCTTCGATCGGGGTCGCCGCTGTCGCGCACCTCCGCCTCAACGCGCTGCATGGCAACCGCAAAGTCCCGACGTCCCGTCTCACCCACTTCCGCCCATCTGGCCGATAAGACGCCGGGCGCGCCCTTGAGGGCTGTGATGCACAGTCCAGAATCGTCAGCCAGGGCCACATGACCGCTGGCGTCCGCCGCAAGCCGGGCTTTCAAAACCGCATTGCCCATAAAGGTTGCTTCGGTCTCCTCCGGTTCCGCCAGACCAAGCGCGCCGGCTGCGATGGTGGTAAATCGCCCCTCAAGCAGCGCTGCAATTTCGCGCGCCTTGCCCGGATTATGGGTCGCCGCTACCAGGGTTTGGCCAGGAGCCAGAGTCAGCATAAGGTTTCTCGATCAAAGAGAGGTGAGGCGCACGGGTGATGCCCCGCGGCGTCGCGCCTGTCTAGCTGAACAGCGCGGTGCGGTTCACTTGCGCCCATTTTGCCAGAACGTCGGTTCGCCGACGCAAAGAGGGGGTCAAAAATGCGCGCCTTGGGTCCGCAGTCCGTCTCAAGTTTTCTCAAGTCCGCCCTCGATGTCGCCCATGGCGTCGCCTGGATTGTCGCAGGCATTAGCGCGCCCATCGGCCTTGGCATCCTATTGCTCATTCCGTTCAGCTCGGGACAGGCGCCCGCCTTTCTGATCAATGCCTATCGCGGTCCCTTGGCGCCCTTGGCCGCTGTCTTGATCGCGCTGACCTTTAATCTTGCGGCGTTGATTTTCATTTTGGAGCAGTTGCGCAAGGTGATGGGCGCTCTAACCGAAGGCGATCCGTTCCGACCCAGCAATGTCGGTCGGTTGCGCTTGATCGGTCTTGGCCTGATTGGTCTCCAGGTCACAGCCGATCTCTTTCGCGCCGCACTGAATTGGTTGGCCCCGCTCAGTCGTGGCGAGTCCCGTTCCCCTTGGAGCCTCGACCTGACCGCCGGTTTTGCGGTGCTCGTGGTCTTTGTGCTGGCCGAAGTGTTCCGCGAAGGGGCGCGCCTTCGGCGGGAAGCGGAGTTGACCATATGACGCTCGCCATATGACGCTCGCAAGTCGCGTTGAGACGTCTCTAAACCCGCGCCATTCGGAGGTCTGATTCCTTGGCCATTCGCATACGCTTAGATGAGCTCTTGTTCGAGCGCCGCATGTCGTTGGGAGAGCTGGCGGACCGGGTCGGTGTCACGCCGTCCAACCTCGTCATTTTGAAAACAGGTCGGGCGCGCGCCATCCGCTTTACAACCCTCGACGCCCTTTGCCGGGCCTTGGCCTGCGAGCCGGGTGATCTGTTGACCTTCGATTCGCGGCCGGAACTACGCGACGACGACGAGGTCTAGACCACGCCGCGCGGGGATTTGCTTGGTGGGTATTTTTTAAACTGGCGGGACGTTTATTTCGGTTCGCCCGATTCCCAATAGTAGCGACGGCTTATGGGATCGAAATAGTAGAACCGGTTATAGCGACGATCCAAATATTGGCGGTGGGGGTCTGGGGATGGCTCGGACGCCGTATAGGCGATTTGTTGTGGCCTTAGCGCCGATGAAGGCGATTGGGCCAGTTTGAGCCTTGGCGCGGCACTAAACTGAGGGGCAATTCCGCAAGCGGCCAAAGAAAAAAGCGACGCCGCAGCCAGGGCCATGGCCGCGCCTTGCAATCCCAACCGTCTTAGGTGATTTGGCGACACACCAACCTCCGCAAGCTGAGATCAAGACTTCATGTCACCGCTTGTTTGTTCGACTTAATAGCGATCACTAAGAATACATTAACGCACTCTCGCTGTCAGGGCAATCAACTTCGCCGCCTAATAGGTCCGGCTGGCCCAGACGAGGGTTCCATTCTGCACAGCGCTGGAATAGTCGGCAGGTTGAGGGGCAACCCAGACCCGTTGAGGGCAGGGTGGCGGCACAATTGCCACTTGGCGATAAACCGGTCGTAGGGGGCGCGGACGTACATAGGCACGGATGCGGACCTTGTGGGTGCGGTGCGGGCAAGCGATCAGACGGGCAAGGTGACGAGGCGGTGGCGGCGGTGGCGGCGGGGGCGACCCACAGACCTGCACCATGTGACATTGACCTGCGCTAGAGGCTTGGGGCATGGGCGCGCGTGCGGCGGGGCTTGGGCTGTGGGCCACCGGGGCCCCCTTCATTTCGATGGCTTGTGCCGCAGCCCCTTGTGCCAAGATCGCCACGACCGCGGCCGCCATGGCGCAGATCGGCCATAATTTTTGCAGATGACCCATTTTGAAACCCCGTCTATCCCGTGCAGGTGGAAGAGCAAGCCTTGAGCCACAGGAGTTGAACCGCCGATGCGTGACCGTCCTGCCCCGCCTTTATCCCTCCCGCCGTCACAGGCTTGCGATCAGCTTGACGGCTGGACGCCGCATACTGAGCGACCCGCCATCTCGAAGTCTTTTCGGTTTCAAAACTTCGCTGAAGCCTTCGGGTTCATGAGCGAGATCGCCATCCTGGCCGAACGCGCTGACCATCATCCCGAGTGGTTCAATGTTTACAACCGTCTAGACGTGGTGCTGACGACCCATGAGTCAGGCGGTGTGACTGAAAGGGATGTGGGGCTGGCGAAGGCCATGGACGCGGCCTTCCGAACGCGTCAAAAGCGTGACTGACAGGCTAAAGAAAATTGTCACCGACAAATTATCACGCTTAGGGGGAGGAGGGTCGCATGAGGGACGGTCGCGTCGCTGGAAAAAAGGCTTTGATCACCGGAGGCGCCCAGGGCCTGGGGGCCGCGACGGGTCGCTTATTGGCGCGTGAAGGGGCGATTGTCAGCTTGGCCGACAAGAACCTCGTTGGCGCCCAGGCGGTCGCCGCCGAAATTAATGCGGAATTGGGCGCGGGCACGGCGTTCGCCTATGCCTTGGATGTCACGCAGGAGGACCAGTGGATCGCCACGCTCGAAGCCGCTAACGCCGCCATGGGCGGGCTTTCGGTGCTGGTCAATAATGCCGGCATTTCGATTGGCGGCAATGTTGAGGAATTGTCGCTCGAAAATTGGCACACCGTCATGCATGTCAATGTCGACAGTGTGTTTTTGGGCTGCAAGCACGCCATTGGCTATATGCGCCACGCCCAACCGGGCTCGATCATCAACCTGTCCTCCATCGCGGGGTTGATCGCGGCGCACAACTCCCCCGTCTATAATGCCTCCAAGGCGGCGGTCTGGCTCCTGTCGAAATCGGTGGCCTTGCACTGCGCCAAGCACAAGCTCGATATTCGCTCCAACACCATCCATCCGACCTTTATTGATACGCCGATCCTGGATCCTTTGCGGAAAATGTTCGGCAAGGATGAGGCGGAGGCGAAGCTGGCGCGGCAAATTCCGCTGGGTCGCTTGGGAAAGCCAGACGACGTCGCCTATGCGGCCCTTTATCTGGCCTCCGATGAGAGCCGCTTTATGACCGGCGCCGAGCTGAAATTGGACGGCGGCATTTCTGCCATGTAAGGCGCCCCGCCAAAGTCACGCGGGCAAACCTTAGTTGACGATGACGGTGCCCAGAAGGATATGCGCGCCGGGGCGACCCATGACGCGGTCAGTGGCCGATTGCAGCCCGGTGCTCAGCCGATCAAGGTCCGGCTGGGCGCCCGGAAGGGTCAGGGTGACGAGGCCCGCCAGCACATGCTGATAGGCGTCACGCAAACGCGGCACGGATTGCTCGGCGCGGATCTTCAACCGAGGGTCGGGCACGTCTAACCCTGCCTCAAGCGTGACGATGCTGAAACCGCCGCCCTGGCGCGGCACATTGGCGGTCAAGGCTGGCAAGCGCATGAACGAGGCGGTGGCGCCGGAATGTTCCGGCTTTTGCTTTTCGCCGGCCCAACTGGCTTTGGGGGCGAGGCTGAGTAGCGCCAAGCCCACGAGCCCTAAGCGCCATTGCCCGACACGGCCCCTGCGGCCAGGGCAGGCGTCACTTCGCCGCCTTGCGGTCCCTCTTATGTTCGACGCCACGGTTGGCCCTCGAATCGTGTCTAATAGGAGCCTGCGACTATCGCGCCATCGCCTTAACGGCCCCTGAATCGGCTTCGCTCGGTGTCACATTTTCGTAAGTTGAATCGTGGTTGGTCTGGCGGCGGGGAGAGACGAAGGTGACCGATCACCCCTTCCTGTCCTATGGTCGCCAATGGATTGATGCCGAGGATGAAGCGGCGGTAATCGCGGCCTTGCGCAGTCCCTTTCTCGCGCATGGGCCACGGGTGGGGGCGTTTGAAACCGCTTTTGCCAAGGCGGTTGGCGCGCAAGATGCGGTGGCCTGCTCGAGCGGAACTGCGGCGCTGCATCTTCTTTACCGTTCGCTTGACCTCCCAGTCGGGTCGCGGGTGCTGGTTCCAGCCGTTACCTTTTTGGCCACAGCGACTGCAGCGATCATGGCGGGCCTTGAGCCGGTATTGAGCGATGTCGACCCAAGGTCTGGCCTGATGACCCCCGCCATTGCCGAGGCGGCCTTGGCGGTCGCCGAACGGGAGGGAAAGCCGATTTCCCTTCTTGCACCGGTCCATCTTGGCGGGGCGATGTGTGATCTTGTGGCGCTTCAGGATCTGGCGAGCCGTCATGGCGCCCATTTGGTCGAGGATGCCTGTCACGCTCTGGGCGGCCGGGATGGCGAAGGGGTTGCGGTTGGCGCCGCCCGCCATAGCCAAGGCGCGACCTTCTCCTTCCATCCGGTCAAGACCCTGGCTGCGGGCGAGGGCGGCATGATTACGCTAAACGGCCAAGACAGAGCCGAGCGCTTGCGCCGTCTGCGAAATCACGCGGTGACACGGGTTGCGTCGGATTTAAGCGCGCCGCACAGCTTCGATGCTCAAGGCGAAGTAACACCTTGGACCTATGAGCAAACCGAACTCGGTTTCAATTATCGCATGTGCGAAATGGAAGCTGCGCTCGGCTTGAGCCAACTTGGCAAGCTCGACAGATTTGCGGCACGCCGCCGTCATTTGGTCGAACTTTATACCAAGGCACTAGAGCCCCTGTCGCCTTTAGTCGCACTTTCGGCGACACCGCCCGGTCAGGACCCCTGTCGTCATTTGCTAACCGTGTTCATCGATTTTGTGGCGGCGGACATTTCCCGGGCCCAGGTGATGAAGCGGCTGGCTGCAACCGGAATTGGCTCTCAGGTCCACTATATCCCCCTCTATCGGCAGCCCTATTTTCATAACCGTTTGGGGGAGATGCGGCTGCAAGGCGCGGAAGCTTGGTACGCGCAAACCCTCTCGCTACCGCTTTTCCCAGCCATGGACGATGCAGACGTAGCCAGGGTGGTCGCGGCGCTGGCGCAGGTATTAGGGCTTCGATCTTGACAGAGCCGAAAAGGCTTCCCATTTCCCACCGCGTAGGGCGTTGCTGCAACGTCCTTGCCCTTTTCGGGCGTTTCCTCCCTATGACCTTGCCGCCCTCTTCACCGAGGGCGGTTTTTTTTGGGGGGCCGCACCGCAACATCCGATCTGCGTGGGCCGGGTTTTGCTCATAACTCTCTATAAATGGAGCATTTTCCACGACGCACCCTCGTCCGCTTTGGCGGAAAGGCGGTCTGGGAATGACTTGATCTTTTCGGTGACTTTAGGCGACCTGCTCGAGGTCGATGGGCGCGGTGGGTCGCGTCACTGGGGGTCTGTCCGCTTCCCCCTCCCGCTGGACAAGGCAGCCATACCAGCCAAGTCCGCGATAGGTTTCATAGCCCGGTGTTGCCGCATAGCCGAAAATTTCCGAACCGTTGGAAAAGCTGCCCATGCCTGAGCCGCTCACCTGCAACGGAATAATTTCGGAGAGTTCTCCACAGCGGTCGGAGGACGCCAAAACTCTGCGATCATGGTCAAGGATCAAGACGCGGGTCTTTTTGCGTTCAGCCTCGGTCAAACGGACGCCGTCGACCACGGCTTGGGCCTGGGTGCGCCAGTCGAAATGGACGCCGAGGACGCCCAAAATCTTGCCGTGGCTCTCGCCGCCTTGTCGGATCGCGGCTGCATAGGTGGCGACGGGGGCGTTCTTCAACACCGGCACGCGTTCAATATCACAGACGGTAAAATCGTCGCCGGACTTCGTCTTTAAGGCCGATTGAAACCAGGGCGCTGTGGCGACGGAGTGGCCCCGCGCCGAGGGATATTGATCGGGTCGGCCAGTAGCAATCACCTTGCCTGTGGGGTCGCAAATCCACAGATCGAGATAGACCGTATAGGCGTCCAAAATTACCTTCAGCCGCCGGGCGGCATAGTCGGCCGCTTCCGGTGTCTGCTCACTGACCGCATCGACAACCGCAGAGTCGGTCGCCCACCAACGCACATCACAGGTGCGCTCATAAAGATTGCGGTCGATGATTTCGATGGCGTTGAGCGCTAGATCCGCAAGGCGTTGACCGCGAAGCTGTTCCAATATGGCGCTGCCCACCCCGGTAAGCTCGGTCAGATCGGCCTTAACCTGGCTCTCCATCAGTTTCGCCACGGTGTCGATCTCGGCGGAAATCTTTTTGAATTCTTCGGCAACCACGGCAAAGCCCTTGCCCGACTCGCCCGCTCTTGCCGCCACGATCAGAGCGTTGATTGCCAGCATCTTCGCGGCACGGTTAATTTGCGAGATTTCGCCGATCTTTTCGCCCGCGACGTTCTCGAGACGGGAGGTCAATTCGAGGATCCGCTCGGGTCGAAGATCTGCAACTTCGGTCGCCATGCTCTAAAAATCCGCCGCTCGATCGCATCTGTTGCGAGAAACCATCCAACTTCGCGGTTAAGCTAGAGTAAAAATTGTCATTCAACCGGTCGAAATGAAGTCAATGCATGACATTTGATTAAAAAATAGGCAAATGGGCGAGAGGTGCCATTTCGAAGTCGTGTGATGGCAAATGCAGACCCTGCAAACGGTAAAATAAACAACCTTAATCGCTAGCAAGTCTAAATCGGAAGAAAAATTCAACCCTTTTATGCGCTTTAATTCTGACGAATTTCCAGAGTTCCAGTGCATGCGTCCAATAAAACCTCTCCGCGCTAAGCGCTCGCCCGCGAGAGCATCTTCCGACGAGGTGGATGCGGGCTCGTCGAAGAAAATGCCCTACTCACATGGGGTTACGCGTAATTTTCGATCTAATGAGATCGGAATTAGCGCTCGGCGGTTCCCGCGCAGCGGCCAGCCAGCCATCGAGCGACGCGTGACGGTGCCCTCGCTGGCGGAATCGCCAAAGGTCGACCCAACCCATCTGGTGCTGGCGGCGCTGAAATCGCAACACGATCAAACCCTTTGCGCCATTCGCGAGGCGCATGCCAAGGGCGAGGTGCGTGCAGCCCAGACCGCTTTGGCGCTGTCAAACGCCGCCGACCGTATGATCGCTGGGGTGTTAAGCCTAAGCCGCGATGCCGTGACCCTGCGCCTTGGGGAAGAACCCGGACAGTGCATCATCTTGGCGCTTGGCAAACTGGGGGGGCGCGAGCTCAATTTCAAATCGGACCTCGATCTGATGTTGATCTATGCCGTGGACGAAGGCTGCGATCCCCAAGCCGCTTCCCTCTTCTACGAAAAGGTGGCCCAGTGCTTCATTCGCCTGATGAGCAACCATGAAGTCGGCCGGATCTATGATGTGGACATGCGTTTGAGGCCCTATGGCGCCGATGGTCCGCTCGCCGTGTCGGCGTCGGCGTTTGAGCGCTACTATCAAGATGCGTGCTGGACCTGGGAGCTAATGGCCTTGACCCGAGGCCGGGTTGTGGCGGGTAATCCCGGCTTTGGGGAAGGCATAGAGTGGGCGCGCAATAGAGCCCTTCGCCATCGCTTAGGCCTCGCCTCCCGCCAAATCCTCATCGACGCCGCCGAGATGCGCCGCCAGATGGAAGCCCATTTCGCCGAGGTCTCGTTCTGGGATGTGAAGCGGACGCCGGGCGGACTGATCGATCTTGAATTTCTCGCCCAAGCGCTGCAGCTCTGCGCTGGCACGGCGCGTTGTGACGAGATTTTTGGCGCCGTCCCGGCAGCGCTGGGCGGCTTAGCCGACGACGCCATCTTGCCGACAGATGTGGCCGATCTGCTCAGTCGCGCCTGGCGGTATCAGTTTGCGGTGCTGATGGCGCAAAGCGCCCAGTCGGTCGGCGCCACCGCCCCGGAAGGCCTCGACGTTTCGGCCGAGGCCTTGCAAGGCATGCAGCGGGCTGTGCGCGATGTTTTCCAGCGTCGCGTGAGCGGCGGCCCGCTCGCTCACGCAGCCTAAGCTGGCTTTGGTCTAGTGTCTGTCAGTTTCTTTCAGAAGCAGACAGACACTAATTCCCTCTGTTTTCGTTTGTCTTTTCGGAAAAACCGGATCCCACTTTTTCCTGACAAACGCTAGTAACGGTAATGGTCGGGCTTGAAGGGGCCGGTCTCGGGCACATTGATATAGCTGGCCTGATCCGGACGAAGCTTGGTCAATTCGACGCCTAACTTTTCCAAATGCAGCATGGCGACCTTTTCGTCCAAGTGCTTGGGCAGGGTATAGACCTGCTTGTCATAGGCCTTGGCATTGGTCCAAAGCTCGATCTGGGCCAAGGTTTGGTTGGTGAAGGAGGCGCTCATTACAAAGCTCGGATGGCCCGTGGCATTGCCCAGATTGACCAGCCGACCCTCGGACAAGACGATCAGCTTCTTACCGTCCGGGAATTCCACATGGTGGACCTGGGGCTTGATCTCGTCCCAGCGGAAATTGCGCAAAGACGCGATCTGAATTTCGGAATCGAAGTGGCCTATATTGCAGACAATGGCGTTATTCTTCATCGCCCGCATGTGATCGAGCGTGATCACATCCTTATTGCCAGTGGCAGTGACGAAGATGTCGGCCGTCGGGGCCGCCGTTTCGAGCGTGCGAACCTCATAGCCTTCCATCGCAGCTTGCAGGGCGCAGATCGGATCGATTTCAGTCACGATCACCCGTGCGCCGCCTTGGCGCAGCGAAGCCGCCGACCCTTTGCCGACATCGCCGTAACCACAGACCACGGCGACCTTGCCCGCCAGCATCACGTCGGTGCCGCGCCGGATCGCATCAACCAAGCTTTCCCGGCAGCCATAGAGGTTGTCGAATTTCGACTTGGTGACGCTGTCATTGACATTGATCGCCGGGAAGGGGAGCTCGCCCTTTTCTGCCATTTGATAGAGGCGGTGGACGCCTGTGGTGGTCTCTTCCGAAACCCCAGTAATGGCGGCGCGGATGGCGGAATAGAAGCCGGGCTTTTCCTTCAAATAGCGCTTCATCACGGTGTAAAGCGCTTCTTCTTCCTCATTGGTCGGATGGTCGAGCACGCTCGGGTCCTTTTCCGCCTTGGGGCCAAGCACGCAAAGCAGCGTCGCGTCGCCGCCGTCATCGAGGATCAGGTTGGGATAGCCGCCGTCGGCCCATTCAAAAATCTTGTGGGCATAGTCCCAATATTCGATCAGGTTCTCGCCCTTGAAGGCAAAGACCGGCGTTCCGGCTGCGGCAATGGCGGCGGCGGCGTGGTCTTGCGTCGAGAAGATGTTGCACGACGCCCACCGCACTTCCGCGCCGAGCGCTTGCAGGGTTTCGATCAGCACGGCCGTCTGGATGGTCATGTGCAGCGAGCCGGCAATGCGCGCCCCTTTCAATACCTGACGCGGGCCATATTCGGCGCGGGTGGCCATCAGACCGGGCATTTCGGTTTCGGCGATCTCGATTTCTTTACGGCCCCAGGCCGCGAGGCTGAGGTCTTTGACGATGTAGTCGGCCATGGGGGCGGGCTCCGATCAGGTGTGTTTCCCTGGTCATAGAGCCAGACCCTTTCAGAAGCAATAATGATATAAAGATATCTTTATATGATTTTCCGCGCTGCGATTTTCCCGCCTAGCCGGTGCGTTTGGCCTTTTTGACCTTGGCAATAGCGCGGTCGCGCTTCAGCCGCGACAAGTGGTCAATGAACAGAATGCCTTCGAGATGGTCCATTTCGTGCTGAATGCAGACCGCATAAAGCCCTTCGGCCCATTCCTCGACCTGCTCACCATCATAGCCCAGATAGCGCAGCCTGACCCGTGCCGGTCGCGCCACCGCGTCATAGATTTCGGGAACCGAGAGGCAGCCTTCCTCATATTCGTATAGCTCTTCCGAGCTTTCAAGAATTTCGGGATTGACGAAATAGCGCGGTGCCTTGTCTTCACCCTCGCGGGCCAGGTCCATGACGATGACCCGTTTGGCCACGCCGACCTGGATCGCCGCCAAACCAATTCCGGGCGCCGCGTACATGGTCTCCAGCATATCGTCCATCAAACGCCGCAAACCGTCATCCACCGCATCAACAGGCGCGGAGACAGTTTTCAAGGTCGCTGTATGGTCGGCGACGGTCAGGATTTCCAACAAGGCCATGGTCTGGGCAGTTAGGCGCCGCAAGGGTTGCCGTCAAGTCGAGTCTGATTTAGTCGCTCGCCAGAAGCAAATGACGACAAGCGCTGATCTTGTCACTTAACCTTGACAGCTTGACGCCCTCCAACGCCTTCAGCGCACGGGTTTTCCACGCTTTGACCTGCTGGTCTGTCGGCTCGATAAGTGGCACGCTGCAGATCGCCTCCACCGGAAACGCATCGTCAGACAATTTGAGCACTTCGACCGGATTGTGGATAAGTCCCTGCGCGAGGGCGAAATTTAGGTCTTCGCCATAACCTGCATCAGCCCCAGCATGCAGCTTAAGTGCAATATGAAGCCAGACCTTTTGACCTGAACTGACATGGCGCAGAAGCTTTTGCCACCGAAGCGCGCTGCCCCGATTCAGATTCAAAACGACGCGCTTGGCACCTTCATGATCAATTTGAGCACTGATATTCCGCGCACTATTCTGAGCTTCCGCGAAGGGTCCGCTAAGGGCAAATGCGGTAGCGAGCATAACGGCGACCTTACCCCTCACTGGACCCCCGTTCAATTGTCGCGCCATGGCAGGACTATTTCTCCCACTACCTGTGCCAAAATAGTGCCTCCCCAAATGTTCTCGTCTCGAAGTCAAATTTCCGGTTTCGCCAGCTTAGACAAAGCCCTCGGCGTTTGGTCGATTGGGTCGAGGCTCGGCAGGGTCTTGCCCTGGTGCTCCACCGAAAGGTCTTCGAAACGGCGCGCCTGGGTCATGACCTGACTTTCAAGCGAGCCGACGAAATCATTATATTTCGACACGGCCTTTTTCAGGCCCTCGCCAAGGTCGAGCACATGCTTGCCCATCACCGATAGACGGCGATGCAATTCGCGCCCCAATTCGGCGATCTGGTCGGCATTCTTGGCCTGTTCCTCAACCCGCCAGCCATAGGCCACCGCCTTGCACAGGGCAAAGAGGGTGGTCGGCGTCACCAAGATCACCCGTCTTTCCATGGCTTCGCTCATCAAATCCGGCGCGCGGTCAAGGGCGGCAGCCAAAAAGCCGTCTCCGGGGACGAACATAGCGACAAAATCCGGTGAGCCGTCCTGCTTGAACTGGTCCCAATAGGATTTGGCGGCCAGGCCTTGCATATGTCCGCGGACACTGGCGGCATGGCGGGTCAGGGCCCCGTCGCGCGTCTCGTCGTCCGTGGCCTCCATGGCGTCCAAAAAGGCGGTCAAAGAACATTTCGAATCGATGACGAATAGCGCGCCGCCGGGCAGCCGCACCGTGACGTCAGGCCGCAGCCGCCCGTCCGCCCCCTGGACACTGACCTGTTCGGCGAAATCGAAGCGTGCGGTGAGGCCCGCCATTTCCAAGACATTGCGAAGCGTCTCTTCGCCCCAGCGGCCTTGCACACCCGCACCGCGCCGCAGTGCCGAGGCAAGTTTTCGGGTCTCGGTCCGCGTCTGATCCGAGGCCTCCAAAAGCGCCTTGATCTCAGCCTTCAACCCGCCGGTATCTTCGGCGCGCGCCTTCTCAATCGCGCCGACCTTTTCTTCGAATTTGGCCAGGGTTTCGGCCAGCGGCCTTAACTGCTTTTCCAACTCTGCCCGGGCCAAAAGCTCGCGCGACTTGGCCTGATCTTCGGCCCGCTTAACCAGTTCATCTTGCGCCTTGGCCAAGGTTTCCGCCGACAGGGCTTGAAAGGTGGTTTGCAAGCCATCGCGCAGGGTCTCGCCTTGGGAAAGCTTCTGCTCCGCCTCGGCCAAGCGCACGGCAGCGGTTTGCAAGCGCTCACGCAACTCATCGCTCCGCGCCCGCTCCTTGCGCATTTCGCCAAGGCTGACCATCAAGGCAAGACCAAGACCGAGCGCCAAAAGGCCAAGCACCAGCGGGAGGAGGATAAGTATGTTCATGGTGTGTTCTTAGTTTAATTCACGCCCGCGCGCTAGAGGAGCCTCTGCGCCTCCAAGCCGTCTAATTATGGTTTCGGGCGGGCCAAAAGCTTCGGTTCTGGATGGGTGGGCAAGCGGGGCGCTGCGGTGGGAGTTGGTGGAGCAAGATAGGTGTGCACGGCCTCGCTGAGTTGATCAAATTTCGCGTTCTCGTCTGCGGTGCAGGCGCTAGTTGCGCAGGCCTTGGCGCGCCAAGAGTCCATGAAGGCGAGCAAGAGGTCCCGATCCGCTGACGAGGAGGTTTGGAGGGCTTCGGAGTACTTCGCGGCAAATACCTGACCGGTCGGCGTATCGAAAAAATTTCGAATATCTTTCAGTTGATCGGCTGAAAAAGCTGTGACCAAGGACGCTGCAACGCGATCTTGCCGCTCCTCGCTGAAGTCATTGAGAGCGAGGGTGAAGGCTGACACGATGGGTCGAGAGGGGGCTCCACTATTTTCACTGAAAAGCGGTGTGATCGATACTGAATAGAGATCACACAACCAGATGAAGCTGGGATCGAGCGAAGATAGCTTGCGAGCGATTTCTCTCGCATCACCAACCGCCGAAGGGTTTTTTGCAATCGCTTCAGCGAGGGTTGGCGGAGCCACTGGCGGGCTCTCGGGTTGATCTGTGGCGAAATTGATCGGAATTCTGGCGTGAACCTCCTCCGCTACCCCGTTGCGAAGCTGGGGTGTCAAGTGAAATTCAGACGTGATGCTGAGCGCGGCGTCGCCAAACCCAAGTCCCAACGGGCGCTCGGTGACAACCTTGCAATTCTTGAGATTGGTGTCGGTTCCCACAACACAATCCAAGATGACCAATCCCGTGATGCCAGCGGCGAGCGCGATCTTGGGATAAGCGAACGCGATTGTGGCCTCTGAAGGCAAGGTGACCCAATTCGCCTTGATAATGACATCTGTGGAGGGTGCTGCACCGACCGCGTCAGATCCGGCGAAGAGGGCAGTCAGGATCAGTGCAGCCATGCCTGCTTTAAACGTCACCATTTCGGGTCCACTCCCACCTCAGGCTTCACAAGTGTCTTGGTTATGTCTTGCGGTTGGAGCCCTTTGCGCGTGCGGAGCGCGGTGGTCCGTGAGGCGATTTGCAAATTGAAAGGGTCAATTCGTAGCGCCTGTTCAAGGTCGGCTAAAGCCTCCTCCCAGCGGCCAAGGCGTTCAAGGATGTCAGCTCGCGTCTGAAGGATGACAGCGCTCTCAGGCTCGAAATCGCGAGCTTCATCGATCGCCGTTAGCGCCTCCTCAAAACGGGTTGCGAGCACCAAGGTCAATGCCTTCGCAAGGCGCCTTTGCGCGTCCAAGCCATAGACCTGTCCCATGCGGGGTGACGGAGTTGGGATAGGGGAGGGCGCGTGGACAAGTTTGAGCGTGGAGATATTGTTGTTAAAAGTGGCGAGTTGGCTATTGGCTGCGGCTGCCGCCCCCGGGCTCAATTCGGTATCAAGCGCGCGGTGGCTCATTGTCGATACGAACGCGTCGCCGAAGAAGCCCGACTCCCTCCAGTAAAACTTCCCGCCAAAACTTCGATGCACGTTGGCCTCAGACGCAGACCACGCCCAACCTGACGGAGGCGCGGGTAGGTGGAGAATCGTCGTCCATCTTAAAAACATTGGAAAATCCAAGGCCCATGGCGCGTTGGCGTCTTGGCCAGCCGGACGATCAAAAGGCGCTGGCGGCGTGAAGCCCGCAGAAGGTACAGTGACGTTCCCCTGCTTCAACATATCGCCATCCACATCGATTTTCAGGGTTCCGCGCGCGGTAAAAACCAGCTCCCCTCGCTCCTCCTCAAAGCGCCAGTCGGCGGTTGCAATCTCGACACCAGGCGCAGACTCCGCCAGGAACAATTTGATGGCGCGCTGAGCGTCGGTCGCTCCCAACCGGGCGAACATTTGATGGATGCCGTCAGCTTCCGGGCCGTGCAGAGTTTGCTCAATCTCCGCTGGTGCCGCTCGCTTCAGTCCTGCACGCGCGTCAATATTCAGGACTGTGCTGAGGGTGGGCGTGATTGTGGCCGCCCGAGGTGTTGTTTCGAGTTCGCCTGACTGTGATCGAACCGGCAGCACCGCACGATATGAATAGACAAGATCGGGTTCAAGCTCACGCCCACCGGTTCGGGTTCCGTCAAGCCAAAAGTCCTTATCGGCGATGGTCGCGCGCACAATCATATGGTCGAAGGCACCTGGACTTGGCGGGCTTTTTCCAGATTGTTGGAACCCTTTCGAATTTACCAAAACGAGTTCGCTTGGAACCCCGAGCTCCCTCAACATCGCATGCAGCAGCACGCTCTTTGCCTTGCAGTCACCGAACCGACGCTCCCAGGTTTCGTCTGCACTGGCGGGTCGATAGTTTCCGCCTTCAAGTCCTTCATAGACGTAGCGAACCTGGTCCTGGACGAGTTTCAACGCCGCTTTCATTCGGACGCGAGGGGCGGGGCTCGCCGACGCGATGCGGGCGACTTCCTTCGCCACATCTGAATCCTTGTCGAGCTTCGATTTGGGTTCAGCCAACCGCCAATACGTGCTTGAAAGTTCCGACCACCCAGAAAAATCAGAGAAATCGAGTCGGCGACGGATTTTATATCGAAGAGGTGCGCCGTCCACCTGGTCGACTGCGGGGAGGTCAACGGCCTGGAGACTGAGTTCGTGAGCGCCATTTTGGGCCGTGACCTTGGCGCTCGGTAGTCCGTCGGACAGCGCCCAATTGAGCTTGGCGGCGTCTGGCCAGAGGAGCCTCAAGCGGAAAGCTCCCCGTGTCTCGATGATCGGCCACTGAATCAGTCCATAGACATGTCCGACGAATGTGGTTTCCGAGTGAATGAGGGTCTCCTCCACCTCGAGTTCGTCGCCGACGCGTAGATCGCGGGTCTGCAATCGCGCCACCACGTCGCCGGTGACGATGTCGGCGTCGGATCGATCCTCACTTTCGGTCACGCGGAAGCGGTGTGTTTTCAGGACATCAATCACATCGCCGCCACGATGGATCTGGACACGGTGAACCTGAAACTGGTCCTGGCTTGGGGACCAACGCGCCTGCAAATTTCCTTCCGCCAAGCCCTCTGGCGTCAGTATTCTCACTTTATAAGCGGTGTAGGTTCGCCAGCCCTGGTCCGTCGCCTGAACCTGCTGATCGAAAAAGATCACCTGGACTGGCGCGCTATCACCCGCGCTTGGCGTTGCGCTGGACTGCGGCGGCGGCGTCACCCAATTTGGCGCAGGAACATATTGCAGCTCCGCCGCTTGGACGGACCACCCGAGCGACGCCACACACACCAAGCCTCCTATCCTACTGAGGCGCAAGGTCGCTTTCAACGTATCCAGTGACGGAGTCTCGCCGCGAAAACGTCCTGGCCTAGCCATAGCGATTGAAGCCCCGGTTATGTGTCGCCCCGCCTTAGGAGGTGGCGCAGATATTCCTGCGGACGCGGATCAGGATGTCAATCCTGCGGGCGCGAGACGGTGGCGCATCTGAGGGGAGCATCTGAGGAAAGGGACCGCGTCCGCCTCGGCGGGTTCGGGTCAGGTGGCTTGAGCCACTGAGCGAGGGCGCTGAGACGGACGCGAGGGGCTTGGACCTCCATCCAATGCCGTCACAGTGACGAAGTTTTAGATCAAAGGCCAATCAAGACGGCGTGAACCTTGGTCATAGGACCTGCCAAAAGCCGCGAAATTTGATGGCGGGAGCGCATCGTGCTAGAGGCGCGCCACTCTGTCGCGGATAAGGCCTCATCTTTGTCGCCGACAGCCGAACCTTTGTGACGGGCCTTGCCCGCAAGCCCCCTTTTCCTTGGACCGCTCCCCCATGGCCGCACCGACCTTTCCGCCCGCGCCTGACCTTGTGAAGCCCAAGCGGGCGTTGTTGTCGGTGTTTGACAAGACGGGATTGATCGAGGCGGCGTCGGCCCTGGTCGCGGCGGGGGTGGAATTGGTCTCCACCGGCGGATCAAAGGCCGCTATCGCTGCGGCAGGCTTGCCGGTGCGCGACGTCTCCGACCTCACGGGCTTTCCAGAGATGATGGACGGGCGGGTCAAGACCTTGCACCCCAAGGTGCATGGCGGACTGTTGGGCGTGCGTGACGCAGCCCACCACGCCCAGGCCATGACCGAGCATGAGATTGGCGGCATCGATATACTTTACTGCAACCTCTATCCGTTCGAGGCGACGGTGGCATCGGGCGCCGATGAGGGCACCATTGTAGAAAATATTGATATTGGCGGACCTGCCATGATCCGGTCGGCGGCCAAGAACCACGCCTATGTGGCTGTCTGCGTTGATGCGCAGGCCATGGGCGAGGTGGTGGCCGCCATTCAGGCAGACGGTGGCACGGGCCTGTCCTTGCGCAAGCGCTTGGCAGCCCGGGCCTATGGGCGGACAGCCGCCTATGATGGGGCCATCTCCACCTGGTTCGCCAAACAGCTGGGTGAGCCTGCGCCACTGCACAAGACTGTTGGTGGCAAGCTGGCGTCCGAGCTGCGCTATGGGGAAAATCCGCACCAAAGCGCCGCTTTCTATGTGACGTCTGAGGATCGGCCAGGCGTGGCCAGGGCGCGGCAAGTGCAGGGCAAGGCTCTGTCCTACAATAATATCGCCGACACGGACGCGGCTCTGGAACTGGTGGCTGAATTCGCCGGCCGCCCGGCGGTGGCCATCATCAAGCACGCCAATCCATGCGGCGTCGCGGTTGGCGCCACCCTGGTGCAGGCCTATGAGCGGGCCTTGCAGTGTGATCCGGTTTCAGCCTTTGGCGGGGTAATTGCGCTGAGCCAAAAGCTGGACGCCGCCACCGCCGAGGCCATTTCCGCCATCTTTACCGAGGTGGTGATCGCGCCGGATGCCGATGCTGCAGCGATTGAGATTTTCGCCGCCAAGAAGAATTTGCGCTTGCTGCTCTGCGACCGCTTGCCCAACCCTGAGGCTGGCGGCGACACCTTCCGCTCGGTGGCTGGGGGCTTTTTGGTGCAGAGCCGCGACACGGCCCGGCTGACCGCCAAAGACCTAACCATCGTCACCCAACGCGCGCCGACGCCGCGCGAGGTCGAAGACATGCTGTTTGCCTTCACGGTTGCCAAACACGTCAAGTCGAACGCCATTGTCTATGCCAAGGACGGCCAGACGGCGGGGATTGGAGCTGGCCAAATGAACCGGCGCGACTCGGCCCGCATTGCGGCCTTGCGCGCCGCCGAGGCGGCAGAGGCGGCGGGGCTCCCGCAATCCCTGGCCAAGGGCTCAGCCTGCGCGTCGGAAGCCTTTTTTCCGTTTGCTGACGGTCTCGTGCAGGCGATTGAGGCTGGCGCGACGGCGGTCATCCAGCCCGGTGGCTCGATCCGCGATGCCGAGGTTATCGCTGCGGCCGATGCGGCGGGGATCGCCATGGCCTTTACCGGCGTTCGGGTGTTTCGTCATTAAGGGGCGCGCATAATGACGACTTCGGCTGCACCGCGCACGGTCGGCATGGTCTCGCTGGGCTGCCCAAAGGCCCTTGTCGATTCCGAGCGGATTTTGACCCAATTGCGCGCCGACGGCTATGGCAGCGTCAGCGACTATGCCGCCGCCGATGCGGTGATCGTCAATACCTGCGCCTTTCTGGACTCGGCCCGGCAAGAAAGCCTTGATGCCATTGCTGAGGCGCAGGCCTCTGGCCGTCCGGTCATCGTGACGGGCTGTATGGGCAAGGAAGAGGCCCTCATCCGCGACCGCTTCCCAGACCTTGCCGCGATCACCGGCGCGCAAGACTATGCGGGCGTGGTGCAGGCGGTGAAACGGGCAGCGCCGACCCGCTTTTCCGAAAGCGTCGCCCTGCCCAGTGCCGGGCTGAAATTGACGCCGCCGCACTATGCCTATCTGAAAATCTCTGAGGGCTGCGACCACAGATGCAGCTTCTGCATCATTCCAAGCCTGCGTGGCGACCTGGTGTCGCGGCCAATTGGCGAGGTGCTGACCGAAGCCGAGCAGTTGGCGGCGCGCGGGGTGAAGGAGCTATTGGTGGTGGCGCAAGACACGTCCGCCTATGGGCTCGACATTAAATATCAGCCGAGTGCCTGGCGCAGTCTCGAGCGCCGTGCAGACCTGCTTGGCCTGGCGCAAGGTTTGGGCGAGCTCGGAATTTGGGTCCGGCTGCACTATGTCTATCCCTATCCGCATGTGGACGCGGTGATCCCGCTCATGGCCGAGGGCAAGATCTTGCCCTATCTCGACATTCCCTTTCAGCACGCCAGCCCAACGGTGCTGAAAGCGATGAAGCGGCCTGCCAATACTGAAAAGACCTTGGATCGTCTGGCGGCCTGGCGCGCCATTGCGCCCAAGCTTGTGGTGCGCTCAACCTTTGTGGTTGGCTTTCCCGGCGAGACAGATGCCGATATGCAAATCTTGCTCGATTGGCTAGAGGCCGCGCAATTGGATCGTGTCGGCTGCTTTGCCTATGAAAATGTCGCCGGAGCGGCCGCCAATACCCTGCCCGACCACGTGCCGGAAGCGGTGAAACAGGAGCGCCGCGCCCGGGTCATGGCACTGTCTGAAAAGATCAGCCGCGCCAAGCTGAAGGCCAAGCGCGGCCATGTGATGCAGGTGCTGGTCGATGCTGTGCGCCCCGATGGCGTGGCCCTGGCCCGCAGCGCGGCCGATGCGCCAGAGATTGATGGTCTTGTCTATGTGCGCGACGCCGCAGGCGCCAAGCCGGGCGATTTTCTAAAGGTGCGCATCGAAGGGTCTGACGCCTTCGACCTGCAAGCGACCCCTATCGACGACACGCGCCGCTCAGCGCCGCAAGGGCGCATGCACCGGGTGATCTCACGACTCTGAGTGGAGAAGGCGTCATCCTTAGCATTTCGACGTCGTAAAGCTAACATCGGAGACGTGTGGATCGTGGTCGTTAAGTCCGGGGAAGGTGTCCCCATTCGTGATCACGATCAGGCAATTTTTCGGCTTCTCGAACATCATCCCACAAGGATTATTCGGGACATCTGCGCAGTAACCAACTTCGGGATAGCGTCGGCAAACCGCTTTAGGAGCAAAGCAGGATCCGCGGGAAATCTTCCAACCTTCGGCCAAAATGCGCTGCCGCGCGACCGCATAGGGGAGCCCAATCAAAGCCTTTTCCCGATTTTCCCCTTCTATAGTCTTTCGAGCTGGCGGGGGCGTAGATTGCGACAATCCGCAACAAAAAACATATATTGACACCAATACGCCAGCAATTACGGGCCGTTTCATTTCAAATATCCCAACTTATCTCCTGCATTTATTCAAAAAGCGCGAGAGTAGTTCGGTCGTCTTCTTACTTGCATGATTTGCTGGGCCCTCATAATAGGATTGTGTTCCATCCGAGATGTAGCCTCCGGAGCGGGGTGAAATGGGTTTTCCCGGCGCACCCGCCAATCTTGCGGTCGAATGGCTTGCGGTCGCCGACGGCTGTCACCGCCGGACAGGGCACCGCCAAAGCTGGTCCACCGCCCGAATTTGTCGCGCGGTTCATTGGGATTAAACGCCATAGCGAGCAACTTTAAGGTCTATTTGCAACCCAAAGCCATAATTCAACCAAAATGCGTCGCGTCAAGATGGAAAATAAGACGTTTCAGGTAATGAATAGGATTGCGCATCCGGCGCGGAGCACGTTTGATGCGTGCGTTGACCCAAAACGGAAGCGACAGCCAAGGTGCCAAATCTGACGCGGCGCCAGGACCCTGCCACCCTTCCGGCCATCGGTGACGTGAAAATTAAATCCTAATTCAAAAGTTCACCTATATAATAATCTATGTTTACAATGATCGGCGCGAACATCTTTGTAATAGAAAAATTCAAAATCTGGCCCAAATCCAACAGATATGTCATCATCGGCGGCTGCAATAAAATCGCTCCCTCCATAAGCGGAATATTTTTTACCATTAACGATTATATAGGCGCTACGACCCGTTTTCCATCCAAACATCACGACGCCGTAGCGCCCAAAATGACAGGTATATTCTTCGCCAATCGACGCTTTATGATGTATTACCTTAGCGATAACCGCTCCAACGATGATTATGGACACTAATAACATTGCCAGCAGTGCGAATCGATTTAATTTAAGTCTATGCGCGCCCACAGAGATGCTCCTACTATAAATTAACGTGGAATTCTAATATTGAACGGTCCTGGACGATATTGTTTCAATCCTTCAACCGTTCCGTGGCGATGAATGGCTTCGGTTTTCCAGAAGCCAGCCGCTCCGCCCACTACCCCCACCAAACCGGTCCACCGCCCAATCTCGGACGCCGCCTGCCGGGTCGCCACCGTTTGGCGCTTGGTTGGTCACCGAGAACACGCAATTTTCAGCATGGTTTCCGCAACGCTGTCGGGCATAATTTTCGCCCACATCCGGGTGCCTGCGGGTGAGTCGCCACGACTGAAAAGCGTTCCGTTTTTAAGATAGCTCTCATTGTAGAGCATCATATCGCGCCGTCTCAGACAATCGATCCGCCAAAGCGTGACATCGACCGTAGCTTCATTCGGATCAGCTAAATTATCTACGGTCTTTTCCCATATATACCTATCCTGACCTTCAATTCGAATAGATTTTTGATCTATATATTCTGAAATTTCAGGAAGAGATCTAATCTTCACCCAATTTTTAGCTTCTGGCTTCGGTCCAGCACAAATCCCTTGAGATGATGGGAAAAGACTAAGCACAGCCGAGATGGCAACGGCTCTTCTCAACATGATTTGTTCCATTTACCGTCCAAGAAGCCGCGCCTCGGCACCAAGGCGCGCACCAAGCGGCGAACCTGCGCGAGTGTTTGCCTCAGATCTTAGATAATTCGCAGCACCATCCCAATCTCCCGCAAAAACATAAGCGTAGAACTTGGGATTAATGGCGGAGCTGGCGTTGAACATGCGGTCAAAAAATACTGTTTGCCGATTTTCACTCAAATCAGAAAAACTACCATGCCTTTGAGTGACATTAATATTATAAAAATCCAATGTATATTTGATATAAATGCTAAATACGTTTTGAGTTACTGTCTCCGCCTGCTGAACGCTAAGTGCTGCCGGGCTTTTTTTCTTAAGCCAGTTCAGAGCCTCTTGTCGCTGTATGTCAGAGCCGACGGCACCGGAAAAAGCCTCAAATAGCCTCCTGTCTCCGGCGGCAATACGCGACCACGTCTGCCGGGTTTGCTGACCTAAGTCACATCCCGCCCCAAAACTTACGCCAGATTTCCCGCTCATCCCTGGTGCCCAGGGAACATACGGAGTCAAGACGATGCCCCCTTCTTGGTCGATGGTAAATGAGAAGTCGACACGCGTGTGATGATGGGCATTTATTGTTGAGCCATCGATGATTGGATTTGTCAGTTGTGCATAAGTAACCTTCTGGGGATCCGGCCCGTGTTTTCCAAAAATTACTGTATGATATTGAATATTTGGGACGTATGATTTGGGGGAATTCGCTGGTCGATCGGGGCCTGTCGTGCCTGCACCACCGTGCTGGAAATGCCCATGAGCAGCATGCGGGTCTGGCAAGGGCGTGTCATGGGTGACGGGGCCGTGCTCGATGAAGCCTTCTGCCATGTGGTGAAGGTCTTCGAGAAACTTGACCAGATGGGTGCGGGCTTCGGCGCCCATGCCTAAGATCGGTTTTTCCAACTTATCTTTCAGCTTGTCGGAAAGCTCGGCCAATTGGTGCTCGCCCTCTATCCCGAGCTTGGCGAAATGGTTTTTGAGAAATTGCCGGACCGTCAGCCGATTGCCATTATAGGCCAGATAGTCGATCCACCCGCTTTCGGCCTCGTCCAGGTCGGGGAAGATCGCCAAGTCGCCATCGGCGCCGATGGCGTGTCGCCCGCCAAAGCCCTTAAGCGGCGGCAGCCCATAGGGATTTTGGGTCCGCCAGCCGCGCCCGCCGCCCCGTCTAATTTCCCAAAAGCCATGCTCGCCGAGATAGCGGACCTCTCCATTGACGCCAAAGGCTCGAAATGGCCGGGTTTCCCGGCGTACCCGCCGATCTTGCGGCCGAATGGGGCGCGGTCGCCGACGGCCGTCACCGCCGGACAGGGCGCCACCAAAGCTCGTCCATCGCCCAAATTTATCGCGCGGTTCATTGGGATTAAACGCCATGGCGAGCAACCTTAGGGTCTATTTACAACCCAAAGAAATAATTCAGCCAAAATGTGTCGCGTCAAGGTGGAAAATGAAATAGACTTAGGTATTCGCCGCCTTAGTGCACGCCTAGAGGAGCGCCATGGCCAAGGCGGCGTACTCGTCGCGGCTTGGCCGCTTTAGGGCTGTGAGGTGGGCAAGGTCGCTCACCGCATAGGCGACGATGTCGTCAATCTGGTCGCTTGTCACGCCGAGCTCCTTTAGGGTGGCAGGGAGACCGAGCTTGCGGTTCAAGTCTTCGACTGCATCGGCAAGGTCGGCGGCCGGCGAAAGCCCAAAGGCCCGCTTGAGCCGGGTGTATTTTTCCGGTGCCGCGCCTTCCGAGAAGCGCAAAACGCCTGGCAGAAACAGGGCATTTAAGGTGCCGTGATGCAGCCTATGGCCGGGAAGGCGACCGCAGGAGTGGGAAAGGGCATGAACGGCCCCCAGCCCTTTGGCAAAGGCAAGCGCGCCTTCGAGCGACGCCATCATCATCTGATATCTGGCGTCGCGGTCCGACCCATCGGCGACGGCCCGTTGCAAATGGCCCTCCGCCACGGCGCGCTCGACCCCGTCATAACCAATGGCTTCCAAGGGCGGATTGGAAAAGGGCACGAGCACCGCCTCGATACAATGGGTGACGGCGTCCATGCCTGTGGCGGCAGTGATGCGGGCAGGAAGACCGAGCGTCAATTCCGGGTCGCAAAGCGAGATGGGCGGAATGAGGTGCGGTGAGATGATCGTCTCTTTTCGTCCATTGGCGAGGATCACCACCGCGCCGACCGAAACTTCCGAACCTGTGCCAGACGTGGTGGGTATGGCGATCAAGGGGGCGATCTTGCCAATATGCTTGCCACCCCGGGCGCTGGCCCCCAACCGCTCTAAAGGGCCGTCATGGGTCGCCAAAAGGCCCACCGCCTTGGCGAGGTCCATGGGCGAGCCGCCGCCTAAGGCCACCAGTCCATCGGCGCCGGCAGCGCGATAGGCGTCCAGCGCGGTCAGTACGCTTGCCTCGTCCGGATTGGCAGGCGTTTGGTCATAAAGGCCGACAAAGGCCACCTCGCCCGCTGACGCCTGGACCCGGGCCGTCAGTCCCGCCGCCGTCAAGCCTGGATCGCTGACCAGAAATGGGCGGCTAACACCAAGCTTTTTCAATGCATTAGGCAGTTGGGTCACAGCACCGAAATCAAAGTGGGTGGTGTTGACCAGGCTGATGACAGGCATGCGTAAACCTTTGTGCATTACAAGGTGGTTCAAGTCCCGGCGAGGGTCGCCCGACGACGGAGCTTACGAAACCCAGCGTCACTGGCCAAGGGCTGATGCGTGGGCGGGTTTGGTGCGGAAGACAGGCGGTCGCCTGCTGGCAAGGGTTCTATTGGGTCTCGATGCAGTTTGAGTGCCTGTCGCCGTTAGATCTGACCGAGGAGGACGCAGACACCTGGCGTCGTCTGGCGGCCTTGCGACCTGAGACACGCTCTGCGTTTCTCGGCCCAGATTGGCCACGCTGGGTGACGCGCCTCGCCGGGCCAGACGCGCAAAAGGGCCGCATTGTGATCGTCCGCGACGCTGGCGAAGCGGTGGGGTTTTTCAGTTACCGCCAGTGCGGAAAAATCGCGCGCGCGATCGGGGCGCCCTTCGCGGACTATCAAGGCTGGGTGCTGAAGCCCGACGTTCGGCTCGACCCTCTAGCCATGTTGGCGGCGATGGAGGTGGATCGCCTCGACCTGCATCACACGCCAAAAGACTCGCTTCCCTTTGAGAGCGCCCTTCGCGAGGCGAGTGCTGCGCCTATCGTGCGCTTGGATGAAGGCTATGAGGCCTATGTCAAAGAGCGGCGCGCCGCTGGATCGCGCATTTCGCAAGACTGCGCCAAAAAGCGTCGCAAATTGCAGCAGCTCGGCCGGTTTCGGTTCACCCCCCTCAATCGCGATCCCAATGATCTCGAACAGCTGTTGCACCTCAAACGTCGCCAGTACCTTGCCACGGGCCAGAGGGACGTGCTCGCGCCGAGCTGGGCGCGCGAGCTGTTCAAGGGTCTCCAGAGGTTGGACGCGCCTTGGTTTTCCGGCGCCCTCTTTACCTTGCATCTCGACGATCAGCTGGTCGCCGGGCATTTCGCTTTACGCGGTGGCGACATTTTGCATGCCTGGATCATTGGCCACGAGGCGCGCCACGGCGCCGCCTCGCCGGGCGCTGTCTTGATTGATGAAATTCTGCGGTGGGCGAGCGCCAACGGGGTTCGCGAACTCGACTTCGGCTTACCCGCCCACCATTATAAGACCCGCTTCGCCAATCGTTGGCGGCCGATGGCCGCGGGCTTCCTCGCTCGCCCATCCTGGGCCGGAGCCTGGCGGGGCCTGCAATGGGACGTGCGCCAGTTCGCCCAATCCGCCCCGCTCGGTCCGGTTTCAGATTGGCCGGGAAAGCTGATGCGTCGCTTCGACCGCGATGCGGCTTTGCGCGACGGCTAAAGCCGCTGTTGGCACATAGCCACCTTGGCGAACTTCGGTATAAACGGGGCCTCTGTGATCAAAGGGTCTATGCCATGCCGCCCATGAGACGTTTCGCGCCCATCCTCTGTGGATTAAGCCTTGCGCTGGCCTCGTGCGGGCTTGGCGGAAGGGCATCGACGGCAGAGGCCATCTCGGCGGAAAAATCCTCAGAGGCCTTTATGGTCGCGCGGGCCAAGGAGCCGGGCGTGGTGAAGACACCGTCGGGGCTCCTCTACAAGGTTTTGGCCTCGGGCCCAACAAGCGGTCCCCATCCGGGTCTGCGCGACGAGGTGAAGATCGACTATGTCGGACAATTGCCCAGCGGGGAGGTATTTGATTCGACCAGCGCTCGCGGTGTTCCCGCTGTGCTTAGGGTCGGCGACCTTGTTCCGGCATGGCGGGAGGCCTTGCCCTTGATGCGTCCAGGCGACGAATGGATCCTCTATGTACCCGCCAAACTCGGCTATGGCGCAGAGGGCGCAGGCAGCGCCATCCCGCCCAACTCGGCCTTGGTATTTAAAATCAAGCTCCTAGGCGTCCTAGAGGCCGGTCCGGCCAAGGCCTGATCACCTCGCTTTGGTCGAGGATGGGTGAAGTTAGGTTTGGCCCAACCGGCAGACGACGACATCGGAAGAAGGGAGTTTGTCCGGTTCAGCGTGAGGCTGGCAGAATCTCGGCACGAAACCGCGTCGCGTCGGCGCACGAAATCGAGTATGTCGAGGTCATGTTCGCATATTTTGCCAATCCGGCCCGGTTCATGGCCCTGTCGCGCTGGCTGGCGCCTTTGCTTGGGCTGATCACGGCCCTGCTCTTGGTCTATGGCCTCAGTCTCGCGGTCGCGGTGCCTGACGATTATCAGCAAGGCGCGACGGTGAAGATCATGTTCGTCCACGTGCCTGCCGCTTGGCTTGGCCTTTTCGCCTATGGGTGTTTGGCGGGCGCGAGCTTTTTTGGCCTCGTCTTCCGCCATCCCCTCGCCGATGCAGCAGCGCGGGCGGCCGCACCCTTGGGCGCCGCCTTTACAGCCCTTGCCTTGGTCACCGGATCGCTGTGGGGACGCCCCATGTGGGGAACCTGGTGGGCATGGGGCGATGCGCGACTGACCTCGGAATTCATTCTGTTCGTTTTCTATCTTGGCTATATGGCCCTCTATTTCGCCATTGATGATGAGGCCAAGGCGGCGCGCGCGGCGGCGATTCTCGCCCTGGTCGGATTGGTCAATCTGCCAATTGTGCATTTCTCGGTCGAGTGGTGGAACTCGCTGCACCAAGTCGGCAGTGTCGGTAAAAAGGGCGCTCTGGCGGCGGTCTATTTGACGCCGCTCTTGGTGATGGGGCTTGCCTATACCACCCTGTTCGGGGCCCTGTGGTTGGTTCGCATCCGGGCCGAGGTGTTTCAGCGGCGCGCCAATGTCCTTACCGCTGCCGAGGCGGAGGCCTGACCATGACCGAAGCGATGATGAACTTCGCCGGGCATTATCCGCTCTATGTCCTGCCCGCCTATGGCCTCAGCGCCGCGACGCTGCTCGTCCTCGTGATCGACAGTCTCTTGCGCGCCCGCAAGTGGCGGCGCGCCGCCGAGCATCGCGACCGGTTGCGGACCCAGTCGAAGGAGGACGGTGCGTGAACCGAGCTCTCGCGGCACTGCCCCTGATGGCCTTTTTGAGCTTGGCGCTTTTGTTTGGCCTCTATGGCCTCAAGCATGATCCACATGTGGTGCCAGACGCCTTGGTCGGCCAGCCTGTGCCAGCCCTGACCCTCGCCAAGCTCGAGTCGGGCGAGCCGATCGCGTTGCGGGCCCGGGTCAAAGGCCCTGCCTTAATCAATTTCTTCGCCTCCTGGTGTGCCCCCTGTATCGAAGAGGCGCCCGCCCTGATGGCTTTGAAGGATGCAGGCGTTCGGATTATCGGCCTCGACTATAAGGATAGCCCAGCAGCCGTGCGTGCCTTTCTCAGCCGCAGCGGCGATCCCTATGAGGTGGTGCTGTCGGATCCAGACGGTGCAGCGGGTATCGAGTTTGGCGCATCGGGGTTTCCTGAAACCTTTGTCGTCAATGGGCGAGGCGTGATCGTGGCCAAATATGCTGGCCCCCTAACGCCAGAAATCGCCGACCGACTGCTGGCCAAGGCTCAGACGCCTTAAGGTCTTGCGGTTCACCTGACGCCCGCACCCCTCGTCAACTTCTGGTTAACCATAATCCCACGACCTGATATCTTGCGCGAATCAATCGTCTATTGACGAGGTCGGGCGTTGGCGCCCGGCGAGGTTCGGGTGAAGAGATGGCGGACCCCATTGGCAGGTTAGGTGCTGCGCCGGTTGCGCCCCAAACGGTTGCTCCCCAAACGGTTGCTCCGAAGCGGTCCGAGGCGGCGCGTGCGGCGCAAAAGGCATTTTTCGAAGCCGCGCGGGCGGCGACTGAGCCGAGCCCCGCCACGCCCGCGCCGAAGCTCAAAGCGACCGCCAGCGCTACGCCTGCTGCAACCTCCGGCCCGGTCCGCGCCCAAAGCTCAGCGGCGGCGCCTGCGACACCGTCCCCGGCGCCATCGGCTCCCACCCCGGGCCGCCGCCTTGCGCCCCCCGGTTCGCGGGTCAATCTGTTAGTTTAAGCCCTGGCTAATGGGCTAGGCTAACCGCGCGGCGCGCTTGGCCAGCGCCCGGGTGAGGGTTGAGGTCTGCTGCGGTGATAATTTGGCGTGCAGGGCGGGATAGATCTCCGCCTCCTCGCGCCTTGCATGGTGGGCAAAGGCCGATCTGAGGGCTTGCAGTCCCTTGGCAAAGTCCTCGCCTTCAGGGGGCAAGGTGGATAGGCGGTGAAGGTGGCCGCGAATATCGAAATGCTCGCTGGACAGCGCCCGGGCCTCGGCCTCAAGTTCGGCGGCCGATAGGGTGGGGTAGATGACGCTCTCTTCGGCAAAGGCGTGCCGGGCCAGGGTCTTGTCCAGCTTTTGGAAGAGTTTCGCCCGGCGGGAGCTGGCCGCATCGGGCCCAAGCTCGGACAATTGGCTAAAGAGCCGCTCAATATAGTGATGTTCGGCGATGAGGGCGTCGCGCCAATCGCCTGTCGCCTCAATGGAGACCTCGGTTGCCGCCTTGCGTGACAAACTGGCGGCGACGCCAGCGGCAAAGCCGAGAAGCGCCACGCCCGCGAGGGTCGACATCGGGCCGCGCCCGGTTTCCAAGGCGGCGCGGCCAAAGCTCTGCACGGCCTCTTCACTGCGCTTTTTCAAGTCGCCAGCGACCTCGTCAAATCGGGGGGAGGACTTAGGCATGGAGGAGACTTTTCGCTTTTCGATCAGTTTCGCGGTGGAGGCTAGGGAATAGGTCCCCTATATGGGCCGTATGGCCCAAGCTTTAAACCCAAAGCGCGACAAAGACACGACCCCGGTCCGCGTCAAGATCTGTGGCTTGACGGACGCAGGGGGCATTGCGGCGGCACTTCACGGCGGTGCAGATTTTTTGGGCTTTGTCATGTTTGAAAAGAGCCCGCGCCATGTGACGCCGCATGGCGCGTTCGAATTGGCCAAAGCCGCCCGCGGTCGGGCGCAGATTGTCGCTGTCACCGTTGACGCCGAGGATGCGGTTTTGGCTGAGATCGTTACGATCCTCAAACCGGATTATGTACAAGCGCACGGACAGGAATCTCCAGCACGCGTCGCAGAGATCAAGGCCCGGTTCGGTGTCAAGGTCATTCGCGCCGTCAGGGTCGACGACACGCCGCTGTCGCAGGTGGCGCAGGCCTATTCTGGCGCGGCCGATCTCATGCTCTATGACGCAGCCCCGCCGCCCGGCGCCGCCATTCCCGGCGGCAACGGCTTGCAGTTCGACTGGCGCCTCACCGAGCCGCTTTCGTCCGACCCGCCCTGGTTTCTTGCGGGGGGGTTGACGCCCGTCAATGTCCGCGAAGCCCTTGCCGTGTCGGGAGCGCCGATGGTCGATGTTTCTTCTGGCGTCGAGGCGGCCCCTGGGTGTAAGGACCCGTCTCTCATTTCGGCCTTTCTGCGTGCGGCGAGGTCGCCATCCTCGGTTTAGACCCCAGGGAAACCTTAGCCGTGACCTTGACCCCGCCAGCCAATAGTTGGGCGTCCTATCCGGACGCCGAGGGCCGCTTCGGTGAGTTTGGCGGACGCTATGTCGCCGAAACCTTGATGCCCTTGGTGCTCGAGCTTAATCGCGCCTATGAGGCCGCGAAGGCAGACCCGGCGTTTGCCACTGAACTTGGCGGATATATGACCCACTATGTCGGTCGCCCGTCACCGCTCTATTTCGCCGAGCGCCTGACCGCGCACTTCGGTGGCGCCAAGATCTATTTCAAGCGCGATGAGCTCAACCATACCGGCGCGCACAAGATCAATAATTGCATGGGACAGATCCTGTTGGCTCACCGGATGGGCAAGACCCGGATCATCGCGGAAACTGGCGCGGGCCAGCACGGTGTGGCCACGGCAACGGTCTGCGCCCGCTTTGGCCTGCCGTGCGTCGTCTATATGGGCGCCACCGATGTGGAGCGTCAAAAGCCCAATGTCTTCCGTATGAACCTGCTTGGCGCTGAGGTTCGCCCGGTGACCTCTGGAACCGGCACCCTGAAGGACGCCATGAATGAGGCGATGCGCGATTGGGTGACCAATGTTTCTGATACCTATTACCTGATCGGCACCGCTGCCGGCCCCCACCCCTATCCGGCGATGGTGCGCGACTTCCAATCGGTGATCGGGACCGAAGCGCGTAGCCAAATGCTCGAAGCCGAAGGCCGTTTGCCCGACGTGGTGGTCGCCTGTATTGGCGGCGGATCAAACGCCATTGGTCTCTTCCATCCCTTCCTGGCCGATGAGAGCGTGCGCATGGTGGGCGTGGAAGCGGCGGGCCACGGGATTGAAACCGGTCTGCACGCCGCCTCTTTGACCGGCGGACGGCCCGGTGTGCTGCACGGCAACAAAACCTATCTCTTGCAAGACCAAGACGGGCAAATCATCGACGCCCACTCGATTTCTGCTGGGCTCGACTATCCGGGCATTGGACCCGAGCACGCCTTTTTGCACGACACGGGTCGGGCGACCTATGTGTCGAGCACCGACGCTGAGGCCCTTGAGGGCTTTAAGCTTTGCGCCGAATTGGAGGGGATTATCCCGGCCTTGGAACCGGCGCACGCCATCCCACGGGTGGGCGAAATCGCCCGCGAAATTGGCAAGGGCGGTATTGTGCTGATGAACCTGTGCGGTCGCGGCGACAAAGACATCTTCACTGTGGCCGACGCGCTCGGCCGCACCATTTGAGCTTTCGAGCCAAGGACAAACTCCTGTGACCGTAGCCCGCATCGACGCGCGTTTTGCCAAGCTGAAAGCCGAAGGCCGCGCGGCCTTCATCGCCTATGTGATGGCGGGCGATCCGGGCATCGAAACAAGCTTTGACATCTTAAAAGGCCTCCCGGCGGCAGGGGCCGATCTGATCGAGCTTGGATTTCCATTTTCCGACCCCATGGCCGAAGGCGTGCCAATCCAAAAAGCCTCGCTGCGGTCGCTCAAGTGCGGCATGACGCTCGCAAAAACCCTTGGCCTCGTCAGCCGGTTTCGCGAGGCCGATCAGACGACACCCTTGATCCTGATGGGGTATCTCAACCCGGTGATGAGCTATGGCTTCGCACGGTTCGCTGAGGATGCCGCCGCTGCAGGCGTTGATGGGGTCATTATTGTCGACTGCCCCCCAGAGGAAGCCGGGCCACTGGCTGACGCGCTCGATGAAACCAAGGTGGCGCTGATTCGCTTGGCGACACCCACCACGGACGACGCCCGCTTGCAGGTCGTGGTGCAGCGAACGTCAGGTTTCGTCTATTATGTGTCGGTCGCCGGCGTCACGGGCGCCAATTCTGCCGCCGCCGCCGATATTTCTCCAGCCGTTCAACGGGTTCGCAAAGCGTCTGGCCTTCCTGTCGCTGTGGGTTTTGGTATCCGAACGCCTGAACAGGCAGCGGCGGTGGCCAAGATTGCGGACGCGGCCGTGGTCGGATCCGCCCTCGTGGACGAAATTGCGGCGGAATTGGACAGAAATTTGTCCGCTCACGAAGGCGTGGCTTCCAAGGTGCTGGCAAAAGCGGTTAGTCTCTCCTCCGCCGTAGCTGCTGTGACATCTGCGGAGCGCATCGGATGAGGTCCATGGTCGAAGCCCGCGACGACAAGCCGCAGGAAAAGAGCGCCCGCCCCACCCGCGGCGCCGGGTGGTTGGCGAAAATCGCTCCCGGCGTGCGCAATCTGGTGGCCCGGCGCCCCGAAACTCCTGACAATCTTTGGGTGAAGTGCCCAGATTCGGGCGAGATGATTTACCGGCCTGATCTCGAGGCCGCGCTTTGGGTGACCCCGGCTGGGCGTCACATGCGCATCTCCCCGCCCATGCGGTTTCGCTATACCTTTGACGACGGCCAGTTCGAGCCGCTCGACTCGCCCAAGGTCTTGGAAGACCCGCTCAAATTCAACGATCAGAAGCCCTATCCAGAGCGCTTGGCTGCGGCACGCAAGGCGACCGGCGAGGTGGATGCGGTGGCGCTGGCCTTTGGCCGGATTCGCCACGTTCCGGCGGTGGTGATGGTGCAGGATTTCGCCTTTATGGGCGGATCGCTCGGCATGGGTGCAGGCGAAGCCTTTATTGCCGGCGCAAGGGAAGCGCTGAAACGCGAAGCGCCCTTCGTCGCCTTCTGTGCCGCAGGTGGCGCGCGCATGCAGGAAGGCGCGCTGAGCTTGATGCAGATGGCGCGCACAACCCTCGCCATCCAAGAGCTTCGCCAAGCTGGACTCCCCTATGTGGTAGTCCTGACCGATCCGACCACGGGGGGCGTTACCGCCTCCTACGCCATGCTCGGCGACATTCATCTGGCAGAGCCCGGGGCCTTGATCGGCTTTGCCGGACCACGGGTGATTGAACAGACCATCCGCGAAACCTTGCCGCCAGGCTTTCAAAGGTCGGAATATCTGGTCGAAAAGGGCATGGTCGATCGAGTGGTCGAGCGCGCCGAACTGCCCGCTGTGCTGGGCGCTATTTTGAGCGTGCTGATGGCCGGACGCCGCCGCGCGGCCTAGCTCGCCAGCTTCAAGCTGCGTTTGCGCTCGACAGAGGAGGGAATCCGTAGCGATTCCCGATATTTGGCGACGGTTCGGCGGGCAATGTCGATGCCTGTTGCCTTCAACATCTCGACAATCCGATCATCCGACAAGACGCCTTCGGGGTAACGCCCTTCCCCTTCGGCGTCGATCAATTGCTTGATCTTGTGACGCACAGCTTCGGCGGAATGGGCCTCGCCGCCGTCAGAAGCGGCGATGGACGAGGTGAAGAAGAATTTCAGCTCGAACACCCCGCGCGGTGTCGACATGTACTTGTTCGACGTGACGCGTGAGACGGTGGATTCGTGCATGCCGATGGCTTCGGCCACGGTCTTGAGGTTGAGCGGGCGAAGGTGCTCGACCCCAAAGGCTAGGAAGGCGTCCTGCTGGCGAACAATTTCCGCCGCGACCTTCAAAATCGTCTTGGCCCGTTGGTCGAGGCTTTTGACCAGCCAGTTGGCCGAGGCGAAGCAGTCAGAAACGAAGGTGCGCTCAGATTCGGTCCGTGACGCCTTGGCCACCTCGACATGATAGCGCTGATTGATCAGCACGCGCGGCAAGGTGTCGGTATTGAGGTCGATCCGCCAGCCGCCAAGGCCGTCTTCCCGCACAAACACGTCCGGCGTTACCGATTGCACCGGGGCGGACCCAAAGGCCGCGCCAGGTCTGGGGGTTAAGCCCTTGATCTCGGCGACCATGTCGCGCAAGTCTTCGTCATCGACCCCGCAAATGCGTCGCAGATTGGTGAAGTCGCGCCGGGCTAAGAGGTCGAGATTGTCGAGCAGCGCCTGCATGGCGGGATCGCAGCGGTTCTTGTCCTGCAATTGCAGCATCAAGCATTCCCGCACGTCGCGGGCGAAAACACCGGGGGGGTCAAAGCCTTGCACCTTTGCGAGCACCGCTTCGACCAGGGCGCGTGCGCAGCCAAGGCGTTCGGCCAACTCATCAAGGTCGAGCCGTAAATAGCCGCCCTCGTCCACACCGTCGATCAGGCTGGCGGCAATGGCGCGCTCTGCCTCGGTCAACTTCAAAGCCCAGAGTTGTTCGGTCAAATGGTCGTTGAGCGACTTTTCGCGCGACATGGCGCTTTCGAGATCAGCCGAGTCGAGGTCGAACGAACCGGACTTGGCCGATTGAGAGGACCAGTCCACCGCACCGCCAACATCGGCCGCGCCCTCAAGCGCAATCGGCTCGGAGGCCTGCACATCGCCGGTGGCAATGTCGCCGGGCGAGGCGTCGTAAAGATCATCGGGCCGGGCGTCCATCTCGGCGTCGGCGGCGCCAGGCCGATCTTGGAAATTCAGGTCCTGATCAAATTCCGCCGCTTCATGCGGGCCATCGTCTTCGACCGGGCCGTCATCACGCTGCAGCAGCGGGTTTTTTTCCAGTTCCTGATCGACAAAAGCTTCGAGCTCAATATTCGACAGCTGCAAAAGCTTGATCGCCTGTTGCAGTTGGGGCGTGATAACCAGGGACTGGCCCTGACGAAACTCAAGTCGCGCACCGAGCGCCATATCCTACGCGCCCTCCTTTGGCTGCGAATCCTGATATCATCTGATTCGCTAGCCTGGAGGCAAAGCCTTAAGGTTCAGTTGAACCTGTCACCGAGATAAACTCTTCTTACCTCAGGATCGGCCAAAACCGCATGTGGGGTGCCTTCGAAAAGCACTTGACCGTCGTGGATGATGGCGGCGCGGTCGGTGATCTCCAACGTCTCGCGGACATTGTGGTCGGTAATCAAGACCCCGATCCCTTGGCTTTTCAGGTAGAAGATCACCTCGCGAATATCGCTGATGGCCAAGGGGTCAATGCCAGCAAAGGGTTCGTCCAGCAGCATAAAGGCGGGTTCTGACGCCAAGGCGCGGGCAATTTCGCACCGTCGGCGTTCACCGCCCGACAGGGACGAGGCGCGGCTGTCTTTCAAGTGGCTAATGCGTAGCTCATCGAGCAGGGTGAGCACGCGGCGCTTGGCCTTGGTCGGATCGGGTTCGTGAAGTTCAACCACCGACAGCACATTTTCCGCCACGGTCATGCCGCGAAAAATTGAGGCTTCCTGCGGCAAATAGCCCACGCCCAACCGGGCCCGCTGGTACATGGGCAAGGGCGTAATGTCTTCGCCGTCGAGATAGATGCCGCCATAGTCCGCCGGAATTAGCCCGGTGATCATGTAAAAGCAGGTGGTTTTGCCCGCCCCGTTTGGTCCTAAGAGACCGGCCACCTCGCCACGCTGCAGGCTGAGCGTCACGCTCTTCACGACAGCGCGCGACCCAAAGCTCTTGCCGACAGACGAGACGAAAAGGCCCGTGGTCGTTTTGGGATCGGTCACAGCGCCGCCTTTGACACGCGGGGCCGTTCGGTCCAGGGGCTGAAGTTCCGGGTGAGGGGCCACGGGTCGCCTTGCCGTTAACGGGTTTTCGGGCTGGTGCTCGCGCCCGGGGCAGGCTTAGCCCCGGGTTTGGCGGCCGTGGAGTCGTTTTGGTAGAAGATGCCGCGCACCCGTCCGCCTTGGCCGGTTGGGGTGGCATAGAGGGTTGAGTGTCCGGTCTTTTGCTCGATGACCAACTTTTCGCCCTTCACGACGTTTTTATCCTGCACCAAGACCACGTTCCCGATCAGGGTGATCGTGTCGCCCTCGGCTTCATAGACGCCATGATCGCCGCGCGCCTTTTGGGTCTGGGTGATGAAATAGACCGGACCATCGGCCTCCATATGCTTGATCTTACCGCCCTCAGTCGGCCCGACGCCAGACGCAGGAGCAGGCGTTGGCGTCGAGGTCTTTGCGCCTGAATCGGCGAACCAGACCTGAAGTCTCGGCGTCTCCAAGGTGTCCTCGCCCTGGACAGCGACCACATGGCCGCTCCAGACCGAGAGGTGCTGCTGTTGGAAGTTTTCGTTATGGTCAGCAGAAATATCGATTGGCCCGCCCGAATTTGAAAAGCCAAGACCGCCGCCCTGTTGTGCCGTTGGCTGTGCAGGGGGAGGTGTTTGCGCCGAACCGGCCAGAGGCAGCGCGATGGCGCTCAGAAGGAGGCTAGCAAGGGCGAACCCGAAACGTGTCATTGTCCTTCTTCCTTCTGGGTCACAAACCGACCGCGCACATTGCCGTCAAAGATCACGTGCTCGCCCTTTTGATCAACTGAATAGGCATTTGCTTCAATATGTCCGTCTGGGCCATCGCCGGTGACGCGGGTGTCGCCCTTGGCGGTGTTTTGGTTCAGATCAATCTCGGCCTTTTCGCTTTGGAATCGCCCGCCCTGATCGTCCTCCAACAACACATGTCCAGACATGTACAGCAGTTTGCGGTCTTCTAAATAGATGCCGTGTTCGGAGCGCACCTTGCGTCCTGAATGTTGGGCGTCGGCGGCGATCTCCAAGACCGGTGACGAAAGCATGATTTTCGAAGCTGCCAGGGGATCGCGCACCGCCTCTGCGGCAAACAGGCTAAACGGGCGGCCGGAATCATTGCGACCCCTGAACTGGGCACGGGTCATGCGGATCGCGCCAGCGGCTCCCTTGGCCTCATTGATGGCGGTCAGCACCGCGCGCACCCCGATCCATACCGCCAGGGACAGCACCAAGGTTGCCATGGCCAAGGGTAGCCCCCGACGCAGCACGCGGACACGCCGCGATTGGCGTCGCCATTCGCCCATGGCCTTCGCACGGCGCAGGCTTTCCTGTTCCGCGTGAGGGTCTGAAGCGGTCAGCGCGTTCGCAGTCATGGCGACGCGAGCTCCTTATGCGTGGGCAAAGATGTCGGCGTCTTCCCACCCGGCAAGGTCGAGTTGCGCGCGCACCGGCAAGAAGTCGAAACAGGCCTTGGCCAAGTCCATCCGCCCCTCGCGCTCCAACATGGCGTCGAGCCGGGCTTTCAGCGCATGCAAATTCAGCACATCGGAGGCCGCATAGGCCTGTTGATCTGGCGTCAAATTGGCCTGACCCCAGTCCGAGCTTTGCTGGGCCTTGGAAATGTCGATTGAGAGGAGTTCGCGGGTAACGTCTTTCAAGCCGTGTCGATCCGTATAGGTGCGCGCCAGTTTTGAGGCAATCTTCGTACAATAGACAGGCGATGTGGTGACGCCCAAATGCAGCGCAAACATGGCAATGTCGAAGCGACCGAAGTGGAAAATCTTCAGCACCTCGGGCGAGGTTAGAAGGCGCTTCAAGTTCGGCGCCTCATAGGTTTCCCGATCGAGCTGCACCAGGTGGGCATTGCCATCGCCTGCCGACAGTTGCACGACGCACAAGGGGTCGCGACCGAGCCGCAGACCCATGGTTTCCGAATCCACCGCCACCGATGTGCCAAAGTCCAGGCCGTCGGGAAGGTCGCCCTTATGCAGATGGATGGTCATGCGCGCTATGCTCCTCAAGGAAGAAGGCTTTACGGGTTTCGAGGCCGTCCGGCAACTCTGGTCCGCGCAAGCTTTGACCTCGCCGGTCTCCGTGCTTAAAGGCTTCCTTGCTGAGCGCGATCGCGCCGCGTTTCTTTGCGTAAAGGTCACGTCGTGCAGGATGCGTCTTTAAGCCTATCGGACCCGGCGGCGTCCTTGCCGCGCAGAGTTGTCGTCACCGGCGGCGACCACGGGTATGCGCACCTGATTGACGAGCTCTTGGCCTCCATCCGGCTGTTTCGCAGCGAGGCCGAACTTGGGATCGCCATTTTGGATGGCGGGCTGACCGACGAAGATCGGACCCGCTTTCGCAGCCTTTATGGCGCGCGCATTCTGGAAACCACCTGGGAATACAAACTCGCCGCCTGGAAGGTTCGCGGGCGCGAGCATCTGAAAATCCAGCTGTCCCGCGCATTTTTGGATCGCTATCTGCCAGAGGCCGACCTGATCGCCTGGATCGACGCCGATGCTTGGGTGCAAGATATTGCGGGCGTTGATCTGTTATTCGAGGTAGCCGACAGCGGACGTCTTGCCATTGTCTGCGAGGCGTCGCGCCATGCTGAACACGTGATCCGCGTCCGTTGGCGGGCCTTTGGCTTGGCCGAGATTCGCTCGATCCTTTACAAAAATGCCCGCAAAGCCTGCGTGCCGGAGCGCCAGGCCCGGCAGATCGGCCTGAAGCCGACCTTGAATTCTGGGGTGTTTGCGCTGCGTCGCGATAGCCCGCTCTGGGAGGGCTGGCGCCAGAGGCAGGCCTATGTGCTAAAGCGCGGCGCGCGGATATTCTCCTCCGACCAACTGTCTTTGGCGCTGGCGGTCTATCTGGATGGCGCAGATTTTGAGCTTTTGCCAGACAGCTGCAACTATCTCGGCCCCTGGAAGGTGGCGCGTGATGGCTCGGCCTTGGTCGAGGCCTATGCGCCCAATACGCCGATCAGCATTGTGCATTTGGCCGGGCAAAAGACCCAAAGGGCCACCCAATTGGAAGCGATCCACCTGCCCCAGGTCGGCGGCGGCGAAGTGGAGACGACGCTGCGCTTCCCAAGCTGGCGGGACAAGATCGCCGCGCGCCTAACGCGCCGCTAAGGGGTCTGGGCCCTAGGCCTCGATGAAGGCATCGGTAAGCCGTCGCGCGCCGAGCAAAAAGGCATCGGCCACGTGGCGCAGTGGGCTTAAATCGACCTCGGAAGTCCCCAGCGCGATGAGGCCGGCGAAGCGACGGTAGAGGCCCGCATATTCTTGCCCCACGCCCGCCACCAAAACCTGGCCCTTGGCGCCCCCCTCGCCGTGGACCGTCGCCACTGCGCCACCGTCGCTTAGCCTTAAGCGTCCATCGTCGGTCTCAATCTCAATATCCCAAATCTGCGGGCCGGTTTCACGCCAATCGAATTCAGCTGTGATGGGGATCAGGTCAGAGCCGGAAAACAGAAGCGTCGCCGCGATGGGCGCTTGGCGGTTTTCGGGGAAATCGAGCGTCGCCTCGGTCAGGAAAAACGGTTTCGGCAGCAAGGCCGTGGCGATGGAAAGCGCATTGATCCCAGGGTCGAAGACGCCCAAGCCCCCCGGACGCCAAATCCAGTCCTGGCCCGGATGCCAGACCCGGACATTCTCGCGCCAGACAATGCGAGCCCTGACAATGCGGCGCTCTGAGAGCCAGGCTCTGGCCGGTTCCACGGCAGGGGCAAAGCGCGAATGCCAACTGGCAAACAGGGTCTTGTTCACCCGCGCTGCGGTCGCTGCGAGATCTTCCACCTCGCTCAAGGTCGCTCCGGGCGGTTTTTCCAAGAAGACGTGCTTGCCACGCAAGAGGGCGCTGTGGGCCAGCCCGTGGCGCACCTGCGGCGGCGTGCACAGCGCCACCGCATCCATTTCCGGATGGGCGTCAAGCATGGCCTCGAGCGTTGGATAGGCGGGAATGTCGAGAAGGCGTCCATGTGGGCTCGCCGTGGCGGTCAAGACAAAGCCAGAATCAGCCGCCAAGGTGGGGGCGTGCTGATCCCGGGCGATCTTGCCAATCCCGACAAGGCCGATGCGGATCGGGGTTTGGGTTTCGGTCGACATCGGCGCTCCATTCGATTCGCCACCGCCAAGCGACGTGGTCGGCCTAAATCGGCCAATCGTCATTTTTAATGACTCGCCCCGCATTTCAATCTTTACTGAGCCTTCCGGGGTGGCCTTGGCGATGGCGCTTGGTTTAGGGTTCGTGCATGCGCTTGATTTGGCTTGTGCTTTTGAGTTTGCCTGTCGCGGCGTGTTCGACCACGCCTTTTTATCAGGGCCTTCCTGCGACCCAAAGCGGCGCTGACTTGACCTTCGTGAAAGGCTATGAGCGGCACGAGCTCACCGCGGCGCCTTCTGTCAGCTATGCGCTCAACACCGAAGAAACCTGCACCAATCTGCGGGTCGCTGCTGCGCTCCTGTGGACAACGGGCGCCGAAAAAACCGTGCGCGTGCCGTCAGCGACGCCGATCTATGTTTGGGCCAGGACAACCTTTTTCTACACACAGGGCGGGTCGATTGTTTTAGGCCACCCTGTGGCAGACGTAGCTCAGACGGTTTGTATAGATGCGAGCGTCTTCACACCAGAAATGGGCCACACCTATAAGGTCAAACAGCCCGCGACCTTTCGGGACACGCGCTGCCCATTGGTCATCATTGACGAGGCGACAGGCGCCCCTGCGAAAGATGTCAGACCGGCGCCGGGCTTGATGAACTGCGGACAGACCGCCCCCACATCGACCCAACCCCGCTGAAGGCGTCGGCCAGCTTCACGCAGGCAAGGCTTGAGATGTTTAATGCGATTGGAAAAGGACGGTATGGCTCCCGTCCGCCGCTGGCCTTCTCCATGGGTACGCTCACTTGCGCAAATATCTTGCCCTCTCTTCGCTCTCTTTAAACGCTTGCTCGGTTAGGATGACAGGCTAGGCGCACGGATCACACGCAGGCGCGCCGTTTGGCGCTCTGGGTTTTAAGAAGGTGGGATCAACCGACGGCTATGGTTTTCGTGGATGATGAAGCGATTTTGGCATGACTAGGGCGAGTGTCGGCCAAAATATCGGCTTGAAGAGCGATATTAGAAGTATTTCATCCCTACATAAACGCGGTTCGACGGCGCGTGTGCTCAACCTTATCCGAATTCATCAGGAGGCGGATCAGGAGGGTGAGCGTATAATCACACCTTTATTTAAAAATGACGCTTTAAATTCCTGTTTTTTTATCAAGCACAACCTTCGCGATAATGAAAAATATATCTTTCCGGAAAGTCGCACCCGCGCGACGAAAATTCTCATTCCTTTCAATGTGAAGGAGCTAAATCTGGGGGGGCAGTACGTCTTTTTAGGCCAACCCGGTTATCTCGAAGCCCTGTCGCACTATGTGGGCGGAGATTTACGCTCCGCGTCCGAAGACGCCCGCACGCTGCATGCGCTAGACACCGTCCCCTCCTTTGATCCGTTCCTGCTGCGCCAATGGTTGGCGCGCAACGGTATTTTGCCCGACATGCGCTATTTCAATCTGAATATGAGCGACGTCAAAGAGATCGAACTCTTTGTGCAAGGCGAGATTTTAAAATTCTTGAGCATGGCCAGCCGAGGCGCCGCCGGGGGCGAATCGGCCAGTCGTCTGGTGAAGAAAATGATGTCGGGCAAGGACGATCCCGACCTCGAGCCGTTTCGCAATACGCTGAAATTCGGCAAGGCGGAATTCCAGGAAGGCTTATTCGCCTGGCGCGGGTTCCTATACTATAAATGGTGCGCGGCGGCCATGGAGGCCGTCATTCCAAAACTCGTCGAGGAAATGGGGGCGGCGCGGCCAGAGCGCGACTGGGGCCCCGATGCGCGCAAGGCGGTCAACCAATGCCTGGTGCAGCTGACCCACCTGTTGGTCAAATCCTATGCCGAAGCGAAACGTCGCCTGTCGGCCTATGATCAGGCTTTTGAGGCCTTGACGGTCCAGCGCAATCCCTATCCCTTCCGCGAATTCCTGCTAACCGGCCCCACCCGGTTCCAGCGCCTCGGCGAACTGATGGGCAGCCTGCAAAACCTGATGCAGTTTTGGAACTATCGCACCCAGGGCCGCAACCCCGCCCGCATTCGCCCGGAAGAATATTTTGAACTGTGGTTCGATTTCGAAGGCAGCTTCAAATCCCAAGACATCGCCTAGGGCGCGGGGCGTCCCGATAGGTGGGCGCCTAATTTTCCTTGGAATTTATGGTGGAGCTGAGCGGAATCGAACCGCTGACCTCTTCATTGCGAACGAAGCGCTCTACCAACTGAGCTACAGCCCCAAGAGGTCTGCGTCGGGCCTTTGGGGTGGGAGCCACCTTTTGATCGCGACGAGACGCGGGACATAAGGGCGCGGGGCTATCGGTGTCAAGTCAAACTGAAAGCGCGTGTGCGCTCTTTGCATGCTCACGTGAAATTCATACATCTACGGCAAGCAAGGCGATGTGCGACGGGTTTGTCGTGTTCGGACCGAACGAGGAGCAGAGATGAGCGGAGCGGCAGGGTTTATGATCGCGGGCGTGGCCAATATCGCGCTGGGTCTCGTCGAAGCGCTCGAATTGATCATCTTTATCTGGGTCATCACCTCCTGGTTGATTGCCTTCGACGTGGTCAATATTCGCAACCCGACTGTTCGCAAGGTGGTCGGGCTGTTGGACGGCGTGATGGCGCCGCTGACCCGACCCTTTCGCCGCATCATTCCCAACCTTGGGCCGGTGGATTTGAGCCCCTTGGCCTTGATTGTCTGTTTGGAGCTCGTCAAACTTGGGCTGCGCACCTTGCAGTTGGCCGTCGGCTAGGGCCAGCCCTTGATCCTGGTCGTCCGCCTGACGCCGAAATCATCGGAGAACCGTCTCGACGGCTGGGTGCGCGATGCTTCGGATCGCTGGATGCTTTGCGCCCGCGTCCGCGCCCGGCCCGTGGAGGGCGAAGCCAATTCGGCCTTGGAGCACCTGTTGGCAGAGGCGCTTGGACTGGCAAGGCGCGATGTTCGGGTGGTCCGTGGCGCCTCGGCCCGCTGTAAGGCGGTCGAGGTCAGCGGCATGACCGAAGCCGACCTGATCGCCCGGTTGGGTCCGCGCGAGCCTCTGGCGTAAGAACGCCATACCCAGGCGCGCCGATTTGCGCTAAGCGAAGCCTATGACGGATGCGCGCGCCAGTTTCGGCTTTCAAGATGTCGACCCGAAGGAAAAGCCCGGCCTGGTGCGGGGTGTTTTTGATCGCGTCGCCTCGTCCTATGATCTGATGAACGATGTGATGAGCGTCGGCGTCCATCGCCTGTGGAAGGACATGGCGGTTGCGCGGCTCAATCCGCAACCGGGCGAGCGGATCGTGGATTGCGCCGGCGGGACAGGCGACATCGCTGAGCGCCTGGCCAAGCGGGCGCGGGCGGTGAAGCGTCGGCGCGGGGGGCCTGACGCCGAAATTCTCATCATCGACTATAATGCCGAGATGGTGGCCGCAGGGCGGGCGCGAGGGTTGTCGCGCGAGATCACCTGGGCGGTAGGCGACGCTCAAAGGCTGCCGCTTCCTGACGCCAGCGCCGAGGCCTATGTCATCAGCTTTGGGATTCGCAACGTCACCGACATCAGCGCCGCCTTGCGCGAGGCGCGTCGTGTGTTGAAGCCGGGGGGGCGCTTCCTCTGTCTCGAGTTTTCAAGGCCCGCCGCACCGGCCTTGCGCGCCGCCTATGACGCCTACAGCTTCAATGTCATTCCAACGCTAGGTGAGTGGGTGGTCAAGGACCGCGCGTCTTATCAATATTTGGTCGAGAGCATTCGCCGCTTTCCCGATCAAGACCGGTTCGCGGAGATGATTACCGAGGCCGGGTTTAAGCGGGCGGGCTATACCAATTTCACCGGAGGGGTCGCAGCCCTTCACCATGGCTGGGCGCTCTGAGGCGCAAAGATGGCGCAAGCGCTTTTTCGGCTCATCGGCGCAGGTTGGACGCTCATTCGCTATGACGCGCTTTTGCCGCGTGAACTGGCCCAGGCTGCGCCACCGGCGGCGCGGACCCTGGCCAAGGTGTTGCGCCTGCTCTCAGGTCCGCAAGCACGAGGTGGGCGGCCTGGTGAAAGACTGGCGGCGGCCTTTGAGCGCGAAGGCCCCGCCGCCATTAAGCTTGGCCAATTGCTGTCCACCCGTGCCGATGTGTTCGGCGAGGAGATGGCCAACGATCTTGCGCGGCTGAAAGACGCCCTGCCACCCTTTCCAACAGCCGTGGCCGAGGCCGAGGTAGCGCGCGCGCTTGGCAAACCCATTGATCACCTCTTCCAAAGCTTTGGGCCTGCCCTGGCGGCTGCAAGCCTTGCCCAGGCCCATGCGGCGGTGTTGCGCGATGGGCGCAAGGTGGCGGTGAAGGTGTTGCGGCCCGGCGTTGAGGCACGGGTCAAGGCCGATATTGGCGCCCTGCATCTTGCCGCGGCCTTGGCCGAACGGCTGGGCCCCACGGCGCGGCGATTGGAACCTCGCGCCTTTGCCGATACGGTGGCGCGCTCTATGGCCTTAGAGCTCGACCTGCGGCTCGAAGCGGCTGCGGCCAGTGAAATGGCCGAGGTGATGGCGCGCGAGGCCTATATGCGCGCGCCGGCCGTGGTCTGGGAGGGCGTGGCCAAACGGGTCCTGACCTTAGAATGGGCGGCGGGCACGCCGCTGTCAGCGCCACAGGCCTTGGAGTTGCCAGGGCTCGACCGCCCGGCCTTGGCGCGTAATGTCATTCGCGCCTTTCTCTCCCAAGCCCTCGATCACGGCGTGTTTCACGCCGACCTGCACGAGGGCAACCTGTTTGTTGAGGCGCCAGACCAACTGATCGCCATTGATTTTGGCATTGTCGGTCGGTTGGGTGCGCCAGAGCGGCGGTTCCTGGCTGAAATTCTTTGGGGCTTTATTCAGCGCGACTATCGCCGCGTCGCTGAGGTGCATTTTGAGGCGGGCTATGTGCCCAAGACCCGCAATATCGATGATTTCGCCCAGGCGCTGCGCGCTGTCGGTGAGCCGATTTTTGGACGCCGCGCCCATGAGGTCTCGATGGGGCGACTCTTGGGCCAACTGTTTGAGATTACAGGCCTGTTCGACATGCGCCTGCGCCCCGAACTCGTCTTGCTGCAAAAGACCATGGTGACGGTGGAAGGCGTCGCGCGGCGGATCGATCCCGCCAGCGACATTTGGGAGGCGGCGCGTCCGGTGGTGGAACGCTGGATCCGGCGCGAACTCTCCCCCATCGCCCGTTTGAGCCAGATGGCCGAGCGCGGCAGGCGCGCGCTCGACCTCATCTTGACCGAATTAGAAGCGGCGAGGCCGACCCCAACCCAAACACCCTCAGGGGGGGCGTCATTGGGCCTTTGGGTCGCGATCGGCCTCGCCTTCGCGCTGTCGCTCGCGGCGCTCGCCGATCGGATCTGGTAGAACATCCAGACCCGACCTTTGCCAGCAGGCGCCGCAAGGCGAGGGATCAGCGACGACCCATATAGACGTAGTGATGTCCGTAACCGTCCCAGCGCCACGCATAGGGCGCGCCGCTGATATAGCCGTAATAATAGGGACCGGCATAATAGGCGGGCGGCGGACCGTAATAGTAGGTCACCGGCTCGACCGGGGCCGGATAATAGGCGGGCGCCGCATAGACCGGGTGGGCGCTGGACGCGACTGCTGCACCGACGACCAGGCCCAAAAGGCCTGCGCCGACCAGCGCGCCGCCACGGTTCCAGCCTCCACCATGGCCCCAACCGCCGCCATAACCATGGCCATAATCGCCCCCGCCCCAGGCTGCGGCTTGCGCACCGCCTGCCAGAGAGGCTGTGGCGAGGGTGAGCGCTGCGAGGGCTCCGGTGAACAGCTTTTTCATGACCCAGTCTCCTTCTCGAAACCGTACCTCGCGTCATGGATGCGGCGTGAGGACGTCTGAACATGTAGAGAGGGTAGGGCGTGCTGGCTGAACCGAACCTGAACGAAGTTACAACGCTTCTGTTCAGCGAAGAGGCTTGGTTCAGAGGCTTTTTGGGGTCCAAACAGCTTGAAGCCCGCCGTGGGGGATAAACACGGCGGGCTTCGCTGTCTTTTCGACGATTTTGAGGGCGTTTCCTCCCCGAAACGCCGGAGGATCGCACGTCTGAGCGCCCGTAGTCCTCACGCTTTCGTACTTGCATCGAAGGATATGCCCAAGTCAACCGGGCAGTGGCGAAAACTTGGCCCTCGGTGACGAAAAAATGTCGTCAAACACATGCGCACCTGTCAAATTTATGCAAGACTGTCAAAATGGTCTAAAAATGAGCCAGATTCTGCAATTGGGCGGACAATTTCCCACCTTCCGATCCGCAGGGTGCGGCCATCCGTTGCGTAAGGGATTGCGCGCCGCCCCTGAACTCCGCAAAATGAACGCTGATAATCTTCACTGCCATCGGGCGAAAAGCCCTTAAATCCCCAGGGAGGGAGCGCGTCATGGACTTTACCTATACCGAACGCCAAAAATATTGGATCGATCGGGTCTCGCGCTTCATGGACGCCCACGTCTATCCCGCCATTCCGGTCTATGAGAAGGAAATGGCGGTCGAAGGCGCGGCGCGCTGGAAGGTCGTTCAGGTCGTTGAAGAGCTGAAAGCCAAGGCCAAGGCCGAAGGCTTGTGGAACATGTTCATGCCCCCCCATGCCGGGCACCCTAATCTCGACGATACGTTTAAGTTCGAAGGTCAGCAGCTTTCCAATCTGGAATATGCCTGTATCGCCGAACTGATGGGCCGGGTTGGGTTTGCGTCAGAGGTGTTCAACTGCTCGGCGCCCGACACTGGCAATATGGAGGTGCTTGAGCGCTATGGCACCCGGGAGCAGAAAGAGACCTGGTTGCGGCCTCTGATGAATGGCGAGATTCGCTCGGCCTTTTTAATGACAGAGCCGGCCGTCGCCTCGTCGGACGCCACCAATATCGAAACCTCAATCGTCCGCGATGGGGATCACTATGTGGTCAATGGCCGCAAGTGGTGGTCTTCCGGCGTTGGCGATCCGCGCTGCAAGATCGCCATTGTCATGGGCAAGACCGATCCCTCGGCAAAGACCTATACCCAACAGAGCCAGATCCTCATCCCTCTCGACACCCCTGGCATCGAGGTGGTCAGAATGTTGCCGGTGTTTGGCTATGATGACGCGCCGCACGGCCATGCCGAAGTGATCTTGAACAATGTTCGCGTGCCCGCAGAGAATTTGCTCCTCGGCGAAGGACGCGGGTTTGAAATTGCCCAGGGCCGCCTCGGTCCCGGTCGCATCCATCACTGCATGCGCACCATCGGCGCGGCGGAAGTGGCGCTAGAAAAGATGGCTCGGCGGCTTTTGTCGCGGCGCGCGTTCGGCAAGTTGGTCGCCGAACACTCGATCTGGGAGCAAAGGGTTGCTGAAGCCCGGACCGAAATTGAAATGTGTCGCCTGCTTTGCCTCAAGGCCGCCGACATGATGGATCGGGCGGGCAATAAGTCGGCGCGGCTCGAAATCGCTATGATCAAGGTTGCCGCGCCGCGCATGGCGTTGAAAATTATTGATGATGCGATTCAAGCCTTCGGCGGTGCAGGCGTCACATCCGACCCTGGCCTTGCCAAGCTCTATTCCGGCATCCGCACGCTGCGCTTGGCGGACGGCCCGGACGAAGTGCACAATCGCACCATTGCGCGGATGGAATTCGCCAAGTACGGCGATGAGGCCGCACGCAGCAAGGTCGAGGCCGAAGGTCGTCTGCACGTGCCCGGCATTCGCTGAACGCGCCGCGTAGGCCAGGGCGTCAAGGGAGAGGTTATGGGGCATGTCGCCATTATCGAAGGCCTCTCCCGATATCCAATAAAGGGGTTTAGCCCAGAGGCGCTGCGGACCGTTCAGCTATGGGCGGGCCAAGGCGTCGCGGGTGACCGCCTGTTTGCCTTAGAAAACGGGCCCAGCGGGTTTGATCCCAAGGCGCCAAGCCATATTTCCAAAATGCGCTTTGCGGTCTTGGCGCCGATGGCCGAGGTGGCGCGGTTCTCCCTGACGCGTGCGGCGGGCGAGACTGAATTTCAGGTGACGGGGCCCCATGCCCCACCGCTCCGGGTCGACCTTGCCACCGAGGCTGGCGCAAGGGCCTTCGCAACCTATGTCCAGCATGGCTTGGGCGACCTCTGCCAAGGTCCGCTGCGCCTCGTACAGGCGCCGCCGCATCGCTTTTTTGACCATCCGCGTGGCGAGGTGTCTCTGATCAATCTGGCGACCTTAAGCGATCTTGGTCAGCGGATCGGCCGCGAGATCGATCCGGTGCGCTTGCGGGGCAATCTTTGGCTTTCTGGCTGGCCGCCGGGCTATGAGCTCGACCTTACGCCGGGGACGAAGATCGCGCTGGGGGAGGTGGCGGCTGAGATTATCGGGCCGATCCGCCGCTGTGTCGCCACCCATGTGAATCCGACAACGGCCGAACGCGACCTCGACCTTGTCGGCGCCTTGCAATCTGAGTTCGGTCACGCCAATTGCGGGGTCTATGTGAAAATATTGCAGGACGGCGCGCTCAGGATTGGCGATGCGGTCAAGGTTGGGTGAGCATGGACCTTAAAACCGCGTGGACCACAACCCGCGACCGCTTGAAGGCGCAAGGCATTGACAGCCCGGTCATTGATGCGCGCCTGTTGCTGGAAGCGGCTGCGGGCGTCAGTCGCACCGATATTGTCACCGACCCCTATCGGGCCCTGACCGACGCGCAAACCCAACAGCTTGAGGCCTATGTCGCGCGACGGCTGAGGCGGGAGCCGGTGGGGCGAATCCTGGGGCGACAAGGCTTCTGGAAAATTCTGTTGAAGGTCACGCCCGACGTCCTTGCGCCCCGTCCGGACACCGAAACCTTGCTCGATGTGGTCTTGCCCCTGTTCGAGACCTATCAGGCTTTCGATGTCATCGACCTTGGCGTCGGGTCTGGGGCGATTCTGTTGGCGATCTTGTGCGAGCGCTCGCTGGCGCGGGGCGTCGGGGTTGACCTGTCGTTTGAAGCCTTGGCGGTCGCGCGTGAAAATGCCGCCCATCTGGGCTTGCAAGGACGTGCGAGCTTTTTCCGCAGCCATTGGGCCGATGGATTGGATTCTGGGCGCTTCGACCTCGTTGTGTCCAACCCGCCCTATATTCCAACGGGCGAGATTGCAGGACTAGACCCTGAGGTGCGCAATCATGACCCGCATCTGGCGCTGGACGGGGGCGAGGACGGCCTCGCCGCCTATCGCGAGTTGGCCCCGCAAATCTTGAGATTGCTCAAGCCGGGAGCCCCCTTCGCGGTCGAGATCGGCTATGATCAGGCCGCCCCGGTCGAAGCGCTCTTTCGGGCCGCAGGCGCTTTGGAGGTGCGCACCGTCAAGGACTTAGCCTTGCGTGACCGTGTGGTGACCGGTCGCCGTCGGCCTGCGGACGCGCCAAGCCCTCCGACCTAGCCCCATTTGTCGGTCCGCCAAGAAAAGCCTTGGAATTGCCTGCGCAACCCGCTAAGGCAATCCTGTCTTCCCGTAAATCGTCGGTGGATTTCGAACAGGCTCTCGCGGCTTAAGTCCGAATCACCGAAGACATAGGAAGCGGATGGCAGCGGCGCAACGAGACCGCTCCTCCGTTCGAGAAGACGGCACGTGGACTCCATCCAATCCGGGTGAGGCGCGGTTCCAGCCATTATGGAGCGCCTACGGATAGGACGGTCGGAAGACTTGGGCGACGTCTCGTCCCTCCGGCTTTACGGAACCTCCGGCGACCCAAACCAACACCCTTCGTGACGGCATGGCGTGATGAGAGACTTCAAAGGAATGAAACGGCAACGCGGTCGCAATCGCGGCGGCGGCAATGGGGGCAAGCCGAGCCAGAACGTCAACCGCGCCTTCGACTCGAATGGGCCGGATAATGTCAAGATCCGGGGCCACGCCCAGCACGTCTATGACAAGTATTGTCAATTGGCCCGCGATGCGGCGTCAGCCGGCGATCGGGTTCTGGCGGAAAACTACCTCCAGCACGCCGAGCACTATTTCCGCGTCCTGCGGGTCTTGCAGCCGACTCGTCCGCCTTCGGAGATTACCGGACGCGACGTGTTTGCCTCGGGCTTCGATATCGATGTGGACGAAGACGGCGACGGCGAGGGCCAGGACGGTCAAGAGGGTGAGGCCGATCAAGACTTTCAACCCCGCGATACGGGCTATCGCGACGAAGGCCGCAGAGACAATGGCGGCCGCGAGTATCAACCCCGCGAAAATCAATCCCGTGACAATCAGGGGCGCGATTATCAGCCCCGTGACTATCAAGCGCGGGATAATCAGCAGCGTGATGGGCAACCTCGCGACGGGCAATCGCAACGCGACGGGCAACCGCGTGATGGACAACAGCGCGACCGCTATGACGGGCGCGAGCGCAATGGCCGGGATCGTTATGAGGGCCGCAACCGCGACGATAGAAATCGGGACACGGCCAATCGCGACGACCGCCCAAGAGACTCCGTTCAACGCGAGGCGGGCAGCCAAAACCGTGATGAGCGGCCCAGAGATGATAGGCCCAGAGATGAGAGGCCCAGAGACGAAAGACCCAGAGACGAAAGACCCAGGGAAGATAGGCCGCGCCGGGAGGATCGCTATCGGGATCGCGACGAGCGCCGCTATGCCGAACCGCGCGCCGACCGTGCCGATCCTTTGGCAGTGGTCGAGCCGCAGGCAACACCCCTAACCTCGGGAAATTCTGCTCAAGGCCCATCACCCCAGCCATCGACGCCGCTTGGCTTGACGCCTTTAACCGCGCCTCCTATTGCCCAAACCCCGCTGACGCCGTTGACCCCGATGAGTGCGCCACCGGTTGTGCAAAACACCGATGATGGCATGTTGCGGTCGCAGGACGGCGGCGTCAGCCATGCGCCGGCTTTCCTCGGTGTATCAGCTGCGCCCGACGCCGCAGAAGCGCCAGTTAAGCGCGGACGGGGTCGTCCTCGCAAGGTGGTCGATGAGGCGGCAAAGGCGGACTAATCGGATAGGCTTTCGCCGAAGCTGAGGAGAGCGTTTTTGGCTCTGCTCGGCGCCTGACGGGAAATCGGTCATCCGTACCCTTGTGTGGCTAAATCGCCACACCTATGTGATGCGTGAGCGAGAAGCGGGCTTATCGAAGACGCCGTCTCGCCTTCCGCCACGCAAGGGGACGCCATGAATATCGAACTCTATTCCGACCGGGCCAAGGCTGCCATTCAGGCGGCACAAGGGGTCGCGCTCGCCGCCGGTCATCAGCAATTTGCGCCTGAGCACCTGTTACACGCCTTGCTTGAAGAGCGGGATGGGCCGAACGGACTGGGGCTCTGCCGTAGTCTTATCCAGCAGGCTGGCGGACGGGCTGAGGATACAGCGGTGGCCATCGCCGCGGCGCTTGCCAAGCTTCCCAAGGTCGAAGGCGGGTCGGGCCAGCTCTATCTCGCCCCTGCGACGGCGCGGGTGTTCGCCACCGCCGAAGCCGACGCCAAGGCGTCCGGGGATGCCTTTGTCACAACCGAACGGTTGTTGATTGCGCTGGCCAAGGATGGCGCAGCCGCGGCCGACGCCTTGAAGGCGGCCAAGGTGACCGTCAAGGGTTTGGAAGACGCCGTGGCGGGGGTACGCAAGGGCCGCACTGCCGATTCTGCCAGTGCCGAAGAGGGATATGACGCGCTGAAGCGCTATGCACGCGACCTCACCCAAGCCGCACGCGATGGCAAGCTCGATCCGGTGATCGGCCGCGACGAAGAGATCCGCCGCACCATCCAGGTCCTGGCCCGTCGCACGAAAAATAATCCAGTTTTGATTGGCGAGCCCGGCGTCGGCAAGACCGCCATTGTCGAAGGCTTGGCGCTGCGGATCATCAATGGCGACGTGCCAGAAAGCTTGAAGGACAAGACGCTTCTCGCCCTCGACATGGGATCGCTCATCGCAGGCGCCAAATATCGCGGCGAATTTGAAGAGCGATTGAAGGCGGTTCTGAACGAGGTCACAGCCGCCGAAGGTCAGGTGGTCCTATTCATTGATGAGATGCATACCCTGGTCGGTGCGGGGAAATCGGAAGGGGCGATGGACGCCTCTAACCTGCTCAAGCCCGCCCTGGCGCGCGGTGAGCTCCATTGTGTCGGCGCCACAACCCTCGATGAATACCGCAAGCATGTGGAAAAGGACGCCGCGCTCGCCAGGCGCTTCCAGCCTGTATTTGTGCAAGAGCCGACGGTCGAAGACACCATTTCCATCCTGCGGGGTCTGAAAGAAAAGTACGAGGTCCACCACGGGGTGCGCATTTCTGACGCGGCCATTGTTGCCGCCGCCACCTTATCGAACCGCTACATCACTGACCGCTTCCTGCCCGATAAGGCGATTGATTTGGTCGATGAGGCCTCAAGCCGGGTGCGCATGGCGATTGATTCGAAACCCGAAGCCTTGGACGAAATTGATCGGCGGCTGGTGCAATTGAAGATCGAGCGTGAAGCCCTCCGCAAGGAGACTGATGCAGGCTCCAAGGCCCGGTTGGAGAAGATCGATGTCGAGCTTGCTGACCTCTCCACCCAGTCGGAGGAGCTTGGCGGGCGTTGGCGGGCGGAGAAATCAAAGCTAGGCGCTGCAGCCACTGCGCGCCAATCCCTCGACCGCCTGCGCGCCGAACTGGCCCAAGCCCAACGTGCCGGGGATTTGCAGCGCGCGTCGGAAATCCTCTATGGCGAAATTCCAGTGCTTGAGCGTCGGCTGGCGGAAGCCGAGGAAAGCGCCCGCGATCAGTTGACGCCTGAGGTGGTGGACGCAGAGCAAATCGCAGCGGTGGTCTCGCGCTGGACCGGTGTGCCGGTGGAGAAGATGCTCGAAGGCGAGCGCGGCAAGCTGCTTTCCATGGAAGATAAGCTGCGCGGGCGGGTGGTGGGCCAGGAGGAAGCCTTGGCGGCCGTTTCGGATGCTGTGCGCCGGGCCCGTGCCGGGCTGAAAGACCCCCATCGTCCGATTGGCTCCTTCCTCTTTTTGGGCCCAACCGGCGTTGGCAAGACCGAATTGACCAAGGCGCTGGCTGAGTTCCTGTTTGACGACGAGACCGCCATTACCCGGCTCGATATGAGCGAATATATGGAGAAGCACTCGGTCAGCCGCATGATTGGCGCGCCTCCCGGCTATGTCGGCTATGATGAAGGCGGCGCCTTGACCGAGGCGGTGCGGCGCAGGCCCTATCAGGTGGTCTTGTTCGATGAGGTGGAAAAGGCCCATCCCGATGTGTTCAACGTCTTGTTGCAGGTGCTTGACGACGGACGCTTGACCGATGGTCAAGGGCGTACTGTCGATTTCCGCAACACCATGTTGATCATGACCTCAAATCTTGGCTCCGACGTCATTGCCGCCCAAGGTGAGGAGGACGAGGTGGAAGAGGTGAGGCCGATTGTCATGGAGGCGGTCCGCCGCCACTTCCGACCGGAATTCCTCAACCGCATTGACGAGATCATCCTGTTCCGCCGCCTTGGACGGGGCGAGATGGACTCCATCGTCAAGATCCAATTGGGTCGCGTCGAAAAGTTGCTGGCCGACCGGCGGATCACCCTGTCCGTCGAGCCGACGGCGCTGCATTGGTTGGGAGAGCGCGGCTACGATCCCGTCTATGGCGCCCGTCCGCTGAAGCGGGTCATTCAAAAGGAGTTGATGGACCCGATTGCCCGGCTGGTCCTGGCAGGCGAGATCAAGGATGGCGACGTCATCGAGGCCAAGGACGGAGGCGAACGGCTGGCCATTGGTCGCGCCGTGGTGCATTGAGGCGGGTTGAATTGTTGTACCATAGTCTGAACAGAATGAGGTCGGTTCTCAGGCGTCCAGAAGGGCCGCTGTCATGGACCGGGTGGTTCAGGATCACGCGCCGGTCATCGTGGCGCATCACGGTCTCTGACCGCTTGGTCTATCGCGTTTCAGGAAGCCCGCCAGATCAGCGGCTCGAGATCGCACACTGTCGATATCACGATTGACGTAAAGGAAAGAGAGGCGCCCTCCGCAAGGAAGGCGCCTCTCGAGAAGACAAAGGACGACTTAGGAAAGGTAGGTTGCGCCGCCGCTGGCCACAGGCGCGAAGGCATGCGGCGTGACGGCTGCCGTCGCCGGAGCGCCCATAACCTTTTTAAACGCCACGCGGAACTTGGCCATATCATCGGGTGTGCCCACCGAGATGCGCACGGCCTTGGGCCAGATCGGCCAGACGCGCCCGATATAGACCTTTTCCGCCTGCATGGCGGCAATGATGCCGTGCGCGTCGCGGTCGGTTTGGATCATGAAGCAGTTGGATTGCGGGTCGCCGACCACCTGATAGCCATTGGCTTTCAGCCAAGCCAGGGTTTCGCGCCGCGTATCGCCGATGATCTTCTTGCGGGTCGGAATGAGGTCCGGGTCGCTGATCGACGCCTTCGCCGCGGCCAGGGCCGTCACCGGCATGGCGTTTTGGTAATAGGCTTGCAGTTTGTCGAGCAGGTCCGGACGGCCCATGGCCACGCCACACCGAATGCCCGCCATGCCATAGATTTTCGAGAAGGTGCGAAGGACGATCAGGTCCTTGCCTGCCGCGATCTGATCGACCACCGAGGTTTCATTCGACAGGTGGATATAGGCTTCGTCGACCAGCAGAATTGATCCAGCGGGCTTGTTTTCCAAAGCCCACAAAATGTCTTCGCGCGGCGTGATGGTGCCGGTTGGATTGTTGGGGTTGCAGATATAGATGACGCCCGCATTGGGGTCAGCCGCGACCATGGCCTTGACGTCATGGCCGATGGCGCTGGTCAACGGCACCTTATGCAGGGGGGCCTTGGTCACCATCGACGCCACCACGGGCGCTTCATAGGACGGATCGGCCGTCACCAGACTGCGGGTCGGCGAGGTGAAGGCCAGCACAGTATAGTGCAGCGGCTCACCCGATCCGGCATAGACCGCGACATTCTCCGGCTTCAAACCTTGCTGGGCGGCGTAGAGTTTCAAAAATGCGTCCTGCACGCCCGTGCGGTCATAACGGCCGCCCATCGGCGCAATCTCGGCCATGGCCTCAATCGCCGCCTTGCAGGGGCCAAGCGGGTTTTCATTGGCGTTGATGATGACTGCGTCGGGAGGCAAGACACCCCAACGCTGCGAGGCGAGCTTGGCCTGAGCAAAATCAGCCTCGCCAAGAATAGGAACCGCAGCAGCCACGGCGCTGGTCATCAAAAAAGCGCGGCGACCGAGCGTCGATGGCGCGTTGAGTGTCTCTTCGTCTCTCATGGAAGGGCCCTTATCCAAACGATCTCGCGGCGCGGATGGGATCAACGCGCCTCAGAAGCATAAGTTTTCTCGCGCAGCGCGTGGCTTGGCAAGTAAAATAGGTTAAAAATCGCGGCCCCCGCGCTAGGGCGCTGAAATTCTTCGCACCGGCGCCTCAATTGAGGCGGAGGCTAGTCCTCAAACGGATCGCGCATAACAATCGTGTCGTCGCGGTCGGGCGAGGTGCCGAGGATGGCGACCGGGACGCCAGTCAATTCTTCCAGACGTCGGACATATTTGATGGCGGCGCCGGGTAGGTCTTTCCAACTGCGCGCGCCTTGGGTCGAATGGGCCCAGCCTTCGAGGGTTTCGTAGACTGGAACCACATTGGCCTGATCCGCCATCGAGGCGGGTAAATAATCGATGACCGTTTCGCCCAAGCGGTAGCCGACACAGATCTTCAGGTGCTCAAAGCCGTCCAGCACATCGAGCTTGGTCAGCGCCATGCCGTCTATAGCGTTTACCGCCGCCGATTGACGCACCAAGACCGCATCGAACCAGCCGCAGCGGCGCGCGCGCCCGGTCACGGTTCCAAACTCATGACCCCGCTCGCCAAGTCGGGCGCCGTCAGCGTCGTGCAATTCGGTGGGGAAGGGGCCAGAGCCCACCCGGGTCGTATAGGCCTTGACGATGCCGAGCACATAGCCGACCGACCGGGGACCAAGTCCAGATCCCGCCGCCGCCTGCCCCGCCACCGTATTGGACGAGGTGACGAAGGGGTAGGTCCCGTGGTCGACATCAAGGAGCGCGCCTTGCGCCCCTTCAAATAAGATTCGCCGACCTGCGCGCCGGGCCTCGTCCAACAGCCGCCAGGCCGGTCGGGCGAAGGGCAGGATTTTGGGCGCGATCTCAAGCAGCCCGCGCAACAGGGTTTGCGGATCGATCTCCGGTAAATTGAGCCCGCGCCGCAAAGCGCCATGGTGGGCGAGCAGCCGCTCAATCTTGGCTTCCAGCGCCGCAGGATCGGTTAAATCGGCGACCCGAATGGCCCGCCGCCCCACCTTGTCCTCATAGGCCGGACCGATGCCGCGACCGGTGGTGCCGATCTTATTGGCGCCTGCCTCGGCCTCGCGGGCTGCGTCGAGGTCGCGATGTAAGGGCAGGATCAGGGTGGCATTGTCGGCCAGCACAAGCAGGTCCGGCGTAATCCTCACGCCTTGGGCCTCGACGCGGGCAATCTCGTCCAACAGCGCTTGCGGGTCGACCACCACGCCATTGCCGATGATTGAGAGCTTGCCCTGCACCACGCCCGACGGCAGCAAGGACAGCTTATAGACCTTGTCGCCGACCACCAGGGTGTGGCCCGCATTATGCCCGCCTTGGAACCGCACCACCACATCGGCGCGATTGGAAAGCCAATCGACCAGCTTTCCCTTACCTTCGTCGCCCCATTGGGCGCCGACGACTGCGACATTAGCCATGCTGCGGCGTTCTCTTCTAACAAAGACCGGCGCGATAGATCAGGGCTAGACCGCGCCCGTCAAGACAAGAAATCGGCGGGCGCAGGGGGAAGCCGGAAAACCGCGCTTAGAAGCTCAGCACACGGGCCTCTTTTACATGCGGCAAAGCCCGCACGGCCTTCATCTGATCGGAGCTTAAGGCCTGGTCGACACCAACCAAACAGATGGCGTCGCCGCCTGCCGCGGTGCGGCCCAGGTTGAAGGTGGCGATATTGACGCCAGCTTCAGCGCACAGCCCGCCCAGCGCGCCGATAAAGCCCGGCTTGTCGAGGTTGTTGACATAGAGCATGGCGGGCGCGAACGGCGCGTCGAGTTCCATGCCCTTCATTTCCACCACCCTGGGCTGACCCCCGATCACGGTTCCGGCAAAAGCGCGTTGGCCGCCCTCAGCGGTCAAGGTGATGCGGATCAGGCTGTCATAGACAGGGGAGAGCTCTTGCTTGCTCTCGGTCACCACAATGCCGCGCGCCTGGGCGATGCCGGGCGCCGAGACCATGTTAACCTCGGCCAGCATGGGCCGCAGCACACCGGCCAGCGCCGCCGCCGTCAAGGGCTTGACGTTCAACTTCGAGACTTCGCCGACAAAGGTTGCCTCAATCGCGGTCAAGCCGCCATCGACCATCTGACCTGCGAAAACGCCCAACTTCTCAGCCAACTGGATGAAGGGGCGGAGTTTGGGGGCCTCGTCGGCGGTGACCGAGGGGCTATTCAAGGCATTGGCCACCGCGCCGCTCAGCAAATAGTCTGACATTTGCTCGGCGACTTGCAGGGCGACATTTTCTTGCGCTTCCGCCGTCGAGGCGCCGAGGTGCGGCGTGGCGATGAAGTTTGGTGCGCCAAAGAGGATATTCTCCTTGGCGGGTTCGGTGACAAAGACGTCAAACGCCGCGCCGGCAATGTGACCACTGTCGAGCCCGGCCCGCAGGGCGGCCTCGTCGACCAACCCACCCCGGGCGCAATTGATGATCCGCACGCCTTTTTTGGTCTTGTTCAAGGCTGAGGCGGAGAGAATGTTGCGGGTCTTATCGGTCAAGGGCGTGTGCAGGGTGATGAAATCGGCCCGCGCCAGCAGATCGTCCAGCTCAAGCTTTTCCACCCCAAGCTCAATCGCCCGATCTGGCGTCAGGTAGGGATCATAGGCGATCACCTTCATCCGCAGACCATTGGCGCGATCTGCGACAATGGAGCCGATATTACCGCAGCCGATCAGTCCAAGCACCTTGCCGGTCAGCTCAACACCCATGAAGCGGTTTTTTTCCCACTTTCCGGCCTGGGTTGAGGCATCAGCTTCGGGCAGTTGTCGGGCGAGCGCAAACATCAAGGCAACCGCATGTTCGGCGGTGGTGATCGAATTGCCAAAGGGCGTATTCATGACGACCACCCCCGCCTTGGTGGCGGCGGGCACGTCAATATTGTCGACCCCAATGCCTGCCCGACCAATCACCTTTAGCCGAGTTGCGGCGGCAAGCACATCGATGTCGGCCTTGGTTGAGGAGCGGACGGCCAAGCCATCATATTGGTCAATAATCTCAAGGAGTTCGGCTTTAGAAAGTCCGGTTTTGACATCGGCGACAACGCCACGTGAGGTGAAGATCTCGACGGCTGCCGGAGAGAGTTTATCGGCGATCAAAACGCGCGGATGGAGGGCAGGGCTCATAGGGGGCTCCAGGAGAGGGGCGCAGGTCCGCGCCGCCGGGAAGGGGAAGGACAGGTGGAAAGGCTGGGGCTAGGCCGAAATGCGTTCGGCCACCGTCGTCGCAAAGGCCCAATCAAGCCAGGGCGTCAGGGCCTCAAGATCTGAGGTCTCGACGGTTGCGCCACACCAGATGCGCAAGCCCGGAGGGGCATCGCGATAGTGGCCAATATCAAACGCCACACCCTCTGTCTCGAGAAGGCCCGCCAAGCGCTTGGCGAAGGCCTCTTGCTCTGCGCTCGGCAGGGCGGCGACGCGGGGGTCGGTAATCTTCAGGCAGACCGATGTGTTGGAGCGTTGGTCGGCGCAGGCGGCGAGGAAATCGATCCACGGCGTGCGGGCGACAAATTGGCTCAAGACCGCCAGATTGGCGTCGCAGCGTTCCTGCAAGGCCTGTAAACCGCCGATCTCACTCGCCCAGGCCAGGGCGTCGAGATAGTCCTCCACACAGAGCATGGAAGGCGTATTGATGGTCGCGCCGTCAAAAATCTCCGCATTGACCTTGCCGCCCTTGGTCATGCGGAAAAGCTTCGGCATCGGCCAAGGCGGGCTGTAGCTTTCTAAGCGTTCAACGGCGCGGGGGCCAAGAATCAAGACGCCGTGCGCGGCTTCACCGCCCAGAACCTTCTGCCAAGAAAACGTCACCACATCGAGCTTGGACCAGTCGAGGGCCTGAGCAAACACCGCCGAGGTGGCGTCGCAAATGCTAAGGCCCTGCCGGTCGGTGGCGATGAAATCAGCGTTCGGGACGCGAACCCCAGAGGTTGTGCCATTCCAGGTAAAGACAAGGTCTTGATCGGCGCGCACCCGGCTAAGATCAGGAAGGTCGCCATAGGCGGCGTCCAACACCTCGACGTCTGGCAATTTCAACTGCTTGACCACATCGGTCGCCCAATCCTTGCCAAAGCTCTCGAAGGCCAGAAGTTGCACCGGGCGCGGGCCAAGCAGCGACCACAAGGCCATTTCCACCGCGCCGGTATCCGAGCCGGGCGTTATCCCGATCAGATAATCGTCCGGAACCTGGAGCACTTCGCGGGTGCGGTCGATGGCGCGCTTCAGGCGCGATTTTCCGGGCTTGGACCGGTGCGAGCGACCGAGCACCGCTGAGGCAAGATTTTTGGGGGACCATCCGGGGCGTTTGGCGCAGGGGCCGGAGGAAAATTCAGGCCGCGCGGGACGCAGGGCCGGCTTCGCCGGGGGGGCGGAAAGTGTCATAGCAATGTCTCCCATCCTTACAGATGGACTGCATTCCGTTGGGGGAATGTGGCCCGCCCGCCAAGAGCCACGGTTTGCAGCGAAAGGCAAGGGGAGAGTTAGAAGGGTCGCCCAAAACGGAGTTGCGCGCCCACCTCGCGACCCACCCGCGTTTTAACCTAGACCCCGTATTAGGTTATTGCTATCTTGCGCCGTTCCGACCGTCTTGACGATCAGAAACATCCGCGTGGCGATCTATGCCAATGACCATCCGCCAGCGCATGTTCATGCGGTCAAACGGGGCAGCGCGCGCGCAAAATTTGAGTTGAATTGCCCACAGGGTCCGGTCCGGCTGGCTGATCAGACTGGATTTCGCTTGGCCGAGATCAAAGGGGTTGGCGTGGAGGTCCCAGTACACCTCGAAACCCTCTGTGCCGAATGGAGTAGAATTCATGGCCGAGTTTGAGGTTCCCACGGCGGTGCAGTTCGAGGCGATAACACGACAAACCGCAGAGGCGATGAAGCGTCAGTTGGTCGCGGTGTCCGCCCGATATGATCGGCGCAGCGGGAGGGTGATGATCACCTTAAATAATGGCGCAGTGGTTGGCTTTCCCTTCGCGAGCCTGCCGGGTTTAGAAGGCGCCACGCCAGAGCAACTGCGCCACATTGCGGTCGAAGGCGAAGGCTATGGTTTGCGCGTGGCTTGCTTGGATGCAGACATTTCCGTGCCACAACTCCTGGCCGACCAGCTTGGCTCAACAGTCATGAAGCGCGCAATTGTGCGGGCCAGCGCCTCACGCGCCAATGGTCGCCTCGGCGGACGGCCGCGCAAAACCCGCGCCGCATGATGTGGAGTTGGGAAAGCGCGATCAGATATGCTAGGGTTTCTCACTCAGCCTCTGCGGCCCAAAAGCGCTACGCCACTCGCTTGTGTCGCCAAGGAGCAGGACCGGACTGCTATCTGAGACGCGCCAAGCGATTTCATTTGTCTGTGCGCAGGGAGTCAAAAAATGATTTCTAGCGATTTCTTAAGATGGGCGGCGCTTGCTTTGTATTCTTTAGGCTTTGGAACCATTATCGCTTCGTTCATTTTTCCATTTACACATGGCTTGCACCCCCTCATACAGGGTGCAGTTCTTGGTTTTCCGGCTTCATCATTATTCTCAATATTCTATTTTCTATATAGCAAGATGGTGCTTCGACAGCGATTGCTTGAAAAAACCGTTCCAAAAAATTGACTTGAAACGGCTACGTCTTCTATGTCCGCAGCCAAAGGGCATCAAAGACACGCGCGTTAATGCTAACCCTGCTTGACGTCGCCGCTGCAAGCCGGTCTGCCGGGTCTCATTTCACGGTCGAGTCAACGACTTTGTCGCCATCGTGGAGACCGGACAGGTCAGACGTGCGTCGGTCAGTTGGATTTCGCCCAGCGCCGCTTGGGCTCCCTAGCTATAATAGCGAGGCTACTCTCAGTTTTTGGTTGAATGTTAATGACATGGCGCGGAGCAAACGGAAGCTCGATGCCGCGCCAGAGCTCCTCATTCTCTTCAATTCCATCTGGATTGTTGTCCAGAATTCCAAGATAGCCTTTGGGCACACGCTCCCGAACGATCACCCACATGCGCTCCACGGATACCGGTGGCTCCGGATCACCAAAACCGATTCGGAATACTAGCTTGGCGTAGTCTCCTGGCTGGAGACCTCCCCGCTCTTCCTGACTGGGTAGCCAGAACGTTGTGGGCGCTTGGCGATGGAGTTCCTCGCCATCCTCCAAACACCAACCATCGATATCGGAGACCGGCTCTCGCATTGCGCCAGAATACTGTGTTCCAAGGCGGATCGCAAACCACCTGTTGTTGACCGTCCTGCAGGACTATCCAGCGTCATAGAAATCGCTAAGTCGAAGGGCTCTCGGGTGATCGCCGATCGCCGACGAGGTACGCTAGGGGCTGGCGTGCATAATCATGGGGGTGGCCGCCGCGCCCCTCGGCCCCACACGGGTCGATTTCCTTAACGCCTCATTCAGCCTCTGTTCAGGCGGGGCGTCGCAAAAGCGTCGCCAGGAATTTGGTGCTTTACGGAGACAACAAATGTTGAAGAAGGCCTTGTTGGCGATCACGGCGGCGGCGTCTTTGACGGCGGCCTTGGTTGCTCCCAATCAAGCTGCAGCTTGGCCGGGACCGGGGGGGTGGCATGGCGGTTGGCACGGGGGCTGGCATGGCGGTTGGGGCGGCGGCTACCGTTATGGCGGGTGGCGGCCTGGCTATTGGCATAGTGGCTGGGGACCGCGTCCGGGCGTTTTTGCCGCAGGCGTGCTGGGAGTCGCCATCGGCGCAAGCTTGGCTGCCCCCTATTATGGCCCACCCCCAAGCTATTATTACGGGCCCGGCTATTGGGGATATTATGACGGTTGCCGCAGCTATTGGCGGTGGTCGCCAGCGCTTGGCCATTATGTCCGCGACACCCAGTGCTGGTAGCCAGGGCGGGCGACCGGCCAAAGATTGACCCTTGCCCCGCCTGGGCCCAGACTGGCGCTTGAACACGCTCATCAAGGGGCTTGGGGGGGAAGATGCGGATTTCCAAATGGGGCGCCGTTTTCGCGGCTGGCCTTGCGCTTGCTGGCGCAGCACAGACGCAAGCCGTCGAGCTTAATTCGGGCCCCAATTGGCAGGATCAACGCGACTTTGATTTTGCCAGTCGCGGCTTTGTCGCCACCCGGGCCGATCCAAAGATCACCGATGCGTCCGGCCGCGTGGTTTCAGATCTCTCCGCCTATGATTTCTTAAAAGGTCCGGCGCCCGCCACCGTCAATCCCAGCCTTTGGCGTCAGGCCCAGCTCTTGTCCAAGCACGGCCTCTTTAAGGTCAGGGACGGTGTTTGGCAGGTGCGCGGCTTCGACATCGCCAATGCCACGTTCATCGCTGGAAAAACCGGTTGGATCGTCATTGATTGTTTGACCACCAAAGAGACCGGCAAGGCGGCGCTGGATCTGGTCAATCAGACGCTCGGCGCGCGCAAGGTCGTGGCGCTCATCTATACCCACAGCCATGCTGACCATTTTGGCGGCGCGCGCGGCATGATCACCGATGCCGATGTGGCGTCGGGTCAAACCCAAGTCATTGCGCCCGCCCATTTTGTCGAAGATGCGGTGTCGGAAAACGTCATTGCCGGCAATGCCATGGGTCGGCGCGCCACCTATCAGTTCGGTTTTTACCTGCCCAAAGGTCCCGAAGGACAGGTGAGTTCTGGCATTGGTCAGGCCGTGGCGTCGGGGTCGCAAACCTTGGTGCCACCCACCGTCTTGATCGACCATACCGGCCAAACCCTGACCGTCGACGGGGTGCGGATGGAGTTTCAATTGACGCCGGGAACCGAGGCGCCTGCCGAGATGAATATCTGGCTGCCAGACCTGCAGGTGCTCGATCTGGCTGAAAATGCCAACGCCACCCAACACAATGTCTTGACCCCGCGCGGCGCTCTGGTGCGCGACGCCAAGGTCTGGTCGGAATATTTGTCCCAGTCGTTGGCCCTCTATGCTGACAAGGCCGACATTATGATCACCAGCCATGCCTGGCCGCGCTTTGGTCGGGCCGTGATCGAGGACTTTTTGATCAAGCATCGCGACGCCTATAAATATCTGCACGATCAGACTGTGCGCATGATGAATGAAGGCCTGACCGGCGACGATATCGCTAACCAGATCGCCTTGCCGCCGGTCTTGGCGCGGGAATGGTATAATCGCGGCTATTATGGTTCGATGAGCTTTAATTCTCGCGCCGTCTATCAACGCTATATGGGGTGGTACGACGCGAACCCGGTGCACCTCGCCCCCTATCCGCCTCGGGAAGAAAGTGCGCGCTATGTCGCGGCCATGGGCGGGCCAGACCATGTTTTGGCACTCGCCAAGGCAGCGCAGACGAGCGGCGATGATCGCTGGGCGGCCGAGCTTGATGCCCGGCTTGTCATGGCCGATCCCGACAATAAGACCGCCCGTTCAGACCTCGCCTCGGTCTATACGCGGTTGGGAGAAGCCAGCGAAAATGCCCTGTGGCGCAACATGTATTTAAGTGCTGCCGATGAGCTGTTGCATGGGGTGCGCGCGCCGATCGGCCTGTCGCTCTCCATCGATTTGGTGCGCAATATGCCAAGCCCGATGCTGATGGATTTGCTGGGAGTGCGGTTGAACGCCGATAAGGCGGGCGAGGGTGAGATTGCCATCGCCGTCGACTTCACCGACCGGGCGGAGCATTTTAAAATCACCGTGCGCCACGGCGTTTTGGTCGCCACCACGACCGACCTGCCCGGCGATCGGCCGGCTGACCTGCATCTCAAGCTAACGCGTCAGGATTTTCTGCTGTTGACCTTCACACCGATGAAGCTTGCGGATCGGATCAAGTCCGGCGGGGTCGAGGCGACCGGCGATATTGAGGCCTTTGGCCGGTTTACCGGCTGGCTTGACGCCTTCACACCTGACTTTCCCATCCTCTGGCGGTCGGCCAAACAGAGGTAGGGCGAGCTCAAGCGGTCTCGGGCTCAGGGTTTCCAATTTGGAGGGCGCGCGATCCGCTCGCGTGTTACTTTGAAACAGATTAGACTTCGGACAGGTCAATACAGGTTGACACAGGTTCGGATCGACCTGCCTCGCCATCATCGGGCCTGCCCGCGTCAGGCTCGGTTTGAGCCATCATGAGCCGATGGCCGAATATCAAAAAATCAGGGTACGGGCATCGCAGAGATCTAGCCCAATCGATCTCCCGTTTTTAACACGACTTTTTAAGGGTTTCGTCAGACACTAGAGCAGAAGCCAGCCAGGGTGCGAAGTGACGAGACCTGTGCGAGCTCCGCCAGACTCATTTTGCTACGCGAATTTCAGTCGAGTTGATTCATGAAATGCCTAGCTGAATTGAACATTGCTAAAAAATCTTCACGTTGTTTGAGCGTTGCGTCTACCATGGTAGATGAATCTAAACGCTTCTTTTTTCAGCGGCATTGGCTTTGGCCCGTCAGTCAGCGTTTGAAGCGGGACGAAAGGGGGACGACAGCGGTCGAATTCGCGCTGATCGCCTTGCCATTTCTTCTTACTTTGCTAGCCGTTTTCGAATTTGGGTCGGAATTCGTTTTTCAGACTGCGCTTGATGAGGCCACTACCGATTCTTCGCGCCAAATTCGTACTGGGGCGCTTCAATCGACAGGAACTGGGTCTCCATCTTCCATGGCGGCCGCAATTTGTTCGAATCTGAAGTTTGCGAGCTCCGGATGCACTGGCAAGCTTTCGGTCGACGTTCGTGTTTTTCAGTCCCTCAGTGCGGTTTCGACCCCCAATCCATTCTCGTCAGGAGCGTTGGACCCCGCTCAACTCTCATTCCAATTGGGAGGGCCAGGAAATATCGTCTTGGTCACCACCTACTACCAATGGACCGTCTTTGTTCCGGGATTATCGCAATTCATGACTCCGCTTAATAATGGTCAAATTGTGATCAAATCAACAGTTGCTTTCAGAAATGAACCCTATGGTTAGGCATCTATACGTGAAATTAAAAAATCCATTAAAGCAATTCCAGGGCGATCGACGAGGTATTGCTGCACTCGAATTTGCCCTCATCGCACCGATATTATTAACAGCGCTATTTGGAATGTATGAACTTGATCAGGCAATTATCGCCCAGCGTAGCGTAAATCATATTGCCGCGACAGTTGGGGACCTCACGGCCCAGGCACCAATTGTGGGTGACAGCGACGTCAACGACATGTTCGCAGTCGGCAATTACATGTTGAGCCCTCTCCCCACAGACTCGCTGAGCATGAGGATTACGTCGATCTACTTGACCACGGGCAAAGTCGCCAAGGTGGATTGGAGCAAATCTTCGGGCGCCGGTCTCCCTGCGATTGCGCCGGGGACTATTTTCGCAACAAACGGCTTGGGGACCTATAGTATTCCTTCCGGATATCTTGTTAAGGCGGGGGATAGCGTCATCCTGTCTGAAGGTAAATATAATTTCAATTCTCCGCTTCAATACGTACTTAACAATATGATACAAATGAGCGCAAATTATATAAATCGACCTAGAATTAATAGTTGCGTTCTATATACTCCCGAAACGGCCTGTCCGATAAACTAAAGAAAATTTGTATGCAAAATTCAGAGAATTGCTAGGAAATTTTTAATTGTTATTTGATTTAACTGTCATATGCGCATTCGACAAACCTTAAATGAAGCAGTTCGACGGCTTACGGCGAATTCTAAGGGCAACGTCGCGGTTGTAAGTGCGTTGGCCGCAGTCCCTTTGCTTGCGACAACTGGCTTCGCTTTAGATTATGGCCAATCGCAAAATCTCAAGGCTGATTTGCAGGCCTATGCCGACAGCGCGGTTTTAGCAGGGGTTGCTCAGCCGGCCAGCTTTGGCACCATGACAGTACAACAAAAAGTCGCGCAATCTAAATCAAATGCAGAAACTTATTTTCAATCCGTTTTAAAAAAATGGCCGAACAGCGGAATCACCGATACGGTAAAGTCTGCAGTCGTTGGGGGGCAAATATCTGTATCAATGACTTATTCCGCACACTTTAATACGGGTTTGTCGAAAATTATTGGCATATCTGAGATAAATATTAGTGGATCCAGTTCGGGTCTGTCAGCAAAGCCGAATTATGTCGACGTTTATGCTCTGGTCGATGCCTCTGGTTCCATGGGGATCGGTGCAGGATCGACTGATCAAATCAAGATGCAAAATGCGCTTGGCTGCACTTTGGCTTGCCATGGAAATGGGGAAGACCAGGTACAAAAAGCCCACGATGCTGGAGCCACTCTAAGATTTGACGTGGTGAAAAACGTGATTTCGACGCTCATCGCAAGCTCCCAGCAGAAGCTCCTAATTCCCAACCAATTCCGATTTTCGGTTATCAAATTTAGCAATACAATCACCACTGTGTCGCCAATCACGGAGTCCCCGATCAATGTTGCGACGGACGTCGCCAATATGCAGTTGGATTCTCCTCCTGGTATGGGCACCAACCCGTATTATTCGATAACGCAATTCGCAGCTCAACTCCCGCAATCTGGCGACGGATCGAGCCCGTCTTCACCTTTGATCTATGTTATGATCATGACTGACGGCGTGTCGGATGATGTGTATGAGCAGGTAACCCCTGGTGGGAGTTGGACAGGTGTTTGGTATAAAGACCCCAATTACCACACTTTTCCACCCGAAGTCATTGACCCGGATACAACAGATATATCGGGAAATGGCGAGATTTTAGCGGGGTTTGACGGTTCCGTGTGTGATCTGTTGAAGGCAAAGAAGACCACTGTGATGACACTCGATCTTGATTATGTCTTGCCCGATCTCACCAATGTTACTGTTGGCCAGTCTAATTATAGATATGTTCTAATTCGAGATAATCTCAAGCCAAACATCACCAATAATCTAGCCAGTTGTGCTTCTAATTCTACCTATGCCTATTCGGCCAATTCCGCCGAGGACATTCAAACCGCCATCACTAAGATGTTCATAGCCGCAACTCAGAGTGCCCGAATTTCAAAGTAGCCGGTGTAAATTTGCGCTGCTCACGGGTCGGGTTTCCTTGGGAAGGCGCCGCTTCAAGAGCCTATTACCAAGAAGGGGATACCCTTGGCGGAGACGTAACACCAAAAGCCAAAAATTGAGAGCTTTAATTTAAGGTATTTTGTCTGAAGATACTCTAGTGGACTGAATTTGACATTCGACTCCCATTTGACACTTGGCTGAGTTTCGAATGTCAAATTCGAAAAATCCACGAGAACCAATAGTTTTGCAAGTGGTCCTTAGGATTCCGACATTTGCTTGGCGGCAGGTATAGCAGGGATGCAAATGTCGGAATCGGACCACTAGACGGACGGCCATTAGCGATCATGTCACAGCAAGGAGCGAACTGATGCGATCTTACCTAGGCCCTGTTGCAGCGTGTGTTGAGTTCTTGATTTAGACCCGCTCCAGTTTAAAACGGGCTCCAGAGATCTTTTCTGGCTACCCATTCCTGAACAGTCTGGTCAATACTGCTTTTCTTGACTCTGGAAAACAGAGCAATCGCCTTTTGCTCTCCGATCACTCGAACAACTGCTTCGTAGGGAGTTCCAGCTGCGTCGAACTCTTCTCTCGTACTTGCCAGCCAAAACGAAATTTCTTTGCCTGTCCCCAACACACTGTAGAACGCAATTCGGGTGAGCGGATAGTTCGCTGCCTTGAGCGCCTGATCGATTTCTGACCAGGCGGCGTCAAAATCAGCGCTGATCACGCTTTCATAGGTCACGTGGGCATACCCAAAGGAATACTCGGTGAGTGATGGACTAACGCCGTGAAAATCGAAACTCGGATCCCTTTGCCAGACCTCCGACGCATGTGGTGTGCGCAGCGCGACATCACCCGCATCGTAGGCTGCTTCGTCGGCGCGTCCGGTTGGTCCCATCCGCTCCGCTACGCGAGCTCTCAATGCTTGGAGTGAATGGTATTCGTCGAAGGATGCAAAGGATCGCATGGATATCAGCGTATGGTGGTCCACTTCGTAATAAGCGCCGCGACCGTCGTTCGTACCGCGCGCCCTCTGTAACTGCACCCAGAGTCTTCGCGTCTCGACAAAGCGCGGCCAGAAGTTAGCGTCAAGGGTGTCGATGTGCACCGCGCGGTACGTCGCGGACGCATCATATTGGGGAGTCGTCAATGTCGGCTCGCTTTGAGCCGTCGAACCGGATGCTCCAAGCAGAAATGACGCAACGATTGCTGAGAAAGCTTTCATAATGCAGAGCTCCGGTCGGTTACACAGTCAAGTATTGCTACTTTTGCGCACAAAGACCATGTCGAAAGCGCGTTCTGTTCGGTCGCCCTAGTGCAGTTGGCAAGCTCCCCTTTTCGAGACTCGCAATCTTGGGCTGTTCGTAACAGCGCCTCCGTTTTGAGTGAGCAGCTGTTTGAAGCGCTTGGGTCAGAAGCAAGTTGGCGCAAAGTGTCCTGAGCTGTAGAGTGAGCGAAGACAGAAGCACGCGATCCCCTTGAGCTCATGATGAACGCGTGACGTAGCGTCGTGAAGCCCAAAGACGGCGATTTGCAATCTTGATAAAAGAAGGTGGTGGACGCGATATGTCTAGGCTCTTGTCGCTCGAAGCTTGGTTTTCATATCTGATCGGGTTGCAGTTTTTGCTCGTCGCCGGCCACGATCTGATCGACGTCCAAGGCCTGACCCATGGGTCTCAGGTCAAGGCTGCGGTTGGTCAGGGTAAAATCTGGCTCGTCACGCTCGTGAATGCCGCGTTCCCAGGCGCAGCAGTTGCGCTCGCCGTCGCGTTCTGGGCTCGTCCCAAGCCGCGCTATGTCTTTGATTATTGGGTCGTCTATTGTGCAGTCACGGTGATTTCCGCATTGGTCATGTGGTGGGTTCCTTATTTTTGGGGCGCTTCACCGAAAACGAAAGCAGAGCACCTTAAGATGTATGCTGGAACTTGGCATGTATTGCCGGCGCGTGGAGACAATCCGAGACCGAACCTGTTGCATGTCGTCTTCCACTGTCTATTCCTCGCGACACTCACTCTGGCGGTAACACTCAGAATATCGCTGCACGCAGCGCCGCTCAGTTAAAGAAGATATTGAAACATCAACAGCGTGAACACATCAATATTAAGATCTGCCTTGGCAACGTAAGCGATAAAATTTATAATTTATTGCGATTCTTATGATCAGATACTGTGGCCTTAAGAATGGGCGACGTCCCGACGGTAAAGCATTTGGAAAACTCGACGCAACGCGTAATTACCTTTAGTGCGCTCACAACGTTGGGAGCATTGCTTCTCATCGGCCTTGTGATTGCCCTGCCGACATTTAAACCCATTTGTCCCGCAGAAACGCTTCGCTCAGGTAGCGGTGGCGGGGGAGTCGTAGCGCTCTCCTGGATGATTACGTCCGCGATGGGGGCGGCTGCTGTCTTATTCGCACTGACAGTTCCCGTTGATTTGCTAAAGTCGCCTTCAGCGCAGCCTGTTTTGATTGGCGGCGGATTATTGCTCCTTGGTGTTGGGTGCTGCCTGTTTGTTGGGGGTCAATTTACCTATTACTGCTTAACCCCCCAATATTTATCATCGCGCAACGGTTATTTCTCGAAGCCTCGCCAAACTTCGATGCAGGATCTCGTGGAAATCCAGCTGACATGCGAGCGAACGCGTCGAAGCCCGTACCTGTCCTATCGGTTGATATTTGCAAACGGCGAACAGGTGACAGAGCCAGTCGCCGATTGGCGCGGTTTCTATAAGGACTATCCAAAAATTCAGTTGGCGCTGTCGCAAACTCACGCCCGCTGGATGTTGACGAACGCCCCAACAGACGCCTCCTGCCCTAGCGTCGCGGGGCAATTCGGTCCAACCGCGCAATAGGATCTGCCTGAACCGTTTCTCCGAAGGCCAACCCAAATTTCCACCACTCAGGTGGACGTGACCCCGCTGTCAGTTTCTTTCAGAATAAAACAACCACTATATCCCTCGGTTTTTGTTTGTCTTTTCGGAAAAACCGGCTTCCATTCTTTCCTGACGAACGCTAGATCGGGATGGCTGTCGTTGACTTGATCTCCTCCATGACAAAGCTCGAACTGACATCGGCCAAGGGCGCGATGCGAATGAGGCGCTTATAGAAGCGGTCATAGTCCTCCATGTCGCGCACAAGCACCTTTAGGAGATAATCCCGCTCGCCAGAAAGACGCCAAAACCCGACCACGTCGGGCAAGGCCGCAACCCCTTCTGCAAAGGTCGAAAGCCATTCGGCGTCGTGATGGATGGTGCGCACGGTCAAAAGGACTGTCAGGCGCAGTCCTACGGATTTGGGGTCGACCAGAGCGACGCGCTTTTTCAAGATGCCGGAGGTTTCCAGCCGACGCAGGCGTTTCCAGCACGGGGTTTGTGACAGGCCGATCCGCTCGCTGATTTCGGCGATGGAAAGGCTTGCATCCTCCTGCAGCAGGCGCAGGATTTTCAGATCCAATGCATCAAGTTCAATATTCTCCATTATTCTGGTTTAGGAGAAAATTTATATCGCGACAACGCCGAAGCCCGCAAAATGAATTAAAGTCTTTTTCAGCCTAACCCGGCACAGTGGGGCTTCGTTGGTGAAGGGCCCCAACCATGACAAATCCATTTTCAGATCATCCGCACGCCGTGGGCGAAACCTATCTCGGCCATATGGGTCAAGCGTCGCGCATCGGCTTTCAGATGATCGGCGGCGGTTTGGCGTGTTTGGTGCATGCCATATTGCCCTTCGCCTTCGTCACCACCGGAAGCGCTGTGATTTTGGGGCTGGCTGAGACCTGTGGTCAAAGACGCCGTTTGATGGCGCGCGCCACCCCTGAGGCCACCGTACAAGCTGCGCCTTCGGCTCAAGGCTGAGACCTAGGCCTCCACAGCGTCCAAAAGGGCGCTGCGCACCAGGTCTGGGTTTTCCATCGGCAGAAAATGGCTGGTGCCCGTCACTTCCATCACGCGTGACTTGGGCAGTGAGCCAAGAAATGACCGCCCATCGCCAATGCGACAGGTCGAGCCCCGCTCGGCGCGGTAGATCGTTACAGGACAGGAAAGGCGGCGCACCGCGCGCCAGAGCCCGTTATTTTGGGCGGAAAAATTTGAAGCCTCCCAGGCCGGCGTGCAGGCCAGCGTCACGCTTCCGTCAGCTTGCGGCAGAAAGCCACCCGCCACATAGTCGGCCAGCATCATTTCTGGCCAGGTCTTAAACGCGCCGCGACCCAGATAGGCGCGAAAGGCGTCGGCCGTCGAGGGGAAGGTCGCGCGTCGCTCGGCTGCCTTTTTTGCAATCGGCATGGATTTCCAGAGCCGTCCAGAGGTCCAAGGCGCTGCGGCATAGATCGAAAACAGCCGTGGCATGACGACGGGATCAAAGAGAACGAGCCCCTTGACCCTTTCAGGCAGTGTCGCCGCCGCCATCAGCGACACGGTCCCGCCCATCGAATGACCGGAGAGCACGACCGGCGGTCCATTGAGATAGGCAAGCACTTGCTGAAGATCGTCGGAAAAATCCCGCCAGGAGGTGCGATTGACCGGTTGCGTCGGTAAGCGGCTTGCGCCGTGTCCGCGTAGGTCTATGGCAAGCACACGCAGGCTGGCCGCTAAGGGCGCAAGGATTGTCCGATAGGTAAGCGCGTTAAAGCCATTGGCGTGGCTGAACACCACATCCACCGGACGCTGCGGGTCGCCGAACTCAAGGGCAGCCATCTCCCCGTCCGCCAGTGGGATCATGCGCTTCCGGGGGTCTTGATAGACACTGGCGTCCATAGTTCACTCTCCGAGCCGCATGCGAACGCCACCTCAACCTAAAATGGTCAGAAGGGACAGGCTGTAATCAATTGTGCCGATTTGTCTTTTCAGAAATACTGTTTTCGCGACCGAGCGCAGTGAAATAGCTGATCTCACCAAAGGGCAAAAGGGGCGACAGCGTTCCCGGAGCGACTGAGGCAGGATCAGGGGGGAGAGCGAGACCGTGCCCAAATCCTTGTGGCTCTATTTGGTGATCGGTTTGGCGGTCCTCGCGGCGCGGATGGCGCTACAACCGCCACAGCCGCTTTCGGCCACGGCGGCGATGTCGGAATTTTCCGCCCAACGGGCTTTGGTCGATGTGCGGGCCATTGCCCAGAAGCCCCACCCCATCGGCTCAGAAGAAGAGGCCCGCGTTCGCGCCTATCTGATGGCGAGGCTCAGCGCCTTGGGCCTCAATGCCGAAATCCATGTCGGACAAGGCGTTTACATCCCACGGCGTGGCGGCGGTGATGCAATCGCGGCGGGGTCGGTGCAAAACCTGATCGGCGGGGTGAAGGGCGTCAATCCCACAGCGCCAGCGCTCCTCATCATGTCTCACTACGACTCGGTGCGAAATTCTCCTGGCGCCGCTGACGACTCAGCGGGTGTCGCCGCCGCCCTTGAAATCGCCCGGATGGTGCAAAGTGGGCCGCGCCCGCTCCGCGATGTAATTTTTCTGTTCACCGATGGAGAAGAGGCTGGCCTGTTAGGCGCCCAAGCCTTTTTCGCCGACGATCCTTTGGCGAAGCGGGTGGGTTTCGTCATCAATATGGAATCGCGCGGCGGTGGTGGGCTGGCGCAAATGTTTGAAACCGGGCGCGGACAGGGCGCTCTCATGGGCCTCTACCAGGGTGCGGTCTCGCGTCCGAGCGCCATGTCTTTGTCGGCTGCGATTTATCGACACATGCCGAACGGGACCGATTTTACCGAAGCCTTGAACAAAGGGCTGCCCGGACTGAACTTCGCCTTTGTCGACGATCAACTCGCCTATCATACGCCGCTCGCAACGCCGAAGCGGCTCGAGCTCGCCTCCTTGCAACATATGGGCGATCAGGCTGGCGCCATGGCCCGCATCCTCGCCGCCGCCGCCAATCTGCCGGAGCAGAAAACCGATGCCGTCTACGGCGATCTCTTTGGGCGATATCTGATTGCCTATCCCACGGTTTGGGGCTGGGGCGTGATTGCCTGTGGACTGGTCCTGGCACTTATCGGCATTGGCTTTGCGGCGCGTGCCCAACGCCTGTCGCCCACGGTCATGGTGCTGGATGCTTTACGCGGGGCGGCGGTTTTGGTGGCATGGATCGCCGCCTCGGCGCTTGGCTTTGAACTGATTGGCCAGATCTACCACCTCGCCGACTATGCCACTGCCTATGCAGCCTTGGTGCACGGCGAGGCCTTGATGGCAGGGATCGTCCTAACAGGCTTGGGCTTGCTGACCGCCTTTGCAGGCGGTGCGGCGGGTGGCAAGGGTCGGATGGCCGCGACCTTGGGGGCCTGCTTTGGCATGGCGGCCTGTTGCTTGGTCCTGCGCGGCCTTGACACGGTTGCGGTGGTGCTCGGCCTGACGGTGATCCTGTTTGCCCTGATCGGATTGCGCAAACCCGTGGGTGCTGCGGCACTGTGGGGCGGCGGGCTGATCCTGACGGGGCTGTTGGCCGTGACGGTACAAGCGATCGAACCCTTGGCGGCTTCGTTTTTTGCGTGGCCATTTTTGGCTGGAGCGGCCATCTCCGCGCTGGTGGCTGGACTTGGCAAGGGCGACGGCAGCCGCAGTCCCGGCCTCTTGGTTGTGGCGGTTTTGGCGCTTCCAGTGAGCGCTCAGATCCTCGTTTGGGGCGCTAACCTCTTCACGGCTGTTGGCGTCAATTTGCCCGCGGCTAATCTGTTGAGCTTGATTGCGCTCAGTCCAGTCGTGGCGCCTTTGGCCTGGGCGGCGGGGCGTGGACCTGTCGGACGCATGCTGGCCGGGCTTTCGCTGCTTGGGGGGCTGGTCGGGTTTTGCTGGCTTATTTCGCCACCGACGTCGGATCGACCCGGCTTGACCCAAGCCTTTTTCGTCGCCGATCCCGATCAAGGGCAAGACCTCATCGCTTCGCGATTGCCACTTGAACCCTGGTCCCAATCGGTCTTGGCGCTCGACGGCGGCAAATCTGGACGTGGAGAGGTCGAACCGCTTCTCCCTGCTGGCACCCATGTGGCCAGCGCCCACCTGCGCGACATACCAGGCCCTCAGCTCGATGCGCGTCGCACATCTGGGCGACTATTGTTAAAAATGGCGCCAAGCCGTCAGGGGGAAACCCTCATTCTCTATCTTAAGCCGTCGACGGGGCTCAGCCATGTGAGTTTGAACGGTCGCACCTTGGCCTTTTCGGCCAAGGCGGGCGTTTGGTCGCGCATCTCCTATGAAGCGCCGCCACCCGAAGGCGTGACCTTGGCGCTCGATGCGCCGGAATCGGGCCGGGTTGAGCTCGCCGCCGCTGAGATTCGGACCGGTTGGCCCGCGGGCGTGACGCCGCCGCAAAGGCCAGCCAACCGCATGGCTTGGTCCTGGTCCGACACAACGATCGCCTTGACCCGTCGGACGGCGAGTTGGTAAGTCAGACGCGCCTTAATCTAGGCGGAAGCGACGGTGACCCGTTTTGCAACCGCCTTCAGGCCACTTAAGACCGGTTCTGCCTGAGCCGCGGTGACGCTTTCCCCAAGCGCGCGCAGCACCCGCAAGCCGTTCAAGTGCACCTCGACCGCTGGCCAGTTCCAGCTCCCGGTGACCATGAGTTTGTCGAGCAGATCACAAAGGCTATAGGCCGCTTCCCCGACGGCGTTCAGCGCGAAGACGCCCGCGATCCCAAACACATCGTTGGACAGACTGTAGAGTGCTTCGATTTGGTCGCGGCTTGGTGTCCCGGCTTTCATTGAAGCTGACGCTGCGGTCATATCGGCCAGGGCAGCGTCAATCGCGTCAAGGCAGTCGTCCTTGATCAGATCAATCTTGACCTCGGCCGCCGCGACGGCTTCGGCGACGGTCTTACCTCCCGGGGTCTTGACCACGGCGGCGAGGCGATTGGGCACGCGGAGCTTTTTTACAGCACTCATTTGGCGACTCGCTTGGGTTGCAGCAGGGCGTCGATATCGTCCTGGCTCATATTGGGTTCTGTCGCATCTCCGACCTCGAGAGACAGGTCGTCGGCGCGTCGGCCTTCGGTATTGGGGGGCGGGCCGATGGAATGGAACCTGCGATCAGGTCCAAGATAACTCTCGCATTCGATAAAGGCGCGCCCCTCCTTCGCCACCCAGACGATCCGGTCCATGACGATCTTGGGGGTCAAGGGTTTGGCCAGGATGAAGTTCGCGCCGCAGTCGCGGGCCTTGTGAACCTTCGACGTTTGGGTGTGCCCGCAGATGATAATGACGGAGGTGAAGTTGTTCGGCTCGATTTTCGACCGCCGCAGCCACTGGACGAAATCGTATCCATCCATCTCGGCGAGGTCCGATTCACAAATGATCAGGTCGAATTCGGTCTTCTTTACCTGGGTCATGGCGTCTTCAGACGAGATGCAGCGCACAGGCGCCCGCACGCCGAAGCCGTTCAGAATTTGGCAAAGAATTTCCATGCTGTGCTGATTTGGCTCAACAATCAGCACCTTAGCATGCTCAAGATTGTAGCGCGCCTTTGCAGCGGCCGCCTTTTTGAGCGCGCTCACAGGCGGATCCCCAAGCGCAAGGGCTGGGCGTCATACCGATTTCGCGCGACAGGAGCCACGGTGTTGTGCGTCCATCTCAGATTTCGACAACCTGAACTTACGCCAACAAGCCTTTCAGTTTCCCTACTTCCAAAGCCGTCAACTGCATTTTAGCGCTCTAGCGCCCGCCAGCCGATGTCGGTTCTAAAAAAGGCGCCGTCAAACCCAAGATGCCCGATCGCGCCATAGGCCAAGGCGCGCGCGCCTTCGAGGGTCTTTGCCCGGGCGCAGACATTCAACACCCGTCCGCCGGCGACCACCGGTCGTCCCTCGCCATCAGAGGCGACTCCCGCCTGGAATATCGCCATGTCGGGTCCAAAATCCTGATCGAGGCCAGATATCAGCCCGCCGGTCGTGGGCGTGCCGGGATAGCCCTTGGCTGCGACCACAACGCAGATCGCCACGTCGTCTCGCCAGACGAGCGGGGGAAGGCGCGCGAGGTCGCCCCGCGCCGCGGCATCGAGATAGGGCAGGAGGTCGCTTTCTAAGCGAAGCATCAGGACCTGGCACTCAGGGTCGCCAAAGCGGGCATTATATTCAACGAGTTTTGGGCCGTCCTCGGTGACCATCACGCCAGCATAGAGGATGCCGCGATAGGGCGCACCTTCGGCCGCCATGCCGCGCACAGTCGCGGTGACCATCTTCTGAGCGACCTCGTCAAGCAAGGACGGGCTCATCAGGGGGGCGGGAGAATAGGCGCCCATCCCGCCCGTATTGGGTCCGACGTCGCCGTCACCGACCCGTTTGTGATCTTGGGCTGCGCCAAATGGAAGGGCGGTCTCGCCGTCGCACAGCGCAAAAACCGACGCCTCCTCGCCACGCATAAAGGCCTCGATCACCAGACGGGAGCCCGCCGCGCCAAACTGACCGCCCAACATGTCGTCGATGGCCTGTTCCGCCGCCTCGCGGGTTTCGGCGATGACGACGCCCTTGCCCGCCGCGATTCCATCCGCCTTGACCACATAGGGCGGATCAAAGTCCGCCAAGGCCGCCTTGGCCTCCGTCGCCGTCTGGTAGGCACCATAGGCAGCGGTTGGAATTCCGTGACGCGCGGCGAACGCCTTGGTGAACCCCTTTGAGGTCTCAAGCCTAGCTGCCGATTGGGTTGGCCCAAAGCAGGCAATGCCCCGCTCTGCGAGGCGGTCAGCGAGGCCCACTTCCAATGCCGTCTCTGGACCGACGACGACCAGGTCTGCCGCTATCTCAACGGCAAGCCCCACCAAGCCCTCCACATCATCCGCCCGGATCGGCCGCACCTCAGCAAGGCGGGCAATGCCAGGATTTCCAGGCGCGGCGACCAGTCGCGACAGACGCGGAGACTGGGCGATCTTCCAGGCGAGTGCGTGCTCGCGTCCGCCGGATCCCACCAACAGCACCTTCATGGAACATTCTCCCGTACCGCGCAGGCGTCAGCGCGCGAAGGGGCCTCCTAGATCGCAATGGTCTTCTTTAGCAAGTCCTTGCTCTGCGAACAGCGCAGGTTAATCTGCGAGGCGATGACCCTTGCTGATCACGATTTAGAGGCGCTGGCGGGCGGCGGCGACAATGCGCCAGCCTTTTCGGTGTCCGAACTCGCCTTCGCCTTAAAGCGCACCTTGGAGGACGCCTATGGCCATGTCCGGCTGCGCGGTGAGATTTCTAAGGTCACCCGCCATGCGTCTGGCCACATCTATCTGACGCTGAAGGACGATAAGGCGGCCATTGACGGTGTCATCTGGAAAGGCTCGGTGCGTGGCTTGGCCGCACAGCCAGAGCAAGGGCTAGAGGTGATCGTCACCGGTCGGATCACCACCTATCCGGCCCGTTCTGGCTACCAAATCATTATTGAGCGCTTAGAGCCGGCGGGCGTCGGAGCGTTGCTGGCCCAATTGGAGCGCTTAAAGACCAAGCTCGCCGCTGAGGGCCTGTTCGACGCCGCGCGCAAGCCGCTGCTGCCCGCCAGCCCAACCGTTATCGGCGTGATTACCAGTCCGACCGGAGCGGTCATTCGCGACATCCTACATCGCATCTCGGAGCGGTGGCCGGTACGGGTTGTCGTTTGGCCTGTAGTGGTGCAGGGCGACCAAGCCGCCGCCCAGGTGCGTGCAGCAATTTTGGGATTTAATCGGCTGGCGGGCGATGGCCCGGTTCCCCGCCCCGATGTGATTATTGTGGCGCGCGGCGGCGGGTCGGTTGAAGACCTTTGGCCGTTCAATGACGAAGCGCTCACCCGCGCCGCTGCCGCCAGCCAAATCCCGCTGATTTCCGCAGTTGGGCATGAGACGGACACCACCTTGATCGACTTCGCCGCCGCGCGGCGTGCGCCGACGCCCACCGCGGCGGCTGAGATGGCGACGCCCGTGCTTGCGGAACTGCGCTCGACCCTCGCGGTGACCTCAGCCCGCCTGGATCGGGCCTTGTCGGGCCTGGTTGAAAGCCGTCGCAGTCGGCTTGCGACGGCGGTTGCCGCCTTGCCACGTCTTGGCGACCTGGTCGAATTCGCAGCCCAGCGTTTTGATCATGCGGCGACGCGGCTGGGTTCTGCCCTTGCCACCCATACGGCAGCCCAGACCCAGAAGCTGACGGCCAGCGCGGCGCGCCTTACCCCGGCGCTGTTGCACCGTCCGCTGGCGGCTCAAGCCGAGCGCCTAGACGGTCTTGCCACGCGACTTGGGGCTGCAGGGCGCCGCCGGCCAGAGGAGATCGCCCTTCGCGCTGATCTGTCCGGACTGTTTCGCCGCGGCGGCGAGAGCTTGATGCGGCGGGTGCAAACCGAAGGGGCGGCGCTTGAGCGGCTTGATCAGTTGCGCCGGTCTCTCGATCCAGATCGTCCCTTAGGTCTGGGCTTTGCCAGGGTCCATCGCGCCTCTGGCGACTTGGTGCGCCGGGCGGCTGATCTGAGCCCAGGCGAGGCGCTAAGTCTGATCTTTGCCGATGGGAAGGTCGCTGCCCATACCGATGACGCCAACGCACCTGCCCCACCTACCAAACGCACGGCGCCAAAGGGGCAAGGCCCGGATCAGGGTTCGCTCTTTTAAGCTTGCTCAGCCTGGAGTTTGACCGCTCTCGACATGGAAGCGGGTCAATTCTTGGCGGGGTGCATCCCAATGGGGCGCGATCTCAGCGGCCTTTCGGTAGTCAAGATAGGCGCCCGTCAAATCGTCCAACTGCTCGCGGGCGGTGGCGCGGTTGAAATAGGCCTTCTCGGGCTCAGAGGCGCGCTCTTGCAGCCCAAGATTAAGGGCGGCGACCGCTTCATTCCATCTGTGCAGTCCAAGCAGGGCCGCGCCGCGATTGACGTCGCCTTCGCCGAGGCCGGGGGCGAGCCGTTGCGCCACTTCAAGGTCGCTCAAGGCTTGGCGGTAGGATTTCGCCCGAATCAAAAGGACGCTCCGGTTGATCAAGGTTCCCGCCCGATCCTTGGCGTCCAAAGCATCTTCTGCGAGCGCGCGGGTGCACAGATGGATCCCGTCCTCGGAGGGCGTCCCAGACTTCGCCGCCTCGTAGCAGGCGCCTGCGAGGGCGCCTGAAGATATGACAACGCCATCGGCGAGGGCATGACCCGCCATCACCAAGCCCAAGGCCGCACACAGGCTGATCGGGCCCCAAGCTTCTTTTATCCGTGCCATGGGTCGTGCTCCCATTTTTGCTTCACCGGAGTTTCCGCCCGGAACAGCGCATAGTCGATAAAAAAGAACTTTACAAAATAAAGTACACGAATTATCAGAACGCATTCGCGGAAACCAGAGGCCGAAAATGACAGACAATCTTGAAGCGCTTCGCGAGGACCTTGCCTATGTCAAGGCGCTTGCCAAGGAGGGGCGCCATGCGCCCTTGATCGCGGGTCCAATTCTGTTGCTTGCCGGTGTCACCTGGGGCACGGCGAGCCTGATCATCTATGGGATGGTTAAGGGGCTCATACCGGCATCCCAAACTCTGGCCAACTGGACCTGGGGCGTCACGGCACTGGTTTTCTTCGCCGGAATGATCGCGCTGATTCAACGGTCGAAAGGCAAACCCGGCGCTGGCGCTCTGAATAATCGCGCCGTGTCCGCAGGGTGGAGCGGCGCAGGCGCAGGAATTTTTGCCTTTGCCCTGGCCATTGCCGCCTCGGCTTGGAGGCTGAACGACCCCAACCTGATCTGGCTAATGTCCCCCGCCGTCCTCGCACTCTATGGCGTGGCTTGGAGCGTCTCTGCCGCCATGACCGAGCAGAAATGGCTTGTCTGGATTGGCGTGGGCTCGCTCATCGGCGCTGTCCTGATGGGGCTGATGGCAGGGAGGGCGGAAATGTTCCTCGCCTATGCCGCAGCGCTCTATCTGCTGGCGGGCCTGCCCGGCTACCTGTTGATGCGCGGCGAGCCCAGCCTGGAGATCTAACCATGGACGGCTTCGACATTGAAGACATCGACGACGTGATCCATGGGCGGGTGCGATTGGGTGTCATGGCCTTTCTGGCCAGCGCCGGACAAGCGGAGTTTGGTGAAATTCGCGCCCGCCTCGGAGCCACGGACGGCAACCTGTCCGTTCATTTGCGCAAGCTTGAGGAGGCCAATTATGTGGCCGTCGAGAAAAGCTTCGCTGGCAGAAAACCGCTGACGCGGGTCAGGCTGACGGACCAAGGAAGAAATGCCTACGAAAATTGGCTAGAAGTTGTTGGCAAACTGATCTCTCCCAAGGGATAAGGGACACCGAAATTGGGGAGACGCGCTGCGATGAAGAGACAAGGGTTCCTAGATTTCAGGACAGGTCTTGGTCTTGTCGCGGCAATCGTCTCCCTTTTTGCCCAGCGCGTCGCGGCAGAGCCGACCCAGGTGACCACCACCAATGGTCCTGTCATCGGCCAGGTGGCCGATGGGGTGCTTTCCTTTAAGGGCATCCCCTACGCGGCGCCGCCGGTCGGACCGCTGAGGTGGCGCCCGACCCAGCCGCCGAAGTCGTGGACCACGCCCCGCGCCGCCAAGGCCTTTTCGCCAGCCTGTCCGCAAAGCTTCGCCCAATCGGCGCGCTTCACCGAACCGACCAGCGAAGACTGCCTCTATCTCAATGTCTTTGCACCCGCCAAGCCGAGCCCCAAGCCCTTGCCGGTTATGGTCTGGATCTATGGCGGCAGCTGGACCAATGGTTCGGGGTCGCGTCCGCTTTATGATGGCTCAGCCTTCGCACGCGATGGCGTTATATTGGTCTCGTTCAATTATCGCCTGGGAGCGCTTGGCTTTTTCGCCCACCCCCTCTTGACGGCGGAAGCCGGGCCAACCGACCCCCTGTTTGCCTATGGGCATCTCGATCAGGTCGCGGCGCTAAAATGGGTCCAGGCAAATATCGCCGCCTTTGGCGGAGACCCAGCCAATGTGACGGTTTTCGGCGAATCCGCCGGGGGTGGCAGCCTGCTCGCCCTGTTGACCTTGCCCCAGGCGAAAGGCCTGTTCGCGCGCGCCATTGCCGAATCGGCCCCCGCTGTCGTCGTGCCGAAAAGCCTAAACATGGCGGAAAAGTCTGGCGCGTCCTATCTCGCCATGAAGGGCGTCTTGGCCACGGCCACTTTGGAAGATCTGCGCAAGCTGCCCGCTGACCAGTTGGTCGGCGACTATGATGCAACACCCATTGTCGATGGCCGGTTGCAAAAGGAAACCTATCTGTCGGCCCTTAAGGGCGGGCGGGCGACAATCGTGCCCATGATTATCGGAACCAATAGCGACGAGGGGTCGTTGGTCGCCTATTATGCGAAGTTACCGGATCAGATGATGTTCTTGTTCCGCGCTAAGCTCGACGCGATGCGCGGCCTCTACGGCTTGCCTTCGACCGATGACAAGACCCTGGGTCGGCAATTATTTGCCGATACGGTATTTGGCGCGCCGTCCCGGCTGATCGCGGAGACGATTTCGCAAACTGCGCCCGCCTATCTTTATCGCTTCGCCTATTTGCCGGAAGAGGACCGCGCCCAAGGGTCTTCGCCCCAGATCGGCGTGCGCCATGGCGGCGAGTTGGAATTTGTCTTCGCCAGCCTGGGCCGAGGATGGATCAAGTCGCCCAGTCCAAACGATCATCAGATTTCAGATCAGGTGCACGCCTGTTGGGTGGCCTTTGCCAAGACCGGCGCCCCGTGCCCGGTCTGGCCAGCCTACCAGCGGTCGAACGACCAAACCTTGGTCATTGATCCGAGCGGGCTGCATGCTGAGTCTGGCTATCGCAAACCGGTTTATGATGCGGTGCTCGCCACTGTCTTGCCCGGCGGCTAGGCCGAGGCGGAGTGACCATCGCCATGGCGGGTAAACTCTTTGGGTTTCCGATCTCGACCCTAGACCTCCCTCAGCTGATCGCGCACCTCATCGCCCCTGCCGTGGGCGGCGGCGGAATGCAGCTGCTTGTCACCATGAACCTTGACCATGTGGTGACGCTCCGCCGCGACAGCCGCTTTCGCCAAGCCTATGCCAGTGCCGCGATTGTCACCCTCGACGGCGCCCCGGTTTCGGCCTTTGCGAAGGTGAAGGGCCTTGATGCGCCGCGCTGCCCCGGCTCTGATCTGACTGCAGCGCTGGCCCCCCGGCTTGATCCCCTTCGCCATCGTCCCTTTTTTGTTCTGGGCTCGCTCGAGACCGTGGCCGCCGTCCAACAAAAACTGCTCGACCAAGGCTTTGCGCCGAACCAGCTTGGCTTTCAGTCGCCAGACCCAGGCTTTGAGCGCGACGCGGCGGCCAGCCAGGCCTTGGCCGCAGCCATAAAAGCCCATGGGCCGACCCACATTTTTTTCGGGCTAGGCGCGCCAAAGTCTGAGATTTGGCTGGCTGAGCGCCAAGATCAGTTCGGCGATGTCCACGCGCTTGCCATCGGCGCCAGCCTGGAATTTTGGGCGGGGACAGCCAAGCGCGCGCCAAAACTGATGCGCCGGATCGGCCTAGAATGGGCTTGGCGGGTTGCGCACGATCCTGTGCGGCTCTTTCGACGCTATTTCATCGCTTCCTGGGCGTTTTTGCCCGCCATGCTCGAAGACCTGGCCTCAGGCCGCGACAGCCGGTAAGCGGCGTTGGCTTGCAAGGCGAGCGGATTTGGCGTTTCCCTTCAAGCCATGACCTTGCGCAGTCAGGGTACGCGTTTTTGGGGGGCGAAATGTCGGATGAGGCTTGGCGGCGTGTGGCGTTGCACGCCATTTTGATCATGATATTCGGGATGGTGATCGGCGGCGCGCCGCTTACCCTGTTCGTCATCCATCAGGCCTATCTTCCCCAAGCCGCCTTTGCGGTGCCAGGAGACATGCGCGGCTGGAAAATGGCCCATCTGGAGGGCCTGCTCAACGGCTTGTTTCTATTAGGTCTTGGAGTGGCGAGCCGGGTTCGCCCCCTGGCCCCAGCGCGTGAACGCTGGGTCGTGCGCAGCCTTTTGGTGTCGGGGTGGGGAAACACTGTCGCCTCTGGCCTCGCGCCAATCCTTGGCGTGCGCGGCATGGCGATGAATAGCGATCCGACCAATGACCTCGTCGCCCTGATTTTCACTGTCGCATTGGCAGGAACCTTGGTGGCGGTCGGACTGATCATCGCGCACCTTTGGCAGCCGATCTTCCCCAAGCCTCCGACAAAAACGGCATAGGAAACCAAAATGCAAATACGGCCGCTTGGAAAATCGGGTCTCACCACCGCCAAATTTGCCTTTGGCGGCAATGTCTTCGGGTGGACTGCCGATAGAGAAACCTCGTTTCGCCTGTTGGACGCCTGCGTCTCAGCAGGCGTGACACTGATCGATACGGCCGACGTCTATTCTGCTTGGGTTCCAGGCCACACGGGCGGGGAATCTGAGACGGTCATCGGCGCGTGGTTGCGCGCCCGCGGTCCTTCCGCGCGCGACAAGGTCTTGATTGCGACCAAGGTGGCCATGGCGCCCAACCGCTCCGGCCTGAAGGGTGAAAATATCCGCGCGGCCTGTGAAGACAGTCTAAGGCGATTAGGGGTTGAAACCATTGACCTCTATCAGTCGCATCGCGATGATCCTGACACACCGATGGAAGAAACCTTGCAGGCCTATGCGGGGCTGATCGCTGAAGGCAAGGTGAGGGCGATTGGCGCCTCGAACTTTACCGCGGCCCGACTAAAGGCGGCGCTCGATCTCAGCGAAAGCCTGAACCTGCCGCGCTATGAAACCTTGCAGCCGCAATACAATCTCTACGACCGGGCAGATTTTGAGCGCGACCTGCAGGGCCTCTGTTTAGAGCGTCAGGTTGGGGTCATTCCCTATTATGGTTTGGCGTCGGGCTTCTTGACCGGCAAATATCGCTCAGAGGCCGATTTTGGCAAAAGCGTTCGAGGTCGGCGCATGGGGGCCTATCTCACCCCGCGAGGCCTCGGCATTCTCGCCTGTCTCGACACGGTGGCGGCGGAATTGGAGACGAACCAAGCCGCCGTCGCCTTGGCGTGGTTGATGGCCCAGCCGGGTTTGACCGCGCCCATCGCCTCGGCGACCACTGTGGCGCAACTCGAAGCACTTTTTCAGGCCTTGACGCTCGAACTTCGTCCCGATCACCTGACGCGACTTAACGCCGCAAGCGAGGAGGGGGGCTGACCTAAGCCAGTCTGAGGTGTCGGGAGGCGTGGCCTTGCCGCGCGTGCAAGGCCGTCTCAAGGTCAGCCGCGCCGGTCAGGGCCAAGATGGTTTCGATCAGGGTCTGCGGGGCGACAGGTTTGGCGATCACCGCGTCGACGCCAAGCGCGTGATAGGTCGCGACCTGTGCGTCCATGACATTGGCGGTAAGGGCGGCGATGGGTGTGCGGCGACGGCCGGTCGCGCTCTCGCGCCGGCGAATTTCCTGCACGGCGGCGTGGCCATCCATCACCGGCATTTGCATGTCCATCAACACCACATCCCATTCCTGGGCTTGCCAAGCCGCGACGGCCTGTTCGCCGTTTTCCACCAGGAGCAGGTCGAGCCCCACCTGTTCGAGGAGCGTCCGGAGCACCAGTTGGTTGGTCTTGTGGTCTTCGGCGGCAAGGATGCGCAGACCTTGGGTTTCGAAATGTGCCGCGGCCTGCGGCGTTTGGGTAGCGGCGATCGTTTCGGGCTGAGCCCCAGCCGCGCGAGCAATCTGCAAGATGACGCGGAAGGTTGAGCCCTCGCCAAGGCGGCTCGTGACCTCGACCTCGCCACCCATCAGCGCGACAAGCTCGCGGGTGATGGCAAGGCCCAGTCCGGTTCCGCCATGGCGCCGTGCGATGGAGGCGTCGGCCTGCTCGAACTTTTTGAACAGCTGGGATTGTCGCTCGGCCGCAATCCCTTCGCCCGTATCACTGACCTCTAAGGTGACGTGGCCCTGTTCGGAGGCTCGCACCAAAACACTGACGCCTCCTGACGCGGTAAATTTCAGGGCGTTGGAAATCAGGTTGTGCAAAATCTGGCGTATCCGCACCGCGTCGCCCAGAAACTCCGCGTCGGCTTCGGAAGAAAGCGTCAGCTCGAAGCTCAAACCCTTTTCCTCAGCAATGGCAGAAAAGGCGGCGTGACTATCGCGGACCAGGGCTGCGAGGTTGAAAGGGGCCACCTCCAGTTCGATGCGGCCCGCCTCGATCTTGGCCATATCCAACACGTCGTTCAGGAGTGCGAGTAATAGGTCGCCAGAATTTTGGATCACCGCCAATCGCTGGCGTTGGCGCGGCGAAAGTTCGTCTCGGCCCATGGCCGCCGCCATGCCAAGGACGCCGTTCAGCGGCGTGCGGATCTCATGGCTCATATTGGCGAGAAAATCTGACTTGGCCGCATTGGCTTTTTCCGCCGCCTGTCGCGAAATGCGCGCGGCGCTGTGCAGCCTCGTCAACCTTTGTGCCGTGCGGTTGCGCTCGGCCAAGGCGCTGGTCGCAGGAACCGTGCACAGGAAAATAGAGACGAAAAAGACCTTGATCATGGTCTGGGCTTGCAACGAGTTCCCATGGGCCATCAGCTCAATCGGGCCAAGTTGGGCATCGGTCATCATGGCGGCAATCAGGGCCACACCCATCACCGACCCCATGACCCAAGGCGGGCCAGCGCGGAAAGCCATCAAAATCAAGAGCGGGTAGATGAAGAGAAACAGCGGATAGCTTTGGGTGAAAGCGAACGCCGTCACCATCAGGACAATCAGCACCAAAAGCCACCGCTCGAACGGCGCGGCGTGCGAGCCATAGATAAGGCGGTGGCGATTGAGCACGAGGAGAATGGCGGGCGTTGCGATGGTCAACCCAAGCCAATCCTCGCCGATCCATTGCGCCCAATCGACAAGCAGGGGAGGGCGGTGGACAACAAAGGCGCTCAGCGCCACTTCGCCCACCGTGGCTTCCGCCACCACACTCAACAGCGCCACGACCACAAAGGTAAAAAGCCGATTGAGGCGGGTTAAGTCCGTCGCCGCACCACAATATCTGCGGGTCAAAAAGGCGACACTGATGGCGAGAGCCAGGTTCAGCGCCGAATAGAGGATATTTTCGGTAAGGGTTGTTCCGGCCAGCGCATTGCCCACCAGGTTGACACCGCAACAGGTCAGGACCAGCAGTCCTCCCCAGGACCGGGGCAGGGTCAAAAGTCCGGCCACCAAGACGCCACTCGCGGGCCAAAAGGCGGCATTGTTAAAGGGATCGCGGCACAACAGGCTGACAACTGCCACCAAGGCGGCAAAGGCGCCCGTCAGGGCGACGACGGTCGGAAACCCTCGCGCGTGAACGCTTTGTCGATCAAGACGCCAGCGACCTGTCATCTGCTCTAAGAACCTTTGAATGACCGACGCCGAGAGGACCGAACACACAGGCTAACGTGAAAATGTTCAAATTGTCTTTCGCATTTCAACATATCAATCTGCTTGGCTCGACAGAGGGGTAAAACCTTGTCGACGCGCAATCCAAGCCTGCAGCCAAGGTTTGGGAAATGGATGCAACTTCAATTTCGTAAGGTGTGGAGGATACCTTCGCTGCGCCGCGAGAAATTCGCTGCAATCCGAAGAGGTGCTCGTTAGAAGGAGGCGCATGCTTCGCCTGACTGAAATCAGACTGCCCCTGGATCACCCGGAAGACGCGCTTGCCGCCGCTGCCGCCGAGCGTTTGGGCGTCGCCCAAGCCGATATTCGCAGCTTAAAGCTGGTTCGGCGGGCTTATGACGCGCGCAAACGCTCCCAGATCGTCTGGGTCTATTCCCTCGACGTCAGCCTCGCAGATTCGCAGGCAGAAAACGCTGCCATCGCCGCTGACCCACGGGTGCGGCCGAGCCCTGACACCGATTACCAGCTGGTCAGGCGGGCGACGGGTCTCGAGCGCCATCGGCCTATCGTCATTGGGGCTGGACCTTGCGGTCTGTTCGCGACCTTGATCCTGGCCCAAATGGGTTTCCGGCCTCTGCTTTTAGATCGTGGCAAGCCTGTCCGTGAGCGGACCAAAGATACCTGGGGCTTTTGGCGTCGCGCCGAGCTCAATCCCGAATCGAATGTGCAGTTCGGCGAAGGGGGTGCTGGCACCTTTTCTGACGGCAAGCTCTATAGCCAGATCAAGGACCCGCGCCATCTCGGCCGGAAAGTCTTGCAGGAGTTCGTCATCGCGGGCGCCCCACCGGAAATTCTCACCGAAGCCCACCCCCATATTGGCACCTTTCGGCTGGTCGGTATGGTGGAGCGGATGCGGGCAACGATTGAGGCGCTGGGTGGCGAATATCGCTTTCAGACCAAGGTCACCGGACTTGAATTTCGCCAAGCGGGTGGCGGTCGTCGCGTCGCGGCGGTCCTAACCGAGGACGGCCAGCGGATCGCGGCGGATCAGGTGGTTCTGGCGGTGGGCCATAGCGCGAGAGACGTATTTGCCTGGCTGCACGCGCAAGGCGTCTATCTCGAGGCCAAGCCATTTTCCATAGGTGTGCGGATCGAGCATCCCCAGTCTCTGATCGATCGGGCGCGATTTGGCGACTTTGCCGGCCTTAAGGCGCTGGGGGCTGCCGATTATCGTCTCAGCCATGCCTGTCGTAACGGCCGGACGGCCTACAGCTTTTGCATGTGTCCCGGCGGCACAGTGGTGGCGGCTGCGTCCGAGCCAGGGCGTCTTGTGACCAATGGCATGAGCCAATATTCGCGCAATGAGCGCAATGCCAATGCCGCCTTGGTGGTCGATGTCCAGCCGGAGCGCGACTATCCCGGCCATCCGCTGGCGGGTATCGACCTGCAAAGGTTTTGGGAAGCCAAGGCCTTCGCGGCGGGCGGCAGTGATTATCGGGCCCCCGCCCAACGGGTTGGTGATTTTCTGAGCGGTCAACCTTCGACACAGCTCGGCAACATTGCGCCGTCCTACCGTCCCGGCGTCCGCCCGGGAGATTTGACGACCTGCCTGCCCGATTTTGTGGTCGATGCCCTGCGCGAAGCCCTTCCCGCCTTTGGTCGGCGCATGGCCGGTTTTGACCAGCCCGACGCGGTTTTGACCGGGATTGAAACCCGCACCTCGTCGCCCGTGCGAATCCGTCGCGGGGCAGACTTCCAAAGCCTCAATATCGGGGGCCTCTACCCGGCAGGGGAAGGCGCAGGCTATGCCGGGGGAATTCTCTCAGCGGCTATTGATGGAATTAAGGTGGCTGAGGCGGTCGCAGAACAGGCTGGCGCTGACCTCAAAAGGGATTAGGCCGGTCCGTTTTTCGTCTGACGAGGGAAAGACGTTGTCAGCCTGGGCGCAGCGCGCTTTGTGCCAATACAAGACATTGGCACATTCTGGGTCGGTCTATCGGTCGTCCCCTGCACCAAAAGGATACATCTCATGCGTCGTGCGCTTCTCCTCGGCGGTGTGTTGGCGTCCAGCCTTGCTGGACCCAGCTTGGCGCAATATGCTGGTCCCTATCAGCCACCGCCGGCCTATGCCTATGCCGGACAGGTCGCACCCGCCTATCGCCAGGAGGGCTATGGCCCGGGCTTTACCGTGCTCGGCGCGCGGGCTGGCGTCACTGTGCTTGGCTTTGACGTGGGCGCGGGCGCCCATCTGAGCTTTGATGGCGGGCGTCATCACCCGATCACGCCGCCGGCCTATGTGCCCTATATGCCGCCGCCGCCCTATCCGCAGCAGGCCTATGGTCAGCCCGTCTACGTCGTGCCGCAAGCCTATCCGGCTGAAGACTATGCGGTTGCGCCGGTGCAGAGCCAATATGTCGCCACAGAAGTTGCGCCGGAAGCCTATTACGCGCCCCCGCCGCCGCCGCCTCAGGCCTATTATGCACCGCCCCAAGCCTATTATTCGGCCCCTGTCTGCGGCTGCTGAGGCTCTGAACCACCCGCGAGCCTCTGTCTTAGAGCGTTGAGGTCGCCTGAGGTGGCGAGTGAGGTTGCGAATTATTCACTTGCCCTTCATCGGCTGGCGCGTTGCTATGACGTCGCAAATTCGGCGGAGGCCAAATGATCCCCACGGGAAACCCCTTGATCCCCCTTTTCGTGCTCATTGGGGTTGCGGCTCTGGTCCTGTGGCGAAATCGCAAACCGCAAGATCTAAAAATTTCAAATCTGCTCATCCGACCGGTGATGATTCTGGTTGGCGCGACCTTGTTTCTCACCTTTGTGGCACGCCCGACCACCGTTCTGGAGGCACTTGGCGTGGTGGTCGCGCTTGGGCTGGGTGCCGCGCTTGGCTGGCAGAGGGGAAAGCTTACCCGGTTGGACATCCATCCGGAAACCCAAAGTCTGATGGCCCATACCTCGCCGCTTGGCACAGTCATGCTGCTCGGCTTGGTCGCCTTGCGCTATGGCTTGGGTTGGGTTTCGCGCCAGTACCCAAACCTCTTGCCGGTTTCCCCAGCCCAATTGACGGCCTGGTTATTGTGCCTTTGGGTGGGATTTCTATGCGTACAATCGCTAGAAATTTGGCTTCGCGCGCGCCGAACCCTGGCCAGCGCCACCTCGGCCACGGCCTAATCGGCGCGCAACTTCGCTGAGCCGCCTTTCGGCAGCGTCAAGGCGTGGCCAAGGTTTAACGCGCGGTCAAGGTCGGTGTCAGCCTGTCGCGCCAAATCCGATAGCCTTCACGATTGGGGTGCAAGCCGTCGACAAACAGGGTGCCGATCTGACCGCCCGAGCTGTCGACAAATCCAGAATAGAGATCAAGAAAGACCACATCGCCGTCAAGGCGATGGTTCGCAGCTGCCGCTTCCAAGGCGGCGTTTACCGGCAAAACCACCTCTTGGTTTTTGCGCCCATCCGGTGTCGGCAAGAGGGATTGCAGGATGATTTTCGCGTTTGGCTTTGCCCGGTGCGCCGCGGCGACCACGGCTTTCACGCCGTCGATAATGGACTGCACCTCCTCTGACTCAGGCGCCCAGCTATTATTGATCCCGGCCATGATGATCAAATAGTCCGGCTCGAGCGCAGGTGTGTCGAGCTCACCCAACCCGCCCTTGGCCTTGGGCAGCAGGCGATAGAGAATATGTTCGGTGCGATCCCCTGAAATGCCCAGGTCGAGGCCGAACAATTTGGGATCACGCCCCGCAAAGGTGTCGTTCCAGATCGTCGCGCCGTGCCATTTGCCCGGCACCCACAGATCCTCATCCATGGTCCAGAAATCGGTGATGGAGTCGCCGATAAAGACCAGTTTCACCCGCCGAACCCAGGCTTGATCCTGCAGGGTGTGATCAATTTCGACCAACCGCTTTTGCCAATATTCTACCCGCGCTGTTGGGGTGACAGAGGCAAATGGGGCGGGCTCTCCAGCCAAGCTCGCAGAGGCGGCGGCGCACAGGGCCAAGGCAAGCGCCGCACGGATGAGGCCCTTATCCATTCGACGTGCCCTTGCAGGCGCTTGCGAGACGGGCGTCTTCATCCCTTAAAGGTGTCTTTCGCACTCCGCACTGCAGCAAAGGCGGCGACGGGGTCCTGGTCGGCGACGCCAAGTTTCGGCGCGAGTTTGACCGCGCGTAAAAATGGATTGGTCGCCTTTTCAAGGCCGATTGTGGTTGGGACCGTGGCGAGGTTTTGCTCGCGGCGCCGAAAGATCTCAACCGTGCGGGCCACCAGTGTCGGGTCGTCGTCGAGGCTCAACGCGAACCTTGCATTGGAAGCGGTATATTCGTGGGCGCAAAAAACTTCAGTCGCATCGGGCAGGGCGGCGAGGCGCTGCAGGCCTTCCCACATCTGCTTCGGCGTCCCTTCAAAGATACGGCCGCAGCCGAGCGCAAATATCGCGTCTCCGACAAAGGCCTTTTCGGCCGCCGCCGCATAATAGGCGATATGGCCAAGGGTGTGTCCGCCGACGTCAAGCACGTCGAGCTGGGTAGCGCCAAGCTTCACCACCTCGCCGCCGCCCACCTCGCGGTCGAGGGGCGCAATGCGCCGAACCTCGGCGGGGCCAATGATCTCAGCGCCGGTAACCTCTTTGATCTTGGCATTACCGCCCGCATGATCCGGATGCCAGTGGGTGTTTAGGACATGGGTGATGGTCCAGCCCAAGGTTTTCGCGTGGGCAAGGATGGCGTCGGCGTCCGGAGTGTCGATCGTAGCGACTTGGCCGCTGTCGACGTCCCGTGCCAGGATCAGATAATTGTCTTCCAGACAGGGGGCGATCGAGACCTCGAGGGTCATGGTCGGTTCTCCGATACAGAACGAGGCGTTCAAGCCTATAAGGAAGGTCCCCTATAGCGCGATGATCAGGATGCGGCGAGGCCTATGCGGCGCGATGTGCTCGACTTAAGGGCGTTTTACGCCAATCCCCTGGGGGAGGCGGCGAGATCGGCCATTTCCCGCCAGGTTCGCCTGGCGTGGGGGGAGGCGCGCGGGTTGGCGCTCTTGGGCCTTGGATATGCGACGCCCTTTTTGGCCCGCTTTACGCCGACCGCCGAACGAATCGCGGTTGCCATGCCTGCCGGTCAGGGGGTTGAGCTATGGCCAGAGGGCGCACGCAACCTCGCCTGTCTCGCGGACGAGACGGCCTTGCCCTTTTCGGCGGCGCAATTTGACCGGGCTCTGGTGGTGCACGCTCTGGAAGAGTGCGACGCCCCGGACCGCCTTTTGGCGGAAGCAACGCGCGTGCTCAAACCCAATGGTCGCGTGATTATTGTGGTGGTCAATCGACGCAGCCTGTGGGCGGGCGCCGATAGCACGCCGTTTGGCCATGGCAGGCCCTATACACGGCGGCAGTTAGAAATGGCGATTGTCCATGCGGGCCTGCAACCGCGCGCCTGGTCGCGGGCCCTCTATGCGCCGCCCTGGCCTGCGGTGGCAGGATTGTCGGATATGATCGAACAGGCAGGCTCGCGCCTGCAAGCGCCCGGTGCGGGCCTGCTTTTGATGGAGGCGGAAAAGCAGGTGTTTGCCGTCAGGCCCAAGGCCCGGCTTGCACGGGTGGTCGTGCCCGCACTTCGCCCGGCAACGGCCTTTCCTGCCGGTTCGGGGGCAAGAAAATCGAACCTGTCGTCACATGAAACCTTGGCCTGACAAGTGGTCTTGGCGTAAGACACCTGTTGACATGGCAGCTGCAGAAAGGAACTCCGCCGATGAAGATGATCGTCGCCATCATCAAGCCGAGCCGCCTGGATGCGGTGCTCGACGCCGTGACCGAGGCGGGCGCCTCTGGCATTACGGTGACGGAGGTGCGCGGCTATGGCCGTCAGCGCGGTAAGACCGAGGTCTATCGTGGCGCCGAATATGCGGTGAAACTCTTGCCCAAGGTCAAGCTGGAGATTGCCGTGCCAGACGACCTCGTCACCCCTGTGACGGAAGCCATTGCAGGGGCGGCGAATTCCGGCAAGATTGGCGATGGCAAGGTGTTCGTGCTCGATCTCGAAGCGGCCATGCGGATTCGCACAGGTGAGCGCGACGCAGCCGCGATTGCGCTTTAGGCCCCACATTTGGGCCTAACCCATTTGGGCCTAACCCATTTGGGAAAGCCCGACGGCGATCAGGCCAAGGCCGATCAGCACGACGCCGACCAGGGCGCCGACGAATAAAAAGCCCATACGCAGTAGGGCGCCGATTAGGCTGACCCCGTAGACTCCCCTTAAGTGAAAAAGCAGGTGAACGGGAGCGGCGAGCAGCACCCAACCGTTCCAATCTGAGGGGAGTACCAAGAAGACGCAGGCGAGCAGTCCTTGAAACGACAAGCTGTGCAGCGAAAAAATCACGTGGTCGAACAGGTAGACCCCCTTGCGAAACGCCATGACCACGCTGAGCAAAAGGGCAGATAGCGGCAACATCAAGAACGCGAACCGCTCGCCCCAGGATTCTAAAACCAGCTTAAACCGCTCCGGGTCGTCAATGACACTCTTCAGGCGCGACTGCAGCCAATTGGTCGCGGCGCGGTTGGTATCGCTGCCGCCGAGCTTAACATTGACCTTCGATACCCCAGCTTTCAGCGCCTCCTTTTTGTCGACGCTCAGGCTTTTGCCCTCTGGGTCGACAGAGCCCGTCTTTTCGGCTGGGTTGAAATGGACGTAATCGCGGCCCGCGATTGAGCCGGTGAAAAACACCAGCAGCAACACAACTAAGAACAGCCGTAAGGGCGGAATTTGTGGCGCGCGATGGCCGTCGAGATAGCTGCGCGTCAGGCGGCCCGGCCGAAAGGCCAGATCGGGGAGGGTGCGCCACAGCCTGCCATCGAAGTGCAAAAGGCCCTCGACGACCTCCGCCACCAGTTTGAACGCCGAGCGATGGAAGTCTTCCGCCGTCTGCCCGCAGGCGTGGCACCAAGGGCCTAAAAGTGTGACGCCGCAATTGGCGCATTTTCCCTCCGGAGGGTGGGCGTGGTCCTTGGCCTTGCGCCGTCCGCCCCTCCAGCCGCTGGCGAGCGCGTCGACCGCTGCAGTTTCAATCTCTTGGCTCATTTGGGCAATCTCGGAGGGCTGTGTCCTTGGCTAAAACCTAGCTGTTGGGCTGCGAAAAGAAAGCGCCGATTTCCCAAGACAGCGAGTCTCTTTAGAGGGGGGGCGGACATCAGGGGCTAGACCAACTTTTCGCCCGACGGAGGCAAGGATGACTGAGGTCGCTCTAGAGGCGCTTTGCGGTGCAGCGCGCGCCGCGCCCCACGACGCCGCGCTCCAGGCCAAGGTTGCCCAAGCTCTTTTGGCCGAGGATCGTGCCGCAGAGGCGGTGGAGTTTGTCGAACGCGCTGTGGCAGCGGCGCCGCAATCGCTGAGCATCGCGCGCCTACGTCAAAGCATTATGGATGCGGTGATGTCCGGACCGGCGGATCTGGTGCGCTTGCAATTGATGAGCGTTACCCAGGCTGACGACGCCGCCGTCCACCTCGATCTCGGCGCCGCCTATCACCAGCACCATCGTCCAAAGGATGCCGAGCGACATTTTCAGCGTGCTTTGGCGCTGGGGCGCGTCCGCGAGGCGCGGGCTGAGCTTGCCGTGCTTTATCATGAGGCGGGCTTTGTTGACCGCGCCGAAGCCGAAGCTCGCGCGGCGGTCGCGGCGCCACCCGAGGCAGGAGATGACGGCGTCGCTGCGGCCATGGCCTGGAATGTGCTGGCCAGTTTGGCGGAGGCACGGGGCGACCTCGTCGAAAGAGACCAGTGTTTGGATGCAGCCTTTAGCGAGCGAAACCTGTTTCGCCAGGGGGCGCAAAATACGACGCCGACCCTGCTGGTGCTGACCACGCGCTCAGCGGGCAATCTTCCCTATGCTGACCTCTTGCCGTCGAAACACTATGGCCGGTGGGTCTGGTTTTTAGAATATGCGAGCCCGGCCCAGTTTGATGCCCTGCCGCCCTTTGATGTCGCGCTTAACGCCATCGGCGATCCGGACCACGGCGCGACCACCCGAGGCTTGGCGCAAGCCTTTCAGGCCTGGAGCCCGCGACCCCTGCTCAACGCGCCGCAAAGGGTAGCCGTCACGGCGCGAGATCGCTTAGCCGAGACGCTTTCTGATCTTGCAGGTGTCGTCGTCCCGAAGACAGGCAAAATCTTTTGGAACCCTGCCGGTCGGGAGGAGGTCGCCAAGGCCATTTCCGCTTCAGGCGATGTTCTCTTGCGCCCGCTTGGCCGACATGGTGGCCAGGGCTTGCGCCGCTGTGGGCCGACCGATCCGCCAACGCCCGCTGATTTTGCAGAGGGCGAGGCCCTCTATCTCTGTCCCTTTGTCGAGAGCCGATCTGACGACGGCTTCTACCGAAAATACCGCGCCATCTTCGTCGACCGCCTCGCCCATCCCTACCATCTGGCGATTGGCGCCCATTGGATGGTCCATCACCAAACCACTGACATGGCCGGCGACGCCTTTCGGCAAGCCGAAGAAATGGCGTTTCTTCGCGACCCTCAGGCTGCAATTGGCCAAGACCCCTGGGCCGCGGTTGAAAGCATCGCGCGTCGCCTTGATCTCGATTATGGCGGGGTTGATTTCGCCCTGACGGCATCCGGCGAAGTGCTGGTCTTTGAAGCCAATGCCGCCATGCTCACCCATCTTGAGCCTGAGGATAGCCCCTTTGTGGCAAAAAACCCTTATGTGCAAGCGATCATCACCGCTTTCCAAGCCTTGGTCGCTCGCCGGGCCAAGTCCGGGTCTGCGAACTAGATCGGTCGCCTTTGCGCCTCTAAATTGGTCGGGTCGAGGAATTTTGCATAGAGCACAGCCGAGTGGTTTGACTTCACGTCAAGAAAGTTTGGCGGCGGAATAGGGCTTGGCTCAGGCGGGCGCAAGACAATGGCGTTCTGATGGGCACCAAGATTGAGGAGGTCCGAATAGCCTTCGATGGCGAAGGGGAGCATGGGCACGAGGTCGTTGACATAATTGACCACATTATAGAACGGCACCTTTTTGGCGTAGTTCTGCACCATGGCGGTCGTGCCGGTTTTGGGTGAGGCGAAAAAATAGGGGGCGACACAAGCCGCCTTCTCTGCGCCTAGCCGATCCACCACATCATAGGTCAGATAGGTGGCAAGGGCGGAGCCCAGGCTGTGGCCGACGATGTAAAGCCGGTTGCGGGCGGGGTTGAACCGGGGCGCAGCGGTCAAGCCGATCAGCGCATCAATTAAACCCTGGCTTTTCGAGCCGTCTGCCCAATCTGCCAGGGTGAGGGTCTGATAAAGGCGCCAAAAGCCGAGCGCTACGTCGCCCGGTTCTCCCGCCTCACCATCGGTGGGGAAGAGCGAGGCCCCGTCATCGACCCACTCAGCTGGGTCAGACGTCCCTTTGACGGCCACGAGCACGTCCCCAACCTGGAACGGGCCAAAGGCGGTTTTGCATGTCAGCACGGCGCCAAAATAACAGTTTCCACTTTCAGTGATCAAAATGTCGTCGGCGCGCAATTGGCCAACCGGCGTCCAACGCTCCGCCGTGAGGTAGGAATAGCCAAATTTCGGGTCGGCCGGAACGGGAGTGGTCGGCAGTTTCGGATCCCCGCCCTGTTTGCCCGTGGCGCGGATCGCGTCAAACAGAGTGGTCGCATCACAGGCGCACAGCACCATATAGGCGAAGGTATCTCGACCGACCGGAGAGAAGGGCATGGGGTTACTCCGTGTAGGTTCTGGCAAGCGATCTCGAGAGTGAGGGTGTGATTGACCGACGGTCAAGACCCGTTAGTGGGTTCGGCGACACGACTTGCTTTCTCGCTGACCTCTCGCCAGTCTCTTCTCCATGACCGATGACGATCTTGTCGTCGGCTCGACCCTGAGCCGGCCTGAAATTACTGATGCTGTGACGCGGGGCGCGTTTCGCGTGCTCATCCATCTCGGCCTTGCCCCCTTACTGGAAGTGTCCTTGCCCAATGGTCGGCGCGCCGACCTGATGGCCTTGTCGCGCAAGGGTGAGGTGACAATTGTCGAGGTCAAGTCCGGCCTGGAGGACTTTCGTTCGGACGGAAAATGGCCCGAATATGCGCCCTATTGCGACCGGTTTTACTTCGCCGTCGCGCCGGAGTTTCCGTACGATATTCTGCCCGAAGGTCCGGGCTTGATTGTCGCTGATGCGTTTGGCGGCGCGGTAGTGCAAGAGCCCAGCGTCACCCCCTTGGCAGGGGCCCGCAGGCGCGCCTTAACGCTCAGCTTCGCACGCCTTGGAGCCTTGAGGTCAGGCCTCGCGTGAGCCGCACCTCACCGTGGCGCGCGCTTGGCCAAAATCCGTTGCAGAGTCCGGCGGTGCATGGAGAGGCGGCGGGCGGTTTCAGAGATATTGTGGCCGCACAGTTCGTAGATCCGCTGAATATGCTCCCAGCGCACCCGGTCTGCCGACATGGGGTTTTCCGGCGGTTGGGTTTTGGCCTCGGCCCCGGCCGACAACAAGGCCCGCGCGACGTCGTCAGCATTGGCAGGCTTGGGCAGGTAGTCGACGGCGCCCGCCTTAACGGCTGCCACGGCGGTGGCGATATTGCCATAACCGGTCAGCATGACGCAGCGGGCATCTGGCCGCGCCATTTGCAAAGCTTCCACCACTTGCAAGCCATTGCCGTCGTCAAGGCGAAGGTCGAGAACCGCGAAGGCTGGCGCATGGTCACGCACCGCCCGGACCGCCTCGCCAACCGAACCTGACTGAACAACCTCAAAGCCCCGTTGCTCCAAAGCGCGGCCCAAACGGGTTCTCAAGGGGGCATCGTCATCTAGGACGAGCAAGGTGCGGTCTGGAAGTTCAGCGATAGCAGCGGCTACATCACACACAGTCAAAATCCCTTACCATCATCCCACTGTGTTATCCTATGGAACTCAGTGGTTACAGAATGATGTATTGAGAATGAAAAATAATAAAGAGGGAATGACTTTAAGGTGACTTACTGCGACAATTTGGCGCATTTTTGCGTTTATTAGCAATTATCCATAACAAGTATGTAAAAAATAATCACAATGCCACTTCAATGCGCGATCTTGACCATTGCATGGTGATCAAGGCGCCACCGCGGCGTGCATTGCGGAAATCCACCGTCGCTCCGGTCCTTTCCAGCAAGGTTTTGGCGATGAAGAAACCAAGCCCCATGCCATGGTGATGGGAGCGCGATCCTTCGCCCTGGCTCCGTGTTGTCACATAGGGTTCGCCCAAACGCGCCAAGACATCGGATGGAAAGCCCGGCCCATCGTCGCGGACCTCGATCCTCAAATGGTCCTGATCATAATGGGCGCAGACCTCGACCCGTGAATTTGCGAAGTCGGAGGCGTTTTCGACAAAGGCGGACAGGGCGTGGACCACTTCCGGCATCCGGCGAATTTCCAACAGCGGCGCCTCGGGTGAGCAGGTCACTTCGCCAGTAATGCGAATGTGGGGATTTTGGTAGGGCTCGCTCACCTCCTCGAGGAGTTGGGTCACGCTCATGCGGTTGTGGTGACTGTCGCTGGCTTCTGGCGATTGGGAGAGTTTTCGCAAGATTTGCCGACACCGGTCGGCCTGTTCGGCCAGCAACGTCACATCCTCCTGGACAGAGGGGCCCAGTGCAGGATCGCGGGCCATTTCGCTGACCACCACCTGGATGGTGGCCAAGGGCGTGCCAAGCTCATGGGCCGCCGCCGCCGCCAGCCCGCCAAGCGCCGACAGGCGTTGTTCGCGGGCCAAGACGGCCTGGGTCGCGGTTAGCGCCAACTCCATCCGCGCCGCCTCGGCTGAGGCTTGCCAGGCATAGGCGCCGCTAAAACTCACCCCGCAGAGGATGGCGGTCAAAAGTCCAAATCGGTAGATCCAGGGCAGGTCAAAGCTCGCTCCAGAGATCCAGGGCAGCGGCGCACTGGCAAAAAACAAGAGAATGGCGATCAGACCTGCGACGCCTGCGACAAGCGAGGCCTGACGGGGCGGAAGGGTGGCTGCGGCCACTGTCGGCGGCGCTGCCAGCATGATCAAAAATGGATTGGCGAGGCCGCCGGTCAGGGCCAGGAGCAGGCCCTGCTCAGCCAGGTCAAACATCAGATGGCCTGCCGCCTCCCAGGGTCGGGCGAGGCGGCTGCGACGGCCAAGCCCGGGCAGCACCACCCCGAAAATGAGGTTCGCCGCAGCGCTGGCCCCGATGACGGCCAAGCATGCCAAGAGGGGAAGATTGAATTTGAGGATCAAGGCCACATAGAGAACGGTCGTCGTCTGTCCAGCTATGGCCACCCAACGCAGCAAAACGAGCGTACGTAAGCGCAAGCCCCGGTGGGCCAGCGCCCAACTCCACAGCCTGCCGTTCGACGGATCAACCCCTTGCGCCGCACCTTGCCGAACCGAGGCATCGGAGAAGGCGAGGGGAATAGCGATGCGCGGCGGTCTCACAGCTGGCCCTGTCTGCACGTGTTAGGCTTTGTTGGACGCAAGCTCCCAGAATAGGATAGGTCTTGGCGTCTCTTAGGTCGACGGAGATTCACCTTGCCACCCGTTCCTCAACGCACGTCGCCGACAGTGCGGCAGCTCTTGCCCCTCCTTGCCGGGGTCGCGATCGTGGGCGCGGTGATCCTCTGGCAAGCCGTGTTTAGTCATCCCCAGGCCCCGCCTGCGAGCGCCGCTGCCCAGCCGTCTGCCATTGGCGGTGACTTTTCACTGATTGACCAGACCGGTCGGCGCGTCAACCAGGACCTGTTGAAAGGCCGCTGGTCCGCTGTCTTCTTTGGCTACGTCTCCTGTCCCGATATTTGTCCCGCTACCTTGCAGACCCTCGCCGAAGCCAAGGCAAGGCTCCCGAAAGACTTTCCCGATCTCCAGATCGTTTTCATCAGCGTCGATCCGCAGCGCGACCAACCAAAGGTCTTGAAAGCCTTTTTAGAGCAATCCGGCTTTCCAGCTGGGGCTATTGGCTTGACCGGAACGCCCGCCGAGATCGCCGCCGCCGCCAAGGCCTACCGGGTTTTTTACCAGAAGGAAGGCGATGGCCCGGCCTATCAGATGGCCCATTCAGCGGCCATCTACCTGATGAACCCGCAAGGCCGCTTCGTTGCGCCCCTTTCCTATGAGCTTGGCCCGGTTCGTCTCGCTACCGATTTGCAAACAGCGGTCAAAGGGAATTAAGCCCAGGTCCCTCTCCGCCTCGACCAAGGTCGGAGACGAATTTTGCCGTTAAAGCCGATGACATTTGCGATTTCGCAAGTGCAACATGCTATAGCTTGTCGCGGATCGACCCCGGTCGGCGGATATGCCCGCCATCGCCGCGTGGTCAGGATCGGAGGCTAACGGCCGCATTATGCTCTACGCCTTAAGTGAGTATGCCTATCATGTGGGCTCGCCGTTTCGCATCGCCGCGCGCTCTATGCGGGATTTTTGGAGCTCGCCCTATAATCCTGTTTCCGACACGCCGCTTGGCCGGACGCTCTATGCGGGCGCTGATCTCTACGCCAATGTCACCCGTCGCTATGGCAAGCCGGAATGGGGCATCGACAAAACCGAGGTGAATGGGCACGCGGTCTCCGTCAGCATCGAAACCGTCTGGCAAAGTCCTTGGGTGAAGTTGCTGCATTTTTCGCGCCGTGCATCGGACCTCAGACGCGCTGGCCACCGCACCATTGATCCGGCGGTTCTCATTGTCGCGCCCTTGTCTGGCCATTACGCCACCTTGTTGCGCGGGACGGTCGAAGCCTTCCTGCCCGACCACGATGTTTACATCACCGATTGGCAAAATGCCCGCGAAGTTCCGGTGATGGAGGGTCGGTTCGATTTTTACGACTATGTCGACCACGTCCGCGACATGTTGCGCGCGCTTGGGCCAAACACCCATGTGGTGGCAGTCTGTCAGCCAGGACCGCCGGTACTGGCGGCAGCGGCACTGATGGCGGAAGATGGCGAGAGCGCCAGGCCGTCGAGCCTGAGTTTCCTCGGCTCACCCATTGATGCGCGGCTTTCGCCGACTGTAACCAATCGCTTGGCTGAAGAGCGGCCCTTCGCCTGGTTTAAGTCGAATATGATCTATACCGTGCCCGCGCCGTTTCCCGGCGCGCTGCGGCGCGTTTATCCGGGCTTTGTCCAGCTCTATAGCTTCATGAGCATGAACGCCAAACGCCACAAGGATGCGCATCGCGCCTATTTCGATCACCTGGTTGAGGGCGACGGCGACCAAGCGGCCAAGCACCGCGAGTTTTATGACGAGTATTTGTCGGTGCTCGATCTGACGGAAGAATTCTATCTTCAGACCATCGATATCGTGTTCCAGAACTATCTCTTGCCGCGAGGGCTACTCACCCATCGCGGGCGGCCCGTGCGCCCGGAAGCGATCACCGATATCGGCCTGATGACGGTCGAGGGTGAGTTGGACGATATTTCCGGCGTTGGCCAGACCCAGGCCGCTCACGGGCTTTGCACCGGTATCCCGCAGGAGCGTCGCGTCCTTTTGGTCCAGCCAAAGGTTGGCCATTATGGCGTGTTCAATGGCAGGCGCTATCGGGACGAAATCTATCCTAAGCTGCGCGCCTTCATCGCGGCCAACGATCAGATTTAGGGCGGGTTTCGCCTTCTCCTCTGCGACGACCGCGGCTAGGTTAGGGAATGTTTTTTAGCAAGTCCTCTCCCGTGCCGCGCCGCAGGCCTGCATTGCAGTCCGGAGAGGTTGTCGAGGTTTGCGGCGTTCCCGTGCGCCTACGCGTCCTGGCGCAAGCCCGCCGGGTCAGTCTAAAGCTTGACCTGCGCGCCCGCGAGGTGATCGCCACGGCGCCGAGCGCCTCGCGGCTTACCGAGGCGCTTCGGTTTGCTGAGCAACGCGCCGACTGGATGTCGGCCCAGCTGGCGAAATTGCCGCAACCGCTTTGTTTGGCGCCGGGCCTTGTCCTGAACGTCGATGGCGTGCCGACTCGTTTGGAAAAGGCGGCCATGCGCATTTCGCCGCGTCTGAAACCCGCTTTGGCGGAGGACCCGGCGCGCCTGATCGCCTCGGGGGAGGGGGAGGCCTATGCCCGCGCGGTGGTGCGAGCGCTGAAATCCGAAGCCCTGGCACGTGTCAGAGGGCGGACGGAGGTCTATGCCGCCCGCCTGGGTCGCGTCTGCCCTGAGGTCAGCGTCGCCGACGCCAAGGGCCGCTGGGGCTCATGCCGCCAAGCCTTTGCCGGCAAGCCCGCTCAGATCCGCTATAGCTGGCGATTGATCCTGGCACCCCCAACCGTGCTTGACTATGTCTGCGCCCATGAGTGCGCCCATCTGATTGAGGCCAATCACAGTCCTGCCTTTTGGGAGGTGACGGCGAAACTCTATCCGGATGTGAAAAAAGCCCGCGCCTGGCTCCGCGCCCACGGCGCAAGTCTGCACGCGATACGATAGAGAGGTGTGTATCACTGGGTCTTGGAGGCCGGGGCAAAGGCTTCCTGCAAGTCTGCCTGATCTTCCAGCGATGGTAGATAGGTTGGCGGATGGCGTGCCTGGGCGGCGCGCTCAAAGGCTGCCCCCATTTGCAATAGCTTCGCCTCGCTCCAGGCCGGGCCCACGAACGATAGGCCGATGGGCAGGCCTCGGATCGCCCCCATGGGAACGGTCAGGTGCGGATAGCCTGCAATGGCGGCAAGGCTCGCAATCCCTCCCGCATCGTGGTCGCCCGTCACCACATCAATCCGCCAAGCAGGTCCATAGCTTGGAGCGATGAGGGCGTCGAGTTTGTCGCGGGCCAGCAGTCGGTCGATACCCTCTGGGCCTGCCATCTGCTTGGCGCGTGCCCGCGCGGCCAGATAGGCGGGATCATCCAGGCCCTTTGCCTGTTCGGCCGCCTCAAAATAGTCCTGACCGAAGAGCACCATTTCACGCGGAGACTTGGCATTGAAGCCGATGAGTTGGGCCAGGGTGCGCATCTGCACCTGGGGCGCAGCCTTGGCGAGATAGACGTCGAGGTCGGCCTTTAATTCGGTTTTTAGCACCAGATCCTCGTCAGCCCCGAGGGCGGGATTGCGGTGAAAGTCGGTGATTTCGACCAATACCGCGCCCTGAGCAGCCAAGAGCTTTAAGGTCGCGTCAAAGGCGGCCATTTGCTCAGCGGAAAACGCCTCAGCGGCACCGCGCAAGATCCCTAAGCGGACGCCCTTCAAACTGGCGCTGGCCAAGCCTTGGCTAAAATCCACCGGCGGAGGGCTTGCCTTGGTCGCCGGGTCCTGGTCGTCGGCGCCAACCATGGCGTTCAAGAGCAGGGCTGCGTCCAACACGCTGCGCGCCATGGGGCCCGGCGTGTCTTGGCTATGGGAGATCGGCACGACATAGGTGCGCGATATGCGTCCCACAGTCGGCTTCAATCCGACGAGACCGGTCAATGACGAGGGGCAGGTTATCGAGCCGTCTGTCTCTGTGCCGACGCCTGCTGCCGCCAAACTCGCCGCAATCGCTGCGCCTGTGCCTGACGACGAGCCACAAACATTGCGATCAAGGGCATAGGGATTACGTACCAGCCCGCCGACGGCGGACCAGCCGCTGATCGAGGCGGAGGAGCGGATATTGGCCCACTCCGACAAATTGGTTTTGCCTAGAATGATCAGGCCAGTGGCGCGCATATGCGCCACCAAAGGTGCGTCGCGGTGGGTGATGTTGTCGGCCAGAGCTAAAGACCCAGCCGTGGTGGCCATCTCGTCGGCTGTCTCAATATTGTCCTTGACCAAGACGGGTATGCCCGCCAGCGGTGACAGGGGGCGCCCTTCAGCCCGGGCCCGGTCGACGGCGCGAGCCTCGGCAAGCGCTGCCGGGTTGAGCGCTAAAATGCTGTTGAGGGTGGGGCCAGCCTTATCAATTGCTGCAATGCGCGCCAGATAGGCCTTTGTCAGGGCTTCGGACGTGATCCTGCCTGCGGCAAGGTCAGCGCTCAGGTCCGCAAGACCTCGCTCTTCGACCGAAGGAGTTGAACTGGCGACCGCTGCAGCGGCGAGCAATGCTATGAGCATGGAAGGGGGGCCTTCTGGCGGCTAAATCCGAATTTCACCCGTTTGCAGGCGCCGATAAAGCTCGGCTGTCAGGGGAATGAAGCCCTGTTCGCTATCGCGGAAATAGATCGGGTCGGAAACCTTGGTCGGGTCAAAACCCTCCTCAACCAGATCGACCTTGCGATATTTGAACGTACCGGTGATTTCAAACTGGGGCTGCAAGCGCAAAAACAGCGGCCGCGCATAGGCGGGCAGGTGGAGGTCGAGCAAGCCCTCGAGCGCCTTGATGTCAAAGGTCTGATCCACCACCAAGGAGGCCATTCCGGCGCGGCCGTCGGCGCCGTCAACCGTAACGCCGTAGACATTGGCTTCGATGACGCCCGTACAGGACGAGATGGCGGCGGCCACTTCACCGGTGGAGACGTTTTCTCCTTTCCATCGAAAGGTGTCGCCGATCCGATCAACGAAATAGAAGTAGCCCTCGGCGTCTTGGCGCATCAGATCGCCAGTGCGGAACCAGGCGTCGCCGAGCTCGAAGGCATCGCGCAGCACCTTTTTCTCCGTCGCGGCCTTTTCGGCATAGCCGGTAAAGTTTGACCGCGCATCTGAGCCGATCTTCCCAATGGCTTCGCCAATCTCACCGGGACGGCACTCGATGCAGCGACCCTTGGCGTCGCGGACGGGCGCCTCGGTTTCGATATCGAACCGCACGAGGCGAATATTGAACCGGCTGCGCAAATAGGACGGTACGCGACCAATGGCGCCGACCTTTCCGTCATAATTGAACAGCGAAACATTGCCCTCTGTCGCGCCGTAGAATTCGAGGATTTTGGGGATGCCAAAACGGGCTTGCATCTTTTCCCACACCTCGCCGCGCAGGCCATTGCCAAAGGCGAGGCGAAGCTTGTGGCCACGTTCTTCCATGCGCGGGGGCTGGTTGACCAAATAGCGGCACAGTTCACCAATATAGACGAACATAGTCGCCTTTTTGTCGATCACATCGTCCCAGAATTGGCTGGCGGAAAACCGGCGCTTCAAGAGGATCGTGGCGCCGTTCATCAGGCCCGCACCCATGGCACACAGGCCGCCTGTGGCGTGATAGAGAGGCAGGGCGACATAGATGCGGTCGGTCGTCCGTGCATCCGTGGCGCCCGCAAACCCGCGCATATAGAGTTGCGCACGCAGGTGGGTGATTTTTGCCGCCTTCGGCAATCCCGTCGTGCCAGAGGTAAAGATATAGAGCGCGACGTCTTTGGCGGTCAGGTTGGCTCTGGCCGTATCGCGTGAAGGACGCAGTGACGAGACCCCCTTCAAGGCGCGGTCAAAGTCCCGGTCGCCTCGTCCGTCCCCGCCCAAGATCCACTCGGTCATGGTCCGCGCCAACTGTCCGCGCACGGCTTCAAATTCGGGTGCGGTCTCAGAATCACAGATCAGGTGGATGGCGCCGGAAATATTCAAGCAGTGGGTCAGAGCCGCGCCGGTGATTTGGTTATTAATCAGCGCCGAGGCGACGCCAACCTTAGACAAGCCGTACCACACGGCCACATATTCAATCCGGTTTGGCATGAACAGTGCCACCGTGTCGCCCCGGCGAATGCCGCGGCTTGTGGCCCAGTGGGCAAAGCGATTGGCCATGGCGTCGAAGGCGGCATAGGTGATGCTGCGCCCTTCAAACTCAATCGCGGTCGCAGCCATGTTGCGATCAACCGCCAATTCCAGATCGTCGCAAATCAGGCGATCTGAATCCGGCGTGACAGAGCGGATGCGGCCCAGCGTCCGAAAAAGACTGCCCACGAATCGGAGCTCTCGCCCCAGTCGCGCCGTCAAACCCTTAGCCATGCTCTGCGGTTCCCGCCCACCCACTTACAGCTTGATTTGAACGCCACGCCTGCGGCGGTCAAGTTTATACGCACGGAAAAGAAAAGCCCTGGACCATTCGGTCCAGGGCTTCCTCGAGTTCAGCTGAGACGGGGCTGGATTAGAAATCCATATCGCCCATGCCGCCCATGCCGCCGGGCATGCCGCCGCCGCCGCCCGCAGGAGCGGACTTCTTCGGCGCATCGACAATGGCGGCTTCGGTGGTGATCAACAGACCCGCCACAGAGGCTGCGTCTTGCAGAGCCGTGCGCACGACCTTGGCCGGGTCGATGACACCAGCCTTGACCATGTCGACATATTCTTCGGTCTGCGCGTTGAAGCCGAAGGACGGGTCCTTGTTCTCCAACACCTTGCCGACCACGATCGAGCCTTCAACGCCAGCGTTTTCGGCGATTTGGCGGATCGGGGCTTGCAGAGCGCGACGGACAATGGCGACGCCAGCATTTTGGTCGTCATTATCGCCCTTGAGGCCTTCCAGCGCCAAAGACGCCTTCAGAAGCGCGATACCGCCGCCGGGGACGATGCCTTCTTCCACCGCAGCGCGGGTGGCGTTGAGCGCGTCGTCCACGCGGTCCTTCTTTTCCTTCACTTCGACTTCCGTCGCGCCGCCGACGCGGATCACCGCAACGCCGCCAGCGAGCTTCGCCAGACGTTCTTGCAGCTTTTCCTTGTCGTAGTCCGACGTGGTGTCTTCGATTTGACGCTTGATCTGAGCGATGCGGGCCTCAATGGCTTCGCGTTCGCCCGCGCCGTCGACGATGGTGGTGTCGTCCTTGGTGATGGAGACCTTCTTGGCCTTGCCGAGCATGTCGAGGGCGACATTTTCGAGCTTGATGCCGAGGTCTTCAGAGATCACTTGACCGCCGGTCAGGATGGCGATGTCTTCCAGCATCGCCTTGCGGCGATCGCCGAAGCCCGGCGCCTTGACAGCGGCGACGCGCAGACCGCCCCGCAGCTTGTTGACCACCAAGGTGGCGAGCGCTTCGCCTTCCACGTCTTCGGCAATGATCAAAAGCGGGCGACCGCTTTGGACCACAGCTTCCAAGACCGGCAGAAGCGGTTGCAGCGAGGACAGCTTCTTCTCGAACAGCAGCACGAGAGGCTCTTCCAGCGCGACTTCCATCTTGTCGGCATTGGTGATGAAGTAGGGCGACAGGTAGCCGCGGTCAAACTGCATGCCTTCGACGACATCCAGTTCGGTTTCGAGGCTCTTAGCCTCTTCCACCGTGATCACGCCTTCATTGCCGACCTTGTCCATCGCCTTGGCGATCATGTCGCCGATTTCGGCGTCGCCATTGGCCGAGATGGTGCCGACTTGCGCGATTTCGGAATTGGCCGAAACCTTCTTCGACGACGACTTGATTTGCTCGACGACGGTCAAGACCGCCTTGTCGATGCCGCGCTTCAGGTCCATCGGATTGCGGCCAGAGGCCACCGACTTCAAACCTTCGACGACGATGGCTTGGGCCAGAACCGTTGCGGTGGTGGTGCCGTCGCCGGCCTTGTCATTGGTCTTGGAGGCGACTTCGCGGATCAGCTGGGCGCCGAGGTTTTCGAAGCGGTCGGAAAGTTCAATTTCCTTCGCAACGGTCACGCCGTCCTTGGTCGTGCGCGGAGCGCCGAACGACTTTTCGATGACGACATTACGGCCCTTGGGGCCAAGGGTCACCTTCACCGCATTGGCGAGGATGTTGACGCCGCGAAGCATTTTGTCGCGGGCGTCAGACGAAAAATAGACGTCTTTAGCAGCCATGGTCTCTAAGTCCTTGAGATCAGGGGTTGATGGGAACCCGGGCGCGAGAAGCGCGCCTCAGGGAAGAAGGGGCGAAACTCAGACGATGCCGAGGATGTCGCTTTCCTTCATGATGATCAGGTCCTGACCGTCGAGCTTGACTTCAGTGCCCGACCACTTGCCGAACAGCACACGATCACCGACCTTGACGTCGAGTTCGATGCGCTTGCCAGCTTCGTCGCGCGAGCCGGGTCCGACCGCCAGGATTTCGCCTTCTTGCGGCTTTTCCTTCGCGGTGTCGGGAATGATGATCCCGCCCTTGGTCTTCGATTCTTCTTCGACGCGCTTCACAAGGACGCGGTCGCCGAGAGGACGAAACGCCATTTTTTTTCTCCAGAAATTTCTAAACCCAAAGAGGGTAGCTAAGGTCGCCACACACGCGTGCCCACCCAACTGTTAGCAGTCGAATGGGCTGAGTGCTAACGGTGGTGCAGATAGGGGGGGTGACCGGGCCTGTCAAGGAAGGGGGCGCGCGCGGCTGGCAAAAAATTTTCAACACCGACGTGGAAGCGGAGCGGAAAATGGCGAAAGTCTGGGCTTGCGCATCAGGCCGCTGCAGCAGACGTTCAAAATCCGTTGCGTGTCGCGGCGGCGGCGTGTATAGACCCGCGCTCATTTATTCCTACTCGTGAGAGTGGGCCGTCCCTCCTTGCTCGCCGCGCGTGACGATTCAAGCGCGGCGGTTTCGTTTCGGAAGTCCGTCATGGCCGAGATTGTTTTGAATGTGGAAGTGCGCGAGCGCACGGGTACCGGCGGCGCTCGCGAAGCCCGACGTTCTGGCAAGGTGCCTGGCGTGCTCTATGGCGGTCCGCGCGGCCCGGTGCCGATTGCCGTCAACGCCAATGAGTTCCGCAAGGCGCTCTATACGGGCAAGCTCCTCGGTCACTTGGTGACTTTGAAATATGGCGAAGAGAGCCAAGGCGTCATCGCCAAAGACATTCAGTTTCATCCGGTTAATGACCAGCCTGTGCATTTCGACCTCTATCGTGTCGACGAGCATCAATTGGTCAAGATTTCCGTGCCGGTTCACTTCCGCCATCAGGATGCGAGCCCCGGCTTGAAAAAGGGCGGTGCTTTGAACATCGCCCGCCATGAAGTCGAGATCTGGGCCCCAGCCGACCACATTCCCGAAGACCTGGTTGCCGACTTAACGGGCCTTGAAATCGGCGAGTCCATCCGGTGGTCAAACCTGAACGCGCCTCAAGGTGTCGAGCCGGTGATCAAGGGCCGAGATTTCGTCATCGCCACCGTTGCAGGGTCTGCAGCTTCGGCGTCGGCGGAAGCGGCGGAAAACGCCGCGAGCTAGGCCAAAGCTCGGCTTGGAGCTGAGCCATGCTGATCCTTGTGGGCCTTGGCAATCCTGGCCCCAAATATGCCCACAACCGACACAATGTCGGCTTTCTGGCCATGGACGCCATGGCTGAGCGTTGGCGCTTTGGTCCAGAGCGGTCGAAGTTTCAGGCTTTGGTGCGCGAGGGAACCATCGCGGGCGCGAACAGTGCGGTTCGGGTCCTGATGCTCAAGCCGCAAACCTTCATGAATGAGAGCGGGCGGTCGGTTCTGGCGGCGCTCAGCTTCGTGAAAGCCGCTCCGTCAGATGTGGTCGTCTTTTATGACGAACTCGATCTCGCTCCTGGCCGCTTCCGTATGAAGACCGGCGGCGGCGCGGCGGGTCACAATGGCGTGCGCTCGCTGATCAGCCATATTGGGCCCGATTTTCGCCGCGGGCGGATTGGCGTGGGCCATCCAGGCCACAAGGATCAGGTGATGGGACATGTGCTGTCCGATTTCCACAAGGGGGATCGTGACTGGTTGCAGCCCCTATTGACCGCACTGGCGGACGCCGCACCCTTGTTGGCTGACGGCTTGGATGACAAATATCAGGCAGAGGTCTTGCGCCTCGCCCCAGCGGAAAAGCTGGATCCGCGCAAGGCGGCCCGCACCGGCGGCGAAGCGTGAACTGAGCGAGCAAACCCATGGGCCTTATCCTCGGCGCAATCTTCAACCCATATTTCCTATTCGGGCTCGGCCTGTCTATCGCCTGCTGCTTTCACATTGTGCGCACGGGGCAAAACAGCTTTTGGCTCTGGATCGTGCTGATGTTTTCGGGCCTAGGCGTCTTGGTCTATTTTTTCGTCATCATCCTGCCCTCGCTCTTTGAAGGGCCAACGGCGCGCAAGCTTGGCGCGACAGCGCGCGAGACGCTCGATCCCCACCGCGACTATCGTGAAGCCCTGAAAGCGGTCGAAGATAGCCCCACTGTGGCCAACCGCATGCGTTTGGCTGCTGCTGCCGCCGCCCAAGGACGTCACGAGGAGGCTGAAACCCTCTATCGCGAGGCAGCCCAAGGCGTCCATGCCGAGGACCCAAGCTTGCAACTTGGCCGTGCCAAGGCCTTGGTTGAACTCGGCCGCTTCGATGAGGCGCTCGAGGTCCTGCGAAAGCTCGCCTTGCAGGGAGAAGAAGGCCAAACGCCACAGGCCGTGCTGGCCACGGCGCGAGCCCTCTATGGCGTCGGACGTCCGACAGACGCTGAAGCTCAGTTCAAATGGGCGTCGGAGCGGATGCCAGGCTTTGAGGCCATGGCGCGCTATACCGCCTTTCTCGCTGAAACAGGCCGTCTTGCCGAGGCCAAGGCCAATCTGGAAGAGATCGACCGGCGCATGGCGCGCCTATCAGGCCCCTTCCGCCGCGAAGCCAGCCAGTGGCGCGACCTCGCCGCCGCACGGCTTCGCTGAGGTAAACCAAGCCCTTACCGCCGGACCCCTGTCCCAGGGGGCCTGAGACGGGCCTGCCAAGGTTTGCAGATGATCTCCTCGATACCGGCCTTAGCCGGTCATGAGCGGAAGATATTGAAATCACGCACCTTTCCACCGCTCACCCCGGCGTAGGCCGGGGTCCAGGGACGGGCCTGCTGAGGTTTGGGATGATCCTCTGGATACCGGCCTTCGCCGGTCATGAGCGGATTTAATTGAGCACCACCTAAACACCGCTCCCCCCGGCGTAGGCCGGGGTCCAGGGACGGGCCTGCTGAGGTTTGGAGATGATCCCCTGGATACCGGCCTTCGCCGGTATGAGCGGAAGATATTGGAATCACACACCTTTCCGCCGCTCCCCCCGGCGCAGGCCGGGGTCCAGGGGCGGGCCTGCTGAGGTTTTCGGATGATCCCCTGGATACCGGCCTTCGCAGGTCATGAGCGGAAGGTATTGGAATCACACACCTTTCCGCCGCTCCCCCCGGCGTAGGCCGGGGTCCAGGGACGGGCCTGCTGAGGTTTGGGATGATCCTCTGGATACCGGCCTTCGCCGGTATGAGCGGAAGATATTGGAATCACACACCTTTCCGCCGCTCCCCCC
>CAIMFV010000048.1 GCA_903840435.1 uncultured Caulobacterales bacterium
CTTGAGCAGGGGTGATCTCACTGAGGCGGAATGGCGTGCGGGTTTCAGTAATTCCCGGACAGGGATTTCATTAAATCCCGGACACGCGTTTCAGTAAATACGGGACAGCGATTTCACTAAATCCCGGACAGTGATCCGGGCTGGATTGAGGTTGGGTTTTCGGGTGCGCCGATCTGGCATTGGCTCTTCATCGTTGCGATGGGAGGGGTGATGCCGAGACGGAAGCAAGCGAGACGAACCGACGTGAAGGATATGCGATCGATCCTCCGGCTGACCTACGAACAGGGTTTGTCGGTACGGGCTGTGTCGGAGCGACTGAAGCTCAGCAAGACGACAGTATCGACCTATGTGCTGCGCGCCCGGGAAGCTGGTCTGACAGCCTGGCCGTTACCGCCGGGCTACGATGACGATGCAGCGATCGAACGGTTGGTGTTTCGACGGGTTGGTCGACCACCCCAGGATCTGGATGAGCCTGACTGGGCCGTTATGGCGCAGGAGATCAAGCGCAAGGGCGTGACGCTGTTGCTGCTGTGGCAGGAATACCGGGCCGCGCACCCCAATGGCTATGGTTACACCTGGTTTTGCACCCGGTTCATGGCCTTCCAACGGCGCACGCATGTCAGCTTTCGTAATCGGCATGAAGCAGGCGCGGTGATGCAGACCGATTATGCTGGCCATACTGTGCCGGTGGTCGACCCTGTGACCGGGGTCATTACCCAGGCACAAATCTTCGTGGCTGTTCTGGGCGCATCGTCCTTCACCTTCGCGATGGCCAGTGCGAGCCAGAAGTTGCCTGACTGGATCGACGCGCAGTGCCGTGCCCTGAGCTTCATTGGCGGGGTTCCGCGCGCAATCGTGTGTGACAACCTGAAGGCGGGTGTTGCCAAGGCGTTGTGGTTCGAGCCGACGCTGAACGCGACCTTTGCGGCGATGGCAGAGCACTATGACACGACGATCCTCCCGACCCGGAGTCGGCGACCACGTGATAAGGGCAAAGTCGAAGGCGCGGTATTGATCGTCGAGCGCTGGATTCTTGCACGGCTGCGCAATCGACAATTCTTCAATCTGGCAGAGCTCAACGCCGCGATCGCCGTGCTGCTGACCGATCTCAATGACCGCCCGATGCGCCATGTCGGCAAATCACGCCGGGCACTCTTCGAAGACATCGAGCGATCGGCGCTGGCGTCGTTGCCTGCGGCACCGTTCGAATATGCCGAGTGGAAAACCGCGCGCGTTCATCCCGATTACCACGTCGAGGTCGACAAGACGTTCTACTCGGTGCCGCACCGATTGATCGGCCGGCAAGTCGATGTCCGGCTGACGCATCGGGTGGTTGAGATCTTCTACGATCATGCGCGGGTGGCCAGCCATATGCGCACATCCCAGCGCCGCGGGCATGTTACTGTCAGCGAGCATATGCCCAAGGCGCACCAGCGCTATGCGAATATGTCGCCAGCAAGTCTGATCGACCGGGCCAACAAAACGGGACCAAACACCGCGACGCTTGTAGAGCGGCTGATGCGCGACAAGCCACATCCCGAGCAGGGATATCGCTCTGCCATGGGCGTTCTGTCGCTCGCCCGGCGCTATGAACGCGAGCGGCTCGAAGCCGCATGCGATCGGGCGCTGACCATCGGCGCGGTCTCCTATTCCTCCGTGAATGCCATCCTCAAAGCCGGCTTCGACAAGATTCCGCCGGCAACGAAGCCGGCCAAACCGACACCGGCCCACGGGAACATCCGTGGGGGCTCCTATTACCAGTAACGAAAGGACTGCTGCGTGCTGATACATCCTACTCTTGATCAAATGCATATTCTCGGGCTGGCCGGAATGGCCGCCGCATGGCGCGACATTGCCGATCAGGACGCCACCGGCGATCTGACCAGGGAAGAATGGCTAGGACTGATGCTGGACCGTGAGATTGCTGTCCGGGCAGATCGGCGTCTGACCAACCGTCTTGTCAGCGCGAAGCTCCGCTTTGCAGACGCCTGCATCGAGAATGTCGACTTTGCCGCACATCGCGGAATTGATCGTCGCAACGTCCTCTCGCTCGCTCAGGGCGCCTGGCTCAAAGCCAATGAGAATTTGATAATCACAGGTCAAACCGGCACCGGGAAAACCTGGCTGGGGTGTGCGTTCGGACGCCAGGCCGCGCGTCAGGATCACTCTGTCTTGTATTTGCGCGTACCGCGCCTGTTCGAAGACCTTGCTCTTGCACGCCTGGACGGCCGGTTCCCGCGGGTCGTCGATAAGCTCGCCCGGGTCCAGCTGCTGATTTTGGACGACTGGGGCACGCACAGTCTCAACGATCAGCAGCGCCTCGATCTGCTTGAAATCTTCGAAGAACGTTACCGCAGAAAATCAACGCTGATCACCGCCCAGCTCCCAGTCGCGGCATGGCATGACATGATCGGAGAACCGACCATCGCTGACGCTATCCTCGATCGTATCATCCATAATGCCCACCGCATCACCCTGAAAGGCGACAGCATGCGGAGACAGAAATCACCCGCAAGCTTGACTGACGAGGCAAATCCGGAAATCACACAACCCTGACAGCAACCAGGCTCCCTGCGCCTAATCTCAGCTGTCCCGGATTTAGTGAAACCAGTGTCCGGGATTTAGCGAAACGACTGTCCGGTTTTTGTGAAATCCGCAAGCAACGCGCGCGCCGCATCTCTTGCGTAAGCCCAGGCATCGTCCCGAGCCAGCAGGC
>CAIMFV010000049.1 GCA_903840435.1 uncultured Caulobacterales bacterium
ATATCTTCCGCTCATACCGGCGGAGGCCGGTATCCAGAGGATCATCCCAACCGTCTGCAGGCCCGTCCCTGGACCCCGGCCTTCGCCGGGGGGAGCGGTGTTTAGGGAGGCGCTCTATCCTATCCGCTCATACCGGCGGAGGCCGGTATCCAGAGGATCATCCCAACCGTCTGCGGGCCCGCCCCTGGACCCCGGCCTTCGCCGGGGGGAGCGGCTGAAAGGTGCGTATTTTCAATATCTTCCGCTCATACCCGCGGAGGTTGAAATTCCATCCGCCCCCCTCAGGAAAAGATCTCAAACAGGCCGGCTGCGCCCATGCCGCCGCCGATGCACATGGTGACGACGCCCCATTTGGCTTTACGGCGACGGCCTTCGAGCAACAGGGCGCCGGTGCAGCGGGCGCCGGTCATGCCATAGGGGTGGCCGATGGAGATGGAGCCGCCATTGACATTGTACTTGTCAGGATCAATGCCCAGCTTGTCGCGGCTATAGAGGCACTGGCTGGCAAAGGCTTCGTTCAGTTCCCATAGATCAATATCATCGACCTTCAGGCCATGGCGGGCGAGGAGGCGCGGCACGGCGAAGACCGGACCAATGCCCATTTCGTCCGGCTCGCAGCCTGCCACCGCAAAGCCACGGAAAGCCCCCAGCGGTGCAAGGCCTTTTTGCTCAGCGGCCTTGGCTTCCATGATCACCACGGCGGCACCGCCGTCGGCCAATTGGCTGGCATTTCCGGCGGTGACAAACTTGCCCGGCCCCTTGACCGGTTGCAGGGCGGCAAGGCCTTCGAGCTTGGTGTCGGGACGGTTGCACTCGTCCTTATTGACCACATAGTCGACGAGGCTCTCTTGGCCTGTCGCCTTGTCCACCACCTTCATCTTGGTGGCCATGGGCACGATCTCTTCCGCGATGCGGCCATCGGCCTGGGCCTTGGCGTAGAGCTGTTGCGAGCGAAGCGCATATTCGTCCTGATATTCGCGGCTGACATTATACCGCGCCGCCACCACATCGGCCGTGTCGATCATCGGCATCCACAGCGCCGGATGGGCCTTCATCAGGTCCTCTTGCGTATAGTGGAACATGTTCATGTGGCCGCCCATTTGCACGAGCGAGATGGATTCAACGCCTGCGCCGACAGCGGCAGGCACGCCCTCGGCCCGCACATAATAGGCGGCTTGGGCAATGGCGTTCAGGCCAGAGGAGCAAAACCGGTTCAGGGTCGAGCCCGAGGTGGTGACCGGACAGCCGGCATAAAGTGCGGCATTGCGGCCGACATTGGAGCCCGTCGCACCTTCGGGATTGCCACAGCCCAGGACCACCTCTTCAATCTCGGCGGGGTCGAGGCCAGAGCGGGCAATGGCGTGCTTGATGGCGTGACCGGCCATGGCTGCACCGTGGGTTTGATTAAACCCGCCGCGCATGGCCTTGGCGAGACCGGTACGGGCGTAGGAGACAATGACGGCTTCGCGCATCTGGCGGTTCCCTATGAGGCGTTGGGCTTTCGGCGCCCGTTTCGACCGCCACCTTAATCAGCCCAAAGCCGCTTGCCCAGAGGGAGAAATGCGAGATGCGGCACGGGTCCCACTCACGGGGCCCAGTCACGGGCCCCATTCGTCGGATAAAGGTCAAGCCGCCTCGGTCGCGCCTGCATCCAAAAGGTGGGCCATTTCTTTCGGGCAGATCTGGACGAAGCGGTCGCGGACGCGCTCCCAATCGCGCAGCAGATCGTCAGCCAGTTCAGAGCCGGTCTCGTGAGCATGGGCGACAATCAGATCGCGCAACACCGCTTCCCACGCCGCCGAGGCCAGCGGTCGGATCAGGACGCTGTCCGGATTAACCCGGCTTTGTTGCGTGCCATTGGGGTCATAAAGGAAGGCCATGCCGCCGGTCATGCCCGCGCCGAAATTGGCCCCAATCGGCCCCAAGATCACCGCCGTGCCACCGGTCATATATTCGCAGCCATTGGCGCCACAGCCCTCGATAACCGTATTGGCGCCAGAGTTGCGCACCGCAAACCGCTCGCCCGCCCGGCCCGCCGCCAAGAGACGCCCTGAGGTCGCGCCATAGAGGATGGTATTGCCAAGCAGGGCCTGTCGCGAGGGCTCAGCCAGACCGACGGCGGGGCGAATAATAATCTCAGCCCCCGAAAGTCCCTTGCCGACATAGTCATTCGCCTCGCCGGTCAGGATGATCTTGATGCCTTGCACGGCAAAGGCGCCCAGGCTCTGGCCCGCCGAGCCTTTCAAGTCGAGGGTGAGGTGACCCGGCGCCAGCCCCTTCATACCAAATTTGCGCACGATGTGTGACGACATCCGCGCGCCAATGGCCCTTTGGGTGTTGCGCACCCGATAGGTGAGTTGCATCTTCTCGCCGCGCTCCAACAGCGGGCCAGCATCCTTTTCAATTTCGGCGTCCAGAGTATCGCCCACCGCGTTGCGGCCTTCGACCACGCAATAGGGCGGGTTGAGGCCCGGATCGGCGCGCACCAACAGCGGGTTCAAATCGAGATCGTCCAGGTGTTCGCCACCCCGGCTGACCTGGGACAGGAGATCGGCGCGGCCAACAATCTCTTTCAGCTCGCTGAAGCCTAAAGAGGCCAGAATTTCACGCACCTCTTCGGCGATAAAGCTAAAGAGATTGATGACCTTTTCCGGCGTGCCGGTAAACTTGGCCCGCAAGCGCTCATCTTGGCTGCACACCCCCACCGGACAGGTATTGGAATGGCACTGGCGCACCATGATGCAGCCCATGGCGATCAGGCTGGCCGTGCCAATGCCAAACTCTTCCGCCCCCAGCATGGCGGCGATGACAATGTCGCGCCCGGTGCGCATACCGCCGTCGGCGCGCAGTGTGACCCGGTGGCGGAGATTATTCAGGGTCAAGACCTGATTGGCCTCTGAAAGCCCCATTTCCCAAGGTCCGCCAGCATGCTTGATCGAGGTCTGGGGCGAGGCGCCCGTGCCGCCGACATGGCCAGAGATGAGGATAATATCGGCCTTGGCCTTGGCGACGCCCGCCGCAATCGCTCCAATGCCTGAGGCCGCCACCAACTTAACCCCAACCCGCGCCTCGGGGTTGATCTGCTTCAAATCATAGATCAGCTGGGCCAGGTCTTCGATGGAATAGATGTCGTGGTGCGGCGGCGGCGAGATCAGGGTGACGCCGGGGGTTGCGTGGCGCAATCGCGCGATCAACTCGGTGACCTTAAAGCCCGGCAACTGGCCGCCCTCACCGGGCTTGGCGCCCTGGGCCACCTTGATTTCGATTTCGCGACACTGGTTTAAGTATTCAGCTGTGACGCCAAACCGGCCAGAGGCCACTTGTTTGACCGCCGAATTGGGATTGTCGCCATTGGGCAGCGGCTTATAGCGCTCCGGAACCTCGCCGCCCTCGCCGGACACCGAGCGCGCCCCGATACGGTTCATGGCGATATTGAGCACGCCGTGCGCTTCAGGCGATAAGGCCCCCAGGCTCATGCCCGGCGTGACAAAACGCTTGCGGATGGCATTGACGCTCTCGACCTCATCGAGGGGCAAGGGCTTGCGATCACTGCGCCAGGCCAAGAGGTCGCGCAAGGCGACGGGCCTGTCCGACATCATGCCTTCGGAAAACCGCCGATAGGTCTCATAAGACCCACTGTCGCACGCCGATTGCAGCAAATGGATCAAACCTGCCTCATAGGCGTGTTTCTCCGCCCCGGCCCTTTGACGGTAAAAACCGCCCAGCGGCAGGGCGATGCGGGCCTGGCCATAGGCGCGGCCATGGGCTTCAAGCGCCTTGTCTTCCAAGCCCGCCAGACCAATGCCGGAAATGCGCGAGCTCATGCCGGGGAAGAATTCCGCCACCAGGGCGCGCGACAGGCCCACCGCCTCGAAATTATACCCGCCGCGATAGGAGGAGATGACCGAAATGCCCATCTTGGACAGGATTTTTAACAGGCCCGCCTCGACGCCCTTTTTGAAATTCAGGCAGGCGTCGCGCAAGGAAAGGTCGGGCATCAGGCCGCGTTCCAAGCGATCTTGAAAGCTTTCTTGCGCCAGCCAGGCATTGACCGCCGTGGCGCCCACCCCGACCAACACGGCAAAACCATGGGTGTCGACACATTCGGCGCTGCGCACGATCAGGGAGACATAGGAGCGCAGACCCTTGGCGACCAAATGGCTGTGCACGCCGCCAGTGGCGAGCACCATGGGCAGGGCGCAGCGATCTGTTCCGGCATGTTCGTCGGTCAGGACGATTTGGGTGCGCCCCGACAAGGCGGCATCTTCGGCCTCGGCGCGGATGCGGTCGAGGTGGGCCCGCAGTCTGGACCCGCGCGGTGCATCGCCGTCTTCGGCCTCAAAGGTACAGTCAATGACCTTGACGGTCTTTTCGCCCAACAGGGCCAAGAACCGCGCATACATGCCATTGGTCAGGACCGGGCTGTCGAGCACAAAGACGTCGGTTTGGGTCTCGTCCTGGGCCAAGATATTGCCAAGGTTCTTGAACCGGGTCTTTAGGCTCATCATCGCGGTTTCGCGCAGCGGATCGATGGGCGGATTGGTCACCTGACTGAAGTTTTGCCGAAAGAAATGGCTCAAGGGTCGGTAAGCCTCGGACAGCACGGCAAGCGGCGTGTCATCGCCCATGGAGCCGATGGCCTCCTTGCCCTCCTCGGCCAAGGGCGCAAGGATCAGCTCGAGGTCTTCCAGCGTCAGACCCGCCGCCGCTTGCCGCCGGACCAAGGCCTCGCGGGTCAGCTGGCGCGGCTCAGGCCCTGGGCCGATCTTCTCTTCCAGCGAGGCAATATTGGCCAGCCATTCCGTATAAGGATGATCATCGGCAAGGGCGTCGATTATCTCGTCTTCGTCGTAATAGCGTCCAGCCTTCAGATCGACCGCCAACATGCGGCCAGCGCTGATGTGATCCTTGGAGGCAATCCTGGCCTCATCGACGCCGCACATGCCGGCCTCAGAGCCCAGGATCAACAGGCCGTCATGGGTGCGCGCGACGCGCAAGGGGCGCAGGCCGTTGCGGTCCTTGCCCGCCACCACCCATCGCCCATCGGTGGCACAGATGGCGCTGGGGCCATCCCACGGCTCCATCACCGCATTGCAATAGGCATAGAGGGCGGCATGGTCGCGCTTCATATTGGGCGCCGCGGCTTCGGGCATCAACAGCGCTTTGACCATGGGTGCTGGGCGTCCTGCCCGCACCAAGACCTCATAGACATTATCCAGCGCTGCCGAATCCGAGCCGCCGGGCAGAATGACCGGCTTCACGCAATCATCGTCGTCGCCAAAGGCGTCGGCGGTCATGCGGATTTCGTGGCTCTGCATCCAGTTGATATTGCCCTTCAACGTATTGATCTCGCCATTATGGGCCAGCATGCGGAAGGGTTGGGCGAGGCGCCATTCGGGGAAGGTGTTGGTTGAATAACGTTGATGGAAAATCGCCACCGCGCTTTCAAACCCGCTGTTGCGCAGGTCGGGATAAAAGTCGTCAATGGCCTCGGCCAGGAACATGCCCTTATAGACCAAGGACCGCGCCGACAGGGAGCAGATGTAGAAGGAGGCAAGGCCAGCCGCCGAAGCCGCCTTTTCAATGCGCTTGCGGATCAAAAACAAGGCCCGTTCGAGCTTTAGGCCGTCCGGGTCATCGGCGACCAGGGCGGCAGGCGCCGCCAGCATGATCTGCTCGATCTCGGGTCGCGTCGCATTGGCCTTTTCGCCGATGACGGCGGTGTTCACCGGCACTTGCCGCCAGCCATAAATATAGAAGCCGTCGCGCAACACTTCGCGCTCGACCAGGGTACGACACGCCTCCTGGGCGCCGAGATCGAGCCTGGGCAAAAAGATCTGACCGACCGCAATCGGGCCGCCGCGCAGCCTGTGGCCAATCTTGGTCACCTGATCGGCAAAGAAGGGTTGGGGCACGTTCAACAGCACGCCTGCCCCGTCGCCGGTCTTGCCATCGGCATCGACGGCGCCGCGATGCCACACGGCCTTGAGCGCGCGAATCGCGAGCTCGACCACTTCCCGACGGGGCTTGCCATCAAGGGCGCAGACAAGCCCGACCCCACAGGCGTCGCGCTCATCGGTTGGGTCATAGAGGCCATCGCGGCTTAACCGGTCGCGGTTGGCCAGATAACGGGTGATTTCGGACGCGTTCGGGTCTGGGAACATGGCGGTCTTGAGCTCCAGCGGCTTTGGGCGCTTAGGCTTCGATGAAATAGGGCGGCTGGGTCTTGGCGTGGGCCTGATCGCGCAAATAGCCGTGAATGCTCTTGGCGGCGTCGAGCCCGTCCTTGATGGCCCAGACGACCAAGGACGCGCCCCGGACAATATCGCCTGCGGCAAACACGCCAGGGATGGAGGTTTGGAAGTCGAGCCGCCCCACCTCGATAGTCCGGTGGCGGGTGAGCTTTAGCTCCGGCGCCTGATAAAGACGCGGCGCGTCTTCCGGCTCGAAGCCGAGCGCGGCAATGACCATGTCAGCCTCAAGCTCAAAGTCGGCGCCGGGAATTTCGACCGGCGTCTGCCGCCCGCCCGTATCGCGCGGGCCAAGGCGCATGCGGCCAATGCGGATCTTGCGCAAGGCCTCGCCATCGCCGAGCAAGGCCTTGGGCGCCGCCAGCCATTCGAACACCACGCCCTCTTCTTCGGCATGAGCGGTTTCGCGGGCCGAGCCCGGCATATTGGCCCGGTCGCGGCGATAGAGGCAGGTGACCCGTTTGGCCCCTTGGCGCACCGCCGTGCGCACACAGTCCATGGCCGTATCGCCACCGCCGACCACCACAACCGCCTTATCCTTCGCCGTCAGAGGCGCCGGAACCGGGCCGTCGCCCAGACCGGCACGGTTGGACGCAATCAGATAGTCCAGCGCGGCAATACTGTTTTGGCCACTGTCGCGCGGCAGGCCAAGGTCGCGGGCGGCATAGACGCCAGTGGCCAGCAGCACCGCATCATGGCGAGCGCGCAGGTCTTTTAAGCTGGCGTCGCGGCCAAGCTCGAAATTCAGCCGGAACACCACCCCGCCCTCGGCAAGGCGCGCCGTGCGCCGCGCCACCAGATCCTTTTCAAGCTTGAAACCGGGTATGCCATAGATCAACAGCCCGCCCGCCCGATCATGCCGGTCATAGACGGTGACGAGATAGCCTTCTTCGCGCAGCCGCTCAGCGGCCGAGAGGCCAGCCGGGCCCGCGCCAACAATGCCCACCGACTGGGCCCGTTCGGTTAAGGGACGCAGCGGCTTGACCCAGCCCTGGTCAAAGGCCGTATCGGTGATGTAGCGCTCCACCGCGCCAATCGAGACCGTCTCCCAGCCCGACTGCTCAATGACGCAAGAGCCCTCACAGAGCCGGTCTTGCGGGCAGATACGGCCGCAGATTTCTGGCAAGGTCGAGGTGGAGGCCGACAGCTCATAGGCCTCTTCTAGCCGCCCTTCCGCCGCCAGTTTCAGCCAGTCGGGAATGGCATTGCCGAGCGGGCAGGCCGACTGACAAAAGGGCACGCCGCATTGGGAACAGCGCGAGGCCTGGACCGGTCCGCTGGTCGCATCATAATCGCCATAGATTTCGTCAAAGTCGCTGAGACGCACATCGGCGCTACGCTTGCCGGGCAGGGCCCGTGGCACGGTGACGAATTTCAATAACCGCTCAGCCATAGACCGGCCCCCAAAGCTTAAGGCCGAGCCTTTAGGCTCAAAACAGCAGGGGCAAAAGGCGATAGTCTATTTAAGATACCAATATTTGCCCATCAGGGCGTCGCCTTGGTGCTTTTTTGGTCCGGTTAGCGATTTATGTCCACTTTATAGACATTACCCCGGCGCACCATGGCTGACATCGGCAAACTGCCCGCCCTCGCGGAACCGCCACAAATAGGTTGGCAGGACCGCTTCCAGACCGGTGGGGCTGATGCCCAGGGCTGCGAGCCCAGGACCTGTGGCGACATTATCGCGCCCCAAGAGCTTGAGCTGGTCCGTGGTCAGGATGGGCGGGAAGGCCGTCACGGCGGCTTGTACATCGCCCAGGCTGGCAATCAGGCCCGCCAGGGGTGCAGGCACAGGCAGAAGCGGGCGTTTACGGCCCGTCTCCTGGATGACCAGCTGCAACAGGTCGCGCATCGTATAGATGCGCGGGCCGCCGAGCTCATAGGTCTGGCCCAAGACCTCACCCCCGGCCAGGGCGCCGTCAAGGCTGGCCAGCACCGCCTTGGCCACATCGCCGACATAGACCGGTTGCAGCCGCGTCGCGCCGCCAACCAGGGGCAGGACAGGCGCCACGGCGGCCATGGCGGCAAAGCGATTGAAAAAGTCGTCTTCTGGCCCAAACACCACCGAGGGCCGCAAGACCACCGCATCGGGATAGATGGCCCGCACCCGCGCCTCGCCCTCGGCCTTGGTGCGGCCATAGAGGGCGGGAGAATTGGGATCGGCGCCAATGGCAGAGACCTGGATAAAGGCCTTGACGCCCGCCGCCTTGGCGGCCTTGGCCAGGGTTTCAGCCCCGTCCGCTTGGATGGCGGCGAAGCTTTGCCGACCATGGGCATAGAGAAGCCCGACCAGATTGACCACGGCGCCCGACCCGCGCACCGCCCGCGCCACGGACGCGGCATCGCGCAGATTGGCTTGGACGACCGCGATCTGGCCCACATCGCCCATGACCTTCAGCTCGGGCACCAGATGGGGCCGGCGCACCGCCACCACGATGCGATAGCCCGCCTTGGCCAAGGCCCGCACCGCGTGGCGGCCTAAATGCCCGCCGCCGCCGAACACGGTGACTTGCGTCTGCTGGATCATGAGAAAAGGTCCTTAACCGCCGTCGAAACCTGGGCCGCCGCTTTGCAGTGCCGCAGCGACGCTCGCCTTGCAGATAGCCGCTTCGCCGCCCTTTCGCAATCTGAGGCGAGACAGGTGAGAGACTTAAGGCTTAAGCTTCTCCCCCATTCCCGTCGCGACCCGGAACCCTGATCCATGGCCACGCCCTATTCCTTCCGCCCCGCCGTAACCTTGGGCCTTGCGCTCGCCGCCGCTAGCCTGGCAACCCAACCGGCCATGGCCGCGCCGAGCGCCAAGGAATGGGCCGCCGCCCAAGCCGCCTATGCGGGCGAGCTCGAGCTGCTCGGCCAGATCGTCAATATCGACAGCGGCACAGGCAATGTGGAGGGCGGGGAAAAGATCGCCGCCCTGCTCAGCCAATATCTGACAGCCCTTGGCGCCACGGTGGAGCGCGTCCCCGCCGAAGCACCGGGCCTGCCCGCCAATCTGGTGGCCCGGCTGACCGGTACGGGCAAGGGCAAGGTCTTGCTGATCGGCCATCTCGATACGGTGTTTGAGCCGGGCGAAGCGGCCAAGCGCCCCTTTACCGTCACAGGCGATCTGGCCACCGGCGCGGGCGTGATGGACGAGAAGGGCGGCGTCGTCACCGGCGTCACGGCGCTAAAGCTTATTCACGATCTGCATGTCACCGACTTTGCCAGCCTGACGCTGCTGATCGAAACCAGCGAAGAACAGGGCTCGCCCGGCGCCCGCCATCTGATCGACAAGCTCGCCCGCGACAGCGATGTGGAATTTAATCTCGAGCCCGAGGCCCGCGACACCGTCACTGTGTGGCGCAAAACCTCGGCAAGCCTGGTGCTCGAGGTTGCGGGCCGCGCCGCCCATGCGGGCATGGAGCCGGAAGCTGGCCGCAATGCCGCTGACGAGGCGATCAACCAGGTGCGCCGGATCGAGGCGGCCTTTCCCCGTTCCGGCGACGGGATCACGGTCAACCTGACCCTGATGAAGGCGGGCAGCCGCTCCAACATTATCCCCGCCCAGGCGCAGGTGACGCTGAATGTGCGCGGCCGCACGGCTGAGGATATGCGCGCCGTTGAAAGCGCCGCGCGCAAGATTGCCGCCACGCCGGAAATTCCCGACACCGCCGTCAAGCTCACCTATGATTGGACCTTCCCGCCCTTGGTTGAAAACAGCCGGGTCGATGGCCTCGCCGCCCGCGCCACCGGCATTGCCAAGGAAATCGGCCGGCCGCTGGCGCTGGGCGGCAATGGCGGCGCCTCAGAATCAGCGCTGGCCGATGCAGTGGGAACCCCCGCCCTCGACGGGCTGGGCGCCACAGGCTCCGGCGCCCACACCCCGCACGAAAGCCTCGACCTGACCACCGTCACGCCCAGGCTCTATATCCTCGTCCGCCTGATCGAAAGCACAGGCGCCACCCCCCCACCGAGAGGCTAGCCGTTGCTTCCTCGCGGATAGAATTGAAATTACCCACCTTTCCCCCGCTCATCCCGGCGTAGGCCGGGAACCAGAGACAAGCCCGCCAAGGTTTGCAAATAACCCCCTGGATACCGGCCTTCGCCGGTATGAGCGGATTTAATTGAAGCGCCACTTCTAAGCCGCTCGTCCCGGCGCAGGCCGGGACCCAGAGACAGGCCCGCCAAGGTTTGCAAATAACCCCCTGGATACCGGCCTTCGCAGGTCATGAGCGGATGAAATTGAAAAACCACCTAAAAACCGCTCGTCCCG
>CAIMFV010000050.1 GCA_903840435.1 uncultured Caulobacterales bacterium
CCTGCAGAATGAATGATGTCGACCCGCAGGCTTGGCTAACGCAAACGCTCGAGCGCCTCGCAAACGGCTGGCCGCTCTCCAAGCTCGAAGACCTCATGCCGTGGAATTTTAACGCCAACGGGGTCAGCTAATCGCTTACGTACAGTCTTTACGGCAATGGTCGGCTTGGTCGGGTCAGTGGTCGGGTTTTATTTCGGCTCGCAAAAGCAGACCTAACGAACCGCCATCGGCGGAATAACAGGTTTCAGAAAGCGCAACTGCATGCACGCTCTCGATACATCCAATGCACCACCCGAAGCCGCCAATCCGCACACGGATCGCAGTGGTAGCAGCGATCCACGCACGGTGTTTCCTTTGGGATCGCGAAACCTGAAGAGAATTTGTCAGATGGGTCAGAATCTTAGTGACAATCCCTGCTTTGAGGCGGTCGCCGCATGAATATTGCGACATAGTTGACCGCCTATCAAATTTAATACACGGTCATCGCAATCTCGATTAAGGAAGATTAGAGGGGAGATCCCACCGGCCGCGCGATTAAAGTGGTTCGACTGTAAAAATTCCCACCGTGTGAATTCATGCGAACATTCGAGGACGTTTGCCGTTGTTCCAAAAATTTCGAACTCCATTTTTGTTGAAGTTGGCGTCCCAAGAGGGAGTCTGGCAACGCAAGCTGCTTTCGCACGTTAGCGTCTTAGCGATTGTCTTGGATCTCGCGCCTATGCTGGCCTGTGCTCAAGACTCTGGGGGCGCGGATTCAGCTGCGAAGAGTTCAACTTCGGCGGTGGTGGTGAGTGATCTTGTCATCACGGCTCGACGGAAGGAACGTACGACGAAGATTGATCGGACAGTCTATGATGTTCGAGCCAATGCCGAGACGCGTACGTCACGCGCCATTGATGTCATCGGCAAGTTGCCCAGCGTCTTCGTTGGTCCGAAAAACAGGATTACGATGCAGGGTGGCGTGAACGTTACCCTGATGCTCGACGGGAAGGTTGTGCCCCGAGACGTCGCATTACAGGTTCCAGCCGATCAGATCGACAGCATCGAAGTCATTACCAACCCGTCTGCCGCCTTTGATTCCAGCGATGGTCCGATCATAAACATTGTCCTCAAGAAGGTTCCGAAGTCACCGTGGAAGGGTGAGTTTGCGGCTGCTGACAACACTTTGAACACTTACAATACAAGCGTGTCGCTCACGCGAGGCTGGGACAAATGGAAATTTAATACCTATCTAAGTTTGACGGACGAGCGGGGTAAGGCGCACATAGCGACTGACCGTAACTATGACCCGTCCGACGGGCTATCCTATGACGACAGTCATCGCAGCGAGGCGTCGCGCACCACCACAGACAAGGCTCTGGGCAGCCTCAAGCTCGCCCGTGACCTGGATAGCGACGCGAGTGTGACCCTGTCGAGCGTGCTGTTCAGCACCCGTACGGTCGTCAATGGAGGATACGATACTCTTTTTGGAACTGGCGGCCCTAATGCGACCAACGCTACCTACCACGGCCGGGACAAGACTGATAATTTCCACAGCACACTGTCTTACTCCGCCAAACGTGAAAGCGATTACAGCCTTGAGCTTTATAGTTCGGTCTCCCTAACGCATGTGGACAGCGGTGGCGCCTTCCACGAAGACGGGCTCTTGCAGTCCAGCGCCGAGGTCAACGAAAACGATCATTTTGACGTGTCCGCTGACTACCAAAAGCAATATGGCGACAACCAACTGAGTGCTGGCCTTGTTTTTACGACCGTACATAGCACCTACGCCGATTCCGACTATGGCTATGTGGCTGAAGGAGAGTTGCAAGTCGACCGCTTTACAGCTCAAGAGTACGACTACGCAGCTTACATAACTTATCAAATAAACTTCGATGGATATGGCGTCATGCCGGGTCTGCGAAGCGAGCTAACCGACCTCAGCATGAAAAACGCTTCGGGTCCGATCGCCGGTGTTGCTGGTTACAATCGGGTTCTGCCGAGTTTGAATCTTCAGAAGACAGTGGGCGAACACAACATCTTTCGAGCAAGCTATAGCGAGCGTACGACGCCATTTACCATACAGCAATTGAACCCGTTTGTGCGCTACTATGGCCCGGAAAACGCCACCCAAGGCAATCCAAGCCTGAGACCTGCCTATGGGGAAAACTTTGAGCTGGGACATGAATACAACGCAGAGACCTACTCTATAGTCTCGACTTTGTATTACCGAGACACAAAAAACGACATAAATACCTATCTTTTCCTTGGCCCCAATGGCGTCTTGATCTCGACCCCGATAAATCTGGGTCGCTCGCGGAGCGTGGGCATCGAAACCGTTTGGAAGCACTCGGTCGGAAAGCGCATCGACATAACACTGGATTTCGACGTTTTCTCGCGCGAAATCGTGGCGCCGGATGCACTCAGGCAGTTTGCCACTGAACGCCACCCCGGCATCAACTCTAAAGTATCGTTCGAATATAAAATCGGCAAAGACGACAAATTAACGTCCAATATTAGCTATCAGGGCAAGACCTACGGATTAGGCAGCGAGACCTCCGGCTTATGGACAACCGACATTACGTGGTCTCACACTGTGAGCAAACGTCTGTCTTTCGTCTTAGACCTCGTTGATTTTGGAGGGACGCGCGATCAACTCGTCCAGTCCGATGGACCGGGCTATCGGCAGATCGCGCGTACCCGCAGTCCAGTCCAGGCAATCCGTTTAGGGCTTTCGAGATCGTTTTGACCCGGTCGGAGGGTGTCTCTCGATGGTCTGGGCCGCAAGTGCCGTCCATTAATGCCTTCGCCAAGGTCATCTTCTCGAAATAGCCGAGGCGGGACAAAGCCGTGGCACCCATCGACCAAACGCCGTCCAATCCGCGCTCTCCTTGTTGACCACTCCGCTCGGTACGGTCTTTAAGGCGATGGCGGGCCTGGTCGGGGCGCTGGTCTGGTTTTATTTCGGCTCGCAATAGCAGACCTAACGAACCGGCAATGGCGGAAAACCAAGTTTCAGAAGGCGCAATTGCATGCACGCTCTCGACACGTCCAATGCTGCCTCCGAAGCCGCCAATCCGCCCAAGGATCGCATTGTCAGCGGCGACCCGCAGGCTGTGGTCCGTCTGGGCTACGCAAGTCCGGATGGGAAGTTTTCAGCTGGCACCTGGACCTGCACGCCCGGTCGCTGGCGGGTACAGTATGACGAGGTCGAATATTGCCGCATCCTGTCGGGCAAGGGCGCGGTGATCGATGCGGACGGTAGGGCGCATCCGATTAAGCCAGGCGACGAATTCGTCATCCCGGCAGGCTTTGTCGGCGAATGGTCGGTCGAGGAAGAGATGACCAAGACCTGGGTGATTGTGCTGCCCTAAGGCGCGAGCGCCGCGCTGAGGGCTGAGATGAACACCACGGCGCATACCATAGCAAGCGGCGGGGTCTTGAACTTGACCAGGGCAACACAGGCGGCGACGGCGAGGCCGAAGTCCTTGGCGGAATGGATGGCCGTGGTCCAGACCGGATTATAGAGCGCCGCTGCCAGAAGACCCACCACAGCGGCATTGACGCCTTGCAAGCTGGCGCGGGCGCGCACGCCGCTCTGAAGCCAGCGCCAATAGGGGGCGGCTGCGGCCATCAATAGGAGCCCCGGCAGAAAGATGGCGACCAGTGCTATGACGCCCCCGCACAATCCGCCGCCGCCGACCGGTGCGCTGGCGCCCAAAAAGGCGGCAAAACTGAACAGCGGACCGGGGAGGGCCTGGGCTGCGCCATAGCCGGAGAGAAACCGCGCCGGGGACACCCAGCCAGGGGTGACGACCTGGCTTTGTAACAGCGGCAACACCACGTGCCCGCCGCCAAACACCAAGGCGCCGGTCTGGTAAAACCGATGAAAGAGCGCCCAACCGCCTAACTGGCCAAAGACGACCCCTCCGGGAAGGAAAAGGAGCCCAAAGGCGCCAAGGGCTGCGGCTGTCCAGCCTTTTGCGACGGGAAGCTGCCCATCCAAGTGCGCGATGGGGGCTGCTCGACAAACAGCGAGGCCAAAGAGGCCACCGGCCACCAGGATGGCGATGTGTCCGAAGCCAGGCGGCAAGAGGAGGGCTCCGGCCAAGCTGGCCAGGGCGATGGCGGCACGGGTCACGTCGGGTGTCAGTGTCCGCGCCATGGCCAGCACCGCTTGAGCGACGATAGCGACCGCGCACAGGTGGAGGCCGTGCTCGAAAGCCGCGCCAAGCCAGGTCGAAGCGGAGACAGGCGCCCACCGTGCCGCCAAGATCATCAGAACAGCTGAGGGCAGGGTAAAGCCCAACCAAGCCGCGAGTCCGCCGCAAAGGCCTGCGCGCTGAAGGCCAAGCGCAAAACCGACCTGACTGGACGCAGGCCCCGGCAGGGCCTGCGCCACCGCCACGAGTTCGGCGAACACAGCTTCCGTCACCCAGGCCTTCCGCACCACAAACGTGCGGCGGAAATAGCCGATATGAGCCACCGGTCCACCGAAAGCGGTTAGGCCGAGGATGAGAAAACTCACGAAGACGTCGCCAAGACCCTGGAGGCTTAAACCCCTCTCGGTTGAGGTCTTCGTCACGGTCGGCTTAGGGGGCGCCAAAGCAGAGCTCCAAGAAAAATTTATCCGAATTCGTCACTTGAAAAATTTTGAACTATTTTAATGTCTGTTGTGCAACATTTGCCGCAGGTCGGAGCCAAGACCACAATTCTGGTACGATAATGGCAACCCTTTCAGAGGCCAAGCTACGGGGTTTGCGCGCCCTAATTGCCGATGCGCCTGAGGCGGTGATCGATGGGATAGAGAGCTCGCTCTATGCCGACGGTGCGCGCGACGCCACCACCAGGGCAATCGCTAGCATGATCTCGGAAGAGCGCGAAAGGCGTCGGTTGCAATCGCGGGTCTTTGCACCGGTGATCGCGCTTTTCCAACCGCGCAATCCGGTGGCGCCAAAGCCAGAATTTCCGCCTGAAACCTTCAAGCTAATTTGGCGCGATCTAACTGTGCTCGATCCAGACCTGATGAACAAGGCGCTGCGCGATCTTTATGATCGGGTCGACGGCGAGGTTCCTGAGTCCTTTGATGTTATTTGTCTGACGGCTGCCGAGGCGCTCAGCGAAGGTCGGCTGGAGGTGACGCTGGCCCGGCTCAGGAAGTTGGGACTTGACCCCGAACGGCTGGCCCAAATTCTTCGCCTCGCGCCCCTCTCCAGGACTTCGATACCGAAGCTCGATGGCTGGTTGCGCAATCTCAATCCAAATTCGATTAGCAGCGTCCGTCTGGCTTTCAAGGACGCAGCCAAACTTTGCGACGATGGCGGCGTCTTGCAGATGGAAGTCTTTTTTGCCCAAATGGTCGAGCCTTGGCAGATCCTGCGGCTGATCTCTGCGGTGATGGACAAGCCCAGTGATCGCTATTTGGGACAGTCGGAACTGGGTCTTTTCGGCGAACGCTTGCTGGATGACATCGATCGCCGAATTGGGATCATCAAGGCGTTTGATCCGGGCCAAGGCGAGGCGGCGGCTGGGCTTGTCGCGGCCGAAGTGACAGTTGTGCTCAGCCAACTGGACGAATTCGACCGGTGGATCACGCTTGATCCGGCCAATGGCTGGGGCAGACGCCTTACGCAATCCCGTCGGGGATTGGCGCAGGCCATCGAAGCGCGTTTGAAACAGGTCGAGGCGGCGGTCGATGCCGCACTGCCTTCCGCCGCCAAATCCAGTGGATCGAAAGCGGTTCGCGCGCCCGCGCGACTTGACATAGACCCAGATCCCCAAGCCGCAACGCGGGCGCTCGCCATGTTGGTTTTCGCCGACCGGGTGAAGTCCTCGGCGACGCTTGGCGGCTATGGCGCGTTCCGTGCCAAGGTGATGGAGGCCGTGGCGGTGAAGCTGCACGCCTATGTCGAGGACCTGCTCGACCACTTACGCAGCGAAGCGGCGCGGGACGGGCCACCAAAAGCGCGGGTGCAGGCCTTTCTCAACCTCGCAGCGCGATGTGCGGGGCTGGCCATCGACGCAGACGCGGAGGCGACCTTTCGTCGCCGGATCGAGGCCTAGTGGTCCGATTCCGACATTTGCATCCCTGATATGCCTGCCGCCGAGCAAATGTCGAAATCCTAAGGACCACTTGCAAACTCATTGATTTTAGTAGTTTTTTCGAATTCGACATTCGAAACTCCGCCACGTGTCAAATGGGAGTCGAATGTCAAATTCAATCCACGAGAGCGGTTTCCCGCGATTTGAGCAGTGCCTCCACTTGATCCGTGCCCGTTTCCCGTGTGACGAAGTGACGGATAAGCGGGGGTGGAGGGCATGATGCGCAAACGGGGCTTAAGCTTGATACTGGTCGCGACGCTTGCAATGGCGAGCGGTGCGCGGGCTGAAACCGACCCAGCGATCCGCGCGCGTGCCGTGGTGACCGCCTCGCCCATTATTGATGGACACAATGACCTGCCCTGGCGCATGCGCTTGCGGCTCGATGGCCGTGCGGATGGGCTCGACTTTAATGACGAGGCCAAGGTCAAGGCGGCGGGCTTTGACACCGACTTTCCCCGGCTGAAGCGGGGCGGGCTTGGCGGGCAGTTTTGGTCCTTGTGGGTGCCGAATGAATTGAAGGGGCCTGCAGCCACGGTCGCGGTGATCAAACAAATGGACCTTACCCGCCGATGGGTGGCGACCAATCCCGACCACTTGCAACTCGCCTTTACCGCAGCTGAAGTTCGCCGCGCCGAACATGATGGCAAGGTCGCGTCGTTGATGGGCATTGAGGGCGGGGCGGCGATCGATAATTCCTTAGAGGTCTTGCGTCAGCTTTACCTGCTGGGCGCGCGCTATATGACGCTGACCCATTTCGACGATACGGACTGGGCCGATAGCTCAAACGGTCTTGGGTTGCACAAGGGCTTAACGCCCTTTGGCAAGGCGGTTGTGCGGGAGATGAACCGCCTGGGCATGTTGGTCGATTTGAGCCATGTCTCGGAAAAGACCATGTCAGATGCGCTCGATGTGGCCCAAGCCCCCGTGATTTTCAGCCATTCCTCTGCCCGGGCCTTTTCCAACCATCCCCGCAACGTACCCGACAGCATCCTTCTGAGGGTCGCGGCCAATGGTGGGGTGGTTATGGTCAATATGGTGCCGAACTATATCAGCGAGGCGGTGCGCCTGTGGTCGGCGGAAAGCGCCGCCGATGTGGCGCGCCAAGCCGGTCTGCATGTTGGCGATCCGACGGCTGCCGTCGCTGGCCACGCCGCATGGGCAGCGGCCCATCCAAGGCCCGCCGTCACCATCAAGGATTGGGCGGATCAGGCCGACCATGTGCGCCAGATTGCAGGCCCAGATCATGTTGGGATTGGTGCGGATTTCGGCGATGCCGATGAGTTTCCCGACGGCGTCACCGGGGTGGATGCAAGCTTCGACCTCGTGGTCGAATTGGCGCGGCGGGGCTGGAGTGATGAAGACTTGAAGAAATTGACCGGTCAAAACCTGTTACGGGTCATGGCCGAGGTTGAGGCAAAAGCCACAAGCCTACAAAAGCTGCGCGGTCCCGGCATGGAAACACCGCGCACACGATAAGCGTGGCTACGGAAGCGGAAATCATGTCGCTCGTCGCCATCCCCTATCTTCTCATCGCATTTAGAGTGTTTGCTGGCTTGGCCGCCGTCCTTTTGGCGGTCTTAATGGGACAGGCGGCCGGATTTGGCTGTGCGCTCCTCCTCGCGGTCGGGGTCTTGTCAGACATATTTGACGGGGTCATAGCTCGCCGTATTGGTGCCGCCACTGATCGACTTCGCAAATTTGATAGCCGAGCCGATCTCGTCTTCTGGATCGGCCTGACTGTGGCCCTGTTGCGCCTGCACCCGAACCTGTCAAAAGACATGCTCCCGCTGGTCGGGGTCCTTGGCGCGCTGGAGCTCGGTGTGCATGGGGCAAGCGTGATCAGGTTCGGCAAGGAAGCGTCACCGCATCACATTTTGTCGAAGCTCTTTGGTCTTGGCTTGTGGGCGCTGTTCACCCAACTCTTTGTCACAGGGCGGGGCGGCGAGGTCCAGATGGGAGTATTTGCTTTGGGAGTCGCTTCGGAACTGGAAGCCTTGGCCATCACCCTAATTCTGCCCGAATGGCGCTGCGACGTCTCAACGGTTTGGAAAGCGGTGGAATTTCGAAAATTAAGTCGCCACCCCTCCGGCCTTGAAACCAGGGTCAGGTAAGGTTTGGGCGCGAGCCCCTTGGCGTGGGTCACTGCGACGGTTTAAACCTGTCCGCCAACCTTTAAGCTTCCGCAACGCGTTTTTCGTCGCTGTTTCAACCGGGGAGTTCCGATGACCTTCACAGTTTATGGCGACAGCCTTTCTGGCAATTGCTTGAAGGTGAAATGGTTGGCCGACCATTTGGGCCTGTCCTATCGCTGGACTGAGGTCAATGTGCTGAAGGGTGAAGCCAAGGCGGCGGCATTCTTAGCCATTAATCCGGCAGGCCAGGTGCCCGCCGTGCGGTTTGATGATGGACGCCAATTGGCCCAATCCAACGCCATCCTCCTCTATCTGGCGGAAGGGACAGGCCTTGTGCCCGCCGAGCCCTTCGCGCGGGCGCAGATGTACCAGTGGCTTTTCTGGGAACAATATAGCCACGAGCCCGTCATTGCTGTGCGCCGCTTCCACCGATTCTATTTGAACAAGCCCGATTCAGAGATTGACCCCAGTTTGATGGTCAAGGGCCTCGCGGTTCTAGACTTGATGGAGCGGGTCTTGAGCGAGCAAGACTGGTTTGTCGCAACCGGCTTCAGTCTGGCTGACATTGCCTTGGTGGCCTATACGCGGTTTGCGCACCAAGGCGGTTTTGATCTTTCGCCCTACGCCCATATTCGCGCCTGGATCACACGGGTGGAAGCTGAGCTGGGACTTCCGCCGTTGGCTTAGGATTGATCCACGCCGCCGGTTTTTAGGCTGACAGGCGCTGCTGAACCAGAGCGTGTTCAATTTGCAAGACGAGGCGCGCCCCTTGGATGGGATTTGGTGCAGGCGGGAAGGCGCCCAAGGCCTCGACCAGGGCCATACAGGTGCGATCAAGTTTGGCGTCTCCGCTTGACCGGTCGAGGTGCAGGCCGGTCACAGCCCCGTCCACATCAAGGTTCAAGCTGAGCTCGGTCAGGCCCTGTCCGATCGACGCCAGGTTGGGCTGCAAACCCACTCTCGCCAAAATCAGGGCCTCTACCGCCCGGCTCCAGACCTTGATCGCGCCGCGCCGCGCAACAACAAAGCCAGAGCGCTCGGCAAGAATGAAGAGCCGAACGCTCCACTGGGGGGTTGGGTCGCTCATGCCGCACTCTCCGCTGGATCGCGTCCAAGTAGCCCCAGTTCCCCGCGTAGCCACCAGGAGAAGTTTCGGATCAGACGCAGTTTTGGATTGTCCTCGCGCCAAATCAGATAGGCGCGTCGGGGCGTCAGCGCCGTTGGCCCGGGCAGGCGGACAAGGCGGCCGGTTTGCAGATAGGGTTCCACAGCCTCGGCATAGGTTAAGGCGCAGCCTTGACCGGCGGCTGCCGCATCAAGTGCTAGACTTTCATCATCAAAAACCGGCCGACCGCCCAATCTCGGCGCCTCGACGCCCAAGGTGTCGAACCAGCTGTCCCAGGGAAAATCCCGTTGATCGAGGAGGGGCGCGCGCGCAATCATGTCGGGGGAAACGATATTGTGGCGTTCAACCACCTGTGGACTGGCGACGGGGAAGAGCGAAATATCAAACAAGGCCTCTTGCCGTGCCGGGGGCCAGGGCCCCGCACCAATCCGCAAGGCGGCGTCAACGCCGTCGCCGTCCAAGGTCGCCAACTCGCGCGTGGTGCGCAGGTCGCAGGTCAGGCCTGGAAAGGCGGCGTCGAGGCTGGGCAGGCGTGACGACAGCCACAGCCTGGCAAATCCCGGCGGCAGGGAAATCACCAAGCTATCGGGGGAGTTGCGGCTGGCAATATCAAGCAAGGATCGCGATAGGGACTGCGCCGCCTCACAATAGGCGCGCGCCAGGATGGCGGTGGACGGTGCTGGCTCCATAAATGAGCCCCGGCGGTAGAATAGCTTCGCGCCGAGTTCTTCTTCGAGCCGTCGGATGGCTTGGCTGACGGCACTATGCGTGACTTGTAGCTCTGCAGCCGCGGCTGTGTAGCTGCGATGGCGGCAAGCTGCTTCAAGAGTTCGAAGCGCTGTAAAGGGAGGAGGCCGCTGGGCCATGAGGTTCGACCTTTCCGCAACAGATGTGCGCAAAGGATGAACATTCGAATTTTAAATACAATCGAAAATACATATCTGCGACATTTGGCGCGTCGGGCTGGACAAATGTGAGGTCTTAGCCTGCGTCGCGCGCCATGTCGTCGCCATCTGAAATTAGACTATTGACCCCGTTCATCGCGGATTCGATCGCGGCGTGCAGCCGGGTCAACTCGATTGGTTTGGGAACATGCGCGTCCATACCAGCAGAGAGGTAGTCAGATACCTGATGGTTCATCGCATTGGCGGACACAGCGATGATCGGCGTTCGTGCCCGGCCAGAGGCTGCCTCGCGGGCGCGAATTTCGCGGGTGGCGCCCAATCCATCGAGGATGGGCATTTGGATGTCCATCAAGATGACGTCGTAGTCGGTTTGGCTCCAAGCATCGACAGCAGCTTGGCCATCCATGACAATGTCCATAGCATAGCCCAAGATGCCGATCATGGCCTCAAGCACAAGCCTGTTCGTTGTATTGTCTTCGGCCGCCAACACCCGCAGCACGCCGGGCTCGGGCTCAGCGGCTTCTGGCGATGGGGGGCTTGACCTTACCGGCTCCGCGACGTCCAAGGCTGGAATTTCCGCTGTTGGCTGGGGAGGCACAGCCAGGATGGGTTCTGGGGTGGTGCGCGCGCCGTCGGTGCGACGGCGCGGAATTTCAGATGCAGGCGCCGCCTCGAGCGGTAGGGCCACGTGGAAGGCTGCGCCGCGAGGTCGGTCGAGGTCGGTCCAGATCTTGCCGCCCATCAAGGTGCAAAGGTCATGACAGATGGAAAGTCCAAGACCCGCCCCTTCCACCGAATCGGGGCTTTGGGGTGTCAGTTGGCTGAATTTTTTAAACAATAGGGGGGCGAGATCCCGCGCAACGCCGCGTCCTGTGTCAACGACGCTCATGCGAAATTCACCTTCAGCGCCGCCGACGCGAACCTCAATAAAGCCCTCGGTCGTGAACTTGATGGCGTTGGAAACCAGATTGGAAAGCACTTGCCGGACGCGGGCTGCATCGCCCATGCGCCAGGTTTGGGCCGAAGTGTCGGAGGCGTTGCGCAGTTCCAGCCCCTTGGCCTGGGCCATGGCCGTAAAGGACGCGATGACCTCTTGCGCCAAATCCGAAGGGCGGAAGGCCTTGCGGGCCAAGACTAATTGGCCTGCCTCGATGCGCGACAAGTCGAGCACATCATTGACGACGGTCAGGAGGGCCTCTCCCGATTTCCGCACCACTGCCAGGCGCTCGCTTTGCAGGGGCGAAAGCGGTTCGGTTTGGATGACCTCGACCATCGACAACACCCCATTCAAGGGCGTGCGGATCTCATGGCTGATATTGGCTAAAAATTCCGACTTGGTTTGGTTGGCATCCACCGCGGCGTCGCGATCCTTTGCCAGGGTTTCCAAGGCAATGCGCAGCGCGGTTTGGCGTTCGTCCAGACGCCCGAGCAAGTCGTAAAAGGCCTCGATAACTTGCGTGATTTCTTCGGAGTGGTCCTCGTGTTTCGCAAGCGCGGGCGCACGAAAAGCCTCTGCATCCCCCATGTCGCGCATGGACTGGGCCAGCAGTTTCAACGGCTTGAGCATCTTCGACGTTAGCATCGCGCCAAAGAGAATGCCAAAGCCCGCCGAGCTTAACAGCAGGGCGGCACCCAAGACGGTTGCGCGCCAAGCCTGCCCCGGTTCGCCATCGCTTGCGAACGCCATATCTAACCGACCCACCGTGCGACCTGAAACCGCCAAGGGGGAGATGACAAGGTCGCCAGGAGAGGCGCTGGGCTCGCGGGACGACCGCCAACTTAGAATTTCGTGATCCGACGAATCATAAGCGTGGATGGCATTGAGGTTCGAAAGTCGCTCAAAAGCGGCCAAGGCGGTTCTTGCACCGGCAAGATCACCGCGCGCAAGCGGTTGGGTGACCGAATAGGCGGCCGCCGCGCTGACCTCGCGATGGGCATTGACCCGTGTGGCCGCATCGCGCTGACCCGCTTCCGCCAGGAACCAGATACAGCCCAGTGCGAGCGCTGCGAAGGCGGTCAAAACGGCGATACCTGCCAGGCGAACCCCTTTCAGGGTGCTAGGGGTTTCGGTAGGGGCTGGAAGCGTCATCGCCTTGTCTAGCCTACGGTTCTATAGATTTTGGTCTGCGTTTTGCAGCTATGGTGATCGTAATTTAAGCATAGATTTCCTAATGTAGCCCTAAAAATGATATAATTAACGGAGAGCTGGACAAAATCCTTATAAACACAAAATTAATCGCCCCTAATAAACCCTAAATTTGAAGTTTTGTATTAATTTTACTGGGTCTATTCATCATAGATTCGAAAGAATTGAATGTGTTCGCAGCCGCAAATTCGCTGAAGGGCGTTGGCTCGGACGCAGAAGACGTCCAGGCGGTAGAAGGAAATCGTGCGCCGAAGAGTTCGGATGGTTCGGCTCGCGCTCGCCTCCGCTTTGCCGGGTGACAAAAGCATCGCCGCCGAAAGGCGCCCACATCAGGCGCCGTGATCATTTCTTCGTGACAAAAGGATAGCGGCGCTTCACATTTCGGTGTATGACGAAACTCGCTCGCGAAATACGCGGGCCAAATTTCAAAGGGACTTACCTCAATGACCTCCATCACCCTCCGCAAGGTTCTGATTGCTACTGCCGCTCTGGCCGCTCTCTCCGTCGCCGCTTGCAACAAGGCGCCTGCCAACAACACCGCGACCGACGCGAATGCGATGACCCCGGCTGCTGACGCCAACACCATGGCGCCTTCCGCTGACAACTCGACCATGAACGCCGCGAAGTAAGTTTAACCCTCGGGTTAACGCGAAAAGGCCGCTTCCTTCCGGAGGCGGCCTTTTTATATTTCAGATGAGCTTCTCGCCAAACGCTATCGCGAGCCCAAAATGCAGCAGCTGAATGCGGCCGATCTCGAAGAGGCCTATTTACGCGCGACGCACCTTTACCAAAATGACCAGCTCATCGAGGCCGAGGCCACGCTTCGCCGTGTCGATGCGGCAAACTCCGATGACCATCGTCTCCCGGCGCTCGCAGGCTTTATTCACATCCGCAAAGGCGAGCCGGAGCTCGCCATAGCCCCGCTTCTACGTGCCTGCCAGCTGTCGCCGAAGACACCTCTTTATTTTCAAGCGCTTGGCGACGCCTATCTGCTCACGAAAGACACGAAAAACGCCGAACGCGCCTTTGCCGATGTTCTGCGGCTAGACCGTAATCTGGTGGCCGCACTTGTGGGCCTGTGCAACGCCCTGGCCTTGCAGGACCGCCACCGCGAAGCTGTCGACCTGATGCGGGCGCGAATCAAGCGGGGTGATCGGAACCTACTTTTGCTATCCACCTGCGCCAGCTTCGAAACGGCGCTGAACGATAAATTAGAGGCACTTGAAACGACGAAGCTGGCCGTCGGGGCTTCACCGCGCAGCGGCTCTGCTAACCATAATTTGGCGGCGAGCTATGGCGATCTGTTGATGTACGACGACGCCATTGCCTATGCGCGAACCGCAATGGAATTGGGGCAAACCAGTCCCATCACCTGGCTTGTAATGGCAAGGGCGCTGCAAGGCGCGGGCAGGATTAGCGAAGCGGAAGCTGCCTATGCCGAGATACTTCGCGCCGCCCCCGATTTTGCCGAAGCACATCGCGACTATGCGCAACTTTTGTGGATGAAGACCGCAGACGTCAATATTGCCAGCCAGGCGTTGCGTGCCAGCCTGGCGACGCGACCGGGACATCCGAAGCTCAGCTTGGCCCTGGCTAAGGTTTTGGAGTTTTCAGGCGATCTTCCCGCGGCGCGGGCAACCCTGGAAACGGCGCGGAGTCTGGATGCCACCGCCGATCTCGACCTGATCACCGCCGAAACCCAATACGCGCTTTCAGCGGGTGATACGGTTGCGGCCGGTGCGGTGCTGAGCATCCTTTTGGCGCGCCAGCCCGACGTGCCTCGCGCGCTTTATCTTGCCTGTGACCTTGCCTTGGCGACGGGAGACGCCCAGCGCGCCATGGACATTGCCGGGCGGCTTTTGGCTAGGGATACCGGTGATATTCAGGCGCGCGCGCGCTACGTTACGGCGCTGCGGCTCTTGAATGACCCCAAATACGTCGATGTCTATGCCTATGACGCTCTGGTCAAAACCTATGATCTGGAGGCGCCCAAGGGATGGTCGACCCTGGGTGAATTTCTTGCCGATCTCAAAGCGGTCTTGCAGGAACGCCATAGGTTCAAGACCCATCCGTTTGACCAATCGCTTCGGCATGGACGACAGGTTCCGATCAACTTCTATACCGATAAACACCCCGTCATTCTTGGCCTAGCCAAGGCCCTCGACGCTCCCATCCGCGCCCATTTGCAGACGGCATTGCGAGCTGAAAATATTCGGATGCCGGGCCTGTCGAAAAAATATAAATTTAGCGGTGCCTGGTCTGTGTACTTAAACTCCAGCGGTTACCACGCAAACCACATCCACCAAGAAGGGTGGATATCCTCGGCGCTCTATATTGATCTTCCCCCGGAAGAACCGGCTAATCCGAAGAGCGGGTGGTTGAAATTTGGTCAGCCGGGCATCAAGACCCAGCCCGACCTTGAGGCTGATCACTGGGTCAAACCTAAGGTGGGCCGCTTGGCCCTGTTTCCAAGCTATATGTGGCACGGAACGGAGCCGTTCACATCGGAGATGGGCCGCTTGACCGTGGCCATGGACGTACAGCCGCAAAAATAGCCGCTATTGGTCCCGATGCACCCGCATCGCGGACTGGCCGCGAAAAATCAAGAAATAGCTGCCGAGTGCTGCCTTGCGAATTTCAACCGTGTCGCCGACTTTCGGTGGGACGTTTAACGTCACATCATCAATTTGCCGCCAGGCGGCGCCACCCTCGACGGTAAAGGTAAGCCCGCCCAAGCGGGTCTGTCCGATCTCGGTCACCTTGACGAAGAGGCGCTTGGTTTCCTCGGCGGGGCGCAGCTTTGATCCCTTAAAGATCGCAGAAAGCGCCGGGATGTTAAAACCAAAGGACTGACGGCGAATTTCATCAGATTGGGCTTGGCTTAAAATCACAGCATCCCCAGCCGTTGGGGTTGCCGAAGCGGGGGGGGCGGGCGTTTGAGGTAGGGCCGCAGTGGCCGCGTCGCCAGCAAAGACACGATCATAGCAGGCAAGCCGCGCACCATTGTCGACAATGGCTCGACACGCCGCGCCTTGCGACGCCATCGGTGTTTGTGCCAAGGCGGTGCCCGTACTGAAGGCGCAGACCGCCAAGAGCAAGACCAAGCGCGTGATCCCAAGTCTCGCTGTCAGACTGCCCATCTTGAACCTCCAAAACCGTTTGCGGCCTAATCGAAGGAATAGCCGAATTTCTCGATCCAAGGCGCTAAGATAGGCATAACCGGCGCAAGCGCATCTGCATAGTTGCGCCATTGATCCTTGCCCGTCTGGTAAAGGCCCCGCCGGACCTGTTGAGCGCTCGGGGTGCGGATTTCGCGCGACTGCGAACTCGCCGCGAAATCGAGCATGTCCTCCTGCCAGGCGAGACCTAAGCCGTCACACACCCGCTTGAGCTCTGGAATTGGCGCATCGACCAAGTCTTCATATTTTACAACAATTTCATTGAACTTGAGGTTTTGACGGTAAATTTCCACCGTTGTCATAACTGCGTCATAGAACTTCGCGGTCCCTTCGAGCGTAACGAATTGGTACATCCCAGCGTTCATTTGAAATGGTCTACGAAAACAACTAAGGACAACATCACGCGGATCTCGAAGGGAAAATATGATCTTGCATGAGGGAAATATCTTTTTGATCAGCGGCAGTCGAATTGAGTATAAAGGCATTTTATCTATGACATATTTTCCTGCAAAATTTATCTTCGCGGCCGACAGACCGTCCCAATAGAGTTGCACCTGCTCGGCGGCGGCGCTCGGTGTGAGGTCTCGAAGCCGGTCCATCCCTAGGGGATCGAGCAAAAAGGGCGGCTCGATATTTTGTAAGGTCGCGCGTTCGTCAATCACCGAGGTGTCGTTGCGCGCTGCGAAGAGGTTTTCAAGGAGGGTTGTTCCGGAGCGAGGAAAGCCAACCAAGAAGGCATGACCCGTCTGGGTTTCCTGCGGCGATTTCGACAGAGCCAAGCCCTTGGTCCAATCGCCGGCGGTGGGCTGGGCGAAATAGCTACCCAGCCTCTCCGTCAAGGCTAGTTGGGATTCTTGACCAGGACGCTCGAAGCGCCACCGATTTTGGGCCCGGAAGAGTGACTTTCCCAAACTGTATTGCTGGAAAGCCTCGTCGAAGCGCCCTTCTCCATCCAGCGCATCGCCAAGCAAACAGTGGACAACCGGCGCATCCTCGGGCCCAAGCGCCGAATCGCTGAGCAGCGCCACCAACAGGGTTTCGGCGCCGATAAAATCCCGTCGATTTAAGGCAGCATTGGCTAGCGCGGCGCGCGCCGCGGGTTGGCTCGGGTTGCGCTCTAGTGCTAACTTCGCGAAGGTCTCGACATCCTCCCACCTGCCTTGCCGCACTGCGACAGCCGCAAGGCCCCCGTAGGCGTCAGCGCGGGTGCCATCGATAACCAGAGCCGCCCGAAACGCGCTTACCGCTCCAGAAAAATCGCCCATCCTTTCCAAGGCCAAGCCCAAATTGACATGGGAGGGCACGAAGTTGGGGTTGAGTTTGAGGGCGTGAGCGAATGCGTTACACGCTGGCCCCTGCTTCCCCGCCTTTTGTAAGCAGAGCCCGACCGCGTTCCAGACATAGGGGTCTTCGGGATCGATCGCCGCCGCGCGGTCGAGATAGGCGAGGGCTTGATCAAAGTTTCCGTCCTCTTCCGCTTGAAAGGCGAGAAGATTGAGAATGTTGGAGTTTTCTAGACCCTCTGCATAGGCGGATCTGGCAAGGGCGATGGCGCGCGGTACATCGGTTTGCGCCATGTCATCAATCTCAATCAACCGTCGCCGGATTGCGGCCGGATCAGAATTGGAAATCGGTGGCTTTGGCTCGGTCATGGGTTCCGTCAAGCTTTCAAAAAAAATGCGGCGGACTTTCGCCCGCCGCACTTGTCGTAGTCCAATGTTGAACCACGACTGGAGTAGAATGTAACCTTAGAACTTCTTCGTGGCGCCGACGAAGATCGTCCGGCCAAGTGAGTCCCAGGTCCCAGGATAGGTATTACCGTTGCCGTATCCGCCAATGGCTGCGGTCGAAAGGATCGGCGGATCCTTATCGAACAGATTGTTGATGCCCCAGCGGATCGTCATGGTCGGGGTGACCGTGTAGTTGCCCGAGAAGTCGATGTAGCTGTAGGCAGGAACATGGGCGTCAATGACGTCGAACGCGCCATTGTTCAGCAGCGGGTTAGACTCGTTGGTGTCGAGCTTCACGCCACCGATGAACCGCCATTGCAAGGACAGGTCAAGTTTGTAAGGCGACGTCCAAGTGACGCGCAACTTGTTGCGCCAGTAGGGCTGAGGTTGGTTACAAACTGGACCAAAGAGGCCATTGCAGTTGTAACCGCCGCCGCCCGTATAGGGGCTCTCGCGATACAGTTCGGTATAGGTCCCTTCGAAATCGAAATCGAGCGCACCAAGTTGGGTGTTCTGCAACATCGGAATTGAATTGACCGGCAGGTGGTAAGTTGTCGTGAAGTCAATACCACGGGTGTGCAGGTAACCGGTATTGATCGAAGTTGAGATCATGTAGCCGTTTGGACCCAGCAGGGAGCCGTTGTTCGGATCCCGATGCACCAGGCTGCAGTACTCAGCTAAGCCCGTAACGCCGCACTGATCAACCGCCACCTGAGAGGGGATGGAGCTGATCAGGTTAGTGACCAAGATGTCATAGACGTCAGCTGTAAAGCTGAAGCGCTTGATGAACTGAGGCGTAAACACCACACCATAGGTAATGGTTTCGGCGTCTTCGGGCTTCAGCTTCGCGTTTCCGCCGACCAGATCAGAACACTGTGTCGCCGGGCAGGGCAAAATCGCTCCATAGAGCGCGCTTGACACGCCGGTGAGTGCGCATTGCGCTGCGGTAAACTTCGGCGTTGAACCACTACAAGGATCCTGACCTGTGTAAAGGCCAACCGTGGTCGGCTGGTACAGTTCGTCAATGTTCGGCGACCGAACGGCCTTATTATAGCTCGCCCGTAGCTTTACGTTGCTGTCCATCGCATAGATGAACTCGAACTTCTCAGTCGAAGTTGTTCCGACATTGCTGTAGTCAGAGAAGCGGTATCCTGGGTTGAAATCGAGGCTCTTAATAAACGGCTTGTCGCTGATCAATGGAATTTTCAACTCGCCGTAAAGTTCATAGAGCTCGAAGGTTCCCGAAGCAGGCGGGGTCGCGCCGCCCGAACCGGACAAGTCACCGGACGCGGTGACGGAGTCGACTGTCTCCACCAGCGCCTCGCGACGGTAATCGGCGCCAATGGCGATGCCTATACCGTTGTCGGCCCAAGGGCTCTTGCCGCCGTACTTGGTTAAGTCACCGGTGACATCGCCTTCAACCACCTGCTCGGTCGTGCTTCCGTCCTTGAAGCCCGGAGTCAGCACATAGTTCAGCATGGCCGCAGTAACGCCATTTGGGCCAGCAAAGATATTTAAGGGGACGCACGATCCACCCACAGCGCAAGTCGTAGTTGACGTCGCATTCAACGCATTCTGAATTTTCGTGATCGATGCGTCGTTATGATAGCTTTCCGCATAGATTGATGTGCCATATTGGCCATACAAGTCATAGCGCCATCCATCCGCGATTTCACCTTTGGTTCCAATCACAATCCGATAATCGGTGTGACGCAGGTCATCTTGCCGTGGCGCACCCAGGAAGCGGAAGCCGATCGTGGCGGGGACGCTATTGGCGGCTGCTCCCTGCGTGCCCATGACGAGTGGATTTCCGCAGCCTAGAGTGGCCGCTTCATTGCCGACCAGGAAGGGATTGTTACAGGGAATGTAGTAGGTTGGGCCTTGGAAGAGGCCGGAAGGCGCAATTTGGGCGATCGTATGATCGTCCATGGCCATCAGGTCCATATAGACGTCGGCGTGCTTGTTCACCTCATAATGGGCGAAGGTGCCAATGTTGTAGCGATCATCGCCGCGCTGGAAGTAGTTGTAGGGGCCGTAGTTGAAACGGTTCGCATTGGCAAACTTGGCAAAACCCGTCGGTGTGGAGGTGTATGCGCCGCCGCCAGCCGCCTTTACCGGATTAAACCGGTCGGAGTTGGAGGATCCCGCGCAGCCGTGCGCACCATTGGTCACGCCTTTGGCGCTGGTCACGTCAGTGACGGTACAGGCCGAGAAATCACGGGTATTTTGGGTGATGGGCTGGAGGTGTGTGTACTCCGCATAGGCCGTCACATTACCTTTTCCATCAGGAGCTGACGCCCCCATCACAACACTGTAAGTGATATTGTCTTGTTGGAACCCAATATTGCCAGGATGGTTGACCGAGAAGGGGGCGGCGTTGAGGAAACCTTGGGCATCCGAATTGCCGTTGCTGTGATTGTAAAACCCTTCTTGGACGTCGAGTTGCACGCCTTCGAAATCGCGCTTCATGACGAAGTTGACAACACCCGCCACAGCGTCTGCACCGTAAACCGAGGCGGCGCCTCCGGTCAGAACTTCAACACGGCTCACCAATGGTGCGGGGATGAAATTCAAGTCCGCAACCGGCAGGCCGGGGTCGCCTGCCATCAAGCGCTTGCCGTCGATGAGAACGAGCGTCCGCTGTGGCCCGAGACCGCGCAAGTCGACGGTGGATGTGCCGGTCGCGCCATTGGAAACGGTTGAATTTTGCCCTGGAACGATGGAGGGCAGATTGTTTAACAGCGTTTCGACACTGACCGTACCTTCGGCCTTGATCTCGCCAGCGCCCACAACCGTCAGCGGGCTCGCGCTCGTAAGGTTTGGTTGCGGAATGCGCGATCCCGTAACGACGACAGCTTGCACCGCATCCGGCGCGTTGTCAGCGGCAAACGCGGGCGAACTTGCCATAACCGACAACACGCCAGCGCTGCAAATCATTGATGACGACAACAACGATCGACGCAGTCTTGTAGAATTCATTTCAAAGTCCCCTTGAAACGGCGCTAGGCGCCGGATATGGCGAGGCGCAGACGCGAATTCGCGTCCTTTTTACGGCCTTTGTGCGGCCACAGAGCCTATGTGTCACATCCGTGTCAACATCAGATGGGCAAATTTCGCGCAATGTGGGCGCCTTCCCGCGACGCTGTAGCGTTTTGGCAACGGGGTGACGAAAATTTAATCTTTCGACGCGCAACGCGGCAGGGTAACGCATTCCGACGTCAATTTTGGGTTTGGTTTGAAGGAAACCCTCAGCATGCAAAACCTTGCGCGGGGGCTTGAGGCGCTCAGAGCCGGGCGGGATGCGGAAGCAGCGGAGATCTTAAAAGCAGCGAGCGCGGCCGCGCCGCACGACCCGACGTGCTGGTTTGGTCTCGCCATGGCCTGTGAGCGGTTGGGCGATATTGATGGCGCGGATCAGGCTCTAGATCGCGTGCTCGGGCTTGACCCCAAGAATGTCGTGGCCTTGGTGCTTCGTGCAGATCACCATGTGCTGTTGCAACGTCCTCGCGAAGCCAATGCCTACTACCGCGCGGCGATATTTGCTGCCGAGGGACAGCCAGGCCTGCCCAGGGCGGCGGCGGAAGCCGTCGCGCGGGCGCGGCAGTTTGCAGACGCCCAATCTGAAGCCTTTCGCCGCCATCTTCTGCAAGGTCTCGCCCAATACGGATATCGCCAAGACAGCGCGCCTGCCCGGCTGAACCGGACCATTGAGAGTTTGATCGGCGCCACAAGCCTGGAAGGCGAGGGGACGGGTCCCTTTCCGCAAGCGCCGACCGTCTTCAAGTATGCGGGTCTGCCCCACTATGAATTTGCCGATACAGCTGCATTTGATTGGGTGAAGACCCTCGAAAGCCAGACAGACACGATTGAATCGGAGCTGAATTCAGCTTCACGAAATCGCGAACACTTTAATCCCTACCTCACGTGGGACCCAAATGTGCCCCGTGCGGACTACGGAGATTTACAAGACAGTTCGGAATGGACGGCCTTATATCTGGTGAAAAATGGCGTCACCAATCTGCAGATTTGCGACAGGTTTCCGAAAACGATGGAGCTGTTGCAAAGGCTTCCGCTGCATAGGCTCGACGGTAAGGCGCCATCGCTGCTTTTCTCCCGGTTGACGCCAGGCGCGCGCATTCCGCCTCACCATGGTATGATGAATACGCGCCTCATCTGTCACTTGCCAATTATTGTTCCGGGTCAAGGCGCTTTGCGGGTGGGCTCGCAAACTCGCGAATGGCGTCGTGGAGAATGCTTCATCTTTGATGATTCCATTCAGCATGAGGCGTGGAACTTGAGCGAGAGGGAACGCATCGTGCTCCTTTTCGAAGTCTGGCGACCCGAACTCTCCGAGGACGAACGCACCTGGATAGGCCGGATTTTCGACATCACGGCCAAGGCGAATGCAGGCTTGGGCATGGGCTTACCAGGAGAACCATCGTGAACGATCACGCGGACCCAAGCGCAACTGCGGCGCGATTGAATGCCGAAGCCATGGCAGCGATGGGGCGACGGGATTTGGCGCGTGCCCAAGACTTGCTCCAAAACGCTGTGGCACAAATGCCAAGCTTTGAGGCAGCGTGGCTCAATCTTGCGGGTGTCCAACGGGCGTTGAAAGCGCCGGAGGCGGCCCTTCACTCTGCCAATGCCGCCATCAAGCTAAATCCACGTTCCTTCATGGGCTTGCTGATCAAGGCGAGCCTATTGGAAGCGGCTGGCGACGAGGTTGGCGCCGCATCGACCTATGGGGCAGCTATCACGGTCGCCCCCCCTTTTCATACTCTGTCGGCTGCAACGCAGCGGGCGCTCGAACATGGGCGAGGCGTGAATGATCGGTTTGCAGACCGTCTCTATGACTCCGTAAAGGCGCAAATCGATGCAATTCTTGGCTCAGTGATTTCTGAAGAAACCACAAGAATAAACAAATTCATCGATATTTCACTTGGGCGCGCCCGGCGACAAAATTCAGAAGGCGAAACATATTTTCAAAATCCAAGTCATTTTTTCTATCCAGATTTGCAATATACGGAATTTTTTGACAATAAAAATTTTCCGTGGATTTCAAATATTGAACATAATACAGATATTGTCCTAGAAGAACTTCAATCTGTCCTTTCACAACACTTCCCGCCCTATATTCAGTATGACGAGGGCCTGCCGATCGACCAATGGGCAAGCCTGAACCATTCCGAACGTTGGGGGGCATTTCATTTGATCGCCAATGGCGAGGCGCACGCCGAAAATTTCCAACAGTGCCCACGGACCTGCGAATTGATCGCCCAAGCTCCGCAGCCTAACATTGCGCGAAATGCGCCGAACGCCATGTTTTCGAGGCTGCGGCCAAAGACGCGTATTCCCCCCCATTGCGGGATCGCCAATATCCGTTTGGTGTTCCATCTGCCGCTGATCATTCCCGAGGGTTGCGGCTTTCGGGTGGGTTCGCAAACCCGGAACTGGAAAGTCGGTCAAGCCTGGGTGTTTGACGATACGATCGAGCATGAAGCGTGGAACGAGTCGGATGAGGACCGTTATATCTTTATGATGGACGTGTGGCATCCCAATTTGAGTGACTTGGAACGCCACTGTATTTCGACAATTATTGCGGCGATTTCCAGCGCCAGCGCAACCGATAGCAAAATGTCAATTTGAGGCGCTTGCCTCAACACAACCCAAGTAAGGCGAGACGCAGATGGTCCCCTCTAAGCTCAAGGTCTGGCGTGCGCTGGTACCCGCTCTCGCCCTACTCACGCTTGCCCCGAGTGCCCATGCCTGGGGCTCAACCGGCCATCGCTTGATCGGGGTTTGCGCTATCAAGGCCCTGCCTGCAGAGTTTCCAGCTTTTCTGCGTGATCCCTCTGCCGCCGCGCTGATCGGCGAGGTGGGACGCGAACCAGATCGGTCACGCGGGGCGGGCCAGCCCCATGATGCGGATCTTGATCCGGGCCATTTCATCAATGTCGGCGATGACGGGAAGATTGGTGGCGGCCCCGCCTTGGCGTCCCTGCCCAAAACCCGTGAGCTCTATGAGACGGCGCTGCGTCAGGCGGGTACCGATAGCGGCAAGGTCGGCTATCTGCCCTATGTCATAGCCGAGGGGTGGGAGCAGTTGACCAAGGACTTCGCCTATTACCGGGTCGACGCCTATGGCCAGGACCATGCCGCCTCGCCCGCAGACGCCGACTGGTTTCGCAAAGATATGTTGCTGCGGGAGATGTTGGTGTTGCGCGACCTTGGCTATTGGTCGCACTTCGTTGGCGATGCAGGCCAGCCCATGCATGACAGCGTCCATTACAATGCCTGGGGCGATTATCCAGACGCCGCGAACCTTACCAAGGCGCGCATCCATCTGCCTTTCGAAGGCGAGTTTGTGCGGCGTTATGTCTCGGAAACGGACGTCTGCTCCGCCATGACGCCGATGCGCGCTGTCGATCCGGACCCGCTGGTCGAGGCGGCGGGGTTCATCGAAGCCAACCGCGCTTTGACACGCCCTCTGTTCACACTGTGGACTGCAGGTGGATTTAGCGAGGCTACACCTGCGCAAGGCAAGGCCTTCGCCCAAGCCCGCCTCTCAGTGGCGGCCTCTGAGCTGCGCGATCTGGTGATCGCGGCCTGGACGGCGAGTAACAGCGCAACGGTCGGTTATCCAGCCGTCAAGGTGGCTGACATTCTCTCCGGCGCGGTTCCCCCGCCGATCCAAGCCTTGCAGGGCCTGGACTAGAATTCCCTAACCGCGCTCGCCGTCCGTTTCGGGCACATGGCGCGGTGCCGGTGCGGGAGGAGGCGCGGGCTGGGAGGTCTGGCAGGTGATTTCTTTCCAGCTCAACTGACCGCCACCGACGACCCGTTGATGCTGGCGCGTCTCATAGACGGCGGGGATATCAATCGCTTCAACCCGCTCGGGCGACACCATGCGGCGGGTTTCAACATCGCGATAGACGGCGGGGATGCGGGTCTCGATCACGCGCTCCGGCTGGACGATCACCGTGCGCACCACTTGGCGCGTTTCGGCGGGGATCGGAATTTCGATCCGACGCGCGGCGCGTCGCTCCACGGTCCGCTGCACGGTTTGGTATTCTGCGGGATATTCGACCAAGCAGGTGATGATGCCCGTCGGCGGCGAGGCGTAGCCGTCGCCGGTGTTTTGGCAGCAGCCGACATATTTGGTTTGCCACTCAGAGTGGGCGGGCCGCACCATGACACGGTCATTGACAGTCTCAAGGACGGCCGGAATATCTTCATAACGAACACTGGCGGGCCGCAGGACCTGGGTTTCAACCACTTCGCGGGTCACGGCGGGAATCACATGGCGCTCGGTGCGCTCTGGGCTGACCAATTCGTGATGAATTTCTGGCTGATAGCAGGCCGGAATCGTGCGGGTTTGGTGTTGGGCTGGCCGCACCAAAACCGAATCCGTCACCGTTTCATAGACGATGGGCGAGCGCACTTGCGCGAAGCATTGACCGGGCCGCGCCACGGGCGGCGGCGGCATTTGCGCACACCCATTTGTACACTGGACTTGGGCCGTGCTCGGCGTCGCCAGCACTGCTGCACCAAGCAGGGAAATCAGGGTCAATAACCGCATCTGTGAACTCCTCGGACCCTCTCTATAGTCTCGAATTTGGACGCCCTCACGCGGTTTCAACTGAGAGGGGTGAGATAGGGTAAATGCGGGGCGCTGCCCGCTGCGGTTTTCACCGTCTCGACTGTCTTAGCGTCCTGGCGGCAAGACCGAACGGGTCACCGTGACGGAGAGCGGCATAGAGACATGCGCCACCGCCGCCACGCCAGCTTGAGACAGGCTTAGGCTCTGCAAAGTGATCTGCGCCCGACCGGCTTTCACGTTCAATCCGGGCGGATGGGCCGAGGCCAGCGCCTGTGCCACCCCGTCCGAGGCCTTGTCGAGGCTTGCGGAGAGATCGAACTGGCTCTGTTTACGGACCTCCGCCAAGATCGGGCCATTGAGGAGGATGAGCGCGGCCTTGAGCGCCTTATTATTCAACACGGCGGCATCCTTCAACTCGAGCACCGACAGGCTCCGCCCATCTGGCCCGACGGAAGGACGGCCGATCAGATAGATCCAGCCCGTATCGTTCAGCACCTTGCCCGGCGTCTTCAGATCGAGTTGCAGCCCGATGACCAGAGCGTCGCCGCTTGCATAGAGAGTGGCATCGCGCACCTTGGCGCTGGCGGCGAGGTTCTGAAAGCTCTGCCCGACCAGGGCGGCTTTCAGGGCGGCGCGCATCGGGGCGTAGGGCGCAAGCAGTTGCACATTCAGCTCAACCCCACCTGGTTGATCGACGGCCCGACCCAAGGCCGGCAGGGGCAGGGACTGAACCGGAATGGGCGAAGGCTCCACGGTGATTTTTGCCGTGACATTGGCGATGACCCTGACCCGATCCTCCTCGGTCAAGAGTTGCGACACTTGCGCCGAAATTGGCGTGATGTTCAGAAACGCAGTTTGACCCATGGCTTGGCCAAGCGGAATGGCGGCGGTTTTCCAGACGCTTTGCAAAGGCGCGCGCACCTTTTCGCACGAGGTTTGGGCTTGCAGGGTTTTGATCAGATTGGCTTGGGTGGATTTCAGCGCCAGATTGGCCGGGCCGGTCAGATCGAGGTTGGCTGGTCCGACACAGATCGGTTTCTTGCCAAAGGGGCCAAGATTTAGATCAACGCAGGTTTTGCCAATCACCTCGACCGAAGCCGACGTTACCCACCGTTCTGTCGGTGTGACGCTCAATTGCGGGCACCAATTCTGATCCAGGCTGAGCCGCGCCAACGCGCCCGGGGCAATATGGGCGGAAAAAGGTTTGGAATTGAGCGCGAGCAGCTTGGCCAAGTCGCCGGAAAGACCGCCGCGCCCATCAATGCGAACCGGCTGTTCAAGGCGCAGGGCGTCGTCCTGACGCGTGATGCTGGCCGGACCTTCCGGCGTTAGGGTCGCTGTCCAACTATAGGCGGCGCACGTCTCTTTGCCCTTCAAGTCAAAAGGAATGAGACTTGGGATGCGCGCGCAGGTCAGGTTCCCGTTGCCGGACAAAGGAGATTGGGGCGGCAGGTGGGCGGCTATGGCGGCTGAAATCTCGGAGAACGGAATGTCAGCCTGTAAGGTTATGTGGCTATCAGGTGTCGCCGGGCCTGTGGCAATCGTGGCGCCTTCGGTCGGCGCTTGAAAGCTAGGCGTCGACGCGCACCCAGCTAAGGTTGCGCAAAGGGCGAGGGAGAGCCACGCTGAGAGACGCATGCAATTAGCCATCGGACGAGCGTTTCTATCTAGACTTTTAAGGCTGGGGTTTTGGCGGGGGCGAGGGAACGGAAGCGGTCACGACGCACTTAACTCGCCTTACCGATAGGGGAGGGGAGGGCGGAAATCCAGCGACCTTTTTGTGGCAAAATCCGCTCCGACGCCGATGGAGAAATTTTCCAATCTGAACGGAAGGGAAACGGACACCTTCATGTCCAATTCAGGTGTAAGGTGTCACAGACGTCATCGAAGCGCACCGAGTTGAGGCGCGCAACGGTCTACGCGTACAGTGGAAAGGACGTGAAAAATGTTGAAGAAGGCGATGCTCTTCGGCCTAACGGCCATGGTTGCCAGCGCAACGCTCGCGGCGGCTGGTAATGCCAGCGCTCAACCCTATGATCCGGCGTGCCAACGGCAAAACAACGCCAACACCACAGAAGGTGCTGTGATCGGCGGGATTGCGGGCGCTCTGCTCGGCGATGTCGTGGCCGGTCGCCACGAAAAGACTGAGGGGGCAATTCTTGGCGGTGTTGGCGGGGCTGTGGTCGGCGGCGCCGTCGCCAGTTCGAATAATCATCCTTGCCCTCCGGGCTATGTCTATCGCGCGCCACCGCCGCCCCCCGGTTATGGGCCACCTCCACCCCCCGCCTATGGACCACCGCCTCCGCCACGCCCGGATTTCTGGTACGGCGCCCCTCCCGGCGTACATGAGCGCATTGACTTCATTCAGATGCGCATCAATCGCGGCGTGCAGAACGGCTTTCTATTCCCCGACGATGTGCGCAAGTTGAATGAGGCGCTGAACCATGTTCGCCAGGAAGAAGAGGGTTTGCGGTTCTGGGATGGTGGCCAGCTGAGCCCACCGGATCGGGACCGGCTGATTTCCCAATTGAATGATCTTAGCCGCAGGCTTCATTGGGAGGAACACCGGGACGGCTGGGACCGTTATTAGGCCTTTATCTCCCTGCTCATAACAATTTCGAAAAAAGGAAGACGTCCATGTCTACTCAGGTGCAGTCCATCCGCATCGCCGCCCTTTTGTCACTGGCGACCCTGGTCGCAGCGACGCACGTCTCTGCGCAAGCCTATGACCCGGCTTGCCAGCGACAAAACAATACCAATACGACCGAGGGCGCCATTATCGGTGGCGTTGCGGGGGCCCTGCTTGGCAGCGCAGTCGCTGGCCGTCACGAAAAAACCGAAGGCGCCGTCATCGGAGGCGTCGGCGGCGCGGTGGTTGGAGGCGCGGTCGCCAGTTCCGGCAACCATCCCTGCCCCCCAGGCTATGTCTATCGTGCACCGCCACCGCCGCCGCCGCAAGGCTATGGGCCACCCCGTGGCGATTTCTGGCAAGGCGCGCCGGAAGGCATCCATGAGCGGATTGATTTCCTGCAAATGCGGATTGATCGCGGCGCTCAAGGCGGCTTCTTGGGTCGGGGCGACGTGCGCCGGTTTAATAAGGAGCTGAACGCCATCCGTCGCCAAGAGGCGAAGATGCGCCGTTGGGATGGCGGCGAGCTTACCCCACCCGATCGCGACCGCTTGATGGCCGCATTAGAGGATTTGAGCCATCGGCTGAACTGGGAAGCCCACCGGGATCAATGGGATGGCCCCCACGATGGAGATCATCGCGATGGCTGGGATCACCATTAGACCTTAAAATGGCTTCCTTGGCGCGCTGGGGTATTTGCTCCGGCGCGCCAAGTTTATCAGCGTGATCTTTAGTAGTTGGAATCGGGGAAGGACGCCTTTTTGCGATCCATATAGTCGCGCAGGGCTTCGTCGACGCCAGGATCAATGGCCGGCGCTTCATAGTCGGCCAGCATTTTCTTCCACGCCTTATTGGCCCTTTGGGGCATGTCGTCCGCGCCTTCTGCTGACCACTGCTCAAACGAATTATTGTCTGCAAGGCCTGCCCGGAAAAAGGCGGTTTCAAAATTGCGCTGGGTGTGGCCGCTGCCGAGGAAATGCTTGCCGGGGCCAACCTCATAAATGGCGTCCATGGCTTGGCCATTTTCCGACACATCGACGCCCTTGAGGAAGGCCTCCCACTGGCCCGCCTGCTCGCAGTCCATCACAAACTTCTCATAGCCCATGGCCAGCCCGCCTTCGAGCCAACCCGCCGTGTGCAGGACGAAATTGACCCCTGCCATACAGGTGGGGCCCATGGTGTTGGCCGATTCATAGGCAGCCTGAGCATCTGCAACCTTTGACGCGCAAAGCCCGCCGCCAGAGCGGAACGGCACGCCGAGCCTGCGGGCCAGCGCGGCCATGACATAGAGCACCATGGCAGGCTCTGGCGTGCCAAAGGTCGGCGCCCCCGACTGCATGGACATGGAGGACGCGAAGCTACCAAAGACCACCGGCGCGCCGGGATTGATCAATTGGACGAGCGCCATGCCCGCCAATGCTTCGGCCAGCGTCACGGTACAGACGCCGAGCGTGGTCACTGGGGCCATGGCGCCTGCCAAGATGAACGGCGTGCAGATGGTGGCCTGGTTGGCGCGGGCATAGGCCTTGAGGGCCCCCAACATGGTCGCGTCCCAGGTCAGCGGCGAATTGGCGTTGATCAGGCTGGTGGTTACAGTTTTTGGCCGTCCGGTGATGGGGTCGATCCAGTCATCGCCGAACAAGATTTTGCACATCTCCACCGTGTCTTCAGCACGGGTCGGGTGGGTGACCGAGCCCATGAAGGGTTTGTCGGAATAGCGCATATGGGCATAGACCATATCGTAGTGGCGCTTATTCACCGGCAGGTCGACGGGCTCGCACACTGTGCCACCCGAGTGGTGCAAATAGGGGCTCGCATAGGCGAGCTTCACGAAGTTTTCGAAATCGGCAATCGTGCCATAGCGCCGTCCGCCATCGAGATCGCGGACAAAGGGAGAGCCATAGGCGGGCGCAAAGACCATGGAATCGCCGCCGATCTTCACCGACCGGGCCGGGTTGCGCGCGTGTTGGATATATTCGCGGGGCGCGCTCTTTTGCACCAGCCCACGACACATTCCGCGCGGGAAGCGCACCCGCTCCCCATCAACATCGGCCCCGGCGGCCTTCCAGATTTCGAGGCATTCCGGATCGTCCTTGAAGTCGAGCCCGACCTCCTGCAACACCGTATCGGCATTGTATTCGATCAGCGACAGCCCCTCTTCGTTCAGCATCTCATAGACAGGCGTCTGGCGGGTGATGAAGGGGGTTGAGTGGGCGGCGGCGGCCAGGCGCGAAGCCCGTTTCGCGTCGCGTCCCCCGGCTCCGGAGCGGCGTCCACGCGGTGCGGCTGTGTCGGCTTCGGTCATTGGGGAGCATCCTCTGTTGGGTGGGCGCGCCGTCCGGCCCTGCGCCCGCCTCGGCGTTGACCAAGGTCGGCGGGGGGATCGGGCAGATCGATTTCGCTTTTAAGCTGGGTGAACGGGTCGGTCTTGTGCGGAATGGCCATCGCGTTGACGAAGTGGGCCTGAAAGGCCGGCTCGACTGCGGTCTCGATCTTCTCCACCCGACGCACGAGATCAGCGATTGTGGTCCGGGCATGGCGGTCGAGCAGGGCGATCCGGGCGCCGGTGCCCGCAGCATTGCCCGCCGATGACACCTGCTTCAAATCACAATCTGGCAGCATGCCAAGCACCATAGCGTATTTGACATCGATATGGCTGCCAAAGGCGCCCGCAAGGCGAATTCGGTCCACATGGTCAACACCCATATGGTCCATCAACAGGCGGATGCCCGCATAAAGCGCCGCCTTGGCCAGTTGAATGGCGCGGACGTCGTTTTGGGTGACAAAGACCTTATCGGTCACCTGATAGGCAAAGGTCGGGCCTGAGGCGACGACGCGGGGACTGGTCAGCGCCAAGTCGCCATTCACCGTTCCATCGCTCAGGATGACGCCGGCAAGAAAAAGCTCGGCAATAACTTCGATAATCCCTGAGCCACACAGGCCAGACACTGCGACGCCCGCCTGCGACAAGGCGGCGTCAAAACCGGGGTCGTCAGACCAGATGTCGCAACCAATGACCTTGATGCGCGGCTCAAGGGTTGCGCGATCAATCCGCACCCGTTCAATCGCACCGGGCGCTGCCCTTTGCCCGCCGCTGATCTGGGCGCCCTCAAAGGCAGGTCCGGTGGGGCTGGAACAGGCAATCAGGCGCTGGCCGTCGCCCAACACGATTTCGGCATTGGTGCCGACATCGACAAGCAGGGTCAAAGCCTGAGACAGATCAGGTCGCTCAGCCAAGACGACGCTCGCAGAATCGGCGCCCACATGGCCCGCAATGCAGGGCAGGGCGAAGACCCGCGCGCCGGGGTGTAGGTTTAGGCCAATTTCAGTCGCTCGCACCCGCACGGGACCATCAGTGGTCAAGGCAAACGGCGCGCCGCCGAGTTCGACGGGATTCATGCCCAGCACCAGATGGTGCATAATCGGATTGCCGACAAAGGTCAGGTCGAGAATATCGGCAGGGCTCAAACCCGCCTTGGCCGTTGCATCGCGCGCCAATTCATTCAGGGCATCGCGTACACTGGCGATGAGGTCCGTCTCGCCGCCTGGGTTCATCATAATGTAGGAGACCCGGCTCATCAGGTCTTCGCCAAACCGAATCTGCGGGTTCATCCGCCCGACCGAGGCCACGACCTCGCCGGTCTCGAGGTTGCACAGATCGGCCGCAATCGTGGTCGAGCCAACATCTACCGCAAGACCGTAGGCCTTTTCGTGAAAGCCCGGGTAGACCGCGATAATGGCCTGTTCTTCCAGGTTGATGGCGGCGGTGACTTGCCAATTCCCTTGTCGAAGCGCCACCTGCAAGCTTTGGGCGACGTGCAGGTCGCATTTGAGATGGCTCAGGCCCCACTCGCCCTCGAGCGCATCCATCAGCCTTTGCAGGTCGCTGCGCGGATGATGCAGGTCCGGCTCAACCACTTCGACGAGGCAGAGCCGCACGGTTGGCTCAATCTCAATGTCCAAGGCCTCAGCCGCCTTGCGCACCACTTGGCGGTGCACCTGGCTTTCGGGCGGCACATCGATGACGCAATCGGCCTCAGCCGTGCACGAACAGCCAAGCCTGCGGTCGTCCGCCAGCGGACGGCGTTCTTTATAAAAGGCCTCGGTTTTGGAAAAGGCGCTCAAGCCCGCCGTATCCGTGACCTGACAGCGTCCACAAATGCCGCGCCCGCCGCAGACCGAATCCAGATCGACGCCGAGCGTCCGCGCCGCGTCGAGCACCTTTACACCAGGCGCGAAGCGACCTCGGCGGCCAGAGGGCGTAAAGACGATCTGAATTTCGGCTTCCGACATGGTTAGACCGCACCCCGGCGACGGTTTTCGCGCCGCCCGCGACCGCCCGCTGCGCCACCTTCCGGCGGCGGTTCACGGTATTTGGCGATCCAGCGGGTGCAGTCTGGGTCATGACCCATCATCACATCGGCGCCGAGGACCGCCCGGATGGTTTCGTCATGGCAGGGGTTGGTGATGGCGCTGGTCATGCCCGCCGCAATCGTCATGGTCAGAAAGGCGGCGTTGATACCGCCACGGCTGGGGAGGCCAAATGAGATATTTGAAGCGCCGCAGGTGGTATTGACCTTCAACTCCTGCTGCAACCGCGCCACCAGACGCATGACCTGGACGCCGGATTGGTTGATGGCGCCAATCGGCATGACCAGCGGGTCCACCACGACATCGCAGGCCGGAATGCCATAGTCGGCGGCATGTTCGACGATCTTCTTGGCAACAGCGAAACGCACATCTGGGTCCTCAGAAATGCCTGTCTCATCATTGCTGATGGCGACCACGGCGGCGCCGTATTTTTTCACCAGAGGCAGCACCTGCTCGAGCCGCTCGGTCTCGCCGGTGACGGAATTGACCAGGGCCTTACCCTTATAAACGGCCAGACCCGCCTCAAGCGCTTCGACGATCGAGGAGTCGATCGCGAGGGGCACGTCGGTGATCGACTGCACCAACTGAATGGTCTTGGCGAGGATGGCCGGTTCGTCCGCCAGAGGTATGCCTGCATTGACGTCGAGCATCTGGGCGCCTGCCTCGACCTGGGCAATGGCGTCGCGCTCGACGCGCGAAAAGTCGCCGCGCACCATTTCTTCGGCCAAGATCTTGCGGCCCGTCGGATTGATCCGCTCACCGATGATGACGAAGGGGCGGGTAAAGCCGATCACCACTTCTTTGGTGGCCGAGCTGATAATGGTGTCGGTCATGGTGAGGTTCCTTCGATCAAGGTCTGAGAGCGGGCGGGGCTCCAAGGTGTGCGCCCTTTAAGAACGCCCGACGACGCAACCATGTCGACGACTGCGTCCTCTTGCTTATAGGCCATCAGGTGGACGCCATGGACGCCTTTTAGCGTGGCGACTTCCTGCATGATTTCGACGCAGAGCTTGCGACCTTCCGCTTTAGGTTTCTCGGCCCCTGCCAATCTGCGGATAATGGCGTCGGGAATGTGCACGCCGGGGACGGCTTTGCGAATCCATTCGGCGGATTTGGCGGACGCGAGTGGGCCGACGCCGACCAGAATAAACACCTTCTCCAACAGGCCAAGATCTTCGGCACGGGTCAAAAAGGTCTTTAGCCGAGGCACATCATAACAATATTGGGTCTGAATGAATTGGGCCCCTGCCGCGATCTTCTGCGCCAGTCGCCAGGGTTGCCAGTCGAGCGGATCGGCGAACGGATTAGCGGCGCCGCCGAGGAAGAGCCGTGGCGGTGAGGTTAAGGGCCTGCCGCTTTCAAACCGGGCTTCGTCGCGCAGGCGTTTGGCGGTGGCGAGCAAGGTGGTACTGTCAAGGTCGAAGACGGGTTTGGCTTGCGGATGGTCTCCGGCCTGGACGCCGTCGCCGGAGAGGCACAAGAGGTTGCAAACCCCCATGGCCGCGCCGCCCAAGATCTCGCCTTGAATGGCGATGCGGTTTCGGTCGCGACACGAGATTTGCAAGACCGGAGAATAGCCGATGCGGGTTAGCAGGGCGCAAACCGCCACGCTCGACATGTGGCAATTGGCGCCCGACCCATCGGTGGCATTGATGGCGTCAACCGCGCCATCGAACAGCCGCGCTCGGGCATAGACCTCTTCAGGATCGGCGCTATCGGGTGGGGCGAGCTCGGTGGTGACGGCAAAATGGCCAGCGCGCAACACCCGCTCAAACCGCCCCGCCGAAACATGGCCGGGCAAAATGGGAAGGGGGAGGCCGGGGTGGGGCTCGTCGGCGAAAACACTCATTTGGCGCTTTCGCCCTGCGCCGCACTGTCCTTGGCGTCGCCGCGCTGTTTGACCACGCGTAACCAAGACGAGCTCCCTTGCAAGCGCCGATCGACGGGCTCGCCGGGGTCGCGGATCGCCGTGCCCTTAGCCATTTGCAATGAGCCCTGATAGGCCTCCGCCCAGACGCAGCGCATGTCGGGCTTCACCTCGCAAAAGCCGCCGTCGCGAACTCCGCCACACGGGCCGTTGCGCAGCTGTTTTGGACAGTTCATCGGACAGGTCATGCCGGTGCGTGAGAGCGCGCAGGCCCCGCACATCTGGCAGTCGAACAAGGCACCCTTGACGAGCTTCTCCACCGCCGCGACCGGCTTTTCAAGCCGCTGATATCCGATGGCCTTCAGGACTGGGTGGGAGGCGACCAAGGCGCTTTCAAACGCATCATAGACGCGTTCCAACAGGCGGGCGTTCCGGGTTGACCAGAGGCGAAGCGCGTACATGGCAAGCTTAGCTCGTCGGCGCGAGCGCCGCCGGGATTTGGCGACGAATGGCGGTTTCAAGCTCGCCATAGCCGGTGACTAACATTTCAAACGCCAGTCCCAGACGTTCGGCGGCAGCCTTGGCCTTTTCGATCTTTTCGTCCGACGGCACCTGCGCCAGGTAGAGGACGCGTTTATAATTGCCAAAATACATCGGCATCAGGTCTGGATGACGATCAAGGCCCAAGCCTTCGATCACCAAGCGCTCGAAATGCTGGACGAGAAAGTCCGTCAGATAAAAGGTGCAGGCCTCTTCGTCATTGACCCGATCAAACACAGGGGTTGTGGCGAAAAACTCATAGCAATGCGCACCAGCAATGCGCTCCACGCCGGTCTCGTTCAAAACTTCGTCCAACAGCCCGCCTGTGCCGCAATCGCCGTAGAGGACAAAAATCTTCTCGAAATTATCGCGCTCTTCCTCAATTTTCGCGCGCATGGCGGCGGGGATCAGGGCCGGGCGGTTGTGCAGCTTGGCCGGTAAGCACTGAATGGTCAGCCCATCCCAACCGCTGGCTTCCATCACCGCGAGGGTCTCATTTGCCAATGCGCCACAGGCGATCAACAGGACGCCGCGCTTTTCCATAGGGCTTAGCCTTTTCTCAAGGAGGGGGCTTGTCGGCGTTCGGCGATGAGGCGTTTTGCGGTTTCAACGGCCATGGCGGCATCGCGGCAATAGGCGTCGGCGCCGACGGCCTCGCCAACGTCCTCATTCAGCGCCGCGCCGCCGACTAGCACAATATAGTCGTCGCGCAGGCCCTTATCCTTCAGCGTGTCGATCACGACCTTCATATAGGGCATGGTGGTGGTCAAAAGCGCGGAGAGGC
>CAIMFV010000051.1 GCA_903840435.1 uncultured Caulobacterales bacterium
CGGCCTCAACCATCTGGAGCCTCTTAGGTGTAGACACAGGTGCAGACATAGGAGGATCCGAAAGGAGTAACGCAAAACGGGTCCCAAACCATAACGATCAACCAGATCTACCACCACACGGGGCCAGCTGGTCGCTTACGCTTGGACGCCTGGATAAGGATTCGCGCGGCCTGTTGATCCTCTCCAATGATGGCGTGCTGGCCAAGGCGGTGATTGGGCCGGACTCAGCTGTCGACAAGGCCTATCGGGTTCGCGTGACCGGGCGCCTGACGCCGGCAAAAATTGCGCAGCTGCGCCAAGGCCTAAGCCTCGATGGCCGAAAGCTCCGCCCGACTCAGGTCATGCAAACCGGTCCAGACGGGCTGGACTTCACCTTGACCGAAGGCCGCAATCGCCAAATCCGTCGCATGTGCGCTCTGGTGGGCTTGACGGTGATTGACCTTTTGCGCGTCCGCATTGGGCCCATCTCTCTCTCGGGACTGGAAGAGGGGCAGTGGCGGATGATGAGCGCCACAGAGCGGGAGGCCTTGCGGTCCTGGCCATCAAGCCCGCCTTCAAGTGTCTAGCAGCCCCCGCGCCACATTGTCTCCAATCGCCAGCGACGATGTTAGACCCGGCGACTCAATTCCAAACAGCATGGCAAGTCCGGCGACGCCGTGGTGCGCGGGAAGGTCGATAAGGAAGTCGGCGACCGACCCATCGGTTGGCTTCAGCTTGGGGCGGACGCCAGCAAAATCTGGTGAGAGGCGTTCGGCGTCTAGTGCGGGCCACCAGGTTCTGATCGCGTCCGCGAACGCGTCGCGTCGATTGGGGTCGACTTGATAGTTAGGCGCGTCAATCCACTCCACATCGGGGCCGAAACGTAATCCACCACCAAGATCAAGGGTCGCGTGAACGCCAAGCCCGCCCCTAACCGGCATGGGATAGATCAGATGACGGAAGGGCGATTTTCCCTGCCAGCTGAAATAATTTCCCTTGGCCAGCACCTGTTCGGGAATTCGCGTCTCTGGATAGGCCGCGACCTGATGGGCCAGCTTTTGAGCCGATAGGCCCGCCGAATTGACCAGCAGATCAACCTCAAGGACGTCGTCGCCGCACGCGACGCGAAAGCCTTGCGATGTGGCTTCGGCGTGATCAACCTCGGTGCGAAAGGCTATCACACCGCCCAAATCCTCAATCTCGCCTTGCAGCGCCAGAACAAGTCCTGCTGCATCGACAATACCGCTTTCAGGGCTAAACAGCGCTGCTTCAGCTGTTAGCTCTGGCTCGAATTGGCGCGCTTGGTGAGTGTCGATGAGCTGCAGCCCCTCGACGCCATTGCCGAGCGCACGGGTGTGGAGCGCGTGGAGGGCGGCAACCTCGTCTTCTGATGTTGCAACGATCAGCTTGCCGATCTTGGCGTGGTCCACCTTGCGCTCGGTGCAATAGGCGTAAAGCTTGCGCCGCCCCTCAACGCAAAGCCGCGTCTTCAGGTGATCGGGCGCGCCATAGATGCCAGCATGGATGACCCCAGAATTCCGCGCCGTGGTTTCAGACCCCGGGCGATCGGCTTTCTCCAGAACAATGACCTCGACGCCCCGCCGCGCCAGGGCTGCGGCTATGGCCAGCCCAACGACGCCTGCGCCGACAATGGCGGCTTGACGCGTCACGCTCAGACCCGCTCCAACTGCTGCAAGACAGCGTCGCCCATCTCGTGGGTGGTCAGCCGCCCGCCAAGATCGGCCGTGCGCGCGCCTTGCTCCAGCGCCGCCACGACGGCGCGTTCAACGCGATCAGCATCTGCGGGGCGTCCGAGAGAATAGCGCAGCAACATGGCGAGCGACAGGATCTGCGCCAGAGGATTGGCGAGGCCCTTGCCCGCAATGTCCGGTGCCGAACCATGGATGGGTTCATAGAGGGCCGGGCGTTTGCCGTGGGCGTCGGTCGCGCCCAAGGTCGCCGAGGGCAGCATGCCAAGGCTGCCGGTCAGCATGGAGGCAAGGTCTGATAAAAGGTCGCCAAACAAATTGCCTGTAACAATGACGTCGAACTGGCGCGGATTGCGCACCAGCTGCATAGCGCAATTGTCGGCATACATGTGCGACAGGGCGACACTCGGAAAATCCTTGGCCATGCTCTGCACGGTTTCACGCCACAAGAGGCCCGATTCCATCACGTTGGCCTTTTCGACGCTGCACAGGCGCCCTTGCCTTTGACCGGCCAGATCAAACGCGACCTCGGCAACCCGGGTGATTTCGCGAGTGTCATAGACTTCGGTATTAAAGCCGCGCCGTACGCCATCGGCCAAGGTCTCAATGCCCCGCGGTTCGCCGAAATAGACGCCACCGGTGGATTCGCGCACGATCAGGATGTCCAAACCTTGCACCACGTCTGGCTTCAAGGTCGAGGCATCGATCAGGGGGGCAAAGACGGTCGCCGGACGCAGATTGGCGAACAGGCCAAGCTCCTTGCGCAAGGTGAGAATGGCGATTTCGGGCCGATTATCGAATCCCTTGCCATCCCACTTTGGACCGCCGACGGCACCAAAAAGGATAGCGTCAGCAGACTTGGCTTTCGCCAGCGTCTCGGCACTGATCGCTGCGCCCTCGGCGTCAATGGCAGCGCCGCCGACAAGCGCCTCTTCGAGGTGAACCTCAAGACCGCGATGGGCCCGCAGCCAGTCGATCACCCGCAAGGCTTGCGCCATAACCTCTGGTCCAATGCCGTCGCCGGGCGTGACAAGCAGCGTTTTGGTCATGGATCAGCTCTCAAGGTGAACGATGGGGCGCCAGGGTTCAGCCGTGGTGCGCAGCGCTTCAAAGGTGTCGATGGCCTGGCCATGGGTCAGCGTGTCTGTGATTTCGTCGCGGCCTTCAAGGAGGATCTGCCGACGTCCAGGGTCGATCTCAAAGGCGATTTCTTCGCCATTGGCCCGCACCACCACCTGTCGCTCCAGGTCAACCGTCACCCGCGCATTGGCGCCGAGGCCGGTTTCCTCCATCAGCGCATCACAGACCGCCCGCGGCAAGGCGAGGGGGAGAATGCCGTTTTTGAAGCAATTATTGTAAAAAATATCGGCAAAGCTTGGCGCGATGACACAGCGCACACCAAAATCCGCCAAGGCCCAAGGGGCATGTTCGCGTGAGGAGCCGCAGCCGAAATTATCCAGCGCAATGAGAATTTCGGCCTGCCGGTAGGGCGCGCGGTTGAGCACGAAATCAGGCCGTTCCTGGCCGTCTGCATCATAACGCAGGCCCGCAAAAAGGCTTTTGCCCAGTCCAGCCCGGGTCAAGGTTTTCAAAAAACGCGCGGGGATGATTTGGTCGGTGTCGATATTGGCCACCGGCAGGGGGGCTGCGATCCCGGTCAGGGTGGTAAAGGCCTGCATCACAAAAACTCCCGGCAGTCGACAATGCAGCCCGAAACCGCTGCTGCCGCCGCCATGGCGGGCGAGGCCAGATGGGTGCGGCCACCAGGACCTTGTCGACCTTCGAAATTGCGGTTCGAGGTCGAGATGCACCTTTGGCCAGGCGTCAGCTTGTCCTCATTCATGCCAAGGCACATGGAGCACCCCGGGTCGCGCCATTCAAACCCAGCGTTGACCAAGATCTTGTCGAGCCCTTCAGCCTCGGCCGCTGCCTTCACAAGACCCGATCCCGGCACCACCAACGCCCGTACGCCATCGGCGACCTTGCGATCCTTGGCCACCTTTGCCGCCTCGCGGATGTCCTCCAATCGGGCATTGGTGCACGAGCCAATAAAGACCACATCAACCGGCGTGCCGATCAAGGGACCGGGCTTTAGGCCCATATAGTCGAGCATGCGTTGACGGGTGGCTTGGGCGGCGGGGTCGCTCAGAGTTGCGGGCGAGGGGGCTTCGCCGGTTACCGGCACAACGGCTTCCGGCGAGGTGCCCCAGGTGATCATCGGTGCGATCTTGGCCGCGTCGAGTGTGACCTCGTGATCAAAAACAGCGTCGGGGTCGGAGACGAGGTTTGCCCAATAGGCCTTGGCCGTCGCAAAATCCTCACCCTTGGGGGCCATGGGTCGGCCTTCGACATAGGCAAAGGTTGTGTCGTCGGGGGCCACCAAACCGGCGCGCGCGCCGCTTTCAATCGCCATATTACAGAGCGTCATGCGACCCGCCATTGAGAGGGCGCGCACGGCCTCTCCGGCATATTCGATCACATAGCCTGTACCGCCGCCCGTGCCGATCTCACCGATTATATAGAGGGCGAGATCCTTGGCAGTGACACCAAAGCCCAAGGCGCCGTCGACGGTCACGCGCATGGTCTTAGACTTGAGCTGAACGAGCGTTTGGGTGGCGAGCACATGCTCGACCTCCGAGGTGCCAATACCAAAGGCGAGCGCGCCAAGCGCGCCATGGGTGGCGGTATGGCTGTCGCCGCAGACAATGGTCATGCCGGGCAGACTTGCGCCAAGCTCTGGCCCAATAATGTGGACAATGCCTTGGCGGCGATCGGCAAGCGGGATGAAGGGCACACCGAACTCGGCGACATTCTTCACCAAGGTTTCAACCTGCAACCGGCTCTCGGGATCGGAAATCTCCTGATCGCGATTGGCGGTCGGCACATTGTGATCGGGCACGGCCAAGGTGGCGTCAGGCCTGCGCACCTTGCGGCCATTGACCCGCAAGCCCTCAAAGGCCTGCGGGCTTGTCACTTCGTGCACCAGATGGCGGTCGATATAGAGAAGCGCCGCGCCGCTCGCCAGCGTCTCTACATGGTGGGCGTCCCAGATCTTGTCGAATAAGGTCTTAGGCGCGCCCGTCAAAGCCGATGCGGTCATGCGGTCAGGAAGGCGGGTGACAATTGGATGGTGCGCTCGCGCTTGGCGATCAGCTTGTTCAAGGCGTGCACATAGGCCCGTGACGCCGAAACAATCGTATCGGTATCGGCCCCTTGCCCGTCAACGATACGACCGTCTTCCTCAAGCCGAACTGTGGTGCGGGCTTGGGCATCCGCGCCCTCGGTAATGGCATTTATGGCGAACAGATTGAGCGAGGCCTCGTGCGGGAAAACCGCGCGAATGGCGTTAAACGCTGCATGCACCGCACCATCACCAAAGCCTGTCTCAGTCCGGTCAACACCATCGACCTTCAAGGTAATGGTGGCCTTGGACTTACCGTCGGAATGAGCCTCAGCGGTCAATTCGACCAGATGAATCCGGCCTTGGGCTTCTGCCGCCGTTTCATCGACCAAGGCCTCAATATCCTCGTCATAAATGGTCTTTTTGCGGTCGGCCAATTCCTTGAAGCGGGAAAAGGCCTCGTCAATCGCGGCTTGCGGCAGCTCGCCATAGCCCAGCGTTGCAAGCTTGTCCTTAAAAGCGGCGCGGCCGGAGTGTTTGCCAAGAATGAGGCTCGACTTGGCCCAGCCAACGCTTTCTGGGGTCATGATTTCGTAGGTCAGCGCGTTTTTCAACACACCGTCCTGGTGAATGCCTGCCTCGTGGGCAAATGCGTTACGTCCGACGATTGCCTTGTTGGGTTGCACGTCAAAGCCGGTAATGGCGGAGAGGAGCTTAGACGCCTTCAAGATCTGCCGGGTGTCGACATTGATCTTATAGGGCAGGGCGTCGGGCCGGGTGCGGATCGCCATGGCGATTTCTTCAATGGCGGTATTGCCGGCACGCTCGCCTATGCCATTGATGGCGCCTTCAACCTGACGCCCCCCGGCGCCCAAAGCCGCCAAGCTGTTGGCGACGGCCAAGCCCAAGTCATTGTGGCAATGGGCCGACAAGATTACGCCGTCGGCGCCCGGAACGCGGGCCAAGATGTCGGAGAACATCCGCGCATAGTCGCTTGGCAGGGTGTAGCCGACCGTATCGGGCAGATTGATCGTGGTTGCGCCCGCTTCAATTGCCGCCTCGACGGCGCGGCACAGAAAATCTGGATCGGTGCGGGCCGCATCCTCAGCTGACCATTCAACGTCTTCTGAATAGTTGCGCGCCAGTTTGACCGAGCCCTTGATGGTTTCGATCACCTGATCCGGCGCCATGCGCAGCTTGGCCGCCATATGCAGTTCAGACGTGGCGATGAAGGTGTGGATGCGACGACGGCGAGCGCCTTGCAGCGCCTCTGCACAGCGCTCAATATCACCAGGCGCTGCGCGACAGAGGCCCGCAATGACCGGGCCAGTGACGGCCACCGCCACGCGGCGCACGCTCTCAAAGTCGTTCGGCGAGGCGGCGGGAAAGCCCGCCTCCATCACATCAACGCCGAGTTGCGCCAGGGCCTGAGCCATGCGGATTTTTTCATCCGAGGTCATGGAAAAGCCCGGCGCCTGTTCGCCGTCGCGCAAGGTGGTGTCGAACAATATAATTTGGTTGTCGGCCAATTTGCCGAAACTTGGATGGGTGATGCTCATGGCGGACGCCTTAGCTTAAGATCAAAAGGGGTTTGGCGAGGTAAAAGACTAACCCCCGAACCGGCGGCTCTGCCGCCAACGTGTCATCCACGTTCTGGCGCAACGCCCAGCGTCCCGGCTCAGGGGCGAACTAGTCGCACCCGGCCTAGAGATAGGCTTAGCAGCGCACGCTCCGCCCAAGCCGAAAATCTCGGCTGAGTCGCAAAGGACAAGGAAGGGGCGGCGGCGGTAGACATAGGGCTTCTCTAACCTGGTTTTAGCGCAAGCTTCAACCCCAAAGCGCTGGGTTTGGTGCCGCTTGGCGCAAAATCCTTGCCTTTTTTGGCGCGGATGTCTTGGTCTCGCCGTCAAGCCGGGTTAGCAGCAAGGCCGTCATGACCGAACCCGTCTCTCCTGCCCAGTCGGCGTTAATATCTGCCAAGACCGTCGTTCTGAAGATCGGCTCGGCTCTGGTGGTTGACCCGCGCCTTGGCGTGGCGGACGGGGTATGGCTGGCCGAACTGGCGCAGGACATCGCCAGATTGCGCCGACGTGGCCAAACTGTGGTGGTGGTGTCGTCGGGGGCGGTGGCTTTGGGAAAGCGCCGGCTTGGCCTGAAGCGCAAGCGGCTCGATCTTGATCAGAAGCAGGCTGCTGCTGCGGCCGGGCAAAGCCTTTTGATGCGGGCCTGGGAAGAGGCGCTCGAACCCCAAGGTCTCGGGGTGGCGCAAATCCTCCTGACCCGCGATGATACAGAGGTGCGGCGTCGCTGGTTGAATGCGCGGGCCACCTTTACGACCTTGCTTGATTTAGGCGCTGTGCCGGTGGTCAACGAAAATGACACGGTCGCCACAGAAGAAATTCGCTATGGCGATAATGACCGGCTGGCCGCGCGGGTGGCCCAGATGGTGTCGGCTGATCTCTTGGTGCTGTTGTCCGATGTCGATGGTCTCTATTCCGCCGACCCCCGGCGCGACCCTTCGGCAACCCACTTCGCCCATGTCAAAGAATTGACCGACCAGGTAGATCTGATGGCCGAAGGGGCTAATCGCGATGCCGGCCTCGGCACAGGCGGCATGGCAACCAAGATTGCGGCGGCGCGTATTGCTGCCGATGCAGGTTGTGCCACCCTGATCGGCCTTGGACGCCCGCCATCGGGGGGAGGGCCGTTGGCCGCCCTCGAGGCTGGGCAAAAATCAACCTTAATCAATGCAAGAGAAACGCCGCTCGCCGCCTATAAACAATGGATTGCCGGGGCCATCGCGCCGGCCGGCGAAATCCATATCGACGCCGGTGCCGCCGCCGCCCTGACCAGTGGCAAGAGCCTCTTGCCCTCTGGAGTCACCCATATTGTCGGCGCCTTTGATAAGGGCGATGCGGTCGTGGTGCGCGATGCCGAGGGCCGAGAAATCGCCCGTGGTCTCACAAGCTATGATTCAGACGCCGCCCGACTTATAAAAGGCCTTCGCTCCGACGCGCTGGAAAAGGCGCTCGGCTATGCCGGGCGTCCGGCCCTGATCCATCGCGATGATTTGGTCCTAAGGTCATGACTTTCCTCCTACCGGAAGGCTCGCTCGAAAAAGACATGCTGGCCTTAGGCGCGGCGGCCCGGTCGGCGGCGGCGGTTGTTCGCGACGCGTCGCCCGACCAAAGGTCTGCGGCCATTGCCGCCATGGCGCGCCACATCCGCGCCTGCGCCTCCGATATTCTGGCCGCCAATCGCCGCGACCTCGATGCGGCGCGGACACGCTTGACCGGTCCAGAGCTCGATCGGCTGGCGCTGGATGCGGCGCGGCTAGAGGGGCTCAGCCATGCGATTGCAGCCATTGCTGCCCAGCCTGATCCTGTCGGCGCTGAAATCGCCCGCTGGCGTCAGCCCAACGGCCTCGACATCGCGCGCGTACGCACCCCGATTGGCGTGCTCGCGGTTATTTATGAGAGCCGCCCCAATGTGACCGCCGACGCGGCGGCCCTCGCCATTCGCTCCGGCAATGCCGTAATCTTACGCGGCGGCTCTGAATGTCTGGCGACCAGCCTTGCGCTCCACCGGGCGATTGAACAGGGGCTTGAGGAAGCGGGATTGCCCAAAGCCTCTGTCTCCATGGTTCCGACAGCAGATCGCGCTGCGGTCGGACTGATGTTGCAGGGTCTGAACGGGAGTATCGATCTCTTGATCCCGCGCGGCGGCAAGAGTTTGGTCGCCAGGGTCAAGGCTGATGCACGCGTCGCGGTCTTGGGTCATTTGGAAGGCTTGAACCACGTCTATGTTCACGCCAGCGCTGACCCGGCAAAGGCAAGCGCAGTCGTGGTCAACGCCAAGATGCGCCGGGTCAGTGTTTGCGGCGCGGCAGAAACCTTGCTGATCGATGCTGTGGTCGCGCCGCAGCTTTTACCAAGGCTTGCCGAAGACCTGCACGCAGCGGGCTGTCGCCTCCGAGGCGATGCCCGCGCCCGCACCCTCGTGCCGGGCATGGAGGCAGCCAGCGACGCCGATTGGACCACCGAGTACTTGGCCCCCATTCTGGCCGTGCGGGTGGTGGATGGACTGGAGGCCGCCATTGAGCACATCGCGCGCTACGGCTCTGGCCACACCGACGCGATTGTCACCGAGGATGCCGTGGCGGCGGAGGCATTTTTGAACCGAGTCGATTCGGCCATCGTGCTCTGGAACGCCTCGACCCAGTTCGCCGACGGCGGGGAATTTGGCTTCGGGGCCGAAATCGGCATTGCCACTGACAAGCTCCATGCGCGCGGACCGGTGGGCGCTGAACAACTGACCAGCTTTAAATATATGGTGCGAGGGACGGGACAGGTTCGCCCCTAGGTCTAGCCGACAGGAACTGAGGAGCGTGCGGCGTGGGTGTTGCGTTTAAGGACCGTCAGCCAGTGCGGATGGTGGCGCTCGTGCACGAGGGCGCGCCGCACGAGCTTAAACGTAGCTTCGATGCGCTTGTCGCCTGGGCTGGCCCCAAAGGCCTGTTGCAACAAAGTCGGCAGGCGCTGGCGCTCTATCTCACCAATATGATGACCACCCCAGTGGCCGACCAACGCAGCTATGCGGGGTTTATTTTGGAGGAGGGCGAAGTCGTTACGCCCGAGGCCCCGTTTCTCGAGGTGACTGTCCCCGGCGGCCGTCACGCCATGACGCTTTATCGCGGTCCCTATGCCGAGATCGGGGTGGGATGGCGCGAAGTCTATGCAGCCATTGCCGCTCACGGCGAGACGCCTGCCAACCAACCGCCGTTCGAAATCAATCTCAACAATCCCCGCACGACGCCGCCGGAGGACCTATTGACGGAAATCTGGGTTCCCCTGGCTTAAGCGAGGGGGGTGAAGCTCTGGAGTCCCGCGTTCACCGAAAACAGAGGATATCGTAGAAGACGTATACAAAATGCCGTTCATCCTGGCGGAGTCCGGGGTCTCGAAGTCGCTCCGTATTGGGGTTATGGATGCTTCTTCAGAACAAACCTCATCAACATTGAAACAACAATATAGTCTAAAATTGCTACGGGCATCATGTAAAATCCTGGAAAATATTGTTCAGATAATTTAAGAAAAATAATGGTTGTAACCTGTAATAAATATATGGCAAATAAGATAATAAAAGGAATTTTATTTCTAACATAAATTGGCTTCATGAACATTATCAACATAAATACAGTCGTTATACAGCAAAATATAAAACCTTTCTTGGCGTGTCCCATTTTAGCAAACGCGAAAAAAACCGGTAATAAAACTATACCAATCAGAAAACCCGCAGATCGAACAGGTATATCGAAAAGTCTTTTTTTTGCCTCTTCGACCATTTCAATATCCCTTGATACAATTTTTCATTTCATTATGGAGCAAATAGAGGTCGCATCCAAGAGCCACCAATCCAACCCAGTGCCAATCACCGGCACCGCCTCAAGGAAGTCTTTTGCACCCTCGCCAACCAAATTCCGCGCAACACCTCCCATTCCAGCCATGCCCGCCGCTTTTGCAACGGGATCTGTATCGCCTAACGCAATGGCGGGAGAAACTTTCGTCGCGCTGGGTCTCGCTGCATCCGCCAGTTCTGCACCTCCGGGAATACGATACTCAACCCGTCTAGCGCCATGGATGGGAGAGTTTTGGCTCGCGCTCTCGTCGGGACTGGGCGGATTCGCCTGAACCTGACGAGTTGGGGAAGGGCGTACGTAAGTGCCAGAGGACTTCTTTTCGCTTGGCTGCGGCGGTTGCGTGACGTGCAGGTTGGGGCCGAGGATCCGGTCTTGCTTAGCCGCGTTTTGGCCTTCAATCGCCCGCGCCAATTGGTAATCGAGCGCCAGGTCCTCGGTCGTGCCGGGATGAGCGGACTTGAGCCGAGCAGCAAGCTTTAAGAGCGCCTCTTCAATCGCTGCCCGAGGCGTTGGCGGACCTTTTAACGGAAATCTGGGTTCTCCTGGCATAAGCAAGGGAGGGTGAAGGTGCGGAGTCCGACGTGTGCCGAAAATCGTGGATATGGCCCTAGGCGCGCCTTGCGCCCCAAAAGCGCACATGGCCAGATCGCCTAAAACGCCCCGTAAAAACAACCGGTAAACCGCGCCGCAAGGTGTGGCCGCTCGCGCAGCCCCCACCCCGCCAGCCGCCACCAAGGCTATCCTGCCAACGCTCTAAGCTGTCGATCGCCCTGGCTAAGCCGGCCTGCTCCAGCACATCCCAGCGGGCGAATCTCGCGTTCACGGCAGCGTCTTCTGCTCCCTGCGGCCAGGCGCAGCGTACGGCCTCATCAACACGGCGTCGATATTTCCGATGTGCAGACAAGCCCTCGCCGCTCTCGCGAGGTTCGGCTTTCTATCTCGCTGAAGCAATGCGCTTTTTAAATCGAGCGGCGTATGTAGACGATACCCTAGCCGAGCAATTTCTTATGTAAATTGGTCAATATTTCTATGAGCTCCAGCAACTCCCCCTCTCCAAGCTCCACAGGGTCTTTATAATCGCACAATACCTTAAGCATCACAGAGCCAGAATCGGATGTCCAGATGCTAATTTCTCCACTACTAAGAGTATATACGCCATCATCCATTCTAGCCACCACATGGTTTCAATGGAAAATGCTTATCGCCTGTATCCGGGTCTCGCGCGGGCGTTCGTCCGTCCGGCTCATAACCACGGGCGCCAGGCCCTGCAGCATTTGGATTATCATGAGGCTTCCCTTTTTTTTATCGACATGGCCAGGATCAACCCCTACTCGTTCTTTACCCGGATTCGGGCCTTTCAATTTATTCGGATTCTTCGAAGCTGGAAGCAAGCCCTTGTCTTTGGCTCCTTGCTTCACCGCTGCTCCGCTTTGCCCTTCAAAACCTTTGGGCCTTACCGAGGGCCAAGGTTTCGCCTGATCATTGTGGTATGGTACCTCGGCATCGAAATCATTGATCGCATCACTAGCTGCTCTGCAGTTCTGGACGCAAACCGTGACGGAGCCGTCCGGAAGCACTCCATAAGCCAAGGCAGCCCCACTGACTTCCGCATTATCGACCCCCGCCACTTTACGAGTCGGGTCGGTTTTATTTGGTCGGTCATCTCTGACCTAAAGGCACCAATCTGGCCCATCCCTGTAGCCAACGTGGTCGGTTCAGAGAGACTGTCATCTCCCGCTCCGCTCATCCCGTCCTAGATCGGCATGCCGGGCGGGGGGGTGACGTGCAGGTCGGGGCCGAGGATCATGTCTTGCTCTGCCGCGTTTTGGCTTTCAATCGCCCGCGCCAATTGGTGATCGAGCGCGATGTCCTCGATCGTGCCGGGATGAGCAGCCTTGAGCCGGGCGGCCAGCTTTAACAGCGCCTCTTCAATCGCTGCCCGCGGCGTTGGCGTCAGGATCGGGTTGCGTGTCGCCAGAATGAGGCGAGCGATTGTGTGGGCTTTCAGTCGTCTGTTGATTTCGGCGGTTCCAGTTTCTGACGCCGTCGCTGGCCCAAAGACTGTTTGCAATAGCTTGCCAACCAGTTCGCTCGGCTGCAGTCCGTCCGCCGTCCGCGCATCTTCCTCAGCGACACGGTTAAGCCGGTCGGGATTGAGGAGCGCATTTAAGGTCACGTCAGCCGCCGCGACGGCAGCCGCGCCCAGCGAAAAGCCGGGTCGGTCTGGCGCCTCAAAGAGCTCGACATCAAAAGCGTGGTCGGTTGGCGCGTCTCGCCCCTGGTTCAAGAGATTGAGAAGCGGTTGCGGCAGGTTCAGCGTCTCCGGCGCCAGGGTCTGCAACAGGCTCGACAACGCCCGTCTTTGCACCTCGGGCGAGACAGGTTTCGCGTCGCTGCGCGTATCGCCGCGCACCGCATAGGTGAAGTCCACACCGCCGATTTCCTTGGCCACCGCCTCGACCTCATAGCGATGGAAGAGATAGAGCGGAACAAGGACCCGGCGCAGATCAGAGACCGGCGCCCCCTTGGGGATATTGCCAAGCCCAAATCGCGCCAGGGCAATTTTGCGTATCTCAAGGGCGTGGGCGAGCCCATTGATAGAGTCTGTGCCATCATCCCAAAGCGCGCCCAAGGGGTGTTCGGCGCTGGTGGGCCGCGAATCGTCATCGCCGACAAAGCGCAGCCCCGTGGCCTCACCGTCGTGCACAAGTGCGTCCAGCCGGTTCGCCTCGCTCTGGCCCGGCGGCGTTTCGCCATAGAGCCAGCTAATGGCAAAGCGATCCCAACTGCCGATGCCGACCTGATAGGCGTCGGAAAGATCGAATTCGCCCGCGACAAGCTTCACCCGTGGCGGCGGATAGTCCATGACCGAGGCCCGGTCATCAAAGGTACTGCCAGCGAAATTATGTTGCAGGCCCAGGGCATGGCCGGTTTCATGGACGGCCAGTTGGCATAAGCGCGCCAGCGAGACACGGATCGGGTCATCAGCCGCGCCTGTCCCCGTCTTATCTGCGCCCACCAACCCCTCAAGGATCAACCGATCCTGGCGGACGCGCAGCGAGCCTAACAGCACCGAGCCCTTGATGATTTCGCCCGTGCGCGGATCAATAATATTGGCGCCATAGGACCAGCCGCGTGTCTGGCGATGGACCCAGTTGATGACATTATAGCGAATGTCGAGGGGACTTGCGCCAGCGGGCAGCACGTCGACCCGAAACGCATCTTGAAATCCCGCCGCTTCGAAGGCCTTGGCCCACCAGGACGCCCCTTCGCGCAGGGCAGAGCGCACAGGCTCAGGCGCTGCGGGATCGACATAGAAGATAATCGGCTTCTTCACCGGGCTCTTCGCCGCTGTCGGATCAAGCTTTTCCAAGCGGAACCGGTGGGCGAGGGCTTGGGCAGTCGGCTCGGTGAGGGGGGCGCTATAGTCAATGACGCCTTGGCTAAATACCCCCACACGAGGGTCCGCGAGGCGAGGCGTAAACCCAGGCGGAGGCAGTCTGACGAAGGAGGTGTGGCTGATCACGGTGACGGCGCGCGCGTCAGGAGCGATACCGCCTAAGTCCTCGCTTGTGGTGTCGGCGACAAAGGTCTGGTGGGCGTCAAGTTCGAGATTGTCAGGAAAGGCGTGGGCCTCGCCCAAATCGGCATAGCTCAAATTGGGATCGAGGTGATAGGCGCCTTGCTTGGCCCGTCGCAGGGCGTCGCCGACGCCAAATGTGTCGCGGGTCAGAAAGCCCGTCAGATCGACCAAAAGCCCGCCGTCCTCAGCCTCCGCCACACCTTCGCCCGCCCAAATCGTCGAGGGCGGGAACGACTCGCGCACGGCAGCCTGTTCTGCGGCGCTGCCGTGTGCAGCGCGAAAGGCGGTGTTTTGCAATTCGGCGAAAACTTTTTTGCCGCTGCGACGAAAGACCAGCAATTGGGTTTCGGCAGGCGCCGACCGGTCCACGCCGATCGGTGTTGAGCCAAGGCCTGTGCGCATCTGGACCTGATAGAGATAGGTCCCGCAGTCGCCCGCTGCGCTGCACCGCAGTTTGACTAAAATCCGCCCAGCCTTTTGATCAAGATAGAGCGGAAGGAGGCCGTCTAAATGGGTAAATCCTTCAACCGCTTGGTCGAAAGTCTTTGGGGGCTCCGCCGCTGCGTCCCTTGGCTTGGCCGGGCTCCCATAGGCCGCCAGAGGCAGGATGGGGAGCGCAAGGGCCAACAGTGAGGCGGCAATCCAAGAGCGTGACATAGGTGTCCCTCAACGACAGATGGCGCGCACCTGAGCGGATTTGACGGCGCTTGTCCACGGGCGCCGAGGCCTGTCACCAGCTCCAGTCAGACGCGGCCTGTCGACAGCCGCCGCCGGGGGCGCCCGTCCAGGCGCGACCATGAACAAAGCGCCCGGTCGGCGCGCGGGTCGCTTGGCCATCCTTCAGGGCAAAGGCGCCATTGACCAATACCTGTTCGACCCCAACCGCCAATTGGGCCGGACGGGCGAAGGTGGCGAGGTCTTGAATGCGATTGGGGTCAAACACAACGATGTCGGCATAGGCGCCGACCTCTAGGCGTCCACGGTCCTTTAATGCCAAGGTGTCGGCCGGCAGTCGGGTCAGGCGCCGTACGGCTTCAGTCAGGCTCAAGACCTTCTCATCGCGTGCATAATGACCAAGCACGCGGGCGAAGGCGCCATAGGCTCGCGGATGGGGTTGCGACAATAAAAACACCCCTTCTGGCGCGGGCGCGGACTCATCGGAATCGATGCTCATCCAGGGCAGGGTTAGTTCGCGGCGGATATTGGCTTCATTCATGCCAAAATAGGCAACCTCGATACGCGACCCGTCCTCAACCACCAGATCCATGGCGGTCTCCGCCGGGCTCACTCCTCTTGAAGCCGCGACCTCGGCCAAGGTCTTTCCGGTGAGGGATTTCAGCGCTTTAGACTTAAAGCCTAACAGTAAAACACCCGATGGGCCCGCGTGCTGATAGGCATTGTCCCAACTGGGGTGCGCATCCTCCATCTCTGCCTTAACCCGTTTGCGAATGGCGGGGTCTTTTAGTCTGGCAATCCAGGCCTCTAGCCCGCCATCTTGTACCCAAGCTGGCATGGAAGCGTCTAAGCCAGTGGCGCTGGCGGTATAGGGATACATGTCCGCGGTGATCCGCACGCCATCGGCCCGCGCCTGATTGACCTTGGCAACGGCTGCGTCCAACAGGCCCCAATTGTCTTTGCCGGATTGCTTGAAGTGATAGACCTCAGCCGGTCCGCCCGACGCCTTGGAGATGGTGATGATTTCATCGAGGGCTTCTAAAAGCCGGTCGCCTTCATTGCGGATATGGGCGGAGAAGACGCCGCCGCACTGGGCCGAGACCTTGGCCATATCGATCAATTCGTCGGTCTTGGCATAGGTGTTGGGGGCATAGATCAAGGCGGTGGTCAGACCCAAGGCGCCTTCCTCCATCGCCTGGCGCACGAGGCCCCGCATGGCCGCCCTCTGGTCGGAGGTCGGTTGAATGTCGCGCTCGCCCAGCAGGTTTTCCCTGACCGTACCTTCGCCGACAAAGCTCGCCACATTGGGGGAAATGCCCCGCGCCTCCAGCTGCTGTAGATAGTCGCCGAGCGTCGTCCACGTGACCTCATACTTGATGTCGCCCTGCCGGGCCTTAGCAAGCGCCTTCATCTGCGGCGAAAGGGGCCCCATGGAATCTTCGCCCAGCACTTCCAAGGTGACGCCTTGGACAAGATCACTGAGGCCACGACCATCGATCAACAGGCTTTCTTCGGGGTGGGCGAGCATATTGATAAAGCCTGGGGAAACGGCCTTGCCCGCTGCATTGACGATGACCTTAGCGTCTCCCGACAGATGCGGGCCGATGGCGACAATTCGATCACCCGCCACCGCCACATCGCCGGTAAAGGGTGGGCTGCCAGACCCGTCATAGACTGTCCCGCCCTTGATCAGCACATCAAAGGGCTCGGCTGCGCCAGCGGGCAGGGCGATAAGCACTATGAGGAATACGAGGCGCGAAAGCCCTTGCAATGTCATGGAAACGACCCCTCGTCAGTGTTTGCGGTTGGGTCGAGCCTAACAGAGGAAGGCGTCCGCTCGCGAGGGTGAAATTTGGCGCCAAGCGCAGGCCCAGTCGGCCTAGGCGCGTGGCAAGGCGGCAAGAATGCGTTGTCGTCCGCGATCCTGCGCGAGGATGACCTCCTTCAAGCCTGACCGCAATCGGCCCGGCAGCTGCCAGCTTGAGGCCTTCCCCTCATTCGGCACGAGCCGGGTTAAGTCACGCACCACATTGCGATGCGGCAAGGTTTTGCCGCCATTTTCGCCACTGCGAATGGGAATTTGCACCAGGCTTGGGTCATAGCCGACGCGCCAGAGGTCGAGCGGCGTCGCGGGCAATGCGCCTGAGAGGCTGATTTCGGTTGCCGTAGCGTGCAGTTGGATGTCGCCCGGGAGCGTTGGGGTGGCGCGCAGTGTGGCCTGCAGATCTTGCATCGACGCGCCGACGGTGTCGCGCGCGCCATTAACAACCACCTGAGGCGTAAAGACGTTGGTTCGCCCGAAAGCCCGCGCATAGGCCCATTGCCGGGCGGTGAATTCGGGTGCGGCAAAGGTGTCCTTCCACCCCAAATGGTCCCAATAGGTGACGCCGAAGCTCAGGCAAATGAGATCACTGCGCCCTATCAATTCCAACAGATTGGCATTGGCGGGCGGGCAGGAGGAACAGCCTTGGCTTTGATACAGCTCGACCACATGCAGGGGTTGACCACCGGCAAGGACCGAGGTCGGCACGGCAGAGCCAATCAGGCTTGCGCCTTGCCATAGAAGCTTTCGGCGGGTTGGCGGCATGGGCTGTCTCCGAGCCATCGGGGCGTCACCCAGGAATACGCGTCACGGGTCGAAAGGGTTACAGCCTCCCATCAAAAGACATGACTTATTTTCGCACGATTTCAGCCGGAATTCCGCCATGTGCGGCGCGCGACATTTCCAAGTCGCAACGCGACATCTGGTTTGGGGGAGGCTCTATCTCTGTAACACATCAGCACATCTTGAGGGAGTTGCAATGATGACCTTGTCGCCTGCTGTGGGCGTTCGGCCAGGAGCCGCACGATCCCGATCCCATCTCAGCCTCGCCCTGATGAGCGGCGCGGCCTTACATATTGGCCTGATTGCGTGGCTGGCGACGTTTCGCGCCCCACCGCCGCAAGCCGTTCCCACCGAGTCGGACCCACCCTTCCTCGTCAACCTTGCGCCGCTCATCCATGAAAAGCCGCTTCCTCAGCCAACCCCGCAAAAGGCGCCTGCCAAGCACGCGCCTTCCGACCAAAGGCAGCACCCGTCCGACCCGCCGCCGACCCATACGGCTACCAAGACCCCGCCGGTCTCAGACGGCCCGCCGGCGCACACAGAGACGACACGAACACAGGGAGCCGATCTGCCCCATGTCGCTGAGGTCAAGCCCGGACCGCCGCGGATTGACCGCCCGCATTGGCTGTCGGTCCCCAATGGCGATGAATTTGCCGCCTTCTATCCTGACCGCGCGGCGCGGTTGGGCAAGGAGGGGCAGGTCCGCTTGGATTGCCGGGTTGGCGCGGATGGTCGTCTTGACGGCTGTCGGATCGGGCAAGAAACCCCAACCGCCTACGGCTTTGGTGACGCATCGCTGAAAATCGTGAAGTTCTTCCGCATGGCACCACAGATGGAGGACGGAAAGCCGGTTGCGGGGGGAGAGGTGGCGATCGCGATCAAATGGGCGTTGCCGAATTAGCGTTCAAAGCGATCCCAGGTCTTGCTTTGCTTGGACCGGACCTTGGCCTTAAGAGCAGAACCCAGTTCAGTCATTGGGGGGCGGCTTGTGTCGAATTTTGAGTTTCAAGCCTTTGAAGGCTCAGATGCAGGTCGCCTGTTCTTTAAGCGCAATCGCGATCCGCGCGGCTGGCTGGCGGAGATTTTTAATCAGGCCGATGTGAGCGCCTTGGGTCTGCCGGTTTTCGGTCAGGACAATACGTCTTTCACTGACCGATCTGGCCAAATTCGCGGCCTGCACTTTCAAACCCCGCCCCATGCGCAAGCCAAACTCTTCCGCGTCGTCTCAGGATCGGCAACTCAGGTTCTGGTAGATTTGCGCCCTCCATCGTTTGGTCAAACGATCACGCTTCCGATGACCCAAGCGGACGACTTTTGGCTCTATGCCCCCGAAGGCTTTGCCCATGGCTTTCAGACGGAAAGCCAAGATGTGATCTTGCACTATAAGCTCTCGGCCCCCTTCTGCGCCGACGCCTTGGGGTCGGTTCATCCCTTTGATGCGAAGTTGGCAATTGCGTGGCCCATCGCCTGTGCACAGGACTGGCTTTCGGCCCGGGATCGCGGGGCCGGGTCTTTGGAAGCCGTGCGGGGCACATTCTAACCGGCTTCAGAAATAGCCCTAGGATCAGCCAAATTTTACGCTAAGATTCAAATCCTTGAGTATTTCTTCTGCGCGGTGAAGTTTTCAACTGCCGGGGGAAAATTCCTTGAGATTTTTGAGACGTTCAAGAGCTTGGCGTAACGTGCGGGAGGGCGTCTGATGACAGAAGACTCACCGGAGCGGTGGACGATCCGCGGCATTTCTTCCCGCCATCGCGACCTGGCCCGCCGTGCGGCGGAAGCTGAAAACAGTACGCTGAAGGTGTGGATGGAGCGTGCCATCGAGGCCCAGGCGACCGACGGGTCGGCAAGCTTTGTTGAAACCGAGCGCACCGAAACCCTGACAGAGACCCGGGAACAGATTTCAGCCGACGAGATCGCCGGCAAGGACGAAGGGGTACGCGCAGGGTCCGGCGCTGAGACCCGCCGCCATTCAACTGCCCATCGCGGCGCGCATGTCAGCCACGAGGAGATCGACACAGAGACGGTCGCGCGGCGCGAAATCCATCATCGCGATCGGAGCGAAACCCATAGCCATTTGGCAGCTGGTCCCCATGTCCGCCTTTCCCCCTATCATCTCGATTTGGCGGCGCGGACGGCGGTGCGCCATCGGACGACGCTGGAGGCGGTGATCGAAACCGCCATTGTTCAGCATAGCCTTGGCGAACCCGCCGCCCCGATAGGGAGCGCTTCTGAGGCGCAAGAGGTGCGACGTACGGAACGCCGCGTGTCTGAAGAGAGCGCACCCCGCTCGGCAGGTGACCTCCTGCTCGCCGGCCTGATCGGTGCGGCGGTGACGCTTGGCCTTTGTCTGGTCTTTTGGCCCATGCTTCGTAGCGTAGGTCTGGTCGGCAGGGGGCTCTCGCCAGCGGTTGCGGGCGGCGTCTATGTCACCACCACGGTGACCACGCCTGCGCCACCGCCACCCGTTTCGCCGGCCTCGTTTAAATCCATTCAGGTCAAGCGGATAGAATGGGTCGACGGCCGGTCGCACCCTGGCTCTGGGTCTAACACAGTCCGTCCGCCGCCGTGGCCCGCGCCCTCCGTCGACTGCAATTGCGTCACGCCTTAGACGACAGCGCGGGCGCTATTGGAGCCGGAGAGGAACTTCTTTACCGACCGCGCCGCCTGGCGGATGCGGTGTTCATTTTCCACGAGCCCGATACGAACATAGCCCTCGCCATATTCGCCAAATGCAACGCCCGGCGCGACAGCCACGTGAGCTTCCTCCATTAACCGCTTGGCGAAGATCAGCGAACCGGCTTCGCGATGCGCTTCTGGAATCGGCGCCCAGGCAAACATCGAAGCGACCGGAGCCGGTATTTCCCAGCCCGCTTGGCCCATGGATTTCACCAAGGTATCGCGTCGGCCCTTATAGATGGCGCGGATCTCTTCGACGCAGTCTTGCGGTGCGTTCAAAGCCGCTGCCGCCGCCACCTGAATGGGCGTGAAGGCACCATAGTCGAGATAGGACTTAACCCGGGCCAGCGCGGCGCACATGCGCGCATTGCCGACCACCATGCCCACCCGCCAACCGGCCATGGCATAGGTTTTTGACAGGCTATTGACCTCGACGGCGATATCCTTGGCCCCTTCGACCTGCAGCAGCGAAGGCGGCGGATTGTCGTCAAAATAGATCTCGGAATAGGCAATATCCGACAGCACCAAAAGGTCGTGCTTTTTGGCCAAGGCCACCGCCTCGCGATAGAAGTCGAGATCCACCCATTGGGCCGTCGGGTTGGAGGGATAGGAAACGATCAGCACCGAGGGCGGAGGTGCCGAATGCTTCATCGCCCGCGAAACGCCGGACAAATATTCCTCCGGCGACAGGGCTGGCACATGGCGGATCACGCCGCCCGCCATGATGAATCCATAGGCGTGGATGGGATAGGCCGGGTTAGGACAGATGACCACATCGCCAGGCGAGGTGAGCGCCTGGGCCAAGTTGGCGAAACCCTCTTTCGAGCCGAGTGTAGCAATCACTTCAGTTTCCGGATCAAGCTTGACGCCGAAACGCCGGTCATAATAGCCGGCCATGGCCTTGCGCAGCCCATGAATACCCTTTGACGCGGAATAGCGGCCAGACTTCGGGTCGCGTGCGGTCTCGACCAGCTTTTCGACAATGTGCTTTGGGGTTGGCATGTCGGGATTGCCCATGCCGAAGTCGATGATATCGACGCCTTGGGCCCGCAATCTCCCTTTCAGCCGATTGACCTCCTCAAACACATAGGGCGGCAGGCGGCGGATCTTGTGGAATTCTTCTCGCGCGAAGGTCACTGGCTTTAGTCCGGATCGAAAGGGGCGAAGGGGGAGTTAGGGTCTGGCGAGCGCTTCGTGGTGACGGATCACCTCTTGGATGATGAAGGCCAAGAATTTTTCTGCAAACGCTGGATCGAGATGGGCCTGCTCGGCCAGAAGGCGCAGCCTGGCGATTTGCTGGGCTTCGCGGGTTGGGTCGGCAGGCGGTAAGCGATGGGTGGCTTTCAGTTCACCCACCCTTTTGGTGCAGCGAAATCGCTCCGCCAGCATGTGGACGAGAGCTGCATCGATATTGTCTATGCTGGCACGAAGTTCGCTCAACTCGTCCCGCCAAAGCGGCGGCTCCTCGGGCGCGTCGCTCGGGTGTGTGCTGGTCGTCATCTGGCGATCCTTTGTGGCCCTGACCCTGGCCGCTCAAACAATGCGTGGCGGATAGCCCGCCCGACGCAAGGCTTCGATGACGTCTCGGGTATGTTGTGCGTCGCGGGTCTCAATCTGAATATCAAATTCCGCGCCCTTGGCCGGAACGTCGAGCGCCAAGCGATTATGGTCGAAGCTGATGATGTTGCCGCCCAGATCACCGATCAGATTGGCGATCATGGCCAAGAGGCCGGGTCGATCATCGCCCGCCAGACGCACAGTGACAATCCGCTGCTCCCGCACCAGTTCGCGGGTCAGCACCGAGGCGAGAAGGCGGCTGTCAATATTGCCGCCACAGAGCACGAGCCCGGTCTTGCAACCTTTGAACATTTCTGGATGGGCGAGCAGGGCCGCGAGCGAGGCCGCACCTGCGCCCTCGGCCACCGTCTTTTCGACATTGCAATAGAGCGCGATGGCCGACTCGAAATCGGCTTCTTCGATGAGCAGCACGTCTTCGATCAGCGGGCGGGCGGTGGCATAGGACAGATCACCGACCTGTTTCACCGCAATGCCTTCGGCGATGGTTTGGCCTCCGAGCCGTGCGGGAATATTGCGCAGCCGCGCGGTGAAGGAGGGGTACATGGCCGGTTCGACGCCGATGATGCGAATGTCTGGCTTCAGCGTCTTGGCGGCTAGCGCCATGCCCGCAATCAACCCGCCGCCGCCAATGGGGATGGGCAAGATTTCCAGGTCCGGCGCATCTTCCAACATTTCGAGCGCCACCGTGCCCTGTCCGGCCATGACGTCGATATCGTTGAACGGATGGACAAAGGTCAGGTCGCGCTCGACGCACAGGGTTTGGGCGTGGGCATTGGCGTCGTCATAGCTGTCGCCGGTCAAGACCACCTCTGCGCCAAAATTGCGCGTATGCTGTACCTTTACCATGGGGGTGGAGCGCGGCATGACAATGGTGACGGGCACACCTAATCGCGCCGCATGATAGGCGAGCCCTTGGGCGTGATTGCCAGCGCTGGCGGCGATGACGCCGCGCTTGCGCTCAGCGGGCGAGAGTAAAAGCAATTTGTTGAGCGCGCCGCGTTCCTTGAAGGCAGCGGTAAACTGTTGGTTCTCAAATTTGACGAACACCTCAGCCCCCGTGATCTCCGATAGGGTGCGGGAGGGGCGCAAGGGCGTGCGCTCAATCTGGCCTTTCAGGCGCCCGGCGGCTTCGGTGATGGCTTCGAAGGTCAGCCTTTGGGTTTTCTGCGGCGACGACAGCAGGGTGGATTCAGATGGCATGGATTTTTAACTTAAAATGGAGGGGAGGGACGCGTGGCGAGATAATCCCCTGAGCGGCCGACGTCGATGCGCCGGGTGTCTCCGCGCTCAGGGGCGCCGAATTCGCGCCGCTGGCCGAGCCACCCGTGCCCGAACCATCGCCCGTGCGCCGCCTTGCGCCCGCGCGATCAAGGCGCAGGCGGTCATTGCAGCAAAGGCGAGAAAAATCGTCATATTCGGAGCATAAGGGCAAAGTCGGGGTAAAAACAACCCGTGCGCAGCGAAAATCGCGCCCGGCTCGCAAAGTTTTTTCGGTAAGCCTGGGGAGAGCGGCGCGAAGCCTAGGCGCTGGCAGGCGCAGGTTTGGCCCAGTACTCGTCTCGGATCAGGCGCTTATAGAGCTTTCCTGTGGCGTGGCGCGGCAGTTCGTCGCGAAAGTGGATCATGCGCGGCGCTTTGACATGGCTGATCTGAGCCCGGGTAAAGGCCATCAATTCCGCAGCCAGCGCCTCGTCGCCGACCACGCCCGCCGCGGGCTGGACCACAGCCACCACCTGTTCGCCCATTTCCTCGTGCGGCGCGCCAATCACAGCCACATCGGCGACCTTGGGATGGGTAATCAGAAGGTTTTCAACCTCTTGCGGATAGATATTCACCCCGCCAGAGATAATCATAAAGCTTTTGCGGTCGGTCAAATAAAGATAGCCGTCCTCATCCAACCAGCCAATATCGCCAAGGGTCGACCAGCCGTGGCGATTACGCGACTTGGCGGTCTTCTCCGGGTCCTTGTGATATTCGAACTGGCCGCCGCCGGCGAAATAGACCTCGCCTTCGACTCGGGGCGGTAACGGATCGTCATTCTCGTCGCAAATCTTGATCTCGCAATTCAGCGCCTTGCCGACCGTGCCCTTGTGCGCCAGCCACTCCTGCGAATTTGCAATGGTAAAGCCATTCCCTTCGGTGCCCGCATAATATTCGTGCACGATTGGGCCCCACCAGGCGATCATGGCCTCCTTGACTGGAATGGGGCAGGGGGCAGCCGCGTGGAACACCCCTTGCAAGCTCGACATGTCATAGGATTGGCGCACGGCCTCTGGCAGCTTCAGCATGCGGACAAAATGGGTCGGCACCCATTGGGCATGGGTGACGCGATAGGCGCCGATATAGTCGAGCGCCTTTTCGGCGTCGAAATGTTCCATAATTACAATCGTGCCGCCAAGCTCCAGCACCGCCATGTTCCAACCCAAAGGTGCGGCATGATAGAGCGGTGCGGGCGATAAATAGACCATGTCGGGATGAAAGCCGAAAAAGCCCATGCCAATCATCGACAAGGCGGGCAGTTGGTCGAGGGGGCGGGCCACCACAGCCCGGCGCACGCCCTTTGGCTTGCCCGTCGTTCCGGATGAATAGAGCATGGCGTCGCCAAGACATTCGTCTTCGATGGGGTGGGCCGGTTGGTTTTCTAAAGCCGCGCGCAAGGGGATGAAGCCATCGGCCTGGCCGTCAATGACATAGACCTTGACCGGTGGTGCATCCTTGAGGGCTGCGCGGGCCAGAGGTGCGAGCCCTGCCGACACCACCATGACCTTGGCGCCACTATCGGCCAGAATATAGCTGATTTCTGCTGCGGCGAGCTTGGTCGAGATGCAGGTATAGCGCAGGCCTGACCGATGAGCCGCCATGACAATTTGGAAGAACAGGGCGCAATTTTCCAACAAAAAGCAGACCGTGTCATCGGGTCGCAGACCGTCGGCACGAAACCGGTGCGCGATACGGTTCGACGTGGCCTCCAGTTCAGAATAGGGCACCGTCTCGCCAGTGGCCGCCATGCGAATAGCGGGCTTGTCGCCGTTTTGCAGATGGTGATGGGGCAACATGTTGGCGCCTCCCTGAATGTCTGGCGATTTTTAAGTCTATCCTTGACCCATGGTGGGAGCGGAATCTAGCCAGACCTAAGGGAAGGCGACTGTTTTTCTGAATGTTTGAAACGTTTGACGCGGGGCGCGCCTCCAACGGCTTCGCGCTTGCGGCACCGGGTGTGCTATGATCCAAGACACGAAGAGATTTCCTGGAGATTGCGGTTTGTGACCAAGGCCCCTGCCGATTTTCAAATGGTCGAGACAACACAAGGCGTGGCCTTGGCCCTAATCGGCGACTGGACGGCAGAAGGGCTGCAGCGTTTACCGGAGACGTTTGTCCGCACCCTTAAGGGGCGAACGGTCGTAGCGATCGACACCGATAAGCTAGGCCGTATGGATACGGCCGGCGCGCTGGTGCTAACCCAATCCGGCGTGGCGCGCGCTTTGCTCGAGGCGCCTGACCAAAGGCCAGATTTGCGGCGATTGGCGGTGCTGGCGCAAAGCCCGTCCCCTGTGCCGCCGCCGACCACGCAGCAAATTCACGGTCTTTATCGTCTTCTGGTCGGTCTTGGACATGGCGTTGTCCTGGCGGCGCAGCAGATGTTGGCCAATCTGGTTTTTTACGGCCATCTGATTGTCGCCATCGGCCGGATGCTAAGGGCGCCCCGTCGATTTCGGCCGGCAGCCGTCGTCTCGCAAATGCAGCGCGCAGGCCTAGACGCCATGCCCATCGTCATGGGGACCAATTTCTTTGTTGGCGTCACCATCGCCTTCTTGGGCGCGGGTCTGTTGAAACAGTTCGGCGCCTCAATCTTCACCGTCGATCTCGTCGGCGTTGGTGTCTTGCGCGAGTTTGCGGTTCTGATCACCGCCGTCATCTTGGCGGGGAGGTCGGCCTCGAGTTTCGCGGCTGAAATTGGCGCCATGCGAATGAACCAAGAGGTCGACGCCATGCAGGTCATGGGAGTTGACCCCTTCGACGCCCTTGTCATTCCAAGGTTTTTTGGCCTGATCGCCATGACGCCGCTTCTGACCTTCGCAGGCATGATGGCGGGCGTTCTGGGAGGCGTGATGATTTCATGGGTGACGCTTGACCTATCGCCTGCCTTGTTTTTGGGGCGCATGAGTGCCCAGGTTGATATTCGCCATTTCTGGCTTGGTATTGGCAAGTCGCCGGTCATGGCCATGGTCATTGCCGCCATTGGCTGTCGCCAAGGCATGGAGGTGGGTGGCGATGTGGAGCAATTGGGTCGCCGAGTGACCCAGGCTGTCGTCCAGGCCTTGTTTGCCATCATCATCATCGATGCGGTCTTTGCGCTCATCTATATGGAGCTCAACCTGTGAGCGCCGATCTCGCACCCGACGCATCTTCCGCGCCCGCCCTTGAGGTCATCGGCCTGCAAACCCGGTTTGGAACCCATGTGGTGCATGACAATCTCAACCTCAGCGTTCGACGTGGCGAGGTGTTAGGCTTGGTCGGGGCATCGGGCTCGGGCAAGTCCGTCCTGTTCAATACGATCTTGGGATTATTAAATCCGACGGCGGGGGATGTACGGTTGCTGGGCGAGCGCGCGGGCGCCGACGGAGAGGCGCGCCGGGAGGCGGTCAAGTCGCGCATCGGGGTGCTGTTTCAAGGCGGTGCGTTGTTTTCCGCGCTCAGCGTGCGCGACAATGTGGCCGCACCCTTGCGGGAACATACAGGCCTTTCATCCGCCATGATGGCGCGCCTGGCCGATGCGAAAATTGCTTTGGTTGGGTTGGAGGCCTATGCCGGTGACCTCTTTCCCGCCGACCTGTCCGGCGGCATGCGCAAGCGCGTTGGCTTAGCCCGAGCGCTAGCCTTGGACCCGGAACTCCTCTTTCTCGACGAGCCGACGGCGGGCCTAGATCCAATTTCCGCTGCGGCCTTTGATAATTTGATCTTGGAGCTGAAGGCGGCCCTCGACCTGACTGTGGTGATGATCACCCACGATCTCGATAGTCTCTATGCGATCACCGACCGCGTGGCGGTGATCGCCGAAAAGCATATTGTCGCCTGTGCGCCGGTCGCGGAATTGGAGACCTCCAATCATCCGTGGATCCAAGCCTATTTTCATGGCCCCCGTGGTCGCGCCGCTGAGCGCGCTGCGACAAGCGCCCTCAAAGGAGCCCGGTAGTGGAAAAGAACGCCAACTACGCCATGGTCGGCCTCGTCTCGCTTGGCGTCATCGCTCTTGTTGGCGTCTTTGTCATCTGGCTGGCGGGCGCCCAGTTTTCCCAGCGCTATGACGTCTATGATGTGGTGTTTTACGGACCGGTCCGGGGATTGAGCGTTGGCGGCTCGGTCTATTTCAATGGGATCAAGGTCGGTGAGGTGGAAAAGCTCAAGCTGAACCCCAAGGACCCGAATCGCGTCGATGCCCTGGTCCGGATCAATTCCGACACGCCGGTTCGCACCGATTCCAGTGCTGGCCTCGAACCCCAGGGGGTGACCGGGGTCAACTATATTCAAATCACGGCGGGTACACCGGCCAAGCCACTGCTGAAAGAATTTGATACCAACGGCATGCCGCCCGAGATCGAATCAAAGCCCTCGACCCTCGACAGCCTGTTGCAGGGCGGCGGCGACGTGCTGACGCGCACCGTCGGCGCGCTTGATCAGGTAAATAAGCTTCTCTCCGCCAAGAACCTCGCCAATGTCACGGGAACGCTTGAGAATCTGCGTGCCGTCACCGCCGACCTGAAAAAGCAGGATCTGGTTTTGACCGATCTGGACCAGAGCTTGAAGACGCTGAACCAGACCAGCGCCCGCATTGGCGAATTGTCAGAAGACAGCCGACACCTGATCACGGGCGATGGCCAAAGGCTGGTGACCAACCTTGCCGATAGCGCAGCTGAATTAAAGGCGACCGCGGCTGAAACCCGCAGCCTGATCGCTGCCCTACGGCAACCGACCAACGATTTCGCCGCCCAAGGCCTGCCGGAAATCACTCGCGCGGCCGCCAGTCTGCGTGCCACCAGCGAAAGCCTCGACCGGCTCGTGCGGGCGATTGAAGCCAACCCCTCAGCCGCGATTTTAAAAGCGCCCGCCAAAACAGTGGAGATGAAGCCATGATCGGACGCACACCTATGGGCACCTTAGCGCAAGCCTCTCTGGTGCTAGGCGTTTGCGTCGCTTTGAGTGGGTGCGTCACCGTCTTGCCGAAACAAAAGGCCGTGCGCCTTTACCGCCTGACCACGCGAGCCCCTGCGGCCGCAAGCGGTGCTGGGCGCGCGACCCATCTCATCTTGGAGCGACTACAAGCGCCAAGTGAATCGGCGGGCGATGGCATCTTGACCGTCAACGGGACCGAGGTTGCCTACCTTTCGACCGGACGCTGGGCTGCACCCGCGGAAAGCCTGGTGCATGACGCCTTTGAGGCTGATGTTTCGGCCATTGACTCGCGGGTGAATTGGGCGGCGGCTGGCGATCCGGTGGATTTTCGTATGGGTGTTGTCCTGACACGCTTTGATGTGGACCTCGCCGATGCGAGGCGGCCCGCCATCACCGTGACAGGCCACATCGAAATTCGCACCGCCCAAGGCAAGCTCGCTCAGGCCTGCCCGGTGGCGGTCCAGGATCAGGCGGCGGATGCAACCATGAGCGCTGTGGCCAAGGCCTTTAGTCAGGCGGTCGATGATTTGGCGACCCGCGCCACGGTTTGCTTGAGCGCTGTGTCCTCTCAGCCTTAAGCGCGCGCCGAACCACCTTCGCAGTTGCAAAATCAGCCGCTTTGACCCAAGGGAAAGAGGCATTTGCGATCAGGTGAGCGCGGGACCGCCGCCGCCGACCTGTCGCCTGATTGAGGAACCATAATGGCTCGAAAGGTCTATTCCGACGCCGCAACCGCGCTTGCGGGCGTCCTGTTCGACGGCATGACCATCATGTCTGGCGGCTTTGGCCTGTGCGGCATCCCCGAGCATCTGATTGCCGCCATCGCTAAGACCGGCGTCAGGGACTTAACCGTCATCTCCAACAATTGCGGCGTCGATGGCTTTGGGCTCGGCATCCTGTTGGAGAACCGGCAGATCAAGAAAATGGTGTCCTCCTATGTCGGCGAGAACAAGCTGTTCGAGCAGCTTTACCTTTCCGGCGAATTGGAGCTGGAGTTTAACCCGCAAGGCACGCTAGCTGAGCGCATCCGGGCGGGCGGGGCGGGCATCCCCGCTTTTTTCACCAAGACCGGCTACGGCACCTTGATCGCTGACGGCAAGGAGACCCGCGTCTTCAACGGTGAGAACTATGTGATGGAGACGGGCCTTGTCGCGGATCTTTCCATCGTGAAGGCCTGGAAGGCCGACACCGAAGGCAATCTCGTCTATCGCAAGACGGCGCGGAACTTTAATCCGATGATGGCCACAGCGGGCAAGGTCACCTTGGTCGAGGTTGAGGACTTGGTTGAGCCCGGCGCCTTGGATCCCGACCACATTCACACACCGGGCATCTATGTCGATCGCCTGATCCATGGCGCCCATTTCGAGAAGCGCATCGAGCGCGTCACGACCCGCGAAAAGGAAACCGTCTGATGGCCTGGACCCGCGACCAGATGGCCGCCCGCGCGGCCAAGGAATTACAGGACGGGTTTTACGTCAATCTCGGCATTGGCATCCCAACGCTTGTCTCCAACCATATTCCAGACGGCATGAGCGTCACCCTGCAAAGCGAGAACGGCATGCTCGGCATGGGTCCCTTTCCCTATGCGGGCGAGGAGGATGCAGACCTGATCAATGCCGGTAAGCAGACCATCACCGAACTGCCCACCTCGTCCTATTTCTCCTCCGCCGACAGCTTTGCCATGATCCGTGGCGGCCACATCAACCTCTCCATCCTGGGCGCCATGCAGGTGGCGGAAAACGGCGATCTCGCCAATTGGATGGTGCCGGGAAAGATGGTCAAGGGCATGGGCGGGGCTATGGACCTGGTCGCGGGCGTCAAGCGCGTGGTGGTCGTCATGGAGCATTGCGAAAAGACCGGCGCGCCAAAGCTCCTGCATCGCTGCAACCTGCCCTTAACCGGCGCAGGCGTGGTTGATCTCGTGATTACCGATCTGGCGGTCTTCTCAGTCGACAAGGCGGCGCAGACGTTGAAGCTCCTCGAACTTGCCGACGGCGTGACCCGCGACGAGGTAGCGGCGAAAACCGAAGCGCGGTTTGATTGAAATCGACGGCTGGCCATCCCATGCTATGGGAGGGTTGGGTTTCTTCTGAATAAGGTCTGAAGTCTGGATGTTTAGCCCGCTTTCAATTGGCCTGCGGCTGGGCTTCCTCAGCTTGATCCTGGCCGCGGCCCTTTTCGTGCATTTTCGCGGACGGGTGCGGCTGAAATTTGCTCGGCAATTGACCGACCACTCGACCTTTACCGCGCCCTATAATGCGCTGGTCTATTTGTTTTCCGGCGTTCCGAACCAGTCCTATTATGAGCCGAAGGCCTTTGCTGATCTTCAAACCCTGACCGACAATTGGGAAATGATCCGCGATGAAGGCTTGGCCCTGCTTGGCGAAGGGCGGATCGCGGCGGCGACCGGGCATAATGATGTGGGCTTCCACACCTTCTTCAAACGGGGCTGGAAGCGGTTTTATCTGAAATGGTACGGCCACCCGATTCCGTCAGCCAAGGCCCATTGCCCGAAGACCACAGCCCTCCTGGACAGTCTGCCAAGCGTGCATGGCGCCATGTACACCTTCCTGCCAGCCGGTGGCCGCATTGGCCGACATCGCGATCCCTTTGCCGGCTCCTTGCGCTACCACCTCGGTTTACGCACGCCTAATAGCGATGGCTGCTGGATCGAAGTTGATGGACGCCGCGCCAGTTGGCGAGACGGCCAAGCCTTTGTCTTCGACGAGACCTATGTGCACGAAGCCTTGAATGAAACCGACGTCGACCGCCTCATTCTGTTTTGCGATGTGGAGCGTCCGATGCAGCCGCTGCTGCGCGGGCTCAATCGCTGGATGATCCACAACGTCATGGGCGCGACCGGGGCGCCGAATGAGGAAGGGGAGGCGGTCGGCGGCATCAACCGCTTTTTTGAGCGGGTCCATGGCGTGCTCGACAGCGGCAAGAAGCTGAAAGCGAAAAATCGCAGGCTCTATTATGCCCTGAAATATCTGGTGATCGCGACCGTGGTGGTGCTGATCCTTTAGATGGACTGCGAAAGAACCCGCAGTCCTTGACGCCCTAAGGTGCCGACTTCCACACCACGCCGCCCTTCATGACGAAGCTGACCTTTTCCAGGGCTTTGACATTGGCTATGGGGTCGTCCTTTACGGCAATAATATCGGCGAAATAGCCGGGCGCTAAGCGTCCCACGCGATCGCCCCATCCCATCAGATCCGCGGAATTGACGGTTGCCGTTTGGATCGCCTGCATCGGCGTCATGCCAAAACGCACCATGACCGCAAACTGCTTGGCATTGTCGCCATGGGGATAGACGCCTGCATCGGTGCCGAACGCCATCTTGACGCCCGCCTTAAAGGCCTTGGCAAAGTTTTCGCGTTGCAGTTTGCCAATCATCCGCTCCTTTTCCATCGAAGCGGGCTCAATGCCGTTTTTCTCGCCTTCGCCCAAAATGAAGTCGTCATTATAGATGTCCATTGAGAGATAGGTCCCCTTGGCCTTGGCGAGCTTGATGCCTTCATCGTCAATCAGACTGGCATGTTCGATGGAGTCAGCGCCCGCAAGAATAGCACCCTTGATGCCCGAGGCTCCGTGGGCGTGGACGGCGACCTTGCGGCCCCACATGTGGGCCTCCTCGACAATGGCGTTCATCTCGTCTTGGGTCAGTTGTTGTCCGCCGACGCTGTCGCCGTGGGAGAGGACGCCGCCGGTTGACATGAACTTGATCAGATCAACGCCATATTTGGCATTTTGCCGAACCTTAGCGCGCAGCGCCCAAGGCCCATCGGCTGCGCCTTCGGAGACATAGTGATATTCGAAGGGGAGGAGATTATCGTCGGCGTGGCCACCGGTCGCGCCGAGCGGCGGCCCTGAAACCTGTAAGCGCGGGCCTTCGATCTCGCCTTGGTTGATGGCGTCGCGCAGGGCGACATCGGAAAACGCGCCCGCCCCAACATTGCGGGCGCTGGTGAACCCGGCCTCCAAGGTTTTTTTGGCGTTGGCGACGCCATTAATACCTTCGCGCGCTGGGGTGACGGTCAGGCCATTATACCCTTCGTCACTGGCATTGGCGGTCAGGTGCACATGGACGTCAATCAGGCCCGGCAGAACGGTCGCGTTCCCGAGCTCAATCCGTTGGGCGCCGTTCGGCACGGTGATCGAGGCGCTTGGCCCGACTGCGGTAATCTTGTCGCCTTGAATGACCAGGGTCTGATCGTCCAAGACCTTGCCGGTTTGGGTATCAATCAGATGGCCGGCATGGATCACGATCGCCGGCACGTCGGCAGCCAGAGTGGGAGACGCCATCAAAATTGCAAGGCAAGACGCGGCAGCGATCAACCGATGATCCATAGGGTGTCCTTAAAGGCGAGGTCTTCGTCTTCCCTATAGGTGGAGGAAGCGGCGCGGAAGGACAAGCTTGAAATCCGACACCCCTTGACCTCGACCCCCAAACCGGGCTTTAAGGCGCGCTCCACGGACGAAGGGCTTGCTTCGCTGTGGAATTCCGCCGCCCTTTGCGGCGCGGAGCCGCCTTAGCTCAGTGGTAGAGCGCATCCTTGGTAAGGCTGAGGTCGACAGTTCAATCCTGTCAGGCGGCACCATTTTTCCCTTTTTAGATTTCCGCATAAAGACGGCTGCAGGCACCCGACGCCCACATCTTGCCCTCGGCAAGTTGATTGCAAATGCTGGACGACCTGACAGCGGGCTTATATGGCTCTGGTGTGACTGGCGTGCTGATGAAGCTGATCGCGGGCGGCTGGGCGCTGTATCGGATTAAATTGGGGTGATCTTTGATGAACGTCTCCGAACTTGGGCGCACGGGTTTGCAGGTCTCGCGCATTTGTCTTGGGACCATGACCTGGGGTCAACAGAACACCGAGGCTGAGGGCCACGCCCAGATGGACTATGCTTTAGAGCGGGGTGTGACGTTTTGGGACACGGCTGAAATGTATGCCGTTCCCCCCAAGCCCGAGACCCAAGGTGCGACAGAGACCATTATTGGCACATGGTTCAAAAAAACCGGAAACCGCGACAAGGTGATCCTGGCGAGCAAGATTTCCGGTCGAAGCCCGATGATTTGGTGCCGGGACAACGCCAAGGAAACGCGTCTGACCGCTGAACAGATCGACGAGGCGGTGGAAAAATCTCTGCGCCGGTTGCAGACGGACTATATCGACCTTTACCAATTACATTGGCCGGATCGCCAGCTTCAGGTTTTTGGCGGCAAAACCTATAAGGACTATGGCCCTGATTATGAGCCGTTCGAAACCATCCTGACCAATCTCCAACGCCATGTGGAGAAGGGCAATATCCGCCATATCGGCGTCTCGAATGAGAGCGCCTGGGGCGTCATGCGGTTTGTGGCCGAGGCGGAGAAGCATGGCCTTCCGCGCGTGGTTTCGATCCAAAACGCCTATTCGCTCGTCAACCGCACCTTTGAAACCGGGCTGGCAGAGGTGGCTTTGCGCGAGCAGGTCGGTCTCCTTGCCTATTCGCCTCTGGCCCAGGGCTATCTCACCGGTAAATACCAAAACGGCGCCTTGCCGGAGGGTGCCCGCAAGACGCTGTTTAGCCGCCTGCAGCGCTATGAAGGTCCAGGCGCCGCCGAAGCCATCGATGCCTATGTGGCTCTAGCCAAGGAACTCGGTATCCTGCCCGAAACACTGGCGCTGAAATTCTGTGACACGAGGCGTTTTGTTACCTCGACCATAATTGGCGCAACCACCATGGCCCAACTGAAGACCGATATTGACGCCTTCGACATGGCCTGGACACCCGAGATCGAAGCCAAGGTCGACGCCATCCACGCCCGCATGCCCAATCCCTGTCCCTGAATTTGCGAGGCGGGTCCCGGCCTACGCCGGGACGAGCGGCTTAGAGGTGGCGCTTCAATTAAATCCGCTCATGACCTGCGAAGGCCGGTATCCAGGGGATCATCCACACGCCTCAGCAAGCCCGTCTCTGGTTCCCGGCCTGCGCCGGGATGAGCGGCTTAGAGGTGGCGCTTCAATTAAATCCGCTCATGACCTGCGTAGGCCGGTATCCAGGGGGGGCATCCCCAAACCTCAAGCAGGCCAACCCCCGCCCTTCAAATCGCCCGCCGCCACCAGCCGTTTTCAAGCGGCTCGAAGCCGTTGTCGCGGTAGAGATTGCGGACCGGTCCGTTGCGTTCGGTTGGGATGATTTGGGCGCGAAGCTCGCCAAGGTTGCCTTGGGCGTCGGCCACGACATGGTCAAGCAAGGCCCGCTCGCCCTTCAGTCCAATGACTCGGCAGCTCATAGCAAAAGCGGTGATGATGCCTGCATCGACCACAGCCGCGCCCGATAGCCCGTGATCACCGAAGCGGTCAGAGACGCGCAAACTATAGACGGTGCCTGAGGGCGGGGTGAGGGCTGCGAGTTCGGCAGGACTATAGGCCCGACCCGTGGCGTTGAATTGGGTTGTGCGCTGCAAAAGCTCGACAATACGGGCTAGCCCCTCCGGCGTGGTTTCGCGCGTTACGCTGACCTGCACGTCGAGGGCCGCGAGGAAGGCCTGCTCGTCGGGTTGGGAGGCGCGCGCGGCGTTGCGTTGGAGTTGCGCTTTCACGAGCGTCGTGCGGCCTTGGGCTTCGGCGCTCAGGCGCGGGATTTGCAGCCTTGGGTCGTCGAGCAGCTGGCGGCGCAAGGTAAAGGGATTTTCTCCCCAGACCTCGACCTCGGGCAATCGCTCGCGCACCCTTTCGCGTTCAATGGGATTGTCGTCGATAAAGAGAAGGGAGGAGGGGGCAAATCCTAGCTCGTCGGCCAAGCTCTTGATGTTCTCGGCCTTATCATTCCAGTCGATGCGCCAGGTGACGAAATCCTCGAGGTTGAGCAGGCGGTCGCGCGGATAGTCGTCAGGATAGGTCCATAGTTTTCGCACCACCTCCTCATCATTTTTGGACGCGATGACGAGGACAATGCCGCGCGACTTCAGGGTCTTCAGCGCTTCATGCAGGCCGAAATAGAGGCCGATATAGGAATACATGCCACTAATCTCAGGCTGCCAGGCAAAGGGCGCACCGGTCTCGGCCAAGACGCCGGGCCACAAGGTGCCATCGAGATCAAGCACAATGGCCTTTTTGCGGTCGTGGCCCGTGAGGGTGATGAGCAGGTCGAGATGGGCCTTGGCCATGACCTTTTCCCGCCCATAGGGATCCGCCCCTAGCTCATGGGCCAAGGGCGCAAGGTCTGGAAAAATATCGAACACGGCGGCCCGCTCATTGGCGGGGCGTTGCAACATCCATCCGGGCGAGCCGAAATGGGCGTAGGAGACAAGCCCGTCATCGACAAAACGCTTTGCACCTTCGGCACCCAAAATGGCCGGGGTGTCGACCAGATGGACGTCATCAAAGGTCTCAACGAGATCAGCGAGGGCAAGATTTGTCTGGCGAAAGCGATTGCGATGGCCGTGTCGTCCGCGCTCGGCAAGACCCAGGGGCTGAACGGTCGGTTCGGGAAGGGCGTCCAGAAGAATGGGCTTTTGGGTACGGACCCGCAGGGCCTCGATCAGGGACTTGGCCTCCATCACATAGAGCCAAGAGGGATCACCGCCCATTTCCTCAGGCGTGCCAAGGGTAATGGTGCGACGGGCGCGCAAAGCGCCAATAATGATCGCATCATGGGCCCGCTCGGCGGCAAAATCGGGATCGTCAGCAAAGGCAGTGGCGACAGTGAGGTCGAGCCCACGGGCCTTGCCCTCCTGGCGCAGGAAATCTGTCTCCATCTGGATGTCACATTCGCCAAACAGCAAAACCGTCAGCGGCTTGCCCGACTTGGCGAGATCGCCAAGCCCTGCGGCGCGGCTTGCCGCCCATCCGGTCATGGCGCCTTCTGCGGATTGACGACGATAGGCGTCAAAGAGCGCCTCTGGATCGCGCCCGTGAGTGGCGGAAAGCGCTTCTGCGGTGCGCGCCACCTCCACCTCGGCTGAGGCGTCTGAAATCAAGCCACGGTCCATCAGATCGGCGACGGCATTCAGCACCGGATCAAGCGGTTGTCCAAGGGCTGCAAGGAGGGGCGCCATCTCGTCCGGCATCCGCCGCGGAATGGCAAAGTAATCTAAAATCTTGGCGACCTCCTCGGTGATCGTCACCCGAAGACCGCTAATGCCATGGACAGCTAAAACCCGATCTGGCCCAACAGGCAACAGGTGGGCGAAGGCTGATTTAACCAGGATCAAGGCCGGACTCCTAGACTTGTGCGAATCAGCGAATGTCGCCCACGGTTTCCTTTAGTCTCCCAAAGCTTGGTGCAAAACGGGAGACCTTTGGCGGCCCGCCTCGCGCCCGCTTCGGCGCCTTGCAATTAGTGAGGGAGATGCGCATGCCCGATTTGGCGCGCGATTCTGGGCTCGATTTTGGCGACCGGGTGCCGCCTCTGATGGGCGCCTTTATCACAGGCGGCTTCTTTTCCATCGACGGACAGGCGGGTCGGGCCTTGGTGGCCTTGGGCGGCGGGTCGGCCTCGGCGGAGACACACCTCCTCTGGCTAAAGGCCCATCTTGCCTGCCAACACGAATTTGAAGCCCTCGGCGCTGATATTGTCTTGCTGGCCACGATGGACAGCCAAGCCTTTCCAGACCTGCTTGCCGCTGCCCACCCCGGCTGCGTCATCCTGTCGCCCGACTGTGACCTGTCGAGTTTTGGCGGGGACGAGAAGGGGCCCGCCACTGTGGTGATCGATCGCAATGGTCGCGTCGCTGGCATCTTGCGCGATGGGTCGGTTGAGCAGCGGGTTTCGACAGCACTTGAGATCGTCGCGGGGCTGGCCTGCAAACCTCCAGGCCACGCCGCAGCCCCCGTACTGATTGTGCCAAGGCTTCTTTCACCCAGCCTCTGCGCCGACCTGATCGCCGCTTTTGAGTCTGGGCCAAATTTTGAGGGGGGAATGGCGTCGATCGACACGAGCGGCGCGCCCATCCTCAAGGTGCAGGAGACAAAAAAGCGACGGCGCGACTTCCTGCTTGAGGCCGATCACCCGCTTTATGCCCCGGTTGTGCACGCGCTGGGGACGCGGCTCGTGCCGGAAATCAAGCGCGCCTTTCAAATCGAGATTGCTCATGCGGACCGCATTCTGATCGCCTGCTATGACGACACGGGCGGCTATTTTCATCGTCATCGCGACAATAGTGCCCCGCAGGTGGCCTTTCGTCAGTTCGCCGCTTCATTAAACCTCAATACCGAGGCCTATGAGGGGGGAGAGCTTGAGTTCCCTGAATATGGCGATGAGCTTTACATCCCGCCTCTCGGGGCTGCGGTTGTCTTCTCCGCCAGTCTTCTCCATGCAGCGCGACCGGTGACTAAAGGTAAACGCTATGTCCTCTTGACCTTTTTGCATGATCAATTCGCAGAACAGCGCCGCATAAACTTTGAACAGTCCGCAATGGCTTTGGGTTAAAATCTGAAGTCATGTTAAGGATTTGGAATGATGACTATTTTATAGGCAATAGTAGTGCGATTTTCACGAAAACGTGACGGAATTGTGTCGGGTTTTAGCTTTATTTTGACCCTATTCGTGCAAACATCTCGATGAGGCGCAAAAGAACCGCGCCCCTCTTTGGGAAGAAGCATCATGATGGACGCGGGTCGTAGCCATCAGGTCGAAATCGCGGTGAAGAGCCTTGCTTTGCCCATGGCGGTTTGGATCGGATTGGCAGCTTTGGTCGCCTTGGCGATCTTTCGGTAAGCGAACTTGTTTTGTGGTGTGACGATCGCTAGAGCCTAACCATGGCCAGCGAGACGCGCGACAAAACTCCCCTGTCTGACAAGGAGCGACGGCTTGCCGACGCCCTGCGACGGAACCTTAGGCGGCGGAAGGCCGCTTCGCGGGAAGCGCCCGCACTTGAGCCGGATCAGCCTGAGCCCCATATTCCCCCTTGCGCGTTATGAAGCGGCTTAAGGTGCTTGACGCGACCTTGTGCTGTCGCGCATGACAAGGCTTGAACCTTGAAGGAGCTAAGACATGGGCGGGCTTTCCCCGTTTCACTGGGCGCTAGTCCTGATTGCGGCGGTTGTGATGTTTGGCGGGCGCGGTCGTTTGTCCTCGATCATGGGCGACGCCGCCAAAGGCATTCGGGCCTTTCAAGACGGTTTGAAGGGCGAAGATGCCTCGAAGACCCAGGCGACACCGCCAACCGGTCAGATCGTCCAGGATAAACCTGCAGATCCTTCCGAACCGCCAAAGGCCTAATCGCAGTTGGCGCACGCTGCGCATCCCGCCAAAGGACGAACTCTAAGTCATGTTGCCTGAGACCGGCGCCTTCGAGCTGATCTTCCTCGGCGCTGTCGCCTTGATTGTGGTCGGCCCCAAGGATCTGCCTATCCTCATGCGCAAGGTGGGCCAGTTCTTGGCCCGCATGCGCGGTATGGCAGCAGAATTTCGCGCCAGCTTCGATGAATTGGCCCGGCAGAGCGAATTGGATGAACTGCGCAAAGAGGTCGAGGCGCTGCGCAATATGCGTCTGGCCGAGCCTGTGGCGCCAGAAATTGCAACGGCAGAATTGGTCGCTCCAGACCTCCACACCCAGATTCAAGAGGTGCACGCTGACATGACCGCCTCGCTGAGCGGAAATGGTGCGACCGAATCGGAGGTAAAGCCGTGAGCCTGCCCGATGACGAGGCGGACCTTGAGGCTTCCCGCGCGCCGCTTATGGATCATTTGGTCGAGCTGCGCGGGCGTTTGATTATCTGCGCCTGGGCCCTCGGCATCGGGTTCTTGCTGTGCTTCTTTGTCGCCAAGGACATTTATCTGGCCCTGCTTCGGCCGTTTGAAATGGCTGCGGCCATGCTGGCGGAGCAAAATGCCCGTGGCCAACACGGACCCCTTGACCTGCTGCAAGTGGTGATCGGCTTAAAGCCGCCGCCCGCAGGTGGGCAGGCATTGAAATTGGTCTTCACCGCGCCGCTAGAATTCTTCTTTACCAAGGTGAAGTTGGCCGGGTTTGGCGCGTTGGTGCTTGGATTTCCCGTGCTTGCCTGGCAGCTGTATCGCTTTGTCGCGCCGGGGCTTTATCGCCGGGAACGCAAGGCCTTCCTGCCGTTTTTGCTGGCCGCGCCCGTCTTGTTCGTGATGGGCGCAGCGCTCGTCTATTATATCATGTTGCCATTTGTGCTGTGGTTCTCACTGTCACAACAAATCTTCACTGGCGATGTTCAAGTACAATTGCTGCCCAAGGTCTCAGATTATCTTGATCTGGTGACGAAGCTGCTTTTGGCTTTTGGATTGTGTTTTCAGTTGCCGGTAATTTTGGCCCTGCTCGGTCTTGCTGGGCTTGTCACGTCGAAGCAACTGGGCTCTGTTCGGCGCTATGCCGCGTTTGGAATTGTCGTGGTGGCGGCCCTGGTCACCCCGCCGGACCCGTTGAGCCAATGTCTGTTAGCCGTGCCGATCTATGGGCTTTATGAACTGTCCATCTTGTGGGTCTGGTTGATCGAAAAGCGGCGACCGGCAACGCCCGAGGCGGCTTGAGGCGTGATTTTCTAGCCTGATCGGCGAAAAACCGGTTTCCCCCACGCGACGACGCGCTCTAGAAGTCTGTCGCGCCTCTGGATGTATCCCGAGAGGCGTTTTCGAAATTCCGTTCTTCGAGCCAGGGCTATGCACGACATAAAAGCCGTTCGCGATAATCCGCAGGCCTTCGATCTTGCACTCGGACGTCGCGGTCTTGCGCCACAGTCCGAGGCGATTTTGGCGATTGATCAGGCTTTGCGCGCGGCGCAAACCGCGTTGCAGTCGGCGCAGTCTCGGCGCAACGAGGCCTCGAAGCTCATCGGTGCTGCCAAGGCCCGCAAGGATGAGCAGGCGGCAAACGCGCTCATTGCCGAGGTTGAGGCTCTGAAGGCCTCGATGCTATCCCATTCCGCCGAGGAATCGCGGCTGAGCCAGGACCTGCGCAATCTCTTATCCGCCCTGCCAAACCTGCCCGCCGACGATGTGCCAGACGGTGCGGACGAGGCGGACAATGTTGAGGTGCGCCGTTTTGGCGATCCCGCCCAATCCCCCGCCGCAAAGCTGAACGCCCCAAGGGACCATGTAGCTCTTGGCGAAGGCTTGGGAGGAATGGATTTCGAAGCCGCGTCTCGCATGTCGGGGGCTAGGTTTGTGGTCTTGAAAGGGGGGCTTGCCCGGTTGGAGCGCGCGCTTGGCCAGTTCATGTTGGATGTCCAAACCCGCGAGCACGGCTATCTTGAGGTGTCGCCGCCCTTGCTGGTCAAGGATGAGGCGGTCTTTGGCACCGGCCAATTGCCGAAATTCAAAGAAGACCTCTTCGTCGCCCAATCGGTCGATTGGGAAGGCTTGAAGGCGCGCGCGCAAGATCTGGGGCTTGCCTTTGTTGGTGAAAATCAAGCCCTCATCCAACCGCTTGTCGAGAACCTACGCCGCGCCTTGCCAGAGGAAGATGCCTTTCGCACCGCGCTGCATGCGGCGATCGAAACCCTGATCGACCGCCAGTCGCAATTCGGGGCGGATCAGATGCAGGCCCTGATCGATTCAGGCGAGTTTACTGAGCGCCGCTGGCTCATTCCGACGGCGGAGGTATCGCTGACCAATCTGGTTCGCGACCAAATCACGCCCGAGGAGGAGTTGCCGCTGCGCCTGACCGCGCTTACCCCTTGCTTCCGCTCCGAGGCCGGAGCGAGCGGGCGCGATACGCGCGGCATGATCCGTCAACACCAGTTCCAAAAGGTCGAGCTGGTCTCGATCACCACGCCAGATCAGTCTGAGGCCGAGCACGAGCGGATGGTCACCTGCGCGGAGACGATTTTGCAACGGCTTGGCCTCGCATTCCGCACCTTGGCGCTTTGCACCGGCGATATGGGATTTTCGGCCCGCAAGACCTATGATTTGGAAGTCTGGCTTCCGTCTCAGGGCGTTTATCGCGAGATCAGCTCCTGTTCCAATTGCGGTGATTTTCAAGCGCGCCGGATGGATGCACGCACCAAGCGCGCTGGAGAGAAGGGCGCCCGTTTTGTCCACACGCTGAACGGTTCGGGCCTTGCTGTCGGACGGGCTCTGGTCGCGGTGCTCGAAAACTATCAGGATGAGCAAGGGCGCATAGCGATTCCCGACGTGCTTCGCCCCTATATGGGCGGATTGACCCATTTGGAGGCTTAGCCACTGTGCGGATTCTGCTCACCAATGACGACGGGATTGGCGCAGAGGGCTTGGCGGCCTTAAGACGCATCGCGGCCCACCTCTCAGACGATGTTTGGGTCGCCGCTCCTGAGGTCGAGCAGTCGGGCGCCAGTCGGGCCTTGACGCTTTCCCATCCGGTCCGCGTGCGACGGGTTGAACCGAAGGTGTTCGCCATTTCCGGAACGCCGACTGATTGTGTCATGCTGGCGGTGCAGGAACTGATTGAGGGGAGAGCGCCTGATCTGGTGCTTTCCGGCGTCAATCGGGGGCAAAACCTGGCTCAAGATGTGACCCTCTCGGGCACGGTTGCTGGCGCGCTGCAAGGTATGGCCATGTCGATCCCGGCCATTGCGCTCAGCCAGGCGCTTATTCGCTTTGATCACCATGTCGAGGCGTCATTTGCCACCGCAGAGGCCCACGGACCGGCGCTCCTCCGCGCCCTCCTCAAAGCGGGCTGGCCTGTAGATGTCATTTTGAATGTCAATTTCCCGCCTGTTTCACCTGATCGCGTTAGGGGAGTGGACGTCACCGCCCAGGGCGCCCGTGATCAACATCATTTAAAATTTGAACGGCGCTCGGATCTGCGCGGTCGCGACTATTACTGGTTGGGCTTTGAGGGGGCCGTCTCGGCGCCGCCGGAGGGCGTAGATCTCGCCGCCGTCTCGGAAGGGAAAATTTCGGTCACACCGTTGCACATCAATCTGACGCATTTTGCCGCCCTGGCCACCCTGAAATCCCAGCTCCTGGCCGACGCGGTGGGCGCATGAAGGACGCGAAGGCCCCAGCTGAAAGCGAAACCCAAAAGGCTAAGCTGGTTTTGAGCCTGCGCTCGGGCGGGGTTGCCGATCCCGCAGTGCTAAACGCCATCGAACGCACGCCGCGCGACCTCTTTGTGCCCGATCTTTTTCAAGAGCGATCCTGGGAGGAGACAGCGCTGCCCATCGCCTGTGGCCAAACCATCAGCCAGCCCCTGATTGTTGGGCTGATGACCCAGGCCCTTAGCCTCGACAGCCGCTCGCGCGTGCTCGAGATCGGCACCGGGTCTGGCTATCAAACCGCCGTTCTCGCCCGGATTGCACGGCTCGTCTATTCGGTCGAGCGTTATCGCACCTTGCTTGGCGACGCCGAGGATCGGTTCCGCAAACTCGGACTTTTGAACGTCATTACGCGCTTCGCCGATGGATTTGAGGGCTGGCCAGAACAGGCGCCGTTCGACCGAATTCTCGTCACGGCCGCCGCACCGGAGACGCCAAAGGCCCTCCTGGCTCAGTTGAAGCCAAATGGCGTCCTGGTTGCGCCGGTCGGACGCGGGCCGGTTCAGATCCTGAAACGCTATGTCGGCGATGGCCATTCCGGCTATTCCGTGGAAGAACTTGGTGATGTGCGGTTTGTGCCGCTGCTGCCTGGAGTGGCGCGCGAGCTTTGATTTGCGCGGTCCAAGCGCGTTTTATCTTGCCGCCGCCTTGTGCTGGTCATGATTCAGTAACCAAATAGACGGCTTCTCTCGGTTAGGAAATTTGTCACCGTTTCGGGGCGCTTATGAGTTTTGTGAGATCAGCATCGCGAGGCGCCTGCCTCATTGCCCTCACAGCCTTTGTGGCTGGTTGCGAAGCTGCGCCGCGATACCCGACAGAAGACGGCGCGCCTCTGGGGACGGGCGGGGTTATCGTCAATCATCCCAAATACCCCGCCGACACTGCCACGCCTCCGCCCGCGCCGACCGCTCCCGCCCCGTCGGCTGGGCCTGCGTCGCCTCCGACATCAACCGTGGCTGCGCCGGGCCCGGTTGCCCAACAGCCCCTGCCGCCGCCCGAGCCCAAGCCCGTTGAAGCGCCACCCCCGCGAGAGATCACTGTCGAGCCGGGTGAAACCATCTATGACGTGGCCGCCCGCCGGCACGCACCCGTTCGCGCCATTATCGAGGCAAACCACATTGCCTCACCCTATCTCCTGAATGCTGGCCAGAAGCTGATCGTGCCGCAAGCTGCGGTCTATGTGGTCTCGGAGGGCGATACGCTTTTTGGCGTGTCCCGTCGGTTCGGCGTCGAGGTCCAGGCGCTGGCGACCTTGAACGAGCTGACCCTGCAATCCCATTTGCGCCTTGGTGAGCGGCTGCTTCTCCCCGCCGCCGCCAAGGACCATGGCCCCGACCCGCGCGCGAATGGCGATCTATCGCAGCCGCTGCCGCCGCATGACGACGCGCGCCTAGCTGACGATGCGGCCACCCATGGCCATATCCTTGCCGAGCCCGAAACAAGCAAGACGCCAACGCGCGGTCGCAAACCCTCGCGCACCGCAGCAGACGCCATAACGGCTGCTCAGACGAGCCCAACCGCCACAGCACTTGGCTCGCCCTTGCCCACCTCAGCAGATGATGCAGCCGCAATAGCTGCCGGGCGGGGGCGATTCCAGTGGCCCGTGCAAGGCGAGATTGCCTCGCGCTTTGGTCCGAAGGGCACAGGCCAGCGCAATGACGGCGTCGACATTGCTGCACCGTACAATACCCCGGTGATGGCCGCCGCCGATGGCGAGGTGGTCTATGCGGGCTCGTCTATTGCCGCGTTTGGCAATCTGATCTTGGTCAAACACGCCGATGGCTGGGTGACTGCCTATGCCCATCTGGCCAAGATTTCGGTCAAGATCCGCGCCAATGTCACCCAAGGCCAAACGCTTGGCCTCGTTGGCGACACCGGATCGCCGGGCTCACCGCAACTGCACTTTGAAATGCGCTATGCGGCTTCGCCAAAGGATAAGCCGCGCCCCATCGATCCGGCGCAACTCTTGCCGAAATAGGGAATTACAGGGGCAGAGGTCGACCGAGCTCGCCCGCCAGATCGCGGATGAATTGATAGGCGACCCGGCCCGACCGCCCACCTCGGATGACCGACCACTGCAAGGCTCGGCGCTCCAGATTGTCGGCCCGCAGGTCGAAGGCGGCAGCATAGCCCGCAACCGCAGCCAGATAGGTTGGCTGATCCATCGGCGGGAAGCTGATCCACAGACCGAACCGGTCGGAAACCGACACCGTCTCTTCTGCATCCTCCGCCGCCATCAGTGCGTCATCGCTCCCATGTTCGCGCGGCATCAGGTGGCGGCGATTAGAGGTGGCGACAAACAAGACATTCGGCGGCGGACCGGCGACACCGCCCTCGAGGGCTGACTTCAGCGCCTTGGCTTCGGCTGCGCCCGCTTCAAACGACAGATCATCACAAAAGACCACCACCCGTTCGCTGTGCTCGCGCAGCCGGGCGAACAGACGCGGCAGGCGGTCGAGGTGATCGGCTTCAATTTCAATCAGTCTTAAGCAGTCATGCTCTGCGGCGACGCTCATAAAGGCGGCCTTGACCAAAGAACTCTTGCCCGCCCCACGCACGCCCCACAAAAGGGCGGCATTGGCCGGAAGGCCTTTGGCGAAGCGGTCTAGATTGTCGCGGAAAATCCGCTTCTGCCAGTCAACGCCCAACAGGAGATCGAGCGAGAGGGGATAGTCCGGTGCGGCGCGTAGCGAAAGATCGTCAGGATCGCAGCGAAAGAGTTTTGCGGCAGCAAGCGGCCAGGGTGGCGGCGGCGGCGGGGCGAGACGCTCGAGCGCTTCGGCGATGCGGGTCAGCAGAGGGGTTATATCTTCCGTCATGGGCGGGTCTTTAGGTGATTTTTTCGGTTGCGGGGAGGGGTCGTGGCGCGGGCGGGGCCGGAAAGCTGTTCCAGCGCAGCCTTGGGATTGCAAATCAGCTCAGCAACGCCTAGCTTCCGCCGCCTCCGAACGCCGCCCCTTGGCGCTTGGATCGCAGTCCATTCGCTTATGCCGGAGATCCTATGTTCGCCATCACTCTTCAGGCCCAGACCGTAGCGCCAGCGGCGGGCGCTTCGCTCGGCGGAGCGCAAAGCCTGCTCGAAAATCCCATCGTAGTGATGATCCCGCTCTTCGCCATCTTCTATCTGATGATCATTCGGCCGCAGCAAAAGCGCATGAAAGAACATCAGGCCTTGGTGGCGGGATTGAAGCGCGGCGACACAGTGGTGTTGAATTCCGGCGTCATCGGCAAGGTGGTGCGGGTCGAGGACAAGGAGGCGCAGATTGAAATTGCGCCCCAGGTGACGGTGAAGGTAGTCAAGTCCATGGTGACTGAAGTGCGCACCCGCACCGATGTCGCCGCCAATGACGCCAAGGCCTAAGGGGAGCGCCTTCGATGTTGCGACTCCACGCCTGGAAGCTTGCCCTGGTTGGGCTGGCGCTCATGTTCGGGATTGTGTTTACCGCGCCGAACCTGTTGCCACAGTCGGTCACCGACCATCTTCCCGGCTGGGTCCCCCAGGCGCGCCTCAATCTGGGCCTCGATCTGCAGGGCGGCTCCTATCTGTTGTTGGAAGTCGATACGGCGGAACTGAAGAAGGAAAAGCTGACCAACCTGACCGAGGATGTGCGTCGGGTCTTGGCGCAAAAGGCCATTGCGTTCACCGATCTCGCATCTACGGCGGATGGCGTCAGCGTACGGGTCACCGATCCGGCGCAAGTGAATGCCGCCTATAAGGAAGTCGCCGCGCTCGGGGCGCTCACCTCGGCGGGTACCCGTGACCTCGTGGTGGTCAATGGGCCAAACCAAACGCTTAATCTCAGTATTCCGGACCAAGCCCTGTCGGCCCTGGCCAATTCCGCCGTCGATCAATCGATTGAAATCATTCGCAAGCGCATCGACCAACTGGGTACCCGCGAACCCTCCATTACCCGGAATGGGGCGACCCGCATCGTCATTGAGGCGCCGGGCGAAAGTGATCCGGAAAAGCTGAAAAATGTCATCGGCAAGACCGCGAAGCTAACCTTCCAAATGGTCGACGACGCGGTGACGCCCGAAGAGGCGGCTCAGGGGCGCGTGCCGCCGGGTAGCCAACTCTTGCCCGCCGACGAGGCCTATGACCGCAACGGCGTGGTCGTACGCCGCAGGGTCGATGTTTCGGGGGATATGCTGACCGATGCCCGTCCCGGTTTTGATCAGAATGGCAGACCGGACATTAATCTGCGTTTCAATGGTGTCGGCGCCAATCGCTTCGCTATGGTCACTCAAAATAATGTCGGCAAGCGGTTTGCAATTGTGCTCGACGGACGCGTCATCTCGGCGCCGACCATCCAAGGAGCGATTCTCGGCGGACAATGCGAGATCACGGGCAACTTTACCCAAGACGCCGCCAATGATCTCGCCAACCTGCTGCGCTCAGGCGCCTTACCAGCCAAGCTGATTGTGCAGGAACAGCGCACTGTTGGGGCTGAACTTGGCGCCGACTCCATCCGGGCTGGCGAGACTTCGCTCGTCATTGGCGCCATCGCCATCTTCGTCTTTATCATCCTGGCGTACGGACTTTTTGGCCTGTTCGCGGCAGTCGCCTTGGTCATCAATGGCTTTTTGATCGTCGGCCTGATGTCCCTGACCCAAGCCACCCTGACGCTTCCGGGCATAGCCGGTTTGATCCTGACCTTGGCGGTTGCCGTCGACGCCAATGTCTTGACCTATGAGCGGATGCGGGAAGAGGCGCGCAGTGGGCGCACGGCGATGATTGCCGCCGATGCGGGCTTCCGCCGGGCCTTTGTCACCATTTTCGACGCCAATGTGACGACCCTGATCGCCGCCGTGATCATGTTTAGTTTCGGCACCGGCACGGTAAAGGGTTTTGCCTGGACCCTGGGCTTTGGCGTCTTGACCTCGGTCTTTACGGCAGTCTTGGTCACTCAGGTCTTGATTGGCTGGTGGTTCGAGACCTTCAAGCCAAAATCCTTGCCCATCCTATGATGCGTTACAGTCAAGAGAGCGCCGCCTGATGTTGCGATGGCCCCTGATCCGTCTTCTGCCAGAGAAGACCAATCTCCACTTTGTCGGCGTGGCGCGACTGATGGGCTTTTTGTCCATTGTCGCCGTCATTGGCTCGCTTGGGCTTTGCTTTACCCAAGGCCTGACGCTGGGCATTGATTTTAAGGGCGGCACGGTGATGGACGTGGCGCAGGTCGGCCGTCCGGTCGATGCGGGCCTGGTGCGCTCCACCTTGAACAGTCTGAAACTTGGCGATGTCGAGGTGCAGACCTTTGGCACGCAAGGCGCAGTGCAGGTGAAGTTCCAAACACCAACCGGTGCAGATCCCGCCTCGACCGCGACCCTCGTCACTCAAAAGCTCTCCGCCGCCTTGGCACCGGGTCAGGTGACCTTTTCAAATACCTCGGTTGTCGGCCCAAAAGTGTCGGGTGAGTTGTTCCGCAGTGGCATTTTGGCGCTCGGTATCGCCATCTTCCTGATGCTGCTGTTCATATGGTTTCGCTACCAACTGCAATTTGGCTTAGGAGCCGTGGCGGCGTTATTTCACGACGTCATTTTGACCTTTGGCCTCTTCGCCATCTTCCGGCTGGAGTTCACCCTAACCTCCATTGCCGCCATCTTGACCATTATCGGCTATTCGATGAACGACACGGTGGTGGTGTTCGACCGCCTGCGCGAGAACCTGCGCAAATATCGCAAATCGCCTCTGCGCGAGGTCATTGAGCTTTCGATCAACGAAACCCTGTCACGGACGGTGATTACCGGCCTCACAGCGCTTTTGGCCCTGGGCGGATTGGCGTTTTTTGGCGGGGAGGCTTTGCGAACCTTCGCCATCGCCTTGATCTTCGGCATCACTGTCGGCACCTATTCGTCCATCTATGTGGCCTCGCCGATCATTCTTTTGTGGGGTGTCAAGCGCGGCGACGAAGACGAGCCGAGCTTGGTCGGTCCGGCTGCACAAGCCGCCATGGCCCGCAAGGCCGCCGACGCCAAGGCCAAGGCCCGCGAGGCTGGGCGTTAGGGGCGTTGCGACAGGCACCGGCCATTGATCTTGCCGCACAGGGTGGCTTTCAGATTGACGGCGTTTGGCGTCAGGGTCCGGTGCTCATTATCGGAGAGCTAATTACCTCCTGGTCGGGTAAGGCCTCCGTCGCCGGGCTCGATGCGGTGTTTCAAGCCGGGGTGCAGCAGTGTGAATTGCTGATCCTTGGGCTTGGACTTGGCTGGGCACCACCATCCCCCGCTTTGAAAGCGGCCTGCCGCGCTGCCAATCTTGGCCTTGAAGCCTTAGGCACGGTTGAAGCTGTGCGGCTCTATAATCTCTTGGCGCGCGACGGGCGCTATCTGGCAGCTGCTCTAAATCCAATCTGAGCGCCGAGCGCCGGACACAAATTTGATTTTCCGCAAAAATCGGCTGCGAAGCTGGTCAAAGGCGACTATACCAATGTCCAAGGGCGGGCTCCGAATTCGGGGCCAACGCCATTTTTAAATCCTTGGCTAGAGAGGCGGGCGCAGCATGGGCGGCATTGTTTCAAATCTGCTGTCGAATTTTCGCAACACCATCATCGTCAGCACAGGCGTGGCGGTGTTGTTTTTGATCGGTTACGGCATGCACTATTCCAAAGCCAATGGCGGTCAAATCGACGCCATCTATTGGCAGGCGGTCTTGCGCTGGGCGCACGCCTTTGTCGGCATCTTGTGGATTGGGCTGTTGTACTATTTCAACTTTGTGCAGATCCGGGTCATGCCGACCATCCCGGCTGAATTGAAGCCAGCCGTGTCCAAATATATCGCGCCGGAAGCCTTGTTTTGGTTCCGTTGGTCGGCGCTCGCCACCTGGGTGTTTGGCGTTTCCCTGGCCTGGAACCGCGGCTATCTGCTCGACGCCTATTGTTTTGGCCAGTTGAGCCATGACCCGAAGGTGGCCTTCATCGGCGTTGGTATGTGGTTTGCGACCATTATGGCGCTCAATGTCTGGGTATTTATCTGGCCAAACCAGAAGATCGCTCTGGGCATGGTTGAAGCAGATGCTGACGCGAAGGCCCGGGCAGCCAAAACTGCCATGCTGTTTTCGCGCACCAACCTTCTGCTCTCCATCCCGATGTTGACCACCATGGCGATGAACCAAACCATCTTCGGCTAATTCCCCGAGGACGGCAAAGATGCAGCCGGAGGGGTTCGCTTCTCCGGCTCATTTTTTCAGCAAGGTGACAACCCATGGACGTAAATAGCGCGCTGAAATCCGAGCTGGAGCGGCAGGATTTGGCGAGCTTCCTGCAAACCCGCGAGCCAGACCTTTGGGCGGCCAGTCGCCTTGTGTCCGAAGACGCGGCCCGGCTTGATCTGGAAGCGGTCTTTTGTTTGGAGCATCAGTGGCGTCACGTCGGGCAGCGCACCGCCAATCCCCTAATGGCGCAAATTCGCCTGGCCTGGTGGCGCGAGCAAATCGTGGCCGTGGCGGCCGGAAGAAGCCCCGGCGACCATCCAGCGCTCACCCGGCTCGCGCCGCGCTTGATCGCGGGCGCGCTTGACGCTGACCGCCTTGATTCGGCTTTAGAGGCCTGCCAGGACGCTTTTGAAGACCATCCTCTCGAGGACGAGACGGCGCTCCTGCGTCATGTGGCGAGCCTGGCCAAGGTTCGGGTGGCCGCAGGCCTGATGCTTGATCTCAAGGCCGATGCGGAGGCCTTGCACAGGTCCGCCAAGGTCGCCGTGATCGGGCGGCTCATCCCGCTGGCCAATGCGTATTGGATCCCTCGTTCCTGGCGCGACGCCGGAGAGGCCGCCGCGCGATTGCGCCTCACCTCTCTCCTCACGCAGGCTATAAAGGACGCGCGCACAGGGCCACGCGTCTCGGAAAAGGCCTTTCCTGCCATCGCCGAGTCGACGCTTTACACCGGCAAAGACCAAGGCCCGGTCGTCAACCGCGCCAAGCTCCTCTGGGCGTCAGTGCGCGGACGGATCTGAGGGCTTTAGCGCGCCCCGCCGCCACAAGACTAAGGCTCGCGAAGCGCGCGCCAGAGTGAGGTCGAGAGCGGCTCTACCAGATATTCCAGAAGGGTCCGGCGGCGTTTGGGCAAAATGACCTGCGCTGGCAGACCGGGTCGCATGGCCTGAAGCAAGGTGCTTGGTGATGTCGCCGTCTCCACAAACGGGGTCGAGGCCTCAACGGCGAAATATCGCTCATTGGTGCGGTCATCGATGATCAGGTCAGGCGAGAGGCGGGTGAGGCGCGCCTTTAGGATCGGCAGGGCGTGGGGACCCAAGGTGGGCAGACGGATTTCAACCTCCTGGCCGAGGCGAAGATCGCCAGCATCCTCCGGTTTCAGCCGAGCCTGCACCGATATCGATCCGCCGTCTGGGGTAATTTCGAGCAGCTTTTGGCCAGGAGTGGCAACCGACCCACCGTTAAAGACGGCGAGGCCTGATACCCGACCGGTCACCGGCGCACGCAAGGACAGGTCGGCCAATTGCGCTTGCAGGGCTTTAAGGCGCGGTCGCAAATCCGATAACTGCTCCTCGACATCCTGCAACTCACGGGCATCGCGCTCGCGGGTCTCGGCCATCGCCACCTGCGATTGGGCTTGCGTCACGTGAATGTCCTCGTCGACCCGCGCAGCATTGGCGCGTAATTCGGCCAGAGCGCCACGCAATGCCGCATCGGTCCGTTCCAGCGCCCGGACCCGATTGGTGGAGGCATAGCCCTTTTCCTCCAGCGCACGGGTGGCGCTCAACTCCTCAGCAATCGAACGGGCTTGCGCTTCCTGGGAGGCGATCTCTTGCTTGTACCCTTCACTCTGGCTGATCAGAGCCGCGATTTTTCGGCGGTCGGCTTCAGCCTGTTCAGCCCGCCCGGCTTGGGAGGCCTGTAGAATGGCGGTTTGTGCAGTACGGCCACCGGAGCCCGGACGAGACCCACCAAGCTCGGCAAGCAATCGCTGTTTTCGCGCCTCGAGAACAGCAACCCTTCCGGCCAGTGCTCCCTCCGCGCCTGAGGTCTCGGTTGCAGAGAAGGTGATCAGGACCTGGCCCTGGGTGACATGGTCGCCCTCGTGGACCAAGACCTTGGCGATCTTAGCGGCGACGTCGCGTTGCAGGACCGGCGCGTGGCCAGCTACCGCCAAGAAACCTTGGGCATAGGCCGCAGAATCAAGGCGGGCAAGGCTCGCCCAGCCAAGAAAGCCAAGGAAGAACAGACCCGCGATTGCGGCTCCGACCCTGACCTCGAACCCAGCTGCATCGTCGGCTTCGGGGTCGGCGAATCTGATTTCGGCTGGCCTTGGGGGGCGACCGGAAATGCGATTGAACATCATGGCTGGCTCCGCGACTGCGGGACAGAGGCCGCGCTGATCAACTGTTGAGCGACCGCATCGCGTGGACCAAACAGTTCAACCTTACCGTCACGCAGCACCATGAGTTTGTCCACGTCCTCAAGGATATTGACCCGGTGGGCGATGAGGATGACGCTCACCCGATCCGCCTTCAAGCGCCGCAAGGCCTGGATCAGATCCTGTTCACCTTCTGCGTCAAGATGGGCGTTCGGCTCATCGAGGACCACAAGCCTCGGTTTGCCAAACAAGGCCCGCGCCAAGGCAATTCTTTGGGCTTGGCCGAGGGAGACGCCCTCGCCGGCAAAGCCAAGCGCCGCCTCATAGCCGCCGGGCAAGGTGCCGATCATCCGATGGGCGCCACAGCTCTGGGCCGCCCGCACCACCTCGGCATCAAGCTCGGCGTCCAGCTGGCCCGGTTCGCTGCGAAAACGCGAGATGTTTTCCTTCACCGAGCCGCGCAGCAAGGACGGACTTTGCGGCAAATAGCCAATTTGGCTGGCAAGCGCGCTCTCGTCCCAGTCCGAAGCCGCAAAGCCGTCGTAGCGTATCTCTCCGGAACTTTCAGCCGTGGCCCGCGTGATGACGCGTGCGAGCGTCGACTTGCCCGAGCCGCTCGGACCAATGATCCCCAGACTTTCACCGGGCGCTAAGCTGAAGCTGACGCCATTGAGGATGAGGCGCGCGCCATCCTTATGCTGCACCGAAACCCGATCGAGCGTCAGGGCGCCTTGAAGCGCGGGCAGGACGGTTGGGGCGCTGGCAAGGGGATCCTTAGCAAACAGCACCTGCAAGCGGCCATAAGCAGCCTGGGCAAGGGTTAGGCTTCGCCACGCCGCCAGGATCTGCTCCACCGGCGCAAGGGCTCGGCTGATGAGAAGCGAGGCGGCAAAGATTGCGCCGGCGGAAATCAGTCCCTCGACCGCCAGATAGGCGCCGAGACCCAGCGCCAAAGACTGCAAGGTCATGCGGCTGAATCGGGTGAGGCTTAAATATCCGGCGCTGAGAAATCCCGCTTCGGAGGTCAGATGGGCGCTGACGGCCCGTTCGAGCAGGTGGCGACGCACCATGGCACGGGTCATGCCGAGCGCGCGAATAACCCCGCTGGAGCCGACCGAACGATCCACCGAAATATAACTCAGCGTGCTCGCATCGGTCGCACGGCGGGTTGGCGCCCGGGTCGCGCGTTCGTTGAAGGCGGTTAACAGGCCTAATATGACCATGGCGCCCATGGCGAAAAGGCCGAGCAGAGGATGAAGCAAAAAGCAGGCGCCGACATAGATCGGTGTCCAGGGAGCGTCGAACACTGCAAGGGCGCCAGCGCCGGTAATCACTTGCCGTACAAGATCAAAATCCCGAAGCGGCGCGGATCCATTGGCAGGGTTGGCCCCATCAATGCGCAAGCTCGCCAGCAGCGCCTTTTCCGCCAGCAACCGGTCGAGGCGGCTGCTCAGCTTGACCAAAAGCCGCATGCGGACATAGTCGAGCCCGGCCAGGGTTGCGACGGCGAAGACAAAAATCAAGGTCAATAGGCCAAGCGTGCCAAGACCTCGCGTAGGGGTCACCCGCTCATAGACCTGCAACATGTAAAGCGTGGGTGCGAGATAAAGGAGATTCACACCCGCACTGAACGCTGCCGCCCAGATCAAGTGTCCACGGCAGGCCCGCAAGCCGCTGGTCAACGGGTTTGAGAAAGCAGGTGGTGAACGCGACATTTAGGCCCGACCGATCCCGATTATGCGTCGCAGAAACCGGACTTTAAGGTTGGACACGGCGCGGCTCCTGTAGCTTATCGAGCACCCTGACCGCGTCTTCCCACGGCGTCCATCCCAAGGAGAAGGTTGCGTCACGCAGCAACCGGTCTTCGCCAAGTTCGAGTCGATCCTTCACGCCAGCGACGGTTTGTAAGCCGTGGGTTGCAGCAAGCAGAGTGGCTTGGGCGATAAAGAGGTCGTGGGCAGCCTGAGCCCGCGCGGTCTCAGCGGTCACCAACTGGCTTTGGGCATCCAGGAGTTCAAAGGTTGAGCGGAAGCCGGCCTTCTCTTCTTGCCGAACTCCCTCAGTCGCACGGGCTGCTGCGTCGACGGCGCTGCCTAAAAGCCCGAAATTGCGGCGTGCGGCCTGGGCCTGGCTCCAGGATTGAGTGACGACCAACAGGACTTGGCGGCGGGTTGCCTCCGTCGTTTCCCGTTGCGCATTGGCCAGATGCGCAGCTTGACGAACCTGTGACTGAAGAGCGCCGCCCTGCAGGAGGGGGGCGGAGAAGCTTAGGCCAGCGCTGAGTTTGCGCCCTGTTTGGGAGAAAGGATCGGTGCCGAAATATCCGGTGTCGGAGAGGCCATAGGATCCCGTCAGCGACAGGCTTGGTCGTAGGCCCGCGCGGGCCCTGTCTATCCCGGCTCTGGCTGCATGTTCGGTACTTTCTGCCGCCAGCAAGGCTGGGTTTTCGGTATCGGCTGCGTCAAGCGCGCTGGCCAGGCTTGGCGGGGTGAATGGCGCCAAATCCGGGATGGGTTCAAGAGTTTGAGGCGGTCGGCCGACCGCCTGGACAAATCCGGCAATGGCAGCCTCAACTTGGCCCCGCGCCGATGTTGTGGCTGCATCAGCGAGCGCGACGCGAGTCTCAGCTTCCGCAACGTCGGTGCGGGTTGCGTCACCTGCGGTTTTTTGGGCTGAGGATTGATCAAGGTGACTGCGCAGTTCAGCGAGGTTGCGAACCTCGATATCCAAACTGTTCTGCGCCAATTGCACGTCGGCATAGGCTGTCGCCGCCTGCAGGAGGACCGACTGCAACGCCTGATCATAGCTGTGTTTGGCGGCAAAGAGGGTGGCTTTTGCCTCGGCAACCGCCGCCGCCCCACGACCACCGGTATAAAGCGGTTGGGTCGCACTTAACGCCAGGCCTGAAGAATTGATCTGGCCATAGGCATTCGGCCTATCGCGCTCGGTTGAAACCTGACCGGTGATCCCGGCGCTTGGTCGCCAAGCTGAGCGGGCCTGGACATAGCTTTCCCGTGCAGCGAGCACCTGCTCATATTGAGACTTGAGTTCGGGGTGTGACCGCGCAGCTTCGGCGAGCACATCGGCAAGCGTTTCAGCCGTGCTCGGTTGAGGTAAAATCAACAGGGCTACGGCCAGGCAGCTTCCGCACAATATCCTGCGATAACCAAAATTTGAAATCTGTCCCAAATATTTTAACGGCATACATCATCTGAGAGCTGAAGGTTAATTTTAACGCATCGACTTCGAAGGTACATTTAAATCTTCCGCAGCAAACAACTGTAATGCTGTCTGGGACCCATGTAAATAATGTTTTGATCGCTTTTAGTTACGTTCTCCTACCAGGGGAATAGTAGTTTTGCATATTGCAAAGAAAAAAATTCCCAAATACCAATAGAGCAAAGCTGGCTTCCGAACCTACGCGATCGGTCGCAAAGCGGTTGAAATCGCTGTGGAGGAAGACATGACTGCGCCCAGTAATGGAACGGCGGGAGCTCACGGAACCAATGCGACCGTGCTGGCCAACAACCTTTCGCTGTTGTCGAATTCCGCAACGGCCACCGGTGGCGCGGGCGGGGCGGGTGGAACAGGGGGCGCAGCGACCTGGACCGGCACTGCCTATGCAAGTGCAGGCGGCAATGGCGGTGCAGGCGGCGCTGGCGGTACGGCAAAGGCAACTGCAACCAGCATGCAAGCCAGTGCAACCTCGACTGTGCAAGCCCTCGCGACGGCGACCGGTGGAGCGGGCGGTTCAGCGGGGGCTGGGGGAATTGGCCAGCCGCTTGGCAATCTTGGCTTAGCCGGCGTTGGAGGGGCAGCGTCCGCCACTGCGCAAGCTGTCAACCTCTTAGGCAATGCGCTCGCCATTGCCACCGCGACAGGCGGTGCGGGCGGCGGGTCAACGGCGGAAATCGGCAATGGTACGGCCCAACAGGTCGCGCCAGGTTCCGGGGGCTCAGCGACTGCGATGGCGTCGGCCATGACGGCGACGGCGGGCATTGCGACCGCCCAAGTCTTTGCCACTGGCGGCAACCAGACGGGAGCCACCTCGGTCGCAGGCGGAACCACATATGGTCAAGGAACGGGCGGAACCGTTAATCTGGTCAATGCGGTGAGCGGCGAAACCAATGGCGGCACGCTCAATCTCAGCCAAACCGCCAAGGCGGGTTTTGGTACGCAACTGGACTCGACGGAAGGCAATGGTGCCAGCGCCCGCGCCACACTCAATTTTGACGACACGACCAACTCAACCCAAAGCGCTGTGATCAATGTTACGTCCACTGTGACAGGGGGCGCGGAGCTCGGATTCCTAACTTCCGATAATCAGGGCGCGACCGGTGGGCTTGGCGCGTCAAGCCTTAACATCAAAGGCGCTGGCATTGTCAGTGTCTCGGCAACCACCCAAGGCGGCCAGGGGCAAGATGGTGGAATTGGCGCAGCACTGGGCGCAGGAGGGACGGCCTATACCAACGTCACTGCGACCAGTACGGCGACCGGCGCTGGAGTAACGGCCGGATCAATTCTGGTTTCTGCGTCTGCAACAAGCTCAGGGGGCAATGCTGGCCTATTAATTTCCAACGGACAAATTCTGGGGTGTGGCGACTTTGGAAACGTGACGGGAACTTATGCCACTGCAATCGATTCAAACGCGCAAGCCGGATTCGGCGTAACGGCGCAGGCCTTGGCCTCAGGTCTAACAATCAGCAACACGGTTGCGACCGCCAGTGGAGGTCTTGCGACAGCGAACGCTCAAGTCCAAGAAGGCGATAATTACTCCATTACAGAGTTATCCCCTCAAATCTCCAACACGCAGGCCATCGCTACCAGCCTAGTCGATGCGGCCTCCGCGTCCGTTCTGATTTATGAGTTCACACCCCAAACCCTATCGTCCGAGGCGTCGGTGAACCGCACGATTGCCAATGCGACCGGCATTTCTGCGACGAGCCGCATCAATATACAAGGCCAGGCAAGTAATGCCTCGGGCGTCGACGGCGCCGCAATCGTTAATACGAGCGCCACGGCGACCGCGACGGGAACAGCGGGTACAGCGCTTAGCAATGTGCAAATCTACGGACTCACAGGCGGGAATACGCTCAACGCCTCCGGCTCAGGCGGTCAAGGCGGCACCGTTTCGACGGTGCGGGTCGCAGCAATCAGTGCCGGTCTGTCGGCAGATTCCGAAATCTTTGCAATTGGCGGTCAGGGCGGCTCCGGCTTTGGCGCGGGCAATAGCGGCGGCAATGGCGGCCTGGTCACCAGCGTGATGGGGTCTGCAACCGACCAAGGACCAGGGTCGGCCCGGGTCTACGAAGTGGTTGTCGGCGGTGCGGGTGGAAACGGCCTCTCCGGCGCAAATGGAGGGGCAGGCGCATCAGAGAATGGGGGTAATCTCGTTTCAGCCACCGTGTCGACCGGTCAGTGGTATCTGTTGCAGTATATTGGTGGCGGTGCGGGCGGCGGTTCGGCGAATGGCGCAGTGGGCGCGGGCGGCAATGCTCAGAGCAACCTCACGAGCGGTTTGCATATCTCGGGTACCGGCTCGGCGCTGAATTCAGACACGATCGCCGCGCAAGCGGTTGCAGGGGCTGGCGGTGCTGAGACCGGGAGCTTGGCGGGAGGGAATGGCGGTGCGGCCGTGTCGAACCTTTCCTTGACTTTACCCGGTGGCATGCTCGGGTCCGTAACAGTGGCCTCAACGGCGGACGGCGGCGCTGGCGGCAGCTCGACTGGCGGAATAGCTGGTGCGGGCGGCGCGGCGACGGCAACTGAAACCGCTGTGGGGGGCGCGGTCAATGCCTATGCCACTGCCAATGCCGGGGTCGGAAGCACAGGCGGCGTGGCGCTTGCCACATCGCATCTCAATGCGACCTCAGGGATGAACTATACCCTCGCGACTACCGGAGAGACGTCTGGTCATTTGGTCACCGGCGCCCAAGCGGTCACCTACGGCGGCGTTTCTGGCGCCGAGACGAGCACATCCTCAGCAGCCTATGGCGTCAATCTGGGCTTTGTGACGGGTCTGAACGGATTGGCCGCGCTCTCCGTCGCCCCGACAGCTGCGGAGCTGGCGGGCATTAGCCTACTTTATGGCCATACCGGCGCAGCCTTTGCGGGGACGTCCGGTGTGTTTGCTCTGGCCGAACTTGGGGGCATGCATGGCGGCAGCTCCAGCCCTTGGTCATCCATCCAACAGACCAAGGTTGAAATTAACATTGATCTGTCGCAGCTTGCCTCGCGCGACGATCTTGGCCTGTCGCTGTTGCAGGGCAAAGCCGTTGGGGCCGACGCGACCAGCGTTGACCTGTTGGTGCAAGCCAACGGTGCGCAGGTGTTCAATCAAGCCTTTTCGTCCTTGGCTGCCGCCGTCGCCTTCTTCCATGACCATCCCATTGATCTGGGCTCACTCGCGGCGGGCGCAGGTCTGGTCTCTGGCTCAACCCTTGACCTTCAAATCCAACTGACGGTCGCCGGGTCGGCGCTGAACAGCGGCTTTTTCGGCAGTCTGCTGGTCGGCGACATGCACCATCCCGCCACGACCCATTAAGCTTCAGCCAAGGCCCAACCAGGCCTTGGCGTCTTGCAGTGCGCGTTCGCTCATCAATAGCTTCTTCGCCCGGCCCCGTTCGGGCGGCGTAAGCTTACGCCCATCTTCAGACCGGCGCGGGCCCTCCAGGCTTGGCATGAGGCCGTAATTTATGTTCATCGGCTGGAATGATGCCTTGCCGTCGCTCAGGTGGCCGCCCGTCACATGGGCCAAGAGGGCGCCAAGCGCTGTGGTCGGTGGGGGCGGGGACAGGTCTTCGCCAGCAAGCTCGGATGCGGCGAAGCGACCGGCCAAAAGACCCATGGCGGCGCTTTCGACATAGCCCTCAACGCCGGTGATCTGACCGGCAAAGCGCAGCCGCGGATCGCGTTTCAAGCGGAGCTGTCCATCCAGCACCTTGGGCGATTGGATAAAGGTGTTGCGGTGCAGGCCGCCGAGCCGGGCAAATTGCGCGCCTTCCAGTCCAGGGATGGTGCGGAATATTTCGACCTGAGCTGCATGCTTCAGCTTGGTTTGAAAGCCGACCATGTTGAACAAGGTGCCTAAGGCATTGTCCTGGCGCAGTTGCACCACCGCATAGGGCTTGACGGTGGGCTGATGCGGATTGGTGAGGCCGACCGGCTTCATCGGGCCAAAGCGCAGCGTCTCAGGACCGCGCTCCGCCATCACCTCAATCGGTAAGCAGCCGTCAAAATAGGGCGTATCCTTTTCCCACTCGCGAAATTCGGCCTTGGGCCCATCGCGCAGCGCCTGAATAAAGGCTGCATACTGATCACGGTCGAGGGGGCAGTTAATATAGGCCGCAGCATCGCCGCCTGGGCCTTCCTTGTCGTAGCGCGACTGACGCCAGGCCACGTCAAAATTGATCGAGTCGACGTGCAAAATGGGCGCGATGGCGTCAAAAAAGGCGAGCGCCTCCTCGCCGGTCTGTTGCCGAATGGCTTCGGCCAGGGTCGGCGACGTCAAGGGACCTGAGGCGATAATGGCGGCGCGCCAGGTCTGCGGCGGCCAATCAACCACTTCTTCCCGCACTATGCGGATCTTGGGATGGGTGCTGAGCCGCGCCGTCACGGCTTGCGAAAACTGCTCCCGGTCAACCGCAAGCGCTCCACCAGCTGGCACCTGATGGGTGTCGGCGCAGGCCATGATGAGTGAGCCTGCGAGGCGAAGCTCGGCGTGTAAAAGCCCAACCGCATTGGCGCGCCAATCATCGGAGCGAAACGAATTGGAGCAGACAAGCTCGGCCAGACCTGCGGTCTGATGGGCAGGTGTCGCCCGATGAGGCCGCATCTCGTGCAAGACCACAGCTTGGCCTGCCTCAGCCGCCGCCCACGCCGCTTCGGAGCCTGCTAAGCCTCCGCCTATAATGTGAAGTTCATCTGTCGCCACGGGCTTCGTCTAGAGGCAAGCCGCTGCGGGATCAAGTCAAGGCCCATGAAACGCTAGGCCGCATTTACAGGGCGAAGTCATTGATCCACACTCAGCTTTGCGGATGCGCGAGGCGCGGTCTTCGACGGGTGGGCGAGTGACGGGCGAACCAACGGAAGCCATGATTGCCAAGGCGCACCAACATCTGGTGCGCTCGGGTCGGCTTCAATTCGACCTTCCGGGGCTGCCGAAACCCGAACCCGTGCCGGAGTGGGAAAAGGCGCTTCTTCGGATCTTTGCCTGGATCGGTCAGTTTCTGCACGAAATCACGACCACGTTTGGCTGGGTGTTTTGGGTAGCGCTGGTGGGCCTCGCCGTGGCGTTTGTTGCGGTGGTTTGGAATGCCGTGCGAAAAATTGAGGTTCCCCAGAAGATCCAGACCGTCACGCTTGCCGAGTTGAGGCCAACCCTTGCCCGCTCACGGGTTCTATTGTCCGAAGTCGACGCCCTTGCCGAAGGGGAAGATTATGACGCCGCCGTTCGCCATCTCTTATGGCGGTCCGTGGCTGACATTGAGGAGAAGCGTCCGCGCCTGATCCCCAAGAGCTTTACCAGCCGCGAGATTGCTGGCCTCGAAACCCTGCCCCCCGTGGTGCGAGGGAGCTTTTCCGTCATGGCGGCCCATGTTGAAATCAGCCTCTTTGCGGGTCAGCCTTTGGATCGATCCGCCTTCGAAGCCTGCCGCGCCGCCTATACACGATTTGCCCTGCCTGAGGTTTGGGCCGACGGGCAAGCTGGCCAGCGCATCAGCGGAATGGCCCAAGCGTGAGCCAGAGCTTTTCTCCCCGCACCATGGTCATCTTGTTGATCGTCGCGGTCTGTGCGGCGACGGGTTTTGGCGTCTTGTCAGTCTATGCGCCGGAATTGCGGGAACCGCGTTCAAGCACGACCGTCCTGTCGCCGTCCGCCGTGGGCTTTTCCGGTCTGGCCGACCTGTTGCGCGACGAGGGCCAAAAAGTGCTTTTCAACCGCGATGTGCCTCGCTCTGACAGCCAAATCGGCGACGCCTTTCCCGGAGCAGGCCCGCCGCTCATCATCGTGACCCCCGATTTCACCACCTCCGCCGAAACGCTAAAGCGCTTTGAGCACCAGGGCGCGACCTTGCTGTTTATTGCGCCGAAATGGCACGTGGCCCCTGATCCGGAGCATCCCGGATTTGTCATTCGTCAAGCTTTGAATTCGTCGATCAGCCTGCCCGAGGCCTCCCTTCCAGGCATCAAGGCGTTGCGGCGCAGCAAGGGTCTTGCCGCAGGAGAGAGGGTTCAGGGCGACCTGCTTGCGGATCACCCGCTCACCTTGCCAGCTGTGGCCCAGTTTCAAACCGCCGATGTCAGCGCAAAGAACGCCCTACTCAGCACAGCTGACGGAAGGGGATTTTTGTTTGCGGTTGACGACGGCGTCTATGTGATGACCGAACCAGACCTTCTCAATAATCACGGGCTGAAAACCTTGGCAGGCGCGCGATTTGCCAGCCTGTTGATCGACCGCCTTCGTGGCCCCTCGGCCGATAAACGCGGCATGGTGGTTTTCGACATCACCCTGGCCGGGCGCCAAAAGGAACCAAGCCTGTTGAAATGGCTTTTGGAACCCCCTTTCAGCCCGGCGACCGGACTTTTGGCTTTAGCCCTAGTGATCTTGGGCTGGACGACCTTGCCGAAATTCATCCCACCGCGCCAAGAGGGACGGGCGATCCCTCTGGGAAAGGCCGCGCTGGTTGATAATGCGGCGGCGCTCATTCGCCTTGCCCATCGCGAACCGAAGATGGCTGCGCGTTATGCCGCCCTCATTCGCAGGCAAGCGGCCCAAGACTTGGGTCTTGCACCGGAGACGGCGCCGCAAGCGATAGACGCCCACCTGGATCGCATAGGTGACCCCACAGGCGTCTCGCATCCGTTTAGCGATCGCGTCCGTGCAGCCCTTGGGGCAAAGGATTTGCGCGACCTCATGCAGACGGCCCGTGATCTTTATGACTGGCGCGCATCGGCGCTGAAATCTGAAAACAGGGGATAGGCCTTGGAGCTGAAAGACCTAAAGTCCACCGCCGACGCCATTCGAAATGGTGTTGCCGCCGCCGTGGTTGGCCAGAACGAAACGGTGGAGCTGATGCTGACCACCCTGGTCACCGGTGGCCACATCTTGTTGGAGGGACCGCCGGGAACGGCCAAGACCCTGATTGCCCAGGCCTTTGCACGGACCCTGTCCTTAAGTTTTGGCCGTATTCAATTTACGCCCGACCTACTGCCGGGCGATATTTTGGGCGTCAATCTGTTCAACTTCCAGACCTCAAGCTTTCACCTACGCCAGGGGCCGATTTTTTGCGACCTGCTATTGGCCGACGAGATCAATCGCACGCCGCCTAAGACCCAAGCCGCACTTCTCGAAGCCATGCAGGAGCGGCAAGTGACTTTGGACGGGGAAACTCGCCCGCTTTCCTCGCATTTCCTGGTTGTGGCGACGGAAAACCCGATTGAGCAGCAAGGCGTCTATCCCTTGCCAGAGGCGCAATTGGATCGGTTTTTGTTCAAGCACCTGCTCGGCTATCCCAGTCGTGACGAAGAGGTGCGGATTGTGGCGCGCGAAGACCAGGGCGTCAGTGACAAGGCCTTGCTGGGTCGGGTCACACCCGTGGTCGGCCATGCGGGCGTTGCGGAGATGATCGTCACCGCGCAAGCCGTGCGGCTCGGTGGCGAGGTCGGCGCCTATGTGGTGGACATCGTGCGGGCGACCCGCGAAAGTGCTGATATTTCCGTAGGCGCTTCGCCTCGCGCCGCCGCACAAATCGCCCGCGCGGCCCGGGCGCGCGCGGCTTTGGACGGGCGAGACTATGTGGTGCCAGACGACGTCAAGGCCCTGGCCCTGCCAGCACTGCGCCATCGCATTCAGGTGTCGCCCGCAGCCGAGATTGAGGGACGAACAGCCGAAATGGCGATCAAGGCCGTGATCGACCGTATCACCCCGCCTCGCTGAGATGAACCTGTCGCCCACCCCAAGGACGGCGGTGATGGCCGCGCTGGGCGCCCCCGTGGCGCTTGGCATTGGTGTCTTTTCACCAAGCCAATGGGCCTTGAGCGTGGTTTGGGGCATCACTCTGATCGTGCTTTTTCTGATCGATGCCGCACTTTCCACCCCGCCTGCGCGCGTGGCGGTGGAGGTTAAGCCGCCCGCAGGCTTAAGCCCCGGCGGCGGCGCGGGTCGAATCCGTGTGCGCATGAATGTCTCAGGGCGTGAGGCGCCGCGTGAGGTGGAGATGGCCTTAGAGGCCGATGCCCGCCTAAATCTGGCGGCCCCAGTGGCCAAGGCTGCGGTAGAAAATGCCACGGCAGAGCTCGAATTTATCGCGACAGCCGTGCGGCGGGGTCTTGCCCCCTTACTGTCGCTCACGGCCAGATGGCGCGGACCGCTCGGGCTTGTCTATCGCTCGCGGCGGTGGGAGTCCGTGGGTGAAATTGCCGTCACGCCCGACATCGCCTCTGCGCCTCGGGAGGCCTTGAAGCTCTTTTCCCGTGATGCGCGCCTTGGCCTAAAGCTCGACCTTGATCCGGGCCAAGGGTCGGAATTCCATGCCCTGCAAGACTACCGCCCGGGCATGGAGCCGCGCGCCATTGACTGGAAGCAAAGTGCGCGACGGGTGGCCCTGGTGGCGCGCGAGTTTGACGTCGAGCGCAACCACCCCATCCTTTTGGCCGTGGATTGCGGGCGGTTGATGTGCGAGCCGGTCGAGGGCGCTCCCCGCATCGACCACGCCATTAATGCCGCTTTGCTGCTCGCCTATGTGGCGCTGAAAGTCGGCGATCGGGTCGGGGTCTATGGATTCGACTCGCGTCCGCGCCATTTCGCCGCCCCCCGTAGCGGGTTGAGCGCGCTTGCCGGCGTCCAAGCCATAGCGGCGCGATTTGAGTATTCTGCTGAGGAAACCAATTTTGCCTTTGGTCTCTTCAGCCTAGCATCACGGCTTGACCGGCGCGCCCTGGTCGTCCTGTTCACCGACTTTGCCGATGCAACAAGCGCCGAGATGATGTTTGGCGGCATGAGCGAATTGGTCAAGCGCCATAGGGTGGTTTTCGTTGTCGCCCATGATGTCGCGTTGGAGACGCGGGCAGGGGCCGAGCCCCGCACGCCCGCCGATGTGACCCGCGCCGTCATCGCAGACGCCTTGCTGCAAGATCGGCTGGTGGTGCTGCAGCGCTTACGGCGCCTAGGCGTTGAAGTCATTCAGGCTCCGGCTGGGAAATTGGCGGCGGATACCGTCACCCGCTATCTCAGCCTCAAGCGGCGGGAGCGGCTATGATCGAGATGATCCTGTCCAGCCGGAAATTTCGCGAAGCCCGCGAGGCGGACTGGCGGCGCTTGGAAAGCCTGTTAAAGCGCCTGGAAGCCAAGGGCCCGGCCAGTCTCACCGATGAAGAACTGATTGCGGTGCCGGTGCTGTTCCGCGCCGCCATGTCGTCCTTGTCCACGGCACGCGAAACCCTGCTCGATCAGGCCCTGCTCGACTATTTGGAGGCTCTCTGCGCCCGGGCCTATTTTCAGGTCTATGGTGTGCGCACCTCGCTCGGCGATCAGATCTTCAGCTTCTTGCGCGATACCTGGCCGCGATCGGTGCGTGACCTTCGCTGGGAAATCTGCGGTTCGGTCTTCATTTTTGGCCTCGGCGCGGTGATTGGCTATCTGCTCGTCAGAGCCGATCCAGAATGGTATTTCGCCTTTGTTCCCGAGGTCATGGCCCAAGGACGCGACCCTTCCGCGGCCCATGAGGCGTTAAAGAAGATCATTTCGCACAAAGAAAACATCGACGTGCTTGGCCTGTTCGCCACATTTCTTTTTACTCACAATATCCAAGTTTCACTCACGGTATTTGCGCTTGGCTTTGCGCTTGGGGCTCCAACCCTTTTGCTCACCTTCAACAATGGCCTGCCTTTAGGCGCCATGCTGGAAATCTATACGCGTCAAGGGCTTGGAATTGATTTTGTCGGTTGGCTCTTCATTCACGGCACGACGGAGATTTTCGCCCTGTGCATTGCCTCTGCCGCAGGTTTCCGCTTGGCGCGCGCCTTGGCCTTTCCCGGCGGCGCGACGCGATTGGCAGCTCTCGCCACAGCGGGGCGCACAACCGGCGCCGCCATGATCGGTGTCCTGATCATGTTGGTGATCGCCGGTCTGTTGGAAGGTATTGGCCGGCAGGTCATTAACGACACCGGAGCGAGATTTGCCATCGGCAGTGTCTTTTTGGTCCTTTGGCTCAGCTACTTCTTCCTGACACCCCTTCGGCGACTTGGGGAGGCGAGGGGATGGCGCGGGTAACGACCAAGGCTCGGTCCCTCTCAACACGGGCCGACCGAAAAAGGGTCTTGATCACGCCCGAAGGCGTCGACCTCTCCGTCGAGATCGCCACCTATAGTCAAAGGGCGACAGCGTTCTTGCTCGATCTGATTTTTGTCACCCTCGCCATGGTGATTATCGGGATCGTCTGCGCCTTTAGTCTTGGGATTACCGTCGGAGCTTTAGGCCCTGACGGCGGTCGCCTGCCGGGCATCATCACAATCATCATCTTACTGATCGGCTTCTTTGTACTGCGAAATTTCTATTTCATCTATTTCGAGCTCGGCCCTCGCGGTGCGACGCCGGGCAAGCGGATCGCCCATATTCGGGTCATGGCGGCCAGTGGCGGCGCCTTGACGGCCGAATCGGTCTTTGCCCGCAATGCCATGCGGGATTTGGAAGTCATCCTACCGGCAGTGTTTTTATTGGTGCATCCCGGCGGCATTGACGGGCTGCTCAGCCTGTTGGGAACCGTCTGGACCGGGGTCTTTGTGCTCTTCCCGCTGTTCAACCGTGATCGGATGCGAATCGGCGATTTGATTGGTGGCACCTGGGTGGTGGTGGAAAGGCTGGGCGGCTTGAAAGCCGATCTGACGCAAAACGCCGATGTTTTGGTTGACCGCCATGATCTCGTCTTTTCAGCCGAACAATTGGCCGCCTATGGCGTGAAAGAGTTACAGCTGTTGGAAACGGTCCTGCGGCGCAAGAATGGGTCGGTCATGCGTGACGTGGCGGCCCGGATTCGCAATCGCATCGGCTGGACACCCTCAGCGCTCGAAAACGATTTCGAGTTCCTCGATGCCTATTACAAGGCGCTGCGCGGTCGGCTGGAGTCGGAAATCCTCTTTGGTCGCCGCCAAGCCGATAAGTACGATCGGGCGGGAGTGAGCGGCGGTTAAAAGTGGACGCTGGCTTTCTTAGCTTACCCGTCGAGAAGATCGCTTGGGATCGCGTTTTAGTCCCTGGCGGGGTTGAAGTCCTCAAATCAAGGTGCGGAGTGAGTTAGTTAAACGCATCCAAAAGACTCTTGGATGTTGCGCTCTCTTTTGACCGCCGCAAGCCGTTATAAATCGCAACGCTCAAGCAGGTTTGATAGGGAGCAGAGAGGGGAGTCATCACCATTCTTGCAACTGCGGCCGCAGTTTCAAGGGTCCATGTGTCTGACGACAGGGCAAGCACCAGACCAATGACCAAGCCAACAACAGCACAAAGCGCGAGGTAGATGCCTGAAAAGCACAGGAGTACGCCAAATATCGCCCAGCGCGACCCCTTGGTCAGGGCGGCGGAACGCGCCAAAGCGCCCCGAATGGAAATGTCTTCTGTGAAATAGGCGGGAATGGCGACGGACCAAACAGTTGCAAGTACGAATGCAGGAACGAGAAGCAAGAGCGCGGCAAGGGTTACGCCGAGGCCACCGACGACCAAAAGGGCGAAAAGCGGCAATGCGAATTTCAGTCCCCCTCTAACCATTGCGCTCAAGGCGAGACGCTCGTCCCCTTCGGATGCCAAGGCACCGACCAAAATCATCGCCTGGGCAAGGGTGACAAGCCCTAAAAATCCAAGAAAGAGGCCCCAAAGGCCCAGTTGATAGCCTCCATGACCAAGTGTCTTGGCTTGCATCTGAAAGACTTGCAGGAGAAAGTTTGGTGCGCCAATCAGAAAAACGCTGATCAGGGCATAATATAGCCAGTTGGCCCGCACCAGATCGAAGCATTCCCCCAAGACGGCGCCCACTGCAAGGCGGGGCCGCGAATTGTCATAAGTCATGCAGGGCTCCCAAAGGGGGGATCAGGTAAAGGCGTCGATGATCGATCTTGGCGTTACCTGTTCCTTGGCACGGCGGAGCGCGTTGAAAATCGACACCATCAAACAAGATTGGAACGGAAGAAACAGCGTTCCGACAATGGCCGCGCCCAGTGCCCCGCCAAGCGGTGAGCCTTGGCCGGCAAAGAGAGACAGGCCACTGCCAAAGGCAAGGCCAATTGCCGCTGCCAAGGCGCCTCCAAGGATCGCTCCGACCAGGAAATAGAGCAACCAGATCCCAAGAACACTCCAGCGCAAGCCCTTGGTCAGTTTGGCCGAGCGGCTGAGCGCGCCGCCAAGGGTGAGTTGCTCAGACGCATAGGCAGGCAGGATGACGCTCCAGGCCACGGAGATGATCACGCCAGGTACGATGAAGAGGAGGAAGCCGACAAAATAGCCAATGTACCAAATAATGGTCAGGCCGAGGCAGGCCGGGAAAAATCGCAGTCCGCGGCTGAACATGGTTGAAAGCGACATGGGCTGATCGCCATCGTCCTCAACCGCTGCGACGATTATCATCGCCATGACACCAACGCCGATGAGGCTCGCCAAGGCGATGAGGCTGTAGATCTCGAAGAGTTGGCCACCCATTTTACCCAGCATCGCGCCATTGAAGGCCCCATTACCGCCTGAGCTCGTCGTCAGGCCAGCAAAGATTTGGCGTTGGAAAAACTGCACGAAGAAGTTTGGGACTCCAACGCCGATTGCACTGAGCAGATAGAAATTGATCGCGTTTTTCCGCACCCTATCGATGCAGTCGCCAAAGACATCGCCCATGTCAAAACGCATGCGAGACTCGGTAAAACTCATATCTGCCCCCTCGCGTCGCCAAATCTGGACGCGTGACCTCAGCCCGAGGTGAGAAGAGCTTAATTCCGAAGCTGTGACAAGCCGATGTGCGAGGGGCATGACAAGGTTTGCGACACCGCCCATAATGACGCCCTGGGCTTTGGGCTGAGAGGGGTTTTTATGACGGAATTTTCTGCCACGGACGCGGCGCTAGAAGGCTTTCGCGTCACGCGCGAGAACCTGCGCGCCGTTGGCATTTGGGCGGTGGTGGAGTTCGCCTTTTCCGTGCTCAACGTCATTGTGCTCGTATCTCTGGGCGGCGCCGCCTTTCACCGATTGGCGGGCCTAACCCCGGATGACATGATGAAGTTGGGGCCAAGCGCCTTGAACGACATCGCGCTGGGTCTGGTTCCTGCCTATCTGGCCGTCCTGCCCCTGGCGCTTAGCGTGCAGACCTTGTTGACCTGCGCCATTTATCGCGCCGCATCGGGCGAGGCTGCTGGAAAGCTTGGCTTCCTTAAGATCGGCAAGACGGAATATCGCACCCTGGGTGCAAGCCTGTTGATCGGGCTCGTCCTGACCGGCTGTTATATTGGCGGCGTCTTAGCAGTGACACTCATTTTGGTGATCGGCAAGCAGATCGGCGGCGAGGGGCTCGCCGGATTGGTCGCCTTTGTCGGTCTGGGCACGCTCATCTGCGGCCTGATCTATCTCTATGTGCGCTTGACGCTGGCTGTTCCTCTGGCCTTTCAAACCGGGCGCATCGATATCAAAGCGGCGTTTCGCGCCAGTTCAGGCCGGTTCTGGACCTTTCTCGGCGTCTATCTGATGGCCCTGTTGCTGGGGCTTTTGGTCGCCATGCTGGGGGGCGTGATCAACCTTGTGGTACAACACCTGCTGTCGACGGCGTGGCGTCAGGCAGGTGACCTTTTGACCGCCAAGGATCTCAGCCTCGCCACCGTGCTTCACCCGATTGTCTTGGCCGCCACATTGGTGGGTGCCGTTATAGGGACGCTGTTTCGGGTGATCGTCACGGCGCCGAGCTATGCCCTCTACCGCGCCTTACAGACAAGGTTTTGAGGCTTAAGGAACTCAGCTTGAACAGCTAGGCGGTCTTGCGTCCCAGCTTTTCCCGACGCGCCAGACGACGCGCCTCTTGGCGCTGCATCACGTCTTTTAGATAGCGGCCCGTCCAACTGGCCGCGACCTCTGCGACAGTTTCCGGCGTGCCGACAGCGACGATCTCGCCCCCGCCATCGCCGCCTTCCGGGCCGAAATCGAGCAGCCAGTCGGCGGTTTTGACCACGTCGAGATTATGCTCGATGACCACGACCGTATTCCCGGCATCGACCAATTCATGCAGCACGTCGAGCAGCTTTTTCACGTCCTCGAAATGCAGTCCCGTGGTTGGCTCATCAAGAATATAGAGGGTGCGACCGGTGGCCCGGCGCGACAATTCCTTCGACAGCTTCACCCTTTGGGCTTCGCCACCCGAAAGTGTTGTGGCCTGTTGGCCAACCTTGACATAGCTCAGGCCCACCCGCTTCAGCGTCGCCATCTTGTCGCGGATCGGTGGCACGGCCTTGAAGAAGTCTGCTGCCTCTTCGACCGTCATGTCGAGCACATCGGCAATCGAGCGACCGCGGAACAAGATCTCTAAGGTTTCGCGATTATAGCGCCGCCCCTTACAGACATCACAGGTGACATAGACATCAGGGAGGAAGTGCATCTCGATCTTGATGACGCCATCGCCTTGACAGCTTTCACAACGGCCGCCTTTGACATTGAAGGAAAATCGGCCCGGCCCATATCCGCGCGCCTTTGATTCCGGCAGGCCCGCAAACCAGTCGCGGATCGGGCCAAAGGCCCCCGTATAGGTGGCCGGATTAGATCTTGGTGTGCGGCCGATCGGGCTTTGGTCAATATCAATGACCTTGTCGAAATGCTCGAGGCCTTCGATCCGGTCGTGCGGGGCAGGCGCGTCCGAAGCGTTATTTAACCGCCGCGCTGCCGCCTTATAAAGGGTCTCAATGGTGAAGGTCGATTTTCCGCCACCCGAAACGCCGGTGATGCAGGTAAAGAGACCGACCGGGATCTCACCCGTCGCCGACTTCAAATTGTTGCCGGTGGCGCCGATCACCTTCAAGGTCTTCTTCGGGTTCATCGGGCGGCGCAGTGACGGGATTTCAATCTCCCGCGCCCCACTCAAATATTGACCCGTCAGGCTTTCCGGTGTCGCGATCACCTCATCTGGCGTACCCTGGGCGACAATGGCCCCGCCATGAACACCAGCGGCAGGGCCCATATCGATAACATGGTCAGCGGTCAAAATGGCCTCTTCATCGTGCTCGACCACCAGCACCGAATTGCCGAGATCGCGTAGCCCTTTCAGCGAGGTCAAGAGCCGCGTATTGTCGCGTTGGTGCAGCCCAATCGAAGGTTCATCGAGCACATAGAGGACACCGGTCAGGCCTGAGCCAATCTGAGAGGCCAGCCGAATTCTTTGGCTTTCCCCGCCGGACAGCGTGCCCGACGCGCGCGCCAGGTTGAGATAGTCAAGCCCGACATTGTCCAAGAAACGCAGCCGGTCATTGATCTCTTTGAGGATGCGCCGGGCAATTTCTTGCGATTTTGGCGTCAATTGCGGCTCAAGCGCTTCAAACCAGCGGCGGGCCTCTTTGATCGATAGGGACGAGGCTTCAGCGATGGAGGTTCCAATGACCTTTACCGCCAAGGCCTCTGGCTTCAGCCTCTGGCCTAAACAGGTTTCGCAGGGCGTAATGGCCTGATAGCGGCCAAGCTCTTCGCGCACCCAGGCCGAATCGGTCTCGCGCCAGCGGCGTTCGAGATTGGGAATGACGCCTTCAAACGGCTTGACCACCTCATAGCGACGGGCCTGATCATCATAGACAAATTTGATCTTCTCTGAGCCTGTGCCTTGCAGAATCGCCTTGTGCGCCAAGGGCGGCAGGTTGCGCCAGGGCACATCCATCGAAAAGCCGAAATGCCGCGCCAGGGCCTGGAGGGTTTGGGTATAGAGCGGCGAGGGTCCCCGCGCCCAAGGCGCCACCGCGCCGTGATGCAGGCTCGCATCGCGATCTGGCACGACGAGATCGGCGTCGAAGGTCAGTGTTTGACCCAGGCCATCGCAGGCCGGGCAGGCGCCGAAGGGATTGTTGAAGGAGAAGAGCCTTGGCTCAATCTCGCTAATGGTAAAACCCGAAACCGGGCAGGCGAATTTCTCCGAGAACAGAATGACGCGCGGGCTGGTTTCACCCGGCGCAATATCGGCGAATTCGGCATTGGCAAGACCATCGGCCAGGCGCAACGCGGTCTCTAAACTATCGGCCAGTCTTTGCTCGATTCCCGGTTTGACAACCACCCGGTCGATGATCAGGTCAATATCGTGCTTGAGCTTCTTATCGAGCGCAGGCGCCTCGTCGATCAAGGTGACCACCCCATCGATTTTCAGCCGCTGAAAGCCCGCGCGCTGCCACTCGGCGATCTCTTTGCGGTACTCCCCCTTGCGGCCCCGAACCACAGGCGCGGTCAGGTTGAGCCGCGTCCCCTCCGGCAAGGCCATAACCTTATCGACCATCTGGCTAATGGTCTGGCTCTCAATCGGCAGACCTGTGGCGGGGGAATAGGGCACGCCCACCCGCGCCCAGAGAAGCCGCATATAGTCGTGAATTTCCGTCACCGTGCCGACGGTCGAGCGCGGGTTTTTTGAGGTTGTTTTTTGTTCAATCGAAATGGCGGGCGATAGGCCCTCAATCAAATCCACATCGGGCTTGCTCATCAATTCGAGAAACTGACGCGCATAGGCCGAAAGGCTCTCGACATAGCGTCTTTGGCCTTCGGCATAGATGGTGTCGAAGGCCAGCGAACTTTTGCCCGAGCCAGATAGGCCGGTCAGCACCACCAATTGGCCACGCGGAATATCCACATCAACGCCTTTGAGATTGTGCTCCCGCGCGCCGCGGATCTTGATGAAGGCGTTAGGATCGGACATGGCGCTCTTCGAAATGGGGAGGGAGACGGGGAGAGTCTGCTCGGCGTGGCACTTTTCTATCTAGGATGTTTCCACGCCAAGACATCCAGAACAATATGAGAACTTGCGACCCTTGTCCACGGTATAGCGGCAATCGGCGCGCGGTTGTCCGAATCGTTGTGCAGTGAGAAACCTATCCCTTAAGGCTGACCTCTGCGGGTCGGGTGAGATAGTCTAGAAACCGGTTGGAGGCGCGATGCGCACCTTGTCGATCTTGTCGCGAAAAGGGGGAACCGGCAAGACGACGTTGGCGGTGCACATGGCGGTGGCGGCGGAGTTGCGGGGGAAGCGCTCAACCCTGATCGACCTCGACCCTCAGCTCTCAACGTTTGAATGGCGCAAGGCCCGATTGGGACATAGCCCAACGCCGGAAGTGGCGGAGGCCAAGGTCGGGTCCTTGTTCACCCAGCGTTTGGCGGCGGCCCGCACCGGAGTTGATCTTCTGGTCATCGACACACGCCCGTCGACCGACTTGGAATGTGCGGAAGCCGTCAGGTGGTCGGACCTCTGCCTCATCGTCGTGCGGCCGAGCTTCTTTGATCTGAAAGCCATTGTCCGAACCGCTGAGCTGGTGCGGCAGCTGAACAAAAAGGCCTTGTTTGTCATCAACCAAGCGCCGTCACGCCGCAATGGCGAGGAGGTCCAGGCGGTGATTGACACCTATGAATCCCTGATCGGCCTCAACCTGCCGGTCGCCCCTGTGGGCTTGCGCTATCGTGCCGCCTATCAAAACGCAGTGCGATTGGGAAAGAGCGTTGAGGAAGCCGAGCCCGGTTCGCTGGCGGCGCAAGAAGTGGCCGCGCTTTGGCGTCTGGTGCAGGACGGCCTTTGGCCGAACCTCGCAGAGCAGGGTGACGAGGTCCAAGCCCTCGTTTCCTAAGTGGCGAAAGGTTGCCTTTAGGGAAGCCAAAGTCTATGGGTCCGCCGCGCCACGATTTGCGCGCCGAGGAACCCGAACATGACCGAGATTGTCGACATCACTGCCCGTGAGATTTTGGATAGCCGTGGCAATCCAACGGTCGAGGTCGATGTGGTCTTGGAAGATGGAGCCTTTGGTCGCGCCGCCGTACCGTCCGGCGCCTCAACCGGCGCCCACGAAGCGGTGGAAAAGCGGGATGGCGACAAGGCCCGCTATCTCGGCAAGGGGGTCTTGCAAGCGGTCGCTGCTGTCAATGGCGAGATTTTCGACGCCCTGTCCGGATTTGAGGCTGAGGACCAAAGGCGGATCGATCAGACCTTGATCGCGCTCGACGGTACGGCGAATAAAAGCCGCCTGGGTGCCAATGCGATTTTGGGCGTCTCGTTAGCGGTGGCCAAGGCGGCGGCACAGGCCTCTGGCCTGGAGCCCTATCGCTATATTGGCGGGGTTCAGGCTCGGGTGCTGCCGACCCCGTTGATGAACATCATCAATGGCGGTGCCCATGCCGACAATCCCATTGATATCCAGGAATTCATGATCGTTCCGGCAGGCGCGTCGAGCTTTGCAGAAGGCTTGCGCATGGGGGCTGAGATCTTCCACGCGCTCAAGTCGGCGCTGAAAAAAGCCGGGCACAACACCAATGTCGGCGATGAAGGCGGCTTCGCGCCCAACCTTGCCTCGGCCCATGCAGCGCTTGAATTTATCATGAAGGCGGGTGCGCTGGCGGGTTTTAAGGCTGGCCGCGACTTCTGGCTGGCCCTCGACGTGGCCTCGACCGAGTTTTTCAAAGACGGGGTCTATCATTTGACCGGCGAGGGCAAGACCCTCGATCCCGCAGGCATGACGGCCTATTTGACTGAACTGGCGGGCACCTTTCCGATTGTCTCCATCGAGGATGGCTGCGCTGAGGATGATTTCGACGGCTGGGGCCTGTTGACCAAGGCCCTGGGCCACAAGCTGCAACTGGTCGGCGATGATCTTTTCGTCACCAACCCCGCCCGGCTGGCGGACGGCATCTCGAAGGGTCTGGCCAATTCCATTCTCGTCAAGGTCAACCAGATCGGCACCTTGTCCGAAACCCTGGATGCGGTCTCGATGGCCGAGCGTGCAGGCTATACCGCGGTCATGTCCCATCGCTCAGGCGAGACCGAAGATTCAACGATCGCTGATCTCGCCGTCGCCACCAATTGCGGCCAGATCAAAACCGGCTCGCTCGCCCGGTCCGACCGGCTGGCCAAGTACAACCAACTGCTTCGGATCGAACAGGAATTGGGCGATCAAGCCGTCTATGCAGGCGCCAAGATTTTCCGCGGCCTCTGACGACCTTTCCGGCGTAAACCGTCCATTAAGTATAATGCGGTGATCTAGGCCTGTCCTTGGACAGGGACCGACCTGGATGTAAAATATCTGGGTCTGGCCAGAATGGCTGAATGGAGCTTGAGCGTGTTTGAGCGGGTGCGCCCCTATGTGCCAGCGGCATTGATCGCGGGCTTGATCTTCTACTTCAGCGTCAATGCGCTGACCGGAGATCGCGGCGTCCTTACCCATGCGCGCCGAGACGCCGCCTTGGCGGCGCGGACCAAGGAACTGCAGGACTTGCGGGCCGAGCGCTTGCGCTTGCAAACCCGAGCCCGGCTTTTGGCCGATGATAATCTCTCCAAAGATCTGCTCGAAGAGCGTGCCCATGTGATGTTGGGTTTCGCTGACCGGCGCGATTATGTCATTCGCGGAACCCGTTAGAATTGGGATAGGCTCTGGGCCGCACTGATCAAAGCGACGTTTGATCCGATTTGCTTTCTGCGCATCGCTTGACAGATTTAGTGCAGAAGGCCTTCAACAGGCCTATACGGTCTGGCCCGGTTGCCCCTTCGCCGCGCGCATTGATTTCGCGCCCGAGGTATGCAACTGACAGCGCTGTCAATTGGATGCGTCGCCGCGTCGGCGCGCGTCTCTCAGAAAGGTTGCCGATGGGTCGCCCAAAGACGACAAAGACGTCTCAGCCAAACCTCACCAACACATCCCAGATGCTCGACTGGTACCGCAGCATGCTGCTGATTCGCCGCTTTGAAGAGCGCGCGGGCCAGCTTTACGGCATGGGTTTGATTGGTGGCTTTTGTCACCTCTATATTGGCCAAGAGGCCATTGCGGTCGGCATGCAGTCGGTCAAACAGACGGGCGACCAGATCATTACCGGCTATCGCGACCATGGCCATATGCTGGCAGCGGGCATGGACCCTAAGTCAGTGATGGCCGAGTTGACCGGTCGCGCTGCCGGCGTGGCGCGGGGCAAGGGCGGCTCGATGCACATGTTCGATGTCGAGGCCGGATTTTTCGGTGGCCACGGCATTGTTGGGGCTCAGGTCAGCCTGGGGACCGGCCTCGCCTTCGCTAACCGCTACAAGGAAAATGGCGGGGTTAGCTTTACCTATTTTGGCGATGGCGCAGCCAATCAGGGCCAGGTCTATGAGTGTTTCAACATGGCGGAGCTTTGGCGTTTGCCGGTCGTCTATGTGATTGAGAACAACCAATATGCTATGGGCACCAGCGTCGAGCGCGCCTCGTCCGAGGTGCAATTGTTTAAGCGCGGCCTGTCGTTCAACATCCCCGGCGAACAGGTTGATGGCATGGATGTCGAGGCGGTACGCGCGGCGGGCGAGCGGGCAGCCACCCACGCCCGCTCCGGCGAGGGTCCCTATATTCTGGAAATGAAGACCTATCGCTATCGCGGTCACTCCATGTCGGATCCGGCCAAATATCGCTCGCGCGATGAGGTGGACGAAGTGAAAAAGACCCGCGACCCCATTGACCACCTGCGTGAGCGCATGGCGGCCTTGGGCATGGCCGATGAGGCAGCGTTGAAAGCCATCGACGCCGAGGTCAAGAAAGTGGTGGCTGATGCTGCCGAGTTTGCCAGAACTGCGCCGGAGCCGGATCCGTCCGAGCTCTATACTGACGTCTATCTCGAGGCCTGAACCGCATGAGCGTTGATGTGCTGATGCCCGCCCTATCTCCGACCATGGAGGAGGGCACCCTGACCAAATGGACGATCCAGGTGGGCGATAAGGTGAGTGCGGGCGATGTGATCGCAGAGATCGAAACCGACAAGGCCACCATGGAAGTCGAAGCTGTGGATGAAGGCGTGGTCGAAGCGATTCTGGTGCCTGCGGGCTCAGAAGGTGTGAAGGTCAATACGGCCATTGCGCGGCTATCCGGCGAAGGCCCTGCGGCAGCGCCTGCACCAAAGCCGGTCGCGGCCGTTGAAGCCGTTCCGACCGCCGCCGCCACGGTAGCCACCTCTGCATCGTCGGGCGTCTCGTCTGCTGATCCTGAAATTCCGGAAGGCACACCCTTCATCCGCCAGACGGTGCGCGATGCCTTGCGCGACGCCATGGCCGAAGAAATGCGCCGCGATCCAGCGGTATTTCTGATGGGCGAAGAAGTGGCGCAGTATCAGGGCGCCTATAAGGTCAGCCGCGATCTGTTGCAGGAATTTGGTGAAAAGCGGGTGATCGACACTCCGATCACTGAGCATGGATTTGCCGGGATTGGCGTTGGCGCGGCCTTTACGGGCCTAAAGCCGATCATCGAATTCATGACCTTCAATTTCGCCATGCAGGCCATTGACCATCTGATCAATTCCGCCGCCAAGACGCTCTACATGTCCGGCGGTCAGATCAAATCGTCCATCGTCTTTCGGGGGCCCAATGGCGCAGCGGCACGGGTCGCGGCCCAACACAGCCAGGATTATTCGGCCTGGTATGGCGCAGTGCCGGGGTTGAAAGTTGTTGCTCCTTATGACGCCGCCGACGCCAAGGGCTTGTTGAAAGCGGCAATCCGCGACCCCAACCCGGTTGTCTTCCTCGAACATGAAATCATGTATGGCGTCGAATTCGACGTGCCGGAGGGCGTCGACTGGGTTGTGCCGATTGGTAAGGCCAAGGTCCGCCGTGAAGGCACCGATGTGACCCTGACCGCCCATTCGCGGATGGTCGGGTTTGCCCTGGAAGCGGCGGAGAAGTTGGCCGAAGCGGGAATTTCGGCCGAGGTCATTGATCTGAGGTCCCTGCGGCCTCTCGATCATGAGACGATTGTCGCCAGCGTCAAAAAGACCAACCGTCTCGTCAGCGTCGAAGAGGGCTGGGGCCCCTATGGCGTTGGTGCAGAGGTTTGCCAGCGTGTGGTCGAGCATGCCTTTGACTGGCTCGACGCCCCGCCAACCCGGGTCCACGGCGAAGATGTTCCCATGCCCTACGCCGCCAATCTTGAGGCGCTGTGCTTGCCGTCGGTGGACAAGATTGTCGCCGCCGTCAAAAGCGTGACCGCGCGTGGCTAGCTCAGCCGACTTGGCGACGGTCACAGGCGGTTGCCATTGCGGGCAGGTCCGCTTCGAGGTGGATTTACCGCCTCAGGTGGAATCGCACGGCTGCACCTGTTCGATCTGTGCCAAGACCGGGTTCATCCACATCATCGTCCCGGAAAGTCGCTTTCGGCTGACATCGGGAGAGGCGGCCTTACACGAATACACCTTCAACACAGGTGTGGCCCGCCACCTGTTTTGCCGCCATTGCGGCGTCAAAAGCTTTTATAAGCCAAGGTCTAATCCCGATGGCTGGTCGGTCAACGAAACCTGTCTTGATCGGACAGACGCGGTTGAAATCACCCGAATAGCGCCTTTTGATGGGCAAAACTGGGAGGCGAATGCTGCGGCGCTCGCCCATTTGAGCCAGGAACAATCATGACCGATATTCTCATGCCCGCCCTGTCGCCGACCATGGAGGAGGGGACGCTCGCCAAATGGACCGTCAAGGTCGGTGACGCCATTAAGGCGGGCGATGTGATCGCCGAAATCGAAACTGACAAGGCGACCATGGAGGTTGAAGCCGTCGATGATGGCGTCATGGCCGAGATTCTCGTGCCTGCCGGGACCGAGGCAGTGAAGGTCAATGCGGTCATCGCACGCCTGCAAGCCGATGGCGAGGCGAGCCTTTCGAAAGGCGCGGCCCTACCTGTCGCGTCAGACGCGATCGTTCCCGCCACAAAGCCTGCGCCGAATCTCACGCCCGCCCAGGCACCGGCACCCGCCTTGGTCGCGGCTGCGAAAAGCCCGGCGGGAGGCGCGCGGATATTCGCCAGCCCGCTCGCCAAACGCCTTGCTGCCGCCAAGGGCGTCGCCCTCGCCAACCTGACCGGAACAGGGCCACACGGTCGAATTATCGCTGCTGATGTCGAGGCGGCGAAAGCCGGCGTCGCGGCCCCGCGCGCCACACCTGCGGCCGTCGTCAGCGCCACGCCCGCACCTCCCCGGCAAGTGCAGTCCTTGGAGCAGATGGGCATTGCGCCCGGGTCCTACGATCTTGTGCCGCTGGATGGCATGCGCAAGACCATCGCCCGGCGGATGACGGACAGCTTCCGCGACATCCCGCATTTCCCCTTGACCATGGACCTGGAAATCGATCGCTTGTTAGAGGCGCGGGCCCGGATCAACACTGCCCTTGAGGCCCGGAAGATCAAGGTCAGCGTCAACGATATTCTGATCAAGGCCGCCGCTGCGGCTCTGAAGGTCGTACCGGAAGCCAATGCCAGCTATACGCCAGAAGGCATCGCGCTCCACCACCATGCTGATGTGGCGGTGGCGGTTGCCATTGATGGCGGGTTGATCACGCCGATCATTCGGGCGGCTGAGAACCGCAGCCTTGCCGATATTTCGGTTGTGATGAAGGACCTGGCCGAGCGGGCCCGCAGCCGCAAGCTGAAACCCGACGAGTTCCAAGGCGGCACCTTCTCGCTGTCCAATCTTGGCATGTTTGGCATTAAGAGCTTCGCGTCGATCATCAATGAGCCGCAGGGCTGTATTCTGTCCATTGGTGCTGGCGAAAAGCGTCCGGTTGTGCGCGGCGACGCCTTGGCGGTGGCAACCGTCATGACCGTCACCTTGACCTGTGACCACAGGGTCGTGGATGGCGCTATCGGGTCGCGCTGGCTTGCCGCCTTTAAAGGCTTTGTCGAAGACCCCGTCACGCTCTTGGCCTAGCGCCAGTTCCACAGCGGACCTTTTGTCTGTCCGCGTCACCTCACGACGTTTAGGAGATGAGGCGAATGGCCCTCGACTTCGATCTTATCGTTATCGGTTCTGGTCCGGGCGGCTATGTGGCCGCAATTCGTGCCGCCCAACTCGGGCTTAAGACCGCCATTGTCGAGCGCGAAAATCTCGGCGGAATCTGCCTCAACTGGGGCTGTATCCCGACCAAGGCCTTGCTCAAATCGGCAGAGGTCTATGAGAAGCTCGGCCATCTCGACGACTATGGCTTATCGGCGGAAAAGCGTGGTTTTGACTTCGCCAAGGTTGTGGCGCGCTCGCGTGGCGTGGCCAAGCAGCTGAATGGCGGCGTTGGCTTCTTGATGAAGAAGAACAAGATCGAAGTGATCGAGGGCGCCGCGGGACTGGAAAAAGGCAACCCCGCACCCAAGGTCGTGGTCGATCTGAAGGCGGGCGGTACACGCACCGTGCAGGCCAAGTCGGTGATCCTTGCCACAGGCGCGCGGGCCAAAATCATCCCCGCCATTGGGCTTGCGCCAGATGGTGAGCGCATCTGGACCTATCGCGAAGCCATGACGGCCAGCACCATGCCCGCCTCGCTGCTTGTGATTGGATCGGGCGCCATTGGCATTGAGTTTGCCAGCTTCTATCGGGCGCTCGGCGCCGATGTGACGGTGATCGAGGCCATGGACCGCATCTTGCCGGTCGAGGATGGCGAGGTGTCTGCCGCCGCTCAAAAGGCGTTTGAAAAGCGGGGCTTGAAATTCCGCGTTGGCGCGAAGGTGACAAAGCTCGCCAAGACGGGGAGCGGGGTTTCCCTCACCTTGGAAGCAGGCGGGACGTCGGAGACCTTGTCGGCTGAACGCGCCATTGTCGCGGTCGGCATTGAGGGAAATGTCGAGGGACTTGGCCTGGAAGCCTTAGGCGTCAAGCTCGACAGGGGCCATATCACGACCGATGATCACGGCGGAACCGGCATTCCGGGGCTCTTTGCCATTGGCGATGTCGCGGGCCCGCCTTGGCTCGCGCACAAGGCCAGCCACGAAGGCATCCACTGTGTCGAGCATATTGCCGGACGCGCGCCGGTGAAGATCAAGTCGCCCATTCCCGGCTGCACCTATGCCCAGCCCCAGGTCGCCTCGGTTGGCCTGACCGAACAGGCGGCCAAGGCGCAAGGCCGCGCTGTGAAAATTGGCCGCTTCCCCTTCCGGGTGAATGGCAAGGCGATTGCGTCTGGCGAAGTCGAGGGCTTTGTCAAAACCCTCTATGACGCCGAAACCGGCGCACTGGTCGGCGCCCACCTGATTGGGGCCGAGGTGACGGAGATGATCCAAGGCTTCGTGCTGGCCATGACCTTGGAGGCGACGGAGGCTGAGGTGATGGCGACCGTCTTCCCGCATCCGACCATGTCAGAGGCGATGCACGAAGCCACCCTCGACGCCTATGGCCAAGTGATCCATATATAGGGGACTTAAGCCCCGGGTTGGAGCCTCTATGGCCGTAGTGATCGATCGACAAAACGCCCCGCGCCATCCGGAAAAGATGAAGCGCGCCGATACGGAGGTCTTGCGCAAGCCCGACTGGTTGCGGGTCAAGGCGCCGGGCTCTGCGGGCTATGAAGACACCCGCCGCATTGTCCGCGCTCAAGGCCTGCACACGGTTTGCGAAGAAGCCGCCTGTCCCAATATCGGCGAGTGCTGGACCCAAAAACACGCCACCATGATGATTATGGGCGACACCTGCACACGGGCTTGCGCCTTTTGCAATGTGCGCACGGGGATGCCGGGCCCCTTGGATGCCGATGAGCCAGATCGCGTTGCCCGGGCCGTGGCGGAAATGGGCTTGCGCCACGTGGTCATTACCTCGGTCGACCGGGATGATTTGGCCGACGGTGGCGCGGATCATTTTGCCAAGGTGGTGCGGGCCATTCGCAAGGAGGCCCCCGCCGCCACCATTGAAATTCTGACGCCTGACTTTCTGCGCAAACCCCCAGAGGCCCTTGATCGCGTGATCGATTCCGGTCCCGACGTGTTCAATCACAATCTCGAAACCGCGCCGCGCCTCTATTTGAAAATCCGACCGGGCGCACGCTATTTCCACTCCTTGCGGCTATTGCAGCGGGTGAAGGAGCGCGATCCGAGCCAATTCACCAAGTCGGGTTTGATGGTTGGACTTGGCGAAACCAAGGAAGAGGTGATGCAGGTGATGGATGACATGCGCTCAGCAGATGTCGACTTCATCACCATTGGTCAATATTTGCAGCCGACGCGCAAACATGCGGCCATTGACCGGTTTTGGTCGCCGGACGAGTTTCAGGCCTTGGAGCAAATCGCCTATGCCAAGGGATTTCTGATGGTTTCAGCCAGCCCCTTGACGCGCTCCTCTCACCACGCTGGCGAGGATTTTGCCAAGCTAAAGGCCGCGCGCGCCGCGCACGCCAAGCCCTAGGCCCCGCGTGCGCCACAAGGTCGTCAAGGTGTTGCCCTATCGGGCCGAGGACCTGTTCACCCTGGTCGGCGATGTCACCCGCTATCCCGAATTTGTTCCTTGGGTGACGCGGCTGACGGCATCACCGGCCCGCGCGGATGGTCCTGACGCCGATGTCCTGGCAGCCGAGGCCGAGGTTGGGTTTTCGTTCCTCAAGGAGCGGTTCGCTACCACGGTGCGGCGCGACCGGGCCAAGCTTGCGATTGAGGTCGGGCTTATTCGCGGTCCGTTTCGCACCCTCAGCAATTCCTGGCGCTTCACACCAGAGGGCGACGGCACCCGCATCGATTTCGCCATCGACTTCGAATTCAAGTCCCGCCTGCTCGACGGCGTGCTCCATGCCAATTTCGACCGCGCAGTGGGGAAATTGATTGCCTGTTTTGAAGCCCGCGCAGCGGCCTTGCAGGCGGCGGGCGTGTTTAACGAGCCTACTGCGCCGCCTCAGACTCCAGTTTGAGATAGGCAATCACGTCAGCGCGGTCCTTGTCGTCCTTAATGCCCAAGAAACTCATCTTGGTTTGGGCAGCGACCGATTTCGGGTCCTTGATCCACGCATCGAGATGGGCGACGTCCCAGCGAAAGCCTTGCGCTTTTAAGCTCTCCGAATAGGCATAGCCCTCGGCGGATGCGACCTTGCGGCCAAAGAGGCCATAGAGGTTGGGGCCGGTCATGTTTGGCCCACCCTTGGCAATGGTGTGGCAGGCGCGGCAGAGGGCGAAATGCGTCTCGCCATTAGCAAGGCCAGCATGGGCATAGGCGTCGCCGAGTGCTGCCAGGGTCTTGCGATTGGCTGGCGTGTCGAGTGGACTGGCTGCGGGAGCGTTCGCGCCACCGCCTGTAGCTTCGCCATGGCCATTCGACGGACCACAGGCACAGAGGGTAAGGCAGACTCCGAAAAGTCCAAAAACAACAGGCAAGCGGCGCATGGCGGGTTTACTCGCAAAGATCAGAGATTTTGTTCTCATTAGGGAGTTCGCAGCCGTGGGTCTAGAGATTGCATCGGGGCGGGCCTCAGCTAGCGACCGCAATGACAAAGCGCGCGTCAAGGAAGATGGAAACTTGAAGCCGGGCGTCGCCCGTGCTGACGAAAAAGCGTCCGCCTTCCCGTCGCTCAATGGCAAAGGCGCTTAAGTCCCGCGCCAGACCGCGACCATCCTGTTTGGCGGCGGCTTCCAAAATTGCCCAGCGAGTGGCAAAGCCAAGACCAGGGCAGGGCGGCGCCAGGGCTGAAAGCTCTGGGGTGTATTGTGTCTCCAAGGCTTCGACATCGACACCAATCGGGCGGCGAGAAAAGGCCGCAACAAGAAAGGTGTCACGCTGTGCAAGGCTGACCCAGGCATCATGGGTGACCAAACGCGATGCTCCGGCCTGGGTGGTTTGCAGACGGATGTCTTCAGGATGGCACTTCAGTTGGGCCGCACAAAGCGCCCGCAAAACGCGGCGATGAAACAGCCGGTCCGGTCGTTTGGCGTCGGCAAAGGCGCGAACCTCCTCGGGCAGCGCCGGTGGCAGAGGCGGCGGTTTCGTCCGGTCGATGCACCAGACCACACAGTCGCCAATCTGATCGGGCCGTTCAATGAGCCGAGGTTTAGTCCTCATCAATAGGCCCGCGCGGGCTGAGCTGGAGATCCTTCCCAACTGGTGCCGGACGGCAGGGTTTCGCCCTTCATCAAAACCGAAAGATCGCCCAGTTGGGCATCGTCCTCGACCACGGCGTCATAGAGCACAATGGCGAGCGATCCGATGCTGGCGCGCGCGCCGATCTTTAAGCCCGCAACCTTCATGACGCGATCTTCAAAGAGGTGGGTTTGCAGGCCCGCATCCTCGTTGAGCGCCGCATCATCGCCGACTTCCACGAGATCATATTCGGTTATGTCCGTCGTATCGGTGAACACCCGCTTGCCGATCTTGCAGCCCAACAGGCGTAAATAGATGTTGATATAGGGGGTGCCGCGCAGAGGCTCTAAGAGCAAGGGCACAGCCAAATTTTCATAGGTCGAGGTGACGAGCTCCGAGCGCCAAACAAAGAGGCTCCACAGAGGCTGATTGGTCGGGACATAGCGCCCCATGACCACCCATTTGAGAATAATGACGGCCAAACCCGCCGCCAGGGCAAAGGCCAGATAAAGGAAGGGAAAGGCCAGGGCCATGGCCAGCGGCCCATTGGGGAGATCGTCCAATTCGCCGATCACCGTCAGGAAAATGCTGAAAAAAGACAGGAAGAGGGTCAAGGACAGCGTGACGCGCACCGACTCGATGGCAAGCCGCGTTGCGACAAGCCGCTTTGAGGGTTTGAACCGCGCCCCTTCGTCAAACACCGCTGCCTGCTGGCGTTTGGGCAAGCGGATGGCTGGCGAGCCAAACCAGGTCGACCCGCGGATCAGGGCTGACGCTGCATCGGCGGGTGGCTTTGACAAAACCCCGATGAGAACCTCGTCCCCCAGATCAGCGCCGGTGGGCAACAGCCCGGAATTTCCGACAAAGGTTCGCTTGCCAATCCGCGTGCGGGCCAGCCGCAAGCCTCCCGGCAAGGCGCGCGGGGCGCCGAACACCACGCCATCGGCGATGAAGCTTTCTGGACCAATTTCAATCAGATCCGGCACCAAGGAGGTGGCCGTCGAGATTTCCGCTCGCGCGCCGACCTTGGCGCCGAGCGCGCGATACCAGGGCGCGACATAGAGGGTGGCATAGAGGGGGTGCAACAGGTCGAGCGCCAATTCGCCCAACTGGCGCACAAACCAGAACCGCACATAGAACCCGCTCCAAAGCGAATAGTCGCCGGGCTTGACCTTGCCGAGCAACAGCCATTTGGCCACGACGGTCAAAAGGCACATGGACACCACATAGATGGCGGCCAGAAGCGGGGTGATGGCGATGTAGCTATAGTCGGTTGTGGCCCAATCAAGCTCGATAATCAGGATCAGGCCAGGCGCAATTGGCAGGACCGCCGCCACGGGCAAGATCAAAGCGGCGAGGAAGAGGCCAAGCCCGACGAGGAGCTTCCGCAGGGGGCTCGGTTCGAGAGGCGCAGGCGTCGGCGCAACCCGGCCGACCCGTTTTGCCGGCGAGCCGCTCCAAATCTCGCCAGCCGGAATTTCGATATTGGCGGGCGCCATAGAAAGGTCTTCGAGCACCGCGCCGTCGCCGACCTTCGCATCCCGCCCGACCACAGACATGGAGCCCAAAAAGGCACGCTCGCCAATCGTCGTTCGGCCAAGGATCAACACCCCGCGCTCAACGCCAGAGGTGGCGAGATTGACGCCTTCTGAAACAATGGCGCCGTCGCCAATCTCCACAAGGTCAGGCACGTCTATCGAAGCGTTTTGCAGTTGCACGCCCTTGCCGATCTTGGCCCCAAGCAGCCGGTAATAGAGCGGCATCAGGGGCGTGCCGGAAAGGTACTGGGTGGGGATGACCGCCAAGAAGCGACGGACGAACCACCAGCGAAAATAGTATTGCCCCCAAAGCGGATAGATGCCGGGCTTCACCTTCCCAATCACCAACCATTTCATCAGGATGGAGAGGAAGATCATCAGGGGCGGCATAAAAATATAGGTCGCCATCGCCACGCCAAGGGCGGGCAGACGGCTTTCCGGTGCGTCAGTCGCCAGGGAAGTATAGGTCAAATAGGGCAGGAGCCACTGGACGCCAGAAAAGGCGAAGATCGGTATCAGGGCGAGGGTTTGGGCGATGACACACGCCGCGCGCCGCAATTGTGGGATGGCGGCGAAGGCGGTCTCGGTCTTTGCCGCGCCGTGGCCCGCTTGCCGCGCGCCTTCCATTCGCTCCGCCAATTTCTGAATTGTTGGGGCGGCATAGACGTCTTGAATGGAAAGCCCGGCCAGGGCCGGGTCCTTGCGGGCCAGGGAAACCATCTTGGCAGCGCGCAACGAGTGACCTCCCAGATCTTCGAAAAAGTCATCTGTGACCGAAACGGGTGCAGGCGCGAACGTCGCACTCCACGCACCGTGCAACGCGACTTCAAGGGCTGTGGTCGGCGCCACGATCTCACGACTGTCAGGAACAAGATCGGTCGGCCGTTGCAGCGCCTTGCGGTCGACCTTGCCCGAAACCAGACTTGGCAGGGCCTCGCGAACCTCATAGGCGCGCGGGTGCATATAGGCGGGAAGCCGTGTCTTCAGCCGGTCGCGCAGGCGATCAAGGTCTGGCGTTTGACCGCGCTGCGGAACCAAGAAGGCGGCCAATAGGTCATCACCGTCTGGCGAGGTAAAGAGGGCTACCACGGCTTGCGAAATAGCCGGGTCTTCCATGAGCACGGCTTCAATCTCACCCAATTCAACGCGATAGCCGCGAATCTTCACCTGGGTGTCGATCCGCCCTAAATAATCAATTTCGCCATTGGCGTCTAAGCGGGCCAAGTCGCCGGACCGATACACCCGCTCCGGCACGCCGTCCGGGCCTGGGAAGCGGGACAAGATAAACTTCTCCTCGGTCAGTTCAGGCCGGTTCAGATAGCCCGCGCCAACGCCAAGACCGCCGATGATCAATTCACCCTCGAGACCGTCAGCGACAGGAAGGCCGTCCTCACCGACGATAGCGCACCAATAGCCGGGTAGGGGGCGGCCGATGGTGACGGGTGCGTCAGGTGTGAGCTCCTTCCAGGTGCACGACACCGTGGTCTCGGTCGGCCCATAGGTGTTGAGCATGCGACGGCCAGGCCTTGCCCACCGCCGCGCCAATTCCGGCGGACAGGCCTCACCGCCGACGTCGAGAATGCGCAGCGAGGGAATGTCGTCTTCGATGACGGATAGCAAGGACGGGACCGGGGCCCAGAAGGTGACGCCTTCGCGCGCCAGGGTGGCGCCGAGATCAGGACCTGCCTTGGCTAACAGCTCCGAGCCAATCAGCAGTTCGGCGCCAGCCGTAAAGGCCGCCCACATTTCCTCGACCGAAACATCAAAGGCGAGCGAGGCGCCCGCATAGACCCGATCCTCACAGGTGACGCCAAGGATGGCGGCGTTGGAACGGCTCTGAAAGGCGATATTTCGATGGCGGACCATGGCCCCCTTGGGCCGCCCGGTGGAGCCCGAGGTATAGATCAGATAGGCAATATCGTCGGGGTCGAGCCCGGTTTCTTGCCGCGTCAAGGGCTGGGAGGTCCGGGCTGCAATATCCCCCAGTTCCGTCTGGACATCGAGCACCACGGCGCCCGCCTGGCGAAAGGCGCCCGCCCGCTCCGTCGATGTGACGACGATTTTTGCCTCAGATTCCTTGGCGATATAGTCAGCGCGATCCTGTGGAAAGCTCCAGTCGACAGGCACATAGGCCGCGCCCGCTTCAAGGACGCCAAGCAGGCTCATATATTGATCAAGACTTCGCGGCAGGCAGATGACCACCCGATCTCCGCGCCCTACCCCTAGGCCCTGCAAGTGCCGCGCAAAACTTGCCGCGCGTTGGCGAAGCTCCGCATAGGTCAGCGACGTCCGTCGCGCGCTCTCTGGATTGGGCTCGGCCAAGCGCACAGCAATACGCTCTGGAAACCTTCCCGCGGTTTCAGCAAACAGCTCATGCAGCAGTTCGTCCCGGGCATAGGGCGTGTCGGGATAGGGTTCAGCAGCGGGAAGGATCAAGGTCATGGCGATTGGGGATAAGCGAACCAGGAGCGGTCTTTGCCCGCTTAACCCAAGTCGGTCGCATTGCAATGCGGAACTCGTGTTTGCGAGGCGCCTTTTGCCATAGGCTCGGGCCGACCCAGCGCGGAGAAGCGCCAGATCGGCCCGGTCGGAGCCAATGCGAGGTTAGGAAGGAATATGTCGTCCCAACCGATTTTCCTCGTGGTTCATGAAGCGCTGTTGGCCGCGCGTGATATAGCCGCCATTGAGGTGCGCCATGCGCCGGTCTTGGCGAATGATGCGGCGATCAACGCCGATCAGACGGTGGGCTCTGAAGGCCCCGATTTCGCCTTGAGCCCGCTCCTGACGGACCCGGGCGATTTGATAGTCGGCGCGGCCAATGACTTCGGCTTGGCGGGGATGGGCATAGGCGAAGGGCTCAGCCTGGGCGCTGGCGCCGCCAAGGCCCATAAGAACCAAGGCAGTCATGGCGAAGACGGTAAGTGTGGTGCGGGTCATGGCGATCTCCTTTCAAAGCGTTCGGACGGGATGTCCGTATCGGTGGGGTCTGTCCCGTTCCGATGGGAGGAGAAAACCATGGCGGCCTTGAACTGAGGCTGAACCGCAAAACTTAGCTGGCGTTCATCTTCGGCGCGGGCGCCGTCGAACCGCGAATGACGATTTCAAAATTCAGCACCAAGGCCGGGGCTGTTTCAGTCGAGGGGTCTGCGATCAGCAACCGCGCCGCCGCCGCAGCCATTTCCGCTACCGGTTGGCGCACCGTGGTCAATTGCGGCCAGACCACCCGGGCGGTCGGCGTATCATCAAACCCGACCACCGAAAGATCACGCGGCAGGGCGAGGCCAAGGCGATTGGCGACGCTCATTACGCCCAACGCCATATCATCATTGGCGGCGAAGACGGCCGTGGGACGGTCGGCGCGTTCGAGCAGGTAAATACCCGCCTCGACCCCACTGAGGAAGGAATAGAGGCCTTTGACCACCAAAGACTCTGATACCTCTAGTCCCGCCTCGCGCATGGCGTCGCAATAGCCGGAAAATCGCAGATGGCTACCGCCATGGTCGGGATGGCCTTTCACGAAGCCAATTTTGCGGTGACCGAGCCCGATCAGCAATTTGGTCATCTCGCGCCCTGCCGCTTCTTCGTCCATCCTTACGCTCGGGCCAGCGCTGGCGTGCAGATTTGGCGAGATCAGGACATAGCGCACCTGGGCGCTATCCAAGGCCTCCCGCAACGCCGGATGATCGCTCAAAGGCGGCGTTAGAATAAGGCCATCTGTCCGAAGCTTGGCCGTCATTTCCATGACCCGTGCCACGAGATCGGGGCTTGCGCTATCAAACGGCTCGACGATCAGGTGATAGCCCTCGGTGCGACAACAGGTCAGAGCGCCAGCCTGCAAATCGGCCACATAGGCAGCGCTTGGATTGTCATAGAGAAGGGCCAGCAGATAGGACCGCGCGCCCGCAAGGCTCCTGGCCGAAAAGTTTGGCGTGTAGTGCAGCCGCGACGCGGTGGCGAGCACCAGATCGCGGGTCGCAGCGCTGACATTGGGTTCGCGATTGAGGACGCGCGATACGGTCTTTATCGACACCTTGGCTTCGTGGGCCACATCAACGATGGTTGCGCCACGCACATAGCCGCGCCGGGTTCGTCGAACCAGGCTGTCCCCAAGCACTGCGTCATCTGGCCCTTCTGACACAAGGCTTTCCTCTTCGACCGTCGTCAAAAGCTCACGAAGGCTAGCGAGGTTGTGACAACGCTGTCAAGCATTGCCCCTCGGGAAGGGAGGCTTAGCCATGCGAGGTTTCGCGTGCTTCGCCCGACCGGCCTAATGACCAACCCAATTGGGCGCACGCTTTTGCAGAAAGGCCAGGGGCCCCTCTTTGGCGTCCTCGCTCGTCATCACGACCTTTCCCGTCTCCGCCGAAAGCCGCCGCATTTCCATGTCGCTGAGCTCAGCGGCAAGCCTTGCCAGTTTCAAGCTCTCCCTGACCGACAGGGGGGCGTTGATCGAGATGGCCCGCGCCAGCGTCAAGGCCCGGTCCATCACCTCGCCTGCGGGAACCACTGCATTGACGAGGCCGTAGCGCTCGGCGCGGGCTGCATCCAACGGATCACCCGTGGCGATAAGTTCCAGTGCAATGGCGCGCGGCAAGGCGCGTGGCAGGCGATGCACACCGCCCGCAGCGGCAAAAAGTCCGCGTTTAACCTCGGGCAGGCCAAATCGACTGTCCTCGGCACAAACAATCATATCGCAGGCCAAGGCGAGTTCGCAGCCTCCCGCCAGGGCAGGACCGGAAACGGCAGCAATCCAGGGTTTGAGCTTGGGATAATCGACAAAGCCCGCAAAGCCGCCGTCCCGCGTGCCAAGCTCGCGTCCCCGTCCAGCGGCGATCTCGCCGAGGTCGGCACCAGCGCTAAAAAAACCCGGGCTCGAGCTGGTCAGGACGGCGACGCGAATCTGCGCATCTGCCTCAACCTGTTGCACCAAGGCCTCAAGGGAACGGGCGAGCGCGCCATTGACGGCATTGCGCTTTTCCGGCCGGTTGAGGCGCAGGACGGCAATGTGGTGATCAATGATCTCGTAAAGAACGACGGCGTTCGTGTCGGCTTGGTCTGCGGACATGCGGCTCTTCCTCGATGTTTTAGGCCCGGCTGGCGATTTTAAGCAGCATACCGCCTCGTGGTCACTTGTTGATCTCACGAAGTCGTGGTTTGCCAAACCGACATTATTTTAGGATATTGTTAACTTCTCGATTTAGCGCCTTTGGTTGGGGGACGACATGGACGCTGATGTGATTGAAAAGGGTGTGATCAACGAAGCGTGGCGGATGCGGGCAAAGGTCCAGGGCTTGGTCTGCTTGATTTGTTGCGAGCCACCGCCCTTCGACGAACGCGAAACCTTCTTTGATACCGGTGTTTGCGCCAATTGTGCGAAGGAACAGCTCTCCCCAAGTCCGCTGACCGCCTAGTCCAACCGCTTTGGCGGCGACAAAAGCGGGAGCAAGGGCAGGCCTGTGTGGAGGATCATCAGCCACCACAGGCTGCTGCTCACGGCATAGGCGAGGGTGAAGACCAGCGCTGAGATGAGGCTGGCCATCAGGCTCTTCCAGGACGTGACTCCATGGGCGAGACCATAGCTCGCAGAAGCCAAGGCAATGGCCCCGACGGTTCCAAGCGGGGGCCTTAGGCTCCACATCAGAAAGCCTCGGTACAACACCTCCCACGAGACCCCGACACTCACCGCAAAAGCCAGGAAGAGCACGAGGTCTTGGCGGCTCTCGGGCAGAAAGTCGGGCGCGCGCGCTGCATCGCTCTTGGCACGCCCGCCGCCGCGACGGACCACAACGGCCAAGACCGCTAAAAGGACAACTGCGGCGGCAATCCCAGCCAGGCCTGAAAATGTCGGTGGCATGTCGAGGCCAAGGGCGAGAAGCGGGCGGCCGGATTTCCACCACGCGGCCGCCAAGACGCCATCAAGGGCCAGCGCCAATGCGATTGTTTGCAGGTAGCGGCGGCGACGCGACGGAGCCGGCCTGTCCGACGCCTTCCAAGATCGGGCGACACGATATCCCGGCACGACCAGGAGGAGGACGAGCAAAACCGTGTCTAGCATTTTCCGTCCTATAGGTTCGACGCCATTATGTTCCGCTGAATCTCGTTCGCCCCCCCATAGATGGACGCCGCACGATTGTTAAAATAGCGCGCCGAGGTCGTCAGACTGGTTTGCGGACCGATGGGAAGAGAATTGGCCCCACAGACCCGCGCCTGTGGCTGGTGAACGGCGGAATAATGCGCCGCCGCGATCATCGCCAATTCGTCTAAAGCCTGTAGCGCCTCGCTCCCCTGCACCTTGAGCATGGAAGCGGCCGCACCGGGGGATGCGCCTGCGGTCAAAGCACTCAAAACGCGATGTTCGCTCATCTCGATAGCTTGGATGCGGATTTCCGCCTCACACAGCCGTGCCCGAAAGTCGGGTTCGGTCAGGAGGGCACCGCCGTCGCCCGACGGTTCAAACCGCGCCATGGCCTTAACCTCTGAAAGGGTGCGCCACAGGCCTGCGGCATAGCTGCCGCCACGCTCGAACGCGAGCAGATATTTTGCCACCTCCCAGCCCTGGTTTTCCTCGCCAAGCCTTTGGCTAACGGGCGTGCGGACCTCATCGAAAAAGACCTGATTGACCTCATGGTCGCCGGCCAAGGTGATGATCGGCTTGATGGTAATGCCCGGCGTTTGCATGTCGACCAGGAGGAAGCTGATGCCCGCTTGCGGTCGGCCCTCCCAACGGGTGCGGGCCAACAAGAACATGCGATTGGCGAAATGGGCGTGGGTGGTCCAAATTTTGGAACCGCTCAAGATATAGTCATCGCCGTCGCGCACCGCGCGCAGTTGCAGCGAGGCGAGGTCTGAACCCGAGCCCGGTTCTGAATAGCCCTGGCACCAATAGTCCTCGCCGCTCAAGATGCGCGGCAGGTAAAAGGCCTTCTGCGCGTCTGTGCCGTAACCCATGATGCAGGGGCCGACCATTTTCAGGCCCATAGGCGACAGGTTTGGCGCCCCGGCCAAAGCACATTCGGCGGCGAAGATGTGCTTTTGAATTTCGGACCACCCCGTCCCGCCATAGGCCTTTGGCCAAGCGGGCGCCACCCAGCCCTTGGCATAGAGGCAAGCTTGCCAGGCGAGGTTCCAAGTCTTGTCGGTAAAGACGCTGGTGGTCATGCGGCCTGCCTCAGCCAAGGTCGGCGTCAGGGCCTCCTGAAGGAAGGCGCGCACCTCCTGGCGAAAGGCTTCATCCTTCGGGGTCAGGGAAAGGTGCATGGAACCTCTAAGGCGCGGCGCGATGGGCGAGAATGTGGAATTTGAGCGTCACCGTGGCGGGGATCTGGTCTGTCCCTGCATAGTCGCCTTGTCCGACGCCAAACAGGGTGCGGTCGAGTTTAGTCCCTCCCTCCGCCACAGCTTGATCGTGGTTGATTTTCAGCGTGAAGGCCAGCACGACGGTGTGGCTGACACCCTTAAGGGTCAAAGGTCCCTCAGCCATAAAACCGTCCTCGGTGGCGCGCAGGTGCGTGGCGGAAAAATGCGCCGTCGGAAATTTGGCTGTCGAAAACCAATCCTCGGTGGGCAAGGTTGCGTCCCTTTGTGCATCTCCCGTGGCCGCCGAGGCGGGGTCGATATCAACCTCGATATGCGAGCTCGAAAGGGCGGTGGGACTGAAATTGATCTTGGCGGTCCAACGATTGAAATGGCCGTTCACCGGATCTCCCGACCACGCCGATTGAAAGCCTAAGGTGGAGCCAGGTTGAACGACCCACGAAACCGGCGGCTCGGTCGACGGGGTAGCTGGAGGCTTCCCACCTGCTTCTGATCCAAGACCCGCCGTCGCCGCCGGACGGATTTCGACCGCAGCGGGCGCGGTTAGGGCTGGAGCGGGTGTCTTGAGCTCCTCTGTAATAGGCGCTTGAGCCTTGGCTGTCGCGGGGGCCTTGGGTGGGGTTGGGTTTGGACCATCGGGGAAGACCAAGACGCCAAGCGCAAGTGCGCCCGCCACGCTGGCAGCCGCAAGAAGCGCGCGCGGGTCAAACAGCGCCCCCGGCTTGACGCCGGGGATCATGCGCGACAGGGTGGCATCTCGATCAACCAGTTGGTGCTTGAGCGCTCCTCCCACATGTACAAGCAGGAGGAGGTAGGTGAGTTTGACCAGGACGCCGTGGCCAAGCTCTCCCCCCTTGCGCCAAATGGCCTTGGCCGGTTCGGCAAGCTCCGGCAGCATCGGTAGATGGGGCCAGGGGACGGTGCCGAAAAGCAAGGTCGGAATGTTGGTTTTGGAGGCCGACACCATAATCCACCCCGTCACGGGCAGACCCAGCAAGATCAGATAGAACAAGATATGCGCGGCCTTGGCTAAGGCCTTTTCCCAGGTTTTGAGATGGGCGGGTAATTCCGGCGGTTTGTGGCTGAGGCGCCAGCCGATGCGCACCAAGCTGAGCAACAAAATGGTCACGCCCACCGATTTATGCAGCTGGTAGAGCCCATAGGCCGCAGAGCTCTTGGTCGTCGCCCCCATGCGCAGCCCGATCACCAACTGCAACAGCACAGCCAGTGCCAAGATCCAGTGTAACGCAATGGCGACGGTCGAATAGCGTTGAGACGTGGGTGCCGGGGTGAGGGAGGTCGTATCGCGCATGAAGGCTCCTATTCGCAAAGCCGATGGGACACGCAGCGTCGCCCGCGCGCAAGGGGTGAGAGGCGAAAACGTTTCATTCGACGCTGATGCGCCTAGATGCCGTGATCAGCTGATCTCGGCGATGTAACGTCGCGCCAGCATTTCCACGGTTGCAGAGCGCGTGATGCGCAAGCGCTCCGCCGCCGCGTCGATCGCCGCCAAGACGCCGGAATCAAGTGAGAGGTTGGCTTTAACCGGACGAGCAAGGTCTTCGATCAAGGCGACGCTAGCCAGGGACGCCGCATGGGCCAAGGCTTCGCGGACGTCAGGTTCATCCTGCCGTAACCGCTCCATGGAGCGGGGAGCGGGCACAGCCTCGCCGTGGGCACGCGCCGTTTCCACAAAATCCCTTAGCGCTTCTGTCGCATTGACCAAGGCTTCATCCATGGTTGTTCCCATGGCGGTGCAGCCGGGAAGGTCGGGAAAAACCGCGCCAAACGCGCCTGGCTCTCCGTCGATTAAAGCAATGTAGCGTGTCATGCCTGAAGTCCTGGTTTTGGGGTCTCGGGTTTCAATCCTGTGGATTTGGCTGTCTCCGGGGGCAATGCGGCTTAGATCCAACCCGCCGCCTTATGGATGCTTCGCGCCACGCCTTCGGTCAGCGTTCGGTGCCTTGGGACCATGATTGTCCCGGACTTCGTCGCATGGCGAAACTTGTCGTGTTTGGCCCCGCCGACATTTTGCCAGCCTTCCTGTTCCAGACGTCGTAGGAGGGTCAAAGTATTCGTTTCGATCTTTGCCATTCGTTCGCTCTGACTATTTTTATGCGCCATTTTGGCCGAGCCGCCAAGGGCTGAGGCGTAAAATAATGCGCAAATCTGATGAGAGGTTTGGCGCTACCTCATCCTCCTCCCCATACAAGCGGCGAGTTCGACACATGTTGAACCCGAATTTTGCCCTCCGGGCTAGACGTCTCGCCGTTCCTTCGATTGAGTGCGACCTTAAGACCGCGCACATACGCGAGTTCATCTTGGGAGTGACGCCATGACGCGCAAGCTGAAGTTTGGGGCCTTTATCGCGCCCTTTCACCCCTTGGGCGAAAACCCCACCCTGGCGCTGGAACGCGATCTGGAGTTGGTCGCTTGGATGGACCAGCTTGGCTATGACGAGGCCTGGATCGGTGAGCACCATTCGGCAGGCTATGAATTGATCGCCAGCCCGGAGGTGTTTATCGCCTTTGCCGCCGAACGCACACGCCATATTCGGCTCGGCACGGGCGTGGCCTCCTTGCCTTATCACCACCCTTTGATGTTGGCCGACCGGATGAACCAACTCGACCACATGACCCGAGGGCGGGTGATGTTTGGCGTCGGTCCCGGCGCTTTGCCTTCCGATGCGCATATGATGGGCATTCCGGTCGCCAGCCAGCGGGATCGCATGGACGAAGCGCTCGAGGTTCTGGCAAGGCTCCTCGCAGGCGAAACCGTCACCCACAAAACCGACTGGTTTGAATTGCGTGACGCGCGGCTGCAAATGACGCCCTTTACACGCCCACACATTGAGATCGCGGTGGCGAGCCAAGTGTCGCCGACCGGTGCACGGGCGGCCGGACGGCACGGCTTTGGCCTCCTTTCGGTCGGCGCGACCCAGACCGGCGGCTTCAATGCCTTGAAATCAAATTGGGCCATTGCCGAAGCCATAGCCGCCGAAAACGGGAAGGTGATGGACCGCAACAGCTGGCGCCTCGTTGGGCCGGTCCATATTGCCGAGACGCGGGAGAAGGCCCGCGAAAATGTGCGGTTTGGCTTGGAAAAATGGCTCTACTATTTCCAAGAAGTGGCCGCCTTGCCCTTGGCGCCTGCCGATGGCGGCGATCCTGTCGATGCGCTCATCGCCTCGGGCCTCGCTGTGATCGGCACACCCGACGACGCCATTGCACAGATTACCCGGCTCGAAGCTCAGTCCGGCGGTTTTGGCGCCTTTTTGCAGATGGCGCACAATTGGGCTGATTTTGCTGAGACCAAGCGCTCTTATGAATTGATGGCGCGCTATGTGTTTCCGAAATTCCAAGGCTCCAACACCAACCGTGACGCCTCTCTGGAATGGGCGCGGTCAAATCGTGACACCTTTATGGGGGAAGCCCGCATGGCTGTTGGCACCCGGGTCGCGCAACATATTCAAGAAAAAGGCATCAATGACATTGCGCCGGAAATTCTACAGGCCATGGGAATAAAGGCGTAAGGCGGGAACCGAATTTTGCCGGGGTGCCTGGAGAATTTTCCCAGACACCCTAAGCCAGACACCCCCCAGTTCTGCTCCCTTCCCAACGAAGGTTGGGGAAGAAATAAGCCTATTTTAGAAGGAGTTAGCTGGGAATTTTTACAGCATTCCTCCCAGGCGAGACCGGATGATGCTCTCCGCTTCGGCCATGGTGCGGCTGACCAATTCGGCGACGGTTGGAATGTCGTGGATCAGGCCTGCCACCATGCCACAGGACCAGGCGCCTGCATCCATGTCGCCATCTTTCATGATTTTTGGATAAACCCCTGCGACTTCATTGAAAATATCTTCAAACTTGATGTTGCCTCCGAGGTCCTTTTCCTTCTGCAATAGCCGCTCGACCCCTGCATTGACCAAGACCCGCTCGGTATTGCGTAAGGGTCGCATGACAAGGCGGGTGTCGAGTTCCGTCGCTGCGACAATCGCCTGTTTGACGTTCTCGTGCACAGGCGCCTCTTGGGTGGCGATAAAGCGGGTGCCCATATTGATGCCGTCCGCTCCTAAGGCCAAAGCGGCCACGAGAGAGCGACCGTCCGCCATTCCGCCTGAGGCAAGAAAGGGGATCTTCAAGCTCTCGGCCGCGCGGGGCAAGAGGATGAAGTTCGGGACATCGTCTTCGCCCGGGTGACCGCCGCACTCAAAGCCATCGACACTGACCGCATCACAGCCAATGGCTTCAGCCTTCAAGGCATGGCGAACAGCGGTGCACTTATGGATGACCTTAATGCCAGCCTCTTTGAGTGCTGGCAGCCATTTTTGCGGGTTGTTGCCGGCGGTCTCGACCACCTTTACGCCGCCCTCGACCACGGCGCGGATATAGCCTGGATAGTCGGGCGGGGTGACGGAGGGCAGGAAGGTGATGTTGACGCCAAAGGGCTTGTCGGTCAGGGCGCGACACTTGGCAATTTCCCTTGCTAGGTCTTCCGGCGTGCGCTGGGTCAGGCCGGTGATGACGCCAATCCCTCCAGCATTCGAGACGGCGGCCGCCAACTCCGCAAAGCCGACATAGTGCATCCCGCCCTGCATGATGGGATGTTCGATACCAAACAGTTCGGTAATGCGGGTCCTCACGCGTCTCTCCCTCGTCTCGGGCCCGGGCTCAAGATCCGGCGCTCCCCTTGTCTTTCGCCATCATAGGCATGCGGGCGGGCGAGGGGCAATGGCGGGGCTCGGCTTGTGTGTCCGCTACCTTGCCTCTAGTGTCGCCGACCTGACGACCAGACAGTTATTGGAGCGGTGGAAGCGATGCGGCGTTTGACGCGACGGGCAACGATGGGGCGGGGTTTGGCCGCCGCAGCAGCTCTCCTTGTGAGCGGCCAAGTTTTCGCCGATCCGGCGCCAGCGGTGGCGACCAAGGTGGAGGAGCCCGCCTATGACGGCGGTCAAAACGTTTTTTATAGTCCCTGCGGCCAACCCTTTCGCGGCCTGATGTCGGACCCCTATGTTTCGGCCATCTGGTTCGGCAAGGCGGATTTAAATGGTGACGGCCGCTTGGATCGCATCGAGTTTCGCGCTGATTTTGAGAGATTTTTCAAAGTTCTCGACGTGAATCATGATGGAATCGTGAGCGCAGCTGAAGTCACCTATTATGAGCGTGTCATCGCGCCGGAGATCATCGGCGTTCTCTATAAGGTCAATACATCTCGCATCGAACCTCGATGGCACGGGCAGGAATCGGCAGGGCTGCATACGGTCGCCCTGCAAATTGACCCGGGCGGCGGTCAGCCAGATAGCAGTTCACCCAAACAGCGTTTGGACGAGTCACACACGGGCGCATCCTTCTACAGCTTCTTTGATATTCCAGAGCCGGTGGCCTCGGCGGATTTTAATTTTAATGGCCTGATTACAAAGCCAAATTTCCTCAAGCTCGCCGATATTCGCTTCGATGCCCTCGATGTAGAACAAAGGGGCTATCTGGTCTTGAATGATCTACCAAAGACCGGCGCTCAAAAGGTCGTGGAAAGGGCCCCGCACAAGGCGAAGCGAAAGGTCAAGGCATGACCACCCATTTCACCCGCGCCATCGCCCGCCGCCCCGGCGACAGCTATCTGCAGGGACTGACCACATCGAATGAAGGACCGCCAAATCTCGCTAAAGCGATCCTGCAACATAATATCTATGTGCAAACGCTTGAAGATTTGGGCCTTTCCGTCACTGTTCTCGCAGCTAACGATGCCTTCCCCGACAGCGTCTTTGTCGAAGATACCGCTATCCTGACCCCGGAAATCACCGTGCTGACCCGCCCAGGCGCTGTCAGTCGTCGCGATGAAACTGTGTCGATTAAGGCCGCGTTGTTGGATCGTTTCGACGCCATCACGGAAATTGTCGCGCCGGGAACCGTCGATGGCGGTGATATCTGCGAAACTGACAGTAAGGTTCTGATCGGATTATCAAATCGGACCAATCTTGAAGGTGCGATGCAACTGAAATTGGCGCTTGAGACGGTTGGACGTCCGGCGGAGATTGTCGATATCCGTTCGGTTCCGGGGCTTTTGCACCTCAAGACCGGCATCAGCTATCTCGGTGCCGGTCGGATGGCGGTGATGGAAGCTCTGGCATCGCTTTCTTGGCTTGCCGATTTTGATCGGGTCTTGGTTCCGACGTCTGAATCCTATGCTGCCAACTGCATCGCTGTGAACGGATCGGTGATTATGGCGGAAGGCTATCCACGATTTTTTGAGACGCTTGACCGCCTGGGTCTGAAACCCATTCCCTTGGACGTGTCGGAGTATCGCAAAATGGACGGCGGGTTGAGTTGCCTGTCCTTGCGGTTTTAGCGTCCTCCACACACAGGAGACGTCGTCATGAAGGCCCTGCGCTATTTTGGTCCGCGCGACATTCGCTGCGAATCCATGGACGACCCAAGGCTGGAGAGCGACCGCGACGCCATTATTAAGGTCGATCGCTGCGGCATTTGTGGCTCCGACCTGCATATCTATCATGGCCAGGGCTTTTCAGAGGATATTGGCTTTTGCGTCGGCCACGAAGCGGTTGGCGAAGTGGTGGAGACCGGTCGCGGCGTGCACGGCTTGCGGGTCGGCGATAAGGTGATGATCTCGGCGGCGGTGGGCTGTGGGGCCTGTCCATCCTGCCTTGCCGGCAATGTCGCCAATTGCGAGGTGGGGGGCGGGGCCTGCTATGGGCTAAGCGCCCGATTGCAGGGATGTCAGGCCGAAGCCGTGCGTGTTCCGGCCGCTGACATTAATGCACGCAAAATCCCAGAAGGGCTCAGCCTCGACCAAGCTCTGATGCTGACCGATAGTCTCGCCACGGCCTGGTTTGGCTGTCGTAATGCCGATATCGCGCCCGGTCGCAGTGTCGCGATTGTTGGCCTTGGCCCCATTGGATTGATGGCGGTCGAATGTGCCAAGCTGATGGGCGCCTCCCTCATCTATGGCATTGATCCTGTCGCTTCACGCCGGAACTTGGCTGCGGAACTCGGCGCGGTCCCGCTTGATCCTTTGACGGCACTAGACACTGTGAAGGAAGCGACCCAGGGCCGGATGGTCGATAGTGTGGTGGAGGCAGTGGGCTCGGATCCCGCCATCCACCTTGCCTTGCGCCTAGCCCGGCGTCGCGGTGCTGTGTCGGTAATTGGCGTCAATCAGGACAAGCGCTTCGATTTTCCGATGGGGCGCGCCTTTGGCATGGGCCTGACCTTTCGGATTGGCACCTGTTCGGTGCCAGAAGAATGGCCTGCGCTCATTCCACTGATTCAATCGGGTCGTCTGCGTCCCGAACGCTTTATCAGCCACACCATGGCCTTGACCGAGGGCGAAGCGGCCTATGCGCTGTTCGACGCCCGCGCCGATGGGGCATTGAAGATGGTCTTGCAGCCCTAGGTCCTGGATCCTCGGGGAAAGACTAATCACCCGGTTTCGGGGGGCTGAAATCACCTGCAGGGCCGGGAAAAACCACTGGGCTCTCATAGCCGTCGGGCGAGACGGACTGTACGCCAAACGCCCAATCGTCGATCACTGTGTGGGGGAGGTCGAGGTGGTCACGGGCGACAGCGGGGTAGGCCTCACCCCACCTCGGTGCTGTCGTGTCGCGCTTGCGCACAACATAGCCGGTCGCATCAGGAACCGGCGTCCAACTGAGGTGGGTGTCGGCGCTGACCGCGCCACTGACTTGCACCCCGGTTGGTGGCGCGGGCGCCTTGGCGAGGGCGGCGAGCGTGATCAGATCAAGGCGGGTGACATTGGCAAGATAGGCAAGATCAACGCCCTCCAATCGATCGCCGAAGTCCACACCATTTTCGACCCGCAGATCCTGGTGCTGACGCCGATAGTTTTCGGCTGCTTCGGTCACCCGCACCGCCGGAAAGCCCGCCGCCTGCATGGGGAGTTGATCGCCGCCTCGGCCAAAACGATCAGCGCGATAGATCATCTTGACGCTGAACGGGGCCAGATATTGATCTGCCAAATCAGCCATATAGCGCGATAGGTTGCGAGACGGGCTATCGAGCTCACCGCCATTTAAGCGCCGCTTTTCGGCCTCGACGGCGGTTTCGGTGGCGCGGACACCTTCGGAAAACACCCGCACGAGATCACGAACCCGTTCGCCGCCCTGGCCTTCGGAATTGCCGATGATGTCGTTATTCAGGTCGGCCTCGACCCGCCAGCCCTGAGCGCGCGCGAAATCTGCCAAGACCTTGCCTCCTAACAGGCCCTGCTCTTCGCCAGATAAGACTGCATAGACAAGGGTGGCGCGAAAATGGTGTTTGGACAGCACCCGCGCGGCTTCCAAGACAGCGGCGACGCCCGAGCCATCATCATTCGCGCCCGGCGCGTCCGAGGTGGCGTTCATGATGTCCGTGACCCGGCTATCAATATGTGCCGCAATGATCACAACGCGATCCGGGTCGCCATCGCCCTTTTGAATGGCAATCACGTCCTGCACGAGGCTAGGCTGAGGAACCCTCGCATTGGTAAAGCTTTGCTGCGGAGTCTCGATGCGGATGCATCCGCCGCAAGCCGCTGAAAGGACCTGAAAGCGGCCCGCCGCCCAGCGCCGCGCCGCCCCAATGCCGCGCGTCTCGGATGTCGTGTCGGACAGGGTGTGGCGGGTGCCAAAGCCCACCAGATGCGCCAAGCTGTCGTGCAAGGCCTCTTTGGAGACCGCTGCGGCAATGTCGCGAAGTTCGGCATGGTCGGCGGCGGGCGCAGCCGTCGCCAAAGCTGCGCTGATCCAAAAAGCGATCATGGCTAAACCTTCACCCTTCCGCCGTCGCGATGTTTAAGGCCGTCTTATAGTCCGCCTTGCCGTTTGGGGCCCGCAGGCTGCTCGACGTCGCGACTAAGCGCTTGGGGGACTTATAGGCGGCCAAATGCTGACGGACATGATCGATCAGGCCCCGCTCGTCGAGCTGGGCTTTGTCACGCAGGCGGACAACCCCGGTCACCGATTGTCCCCATTTGGGGTGGGGGACCCCGACCACGAGCGCATCTTCAATGTCGGGATGGGTTTTAAGCGCTTCTTCCACCTCTTCGGGGAAGACCTTTTCGCCCGCCGTATTGATACAGGCACTGCCGCGACCGAGCAGGGTGAGCGAACCATCGGCTTCAACCCGGCACCAGTCTCCAGGAATGGCGTAGCGGACCCCGTCAATCTGGCGAAAGGTGCGCGCGGTCTTTTCAGCGTCCTTATAGTAGCCGACAGGGATGGGCGGCGCGACGGCCACCAATCCCGACTGACCTGAGCCTGGCAGCACAGGGCGGTCCTGTTCGTCAAAGACCCTGGCCCGACCGCCGAGCGCGAACTGCGCAGTCGGGGTTTCTCCCGCCGCCGTCATGATCGAGGTGCCAAGTCCGAGCGCTTCCGACGAGGAGAAGGCGTCTGCGAGGATCGCGTTCGGCATGTGGCGCAGCAAGGTGCGCTTGACATCAAGGCTCCACATGACGCCTGACGAGGTGATCCGCTCGAGGCTCGAGACATCATAGCGCTGCGGCGCCTGATCGAGTGCGTCGGCCAGGGGCCTTGCAAACGGGTCGCCCACCAAGGTGAGATTGACGGGGCGATGGGTGTGGATCGCTGTCAACAGCTCCTCAACATCATAATGCAGTTGGGTGAGGGTGATCACCGCTCCCCCTGTCAACATGGCCGCCATGGCGGTCAAAAGGCCTGTGCCATGCATAAGGGGCGGTGCGATCAGAGAAGCCCCCGCCGGACCTAGGGCCTGGGTGGCTTCCACCAAGGCCTCCAAGGTTTCAGGCACAGGCCCCAACAGTCTTTGGGCGGCAAGCGTCACCTCTCGCATGTCGGTATGGGTCCACATGACACCCTTGGGCATGCCCGTCGTGCCACCGGTATAGATAAACAGGAGGTCATCCGGCGCGCGGATAATCTTTAGTGGCGTGCCATCACCGCTGTTGGCCAGGGCTTCAAAGCTTTCGGCAAAGTCAGTGCCGTCGCCTACCTCGACAAACAGTTTAACCTTGGTCAGCCGTGCCCGAATGGCGATAATCGCATCACGAAATTCTTGACCATAGACCACGACCGCTGCGTCTGAATTGTCGAAAATGTAGAAGACCTCATCAGGCGTGTAGCGGTAATTGACATTGACGTGGGTGAGGCGCGCCTTGAAGGCGGCGCTTAGGGTTTCGCAATATTCGGGCCGGTTGTGCATATAGAAAGCGATCTTGTCGCCGGTCACGGCGCCGCGCGCTAAAAAGGCCTTGGCCAGATTATTCGACCGCCGGGTTGCCTCCGCCCGCCTGATCACCCGCGCCCCGTGGATATAGGCCGGGCTATCTGGCGGAAGGATATTTTCGAGCGCGTCTAAAATGTCACCAAAATTCCACGCGGCCATGGAGCCTCTCATTTAAACTTGGGCTTGCGCCGGATAGGGGGGACGTTGGCCGATAAGGCCTTGGGCCCGGGCGGCGTCGACCCGGCACCGTTCGGGCGCGCCAAACAGCTGCCGATTGAGGCCGATGCGCTTGAACTGCAGATGCAGACCAAGGGCGTCGGTGATGCCAATGCCGCCAAACACTTCGGTGGCCGTGCGCGCGACAAAGGTGCCAACCTCGCTGAGGTGCGCCTTGGCGTGGCAGGCCAGCAGTGTCGCTTGGTCTGGCAGCGTATCTTGAGCGTGGGCTGCGTACCAAACGAGCGCACGGGCGGCTTCCAGCTCGCTGGCCATTTCGGCGCACAGATGCTTGACCGCTTGGAAACTACCAATCTCCCGACCAAACTGCCGCCTTTCCTGGGCATAGGCCACCGCCCGCGTCAGCATGGTCGAGGCCGCGCCCAAGGTGTCGGCGGCGACAAGGACCCGCGCGGCGTTTTCGACGGTGCGCAAGGTCTGGCCAACATCGCCGTGATCCAAGGCAAGGGCAGGGGTGTCGTGACACTGCAGTTCGCCGAGGGACCGCGTCCGATCAATGTTCGTCAACCTATTGCAGGAAAGCCCCGACGCGTCACTTTCCAGCCAAAAAAGCCCGCCGCAGCGGCTCGCCACCACAAAACCATTGGCCGTGGCGAAATCCACCACCGCGAGCGCCGTCCCGGTCAGGCGCCCCCCTGACGCCGTGACGCCAAAATTGCGCCTAGCGCCCGAAGAGGCTTCAGAAATTGCCAGTCCGGGCAAAAGGCTGCCTGTCGCAATCGCGGGCAGGAGCCGCTTTTTTAGCGCCGCATCCCCTCCCAAGGTGAGCGCAAGGCCGGACAAGACCGGACCGAGATAGGGCGCAGGGGCGGCACATGCACCAAGCGCCTCGGCGGCGAGGGCAGCCTCCAAGAGGCCCAATCCCAGCCCGTCGCAATCGGTCGGAACCAGGAGCGCAAATAACCCCTGGTCGGCTAAGGCGTGTATCAAGACCGGATCAGTTGGTTCGTCTTGGGCCGCGACGGCCTGGACCTGGGCCAGGGGGGCATGACGCTGCAACAGGCGCGTCAAACTGGCCTGTAGCGCGCGATGGTCGTCATCAAGACCAAAATCCACCCTGTCCTCCGCTCTTCAAGGCAAAATCAGCAACCATGGCGCTTACCGGGCCACGGCGTCGGGTTTGGCAAGCTTGGGTTCGCGCGGAAGGTTAAGACCGCGCTCTGCGATAATGTTCTTTTGAATCTGGGCTGTGCCGCCGCCGATAATCAGGCCAAGGTCGAACATATACCGATGCTGCCAAATGCCGTGATCAACCTCGTGCGGCCCGCCGTGGTAAAGCACGCCCAACTCGCCGAGGGCATCTATGGCAAGGCCCGCGAGTTGGTGGTTGAGCTCGCAGCCCATCAGCTTAACGATCAGATTGGAAAGCCCCGCAGGTTCGCCTTTTTGGGCTGCGGTTAGCAGGCGAAGGCCATTGGCCTCCATCGCCAGGACCCGGGCTTGCAGGCGCATCAAGCGGTCGAGATAGAGGGGATTGTTGATCAGGCTTTCACCGTCGACGGTTTCGCGCTGCAGGATCGCGGTAATGGCCCGCAACCGCGCGGCGGCGGCATTGGGATCGCCCAACATGCCCCGCTCATGCTTCAAGGTGGCGTTGGCGACGAACCAGCCCTGACCGCGTTCGCCGACAATCTGATCCTTTGGCACCATGACGTCGGTGAAGAAGACTTCGTTGAATTCCGCCTGTCCGGTCATGGTCTTTAGCGGGCGCACCTCAATGCCCGGGGTCTGCATGGAAAAGATCAGGTAGCTGATCCCGGCATGCTTTGGCGCCTCGGCCTCGGTGCGGACCAGACAAAACATCATGTCGGCCACGTGGGCGCTTGAGGTCCAAATCTTCTGACCGTTAATCCGGAAATGGTCGCCGACATCCTCGCCGCGACAGGTAAGGGCTGCGAGATCAGAGCCGGCGCCGGGCTCCGAGTAGCCCTGACACCAGACCAACTCACCGGTCAGGGTGGGAGGAATATAGCGCCGCTTTTGCGCCTCAGTCCCAAGCTCCAGCAGGGTGGGCACCAACATGGAGACGCCTTGATTTTGCAAACCGCCCGGTGCGCCCGCCTCGGCAAAGGCTTCCGCAATAATTCGGGATTTGATCAGATCAGGCGCTGCGCCATAGCCGCCATAGACTTCCGGCACAGTCCGCGCCGCATAGCCCTTTGAGATCAGTAGCTTTTGCCAGGCGATCTGATCCGGCCCCGGACGCATGCTTTCGCTCCGTTTGGGCCAGGAGGTAGCGTGGGTCGCTAAAAAATCGCGCACCGCGTCGCGGAACGCCAAGTCGGCGGGTGCATAGGCGAGCTTCACGGCCCTTTTCCTCCCCATTGTCGGGGGAGACTAGAGCATGGGCAGGCGGCCGCACAATGATCGATTTAGGGCGCGAGGTCAGCGTCTCGCTTGGTCTTCGAGAAAAGACGCGGCCCCAGCAGATTGACGGCCAGCCCGCCAAGGATCAGCCCGGCTGCGGCAAGTTTCCAGACGGGCAGGGGCTCGCCCAGCACAAGGCTCGCGCCAAGGAGCCCAAACACCGGAATGAGCAGGGACCAGGGCGAGACGGTTGCGGCCGAATAGCGGGCGAGCAAATAGCCCCAAACGGCATAGCCAAACAGCGTATTGCCGAAGGATTGCCATAACAGCGCCGCCCAGGCGCCAAGGTCGGCCGAGGCAATGCCCGCTGCCATGGCCTGGGGTCCATCGTGCAGGACGGCGAGGAGGAGGAGGGGGGGTACGGCAAAGGCGCTGGCCCAGACGACGAAACTCAATGAGGGCGCCTCAGGTGTCGATCGCTGGATGAGATTGCCCGTCGACCAGGAGAGGGCTGCACCTAAAAGGAGCGTCAGTCCAAGCGGGGTTGTGCTGCGATCCATATGGGCGCCAATCAGGCAAAGACCCGCAAGTCCAAGGATCAAGGCCACGGCTTGAAAGACCCCAACCCGTTCCCGGTGCAAAACCACGGCAAGGCCGATGGTGAAAAAGGCCTGGGACTGCATGACAAGCGAGGCGAGGCCTGGAGCGACCATGCCCCGAAGCGCGATATATAAAAGGCCAAACTGGCCAACCCCAATCATCACCCCAAAAGCGGCAAGGTTGCGCCACGGAACCTGAGGTCGCTTAAAAAAACAGACGGCTGGAAAAAACGCGAAAGCGAAGCGCAAGGCGGCAAAGGTCAGGGGCGGAAAATGCGCCAACGCCAACTTGATCACGACAAAATTCGTGCCCCAGATCGCCGTAGTGACCAGGGCAAGGCCTGCATGGCGAAGACTAAGCCGCTCTCCGGTCATGCGTGCAGGGTGAGGCGAAAAGCGACAGGGTCGGAAGTCATGATCCAGGGGCTCTAAACCATGAGCGTCAGATTGCAACCGGGGGGAAACACAGGCGCTTTGCCGCGGACGTAAAGATTAGGCTCGAAAAAATTTCAGCGACCGCGTATCCAAACGCCATGGGCCGACGAATAGCCAGAATGCGACGGGGTGCGTGAGCGCATCGGATGACGAGCTCAAGGCGCTGATGCTGCGCGGCTTGGACGGTGACGCCGCCGCCCATCGAGAGCTGTTGCGCGCCCTGAGCGCAAAACTGCTAGGCTTTTATCGGCGCCGGGTCTTTGGCGATCATTCGGTTGTGGAGGACCTTGTGCAAGACACTTTGATTGCCATCCACACCAGACGCGCCAGCTATGACCGTAGCCAAGCGCTGATGCCGTGGGTATTTGCCATAGCTCGCCATAAGATGATTGATCTGCACCGCCGCAAGGGCGGTCGAATTGAGGTTAGCCTTGAGGCGGCGGAACATGTCGCCGCGGTCGATGACGCCGAGGCCGCCGCCGCGGGCTATGACCTTGATCGGCTGTTGGCCGAGCTCCCCGCCAAACAACGCGACTCGATCCGGTTGGTCAAATTGGAAGGGTTGAGCATCCAAGAAACCTCTGAGCGGACAGGGCTATCCGTCGCCCTGGTCAAGGTCAGCATCCACCGGGGCTTGAAGCGACTTTCCGAGCGCTTGGGCCGGGAGGGCGACGATGGACACTGACGCCCTGATCGATAGCCTGGCGGCGGAGACGCCCCGGGTATCGCCCTATGCGACACAAATTCGCCTCGCCATTGGCCTGTTAGCGGGAGGCTCAATATCCATGGCGGGGCTTGTCGCGAGCGCCAGCCTTCGGCCGGATCTGCTGGCCCAAGCCGCCCATATCGGGGTCTGGATCAAGATCAGCTATGCGGCGTCGCTGACCCTCAGCTTCCTCCTCCTAACCTACCGCCTGTCCCGCCCCACCGCGCGAGCCGGTTACCTTTGGTTGGCGCCGTTGAGTGTCACGGTCGCGGTCATGCTGTTCCCAACCAAGGAATTTTTGGCGACACCGCCCGACCAGAGGGCGGCGCTTTGGCTGGGCACAACCTCTTGGCGTTGCGTTGGCTTGATTATGGTCCTGTCGCTGCCGGCCATCGCCGGATTGGGCTGGGCCTTTCGGCGTTTAGCCCCCGAAGACCCAAGGGCTGCTGGAACCTCGGTCGGATTGTTGGCTGGCGCCTTTGCCGCGGTTGAATATGCGCTCGCCTGTCCAGAACATTCGGCAATGTTTCTTGTCACCTTTTATACGCTGGGCATTTGTCTCGCTGGCTTGATTGGCCGTTTGATCGGACCGCGCCTGCTGCGCTGGTGAGCGTAAAAATAATTTTTCCGAGATGAAACCTTTTCTGTCGTCGCTGCGAATTCCTCATCAGCGGACGACGCCGACGCCGCCCCATCACCTTCCCCTCGGCATCGCAAGGAAAGTCTCATGTCCACCACCACGCTGACTCGCTCGACATTGGCCCTCTCAACTCTCGCTGCCGCGGCTCTGATCGCCGCCGCCAGCGTCGCAACGGCGCAAACCTCAGACCCGGCCATGAAGCCTGCCATGGAAAAGTGCTATGGCGTGTCACTAGCGCACCAAAATGACTGCAAGGCGGGCGAAGGCACGACCTGCGCGGGCAGCTCGACCCATGACTACCAAGGCACGAGCTTCAAGCTCGTTCCCAAGGGCACCTGCACCTCGATCACCACGCCGAAGGGCAAGGGCTCCTTGACCCCGATGGGCCGCTAAGCCTCTCGTCTCACGCGCAGGCCCGGACATGACCTCGAACCCCACGCCAGACCTGAGCGCAGGCCTTAGCCTGAAGGCTCAGCACTATGACGACGCTCTGGCGGCGCCAGGCGTGTGGTTCGAGATTCATCCGGAAAACTATTTTGTCGCGGGCGGTCAGCGTTTGAACACGCTCGACCGCATCCGTGCAGATCATGAGCTGTCGCTGCACGGGGTGGGCCTTTCCCTGGCCGCCGATGCCGTGGACGTAGACGTTCATCTGACCCAGCTCAAAACCCTGGTTGATCGGTTTCAACCCCGCCTGATGTCGGAACATCTGGCCTGGTCGATGCGCGGTCAGGTGTACCAGCCTGACCTTTTGCCATTTCCGCGCACCCTAGCGGCACTCACCCGGATGGTCCAGGCTGTGGACCACGCCCAGACCCGGTTACAGCGCCAAATCCTGATCGAAAACCCGAGCCATTATCTGCGGCTGAAAGGGCATGCCTATTCAGAGATCGAATTTCTCGAAACCTTGGCGCGACGCACCGGCTGCGGGCTATTAATTGACGTCAACAATGTCTTTGTCAGCGCCGCCAATCTTGGTAGCTCGGCCGAGGCCTATATTGACGCCATTCCCGCAGATCTCGTCGGCGAGATCCATGTGGCGGGCCATTCCGAAGACCCAAAGCTTGGCCATGACCTCTTGATCGACAGTCACGATGCGGCTGTCAGCCCAGCGGTCTGGCGTCTGACCGAGCGGCTCCTGCGGCGCATTGGTCCGCGCCCCTTGCTGATTGAGCGCGACGGCAAGGTGCCTGATTTCGCTGAACTTTGGCGTGAAAGGGAGACCGGCGAGGCGATCTGGCGCGCGGGTGCCGAACGGGAAGCATCGTCGCGCGAGGTTCTCCATGCCAGCCGATGACACCGCCTTTTTTGACGCCTTCACCGAGGCCTTGGCAGGTGACATGTCAGCTCTTGGGCCTTGGCTAGAGGACGAAGACGCGGGCCAAAGCCGCTTTGCCGTCTATCGCAATACCGGTCTCCTAGCCCGCGTCGAGAGCCTCTGTGCCAATCACCCCACGGTTGGCCAGATCATGGGCGAGGACTGGCTGACGGCGGTCGCTCATCTCTATTGTGGGCAGGTCGCAGCCACCGAGCCGAGCTTGATCGCCTATGGCCGCGATTTTGGCGATTGGCTGGGATCCTTCCCTGAAGCCGCAGACTATCCCTATCTTGCCAATATTGCCCGGCTCGACAGGCTTTGGCTTGAGTGCGCCTTTGCAGCTGACGGGCCGGTGTTGGACCCGGCTGTGCTGGCTGAAATTGCGACCGGAAGCCGTGGAGCGGCCCAACTTGTGCTGCACCCCAGTGCGCGCATGGCGAGCTTTGCCGATACAAGCCCGCTCCTCTGGCGTGCCAATCGACCGCCCGCGACGCCATCGGGTCCGCTCGTTTATGAGGAACGGCCAACGGCGATCTTGCTGTGCCGTCCGGAAGGTCAGGTGGTTACACACCTCGTCTCGCCTTTGGCGGCGCAGATCGTCTGCCAGTGCCAAGCGGGCCGACCGATTTTGGACATCGCCGCCGAGGTGCTGGCGGCAGATGCGAAGGCGCCCTTTGCAGAGGCGCTTGCCCATCTTTTTTCGCTCAACGTCTTTTCCGACACTTTGCCTTGAGGAGCTAGCTGATGTCCGCCCTGACCGTCACCTATCAAAAATGGGTGGTGACGCCCTTCACGCGCCTGCCGCAAGACGGCCTGCTTTTGGTTGTGCGCATCGCTTTAGCCGCAATCTTCTTTCTGTCTGGCAGGACGAAAGTCGAAGGAATTCTGACCCTTAAGGCCGCAACCTTCGAGCTCTTTGAAACCGATTATAAGATCCCCTTGGTCCCGCCCCATATCGCGGCCTATCTCGCCACCTATTGCGAGCACGCTCTGCCGATTTTGTTGGTCATTGGCCTCTTCAGCCGTCTTTCGGCGCTTGGCCTCTTGGGCATGACCACCGTCATCGAGATATTCGTCTATCCTGACGCCTGGCCAACCCATTTAAGCTGGGCAGCGCTGATGCTCGTCGTCATCGCGCGCGGGCCAGGCCGGTTTTCCCTTGATCGGATTTTAAGGATGGAAAGGGCGTGACTGAATTAAGTCGAGTTGGGCAAGCCAGATAAGAACGCTCGCCCGGCTTACAGCAGTAAGCTTGTCGAGACTCCAGCCTTCGTAAGCATCTTGAACGCTACTGCGGTTGATACTTCCGTGACGGTCCATTGGCTGATCAGAAGCGTCGATGGGTCCTGAGATGTGAGCCAAATTTGAACTTTTTGCGTCGCGCTCTCCGTGGAAAGTGCAGAAACAATTAGAGAGGTGTCGAGATATTTCACTAGTAGCGGTCACTGTCACGCATGGCGCGAATAAGCGCCGCTGCATCAACTTCCGATGGGGGAAGCGTCAACGTTAAAGACTGCAGCAACTCAAGGCTAATCGGCTTTCGCGGTCCGGCAATTGCCGTCAGACGCGCCACGGGCTTGCCTCTGCGGGTGATATTGAAGGAATTACCCGCTTCAACCCTATCGACAAGTTCGCTTAGGTGGGCTTTCGCGTCTGCCAGATTCACCGGTTCCATTTCAGCCTCCTGACTATCAACATAGTCATTTAGCCCTCCGGCGGGAAAAATCTACTTAAAATGGATGACGACACTGTCACATTGTCGTCAAGGCTCGCCAACCGAACGAACGGGAATGTCGCGCAATGATTCTATTGCTCAATGGAGCGTCAAGTGTCGGAAAAACTTCAACCGCGAAGGCAATTCAAGACATCTCAAATCTGACATTTCTTCATGTCGAGATGGACGCATTTCTTAACATGGCCCCCTCTCGGCTGGAGGGACAAATTGAGGGGCTCCAGTATAAATACATCAATGGAATTGGCGAACCGCCAGAAGTCGAGATTATTACGGGAGGTTTTATCCAGCAGACCCTAAGGGCCATGCGTCGCGCGATCGCCTCCATGGCAGACGAAGGTCTAGACCTCATTATTGATGAGGTAATGTTGGATCACGAAACCGAGGCCGACTATCGGCGCTTATTGGAGCGGCACGACCTGCGAATGATCGGACTAAAGGCTTCTCTTGGTTACATCGAGGCCAGAGAGGCTGAACGCGGCGACCGCCTTGTCGGGCTCGCCCGCGCGCAATTCCACAAGGTCCATAAAGGGCGACATTACGACCTCGTGTTGGACACCGATGCTGCCTCACCGCAGGACCTTGCGGAGCGCATCTGTTCGGCTTTCCAACTCAAAAACTAAAGTGGCGCGAGAGACGGGACTTGAACCCGCGACCCCCGGCGTGACAGGCCGGTACTCTAACCGACTGAGCTACTCCCGCGCGCGTCGCGCAAACCCGAATGAGCGTGTCCGCCGGGCTTGGCGAGGGGCGTGACATAGCGGTCGCGGTCTTCACCTGTCAAGCGACTTGACAGAAAACCTTCGACTTGCCCCGATGAGAGCGCAGCAGGGATCAGACCATGACCGACACAGCTCCGTTCGAAATCGGCTTTTTTCTGTTCCCAGGGCTCACCCAGTTGGATTTGACCGGCCCAGCCCAGGTCTTGTCACGCATGAGCGGCGCGCGGGTCAGCTTTATCGCTAAGACCCTGGCCAATGTGCCGAGCGACTGCGGCCTCTCGCTTGTGCCCACCCACGACTTTGCCACGGCGCCAAGGCTTGACCTGATTTGCGTGCCAGGAGGGATGGGGGTCGATTCGGTCATGTCCGATCCGGCGAGCCTTGCTTATCTGCAGGCGACGGGGGAGGGCGCGCAATGGGTGACGTCAGTATGCACCGGGTCTCTTATCCTCGGAGCGGCTGGCCTCCTCGAAGGCTATCGCGCCGCCTGTCACTGGGCGTGGCGCGACCTCTTGCCGCTGTTTGGTGCCGAGCCCCTTGAAGATCGGGTGGTGCGCGACCGCAATCGAATCACCGGCGGCGGCGTGACGGCGGAAATCGACTTTGCCTTTAGCGTGCTGGAGACCCTACGCGGTCGCGATGAGGCGGAGATGATTCGGCTTGGGCTCGAATATGATCCGCAACCCTTGGGCCTTGGCGGCACGCCTGGGACGGCGCGAACCGAGATTTTGCAACGGCTCCGCCAGCATTATGACCGGATCGGCATGGGAAAGCGGCGCGACACGATCAAGGAAATCGCCCATCGCCTGCGCAGAGATGTCGACTAAGGCTTTTTTTCGCATTCAAGCCTTGGAAGCCTCAGCGGTCGGGTCTAAAAGCCAGCCAAGCCGACGCAGTCCCCATCTGGACTTCGCGTCGACGCAAGGGCAAGCCGTTTCGGCATGAGCTATGGGGCGTCATGAACGCGTTTCTTCTGCATTACCTGCCAATCCTCGTCTTCCTGGTGGTGGCGGTCGGATTGGGAGCGGTCTTTATCTTGGCGGCTTGGCTTTTGGCCCCCAAGCGGCCTGACCCGGAAAAGATCTCCGCCTATGAATGCGGCTTCAATGCCTTTGACGATGCACGGATGAAATTCGACGTCCGGTTCTATCTGGTCGCCATCCTGTTCATCATTTTCGATCTCGAGGCGGCGTTTTTGTTTCCGTGGGCGGTTAGCCTGATGAAGCAGCCGCACGGCGTCGCCAAGGCGGCCTTCTGGTCGATGATGGCCTTTCTCGTCGATCTCGCTCTGGGCTACGCCTATGTGTGGAAAAAGGGAGCGCTCGAATGGGAGTGAACACCGAAACAGGCTCCGGACTGCTGGTCCCGGCAGGTTCGGCCGGTCGCACGAGCGTCGAGGGTTACGACCCGAAGCTCCACGACCCCTTCTTTGATCGCCTCGACAGCGCCTTGGCCGACCGTGGCTATGTGGTGGCGGCGCTTGAAGACGTGGTGACCTGGGCCCGTACAGGCTCTTTGATGTGGATGACCTTTGGTCTTGCCTGTTGTGCCGTCGAGATGATGCAGGCGTCGATGCCGCGCTATGATTTAGAGCGGTTCGGCTTTGCGCCTCGCGCCAGCCCGCGTCAGTCCGATGTGATGATCGTGGCCGGAACCTTGACCAACAAAATGGCCCCAGCGCTGCGTAAGGTCTATGACCAGATGCCCGAGCCGCGTTACGTCATCTCAATGGGTAGCTGCGCCAATGGCGGCGGCTATTACCATTATAGTTATTCGGTCGTGCGCGGCTGTGACCGCATCGTACCTGTCGATGTCTATGTGCCCGGCTGTCCGCCGACCGCAGAGGCCTTGGTCTATGGGGTGCTGCAGTTGCAGAAAAAAATTCGCCGCACCGGCACGATTGAACGCTAGGGGAGGGCCGTCCGCGTGTCCGACACTCAGTCCTCCGTTGCTGAATCCACACCCTTGACGCCGTTGCAGGCGCTTGGGGCCTCTCTGGTCGACCAGTCTGGCGGGCGAGCATCAAGCTATGCCGTCGCCCATGAGGAGTTGACGCTGTTCACCACGGCCGAACAGGTGGTTGAACTGTTGCGGCTGTTGCGCGACGGTTCTGAGGGCCGGTTTGTGCAACTGACCGAATTGACCTGTGTTGATCGTCCAGAGCGCGAAGCGCGTTTTGAGCTGGTCTACCAGCTTATATCCTACGTGAAAAATGTCCGCTTGAGGGTGAAGCTTTCGGTCTGCGAAGACCAGCCTGTGCCCAGCGTGACGCCGGTCTATCCGTGCGCCAATTGGCTAGAGCGCGAAGTGTTCGACATGTTCGGCGTCTATTTCACCGATCATCCGGACCTGCGTCGCATCCTGACCGATTACGGATTTCACGGGCATCCCCTGCGCAAAGACTTCCCCATGACCGGCTATGTCGAGGTGCGTTGGGATGAAGAGTTGAAGCGGGTCGTCTATGAGCCGGTGAAGCTGACGCAAGAATATCGCGCCTTTGATTTTCTCTCGCCCTGGGAGGGCGCCGAACAGGTGCTGCCCGGCGACGAAAAGGCCAAGCCTGCGCCCGCTAGCGCTGCGAAGAGTTGAGGTGATCCATGGCAGATGACGCCACGCCCGCGCCGGTCTTGTCGCCTGAAGATCAGGCGGCTTTGCGCAAGTTCAGCATCAATTTCGGCCCGCAACACCCTGCAGCGCACGGCGTTTTACGTTTGGTGTTGGAATTGGACGGCGAGATTGTTGAACGGGTCGATCCCCATATCGGCCTGTTACATCGCGGCACCGAGAAATTGATGGAGGCGCGCACCTATCTGCAAAACACGCCCTATTTTGACCGCCTCGACTATGTGGCGCCAATGAACCAAGAGCACGCCTTTGTGCTGGCGGTGGAAAAGCTGGCGGGCATTGAGGTCCCTTACCGGGCCAAGGTCATTCGGGTGTTGTTTGACGAGATCGGTCGCATCCTTTCGCATCTCCTCAATGTCACCACCCAAGCCATGGACGTTGGCGCGCTGACCCCGCCCTTGTGGGGGTTTGAAGAGCGCGAGAAGTTGATGGTGTTTTATGAGCGGGCCTCGGGCGCGCGCCTGCACGCCAACTATTATCGCCCCGGCGGTGTCCACCAAGATTTGCCGCCGGAATTGATCGCCGACATGCGGGTCTGGTGTCGGGAGTTCCCGAAAGCGCTGGCCGATATTGACGCGCTCGTCACGCCAAACCGCATCTTCAAACAACGCAATGTCGATATTGGCGTGGTGACCAAGGAAGAGGCCTTCGCCTGGGGCTTTACCGGCGTTTTGTTGCGCGGTTCGGGCATTGCATGGGATCTGCGCAAGGCCCAACCCTATGAGATCTATGCTGATCTCGATTTCGACATTCCCTTGGGGCGCAATGGCGACTGTTATGACCGGTATCTGGTGCGCATGGAGGAAATGCGTCAGTCGGTACGGATCATGGTTCAGTGCCTTGATCTGTTGGATGCCAATCCAGGCCCGGTGCTGATCCAGAATTCGAAGTTCGCCCCGCCAAGACGGGCTGAGATGAAGCGCTCGATGGAAGCCCTGATCCATCACTTCAAGCTCTACACCGAAGGCTTCCACGTGCCGGAGGGCGATGTCTATACGGCCGTCGAAGCCCCGAAGGGCGAGTTTGGAGTCTATCTGGTCGGCGATGGCACCAATAAGCCCTATCGCTGCAAGATCAGGGCCCGGGGCTATAGCCACCTGCAAGCCATGGACTGGATGTGCCGCGGCCATCAGGTCGCCGATGTGTCGGCCATCCTGGGATCGCTTGATATCGTGTTTGGAGAGATCGACCGTTAGGGTCAAATCTACCGCGCCATCTCGACTGTTTGTTTAGAAAGCTTCTCGCCGATGTCTTCCCGACGCCTCAGCCCGGATCAACCCCAAAGCTTCGCCTTCCAACCGGAAACGCTGGAAAAGGCCCAGTGGTGGATGACCAAATATCCGCCCGAGCGCAAGCAATCGGCGGTCATTCCGGTCCTGTGGCTGGTGCAAAAGCAAGAAGGGTGGATATCCGAGCCCGCCCTGCGCGCTGTGGCGGACCTGCTTGAGATGGCGGTGATGCGGGTGCTGGAGGTGGCGACCTTCTACACCATGTTCCAGCTGGAGCCGGTGGGGAAGGCAGCGCTCATTCAGGTTTGCGGCACGACGCCCTGCATGCTGCGTGGCGCGACGGAATTGATCGCGCTTTGCGAGGCAGAGTTGGGTCCGCGCGACCATCTGTCGGGAGATGGGCTCTTTACCTGGCAAGAGGTCGAGTGCCTTGGCGCCTGCTGCAACGCACCCATGGCCCAGATCAACGACTATTATTATGAGGACCTGACGCCGGAAAGCCTGAAGGCCATTATTGACGCCTTCCGCAACGGTGAAACGCCCGCTCCAGGGTCGGCGATCGGACGCCGGTCTTCCGAGCCTGCGGGAGGGGCGCTGACACTCACCGATCCCAGCCTCTATGACGGCTCGCGGGCGCTTCCGATCACCGCAATTCCCAATGCCAAGGAGCCCGCGTGAGCGTCTCCGAGCCTAACTCTAACACGGCCTTGACCCGCCGATTTCGGCGGGCTGCGGCGATCAATATCGCAGCCCTCCTGTTGGCAGCGCTGGGACTTGGACTCGATTTTGGCCTCCACATGGCAATCGGTTTAGGCATTTTTGGCGCAGCCCTCGCGCTCGGGTTTGGCGCGCAGATCTGGTTCGTCCTTGGCTTTGGCCGCTTAGGCGCGGCGAAGTCTTGAGGGCGGTTTCAGACATGCGCACGGTTTTCGATCAAGGTTTCTGCAATCCCCGATTGGTTTTGCTGGAATCTGGGGCTATGTCGCTGCGTCGTCAGACGCGGACCCGCCCGCGGCTGAGGTTCAAGGGGCGCCCATGGTAGGCATTCTCGAAGATAAGGACCGCATCTTCACCAATCTCTACGGCCTGCAGGATCCAGGTCTTGAGGGGGCGAAGGCGCGCGGCTGTTGGAACGCCACGCGCGAAATCCTGCAACAGGGGTCGGGCTGGATTATCGACAATATGAAGGCCTCGGGCCTGCGCGGTCGCGGCGGGGCGGGGTTCTCCACGGGGCTGAAGTGGTCCTTCATGCCGAAGGAAGTCGGCGCGCGCCCCCACTATCTGGTGGTCAATGCCGACGAGTCCGAGCCGGGCACCTGTAAGGACCGGGAAATTCTGCGCCATGATCCGCACCTGTTGATCGAGGGCTGTTTGATCGCCTCCTTCTCCATGCAGGCCCATGCCGCCTATATCTATCTGCGCGGCGAATATGTGCGCGAACGCGAGGTTTTGGAGGCTGCGGTCCGCGAAGCCTATGAGGCCAAACTGATCGGCAAGGACAATGTCCATGGCTGGGACTTTGACCTCTATGTCCACCACGGGGCGGGCGCTTATATTTGTGGCGAAGAGACGGCGCTGTTGGAAAGCCTTGAAGGCAAAAAGGGCCAACCGCGTCTTAAACCGCCTTTCCCAGCCGGCGCTGGCCTCTATGGCTGTCCAACCACCGTGAATAATGTCGAGTCCATCGCGGTTGCTGGAACGATATTGCGGCGCGGTGCGGCTTGGTTTGCCGGCATTGGCCGGGCCAATAATACCGGCACCAAGTTGATGTGCGTGTCCGGCCATGTGAACCGGCCCTGCAATGTTGAAGAAGCCATGTCGATCCCGCTCAAGCAATTGCTGGAAGAGCATTGTGGCGGGGTGCGCGGCGGCTGGGGCAATCTGAAAGCCATTATCCCCGGCGGCTCGTCTGTGCCAATGATCCCAGCCGAGCAGTGCGAAACCGCACTGATGGATTTTGACAGCCTGCGCGAACTGCGCTCGGGCCTCGGTACGGCCGCGGTGATCGTCATGGATAAGTCCACCGACCTGATCCGCGCCATTGCGAGACTTTCCTATTTCTACAAGCACGAGAGCTGTGGCCAGTGCACCCCGTGCCGCGAAGGCACCGGCTGGATGTGGCGGGTGATGGAGCGGATGGTGCGCGGCGAGGCCGAAATGTCGGAAATCGACCTTTTGCTCGACGTCACCACCCAGGTGGAGGGCCACACCATTTGCGCGCTCGGCGATGCGGCGGCCTGGCCGATCCAAGGCCTGTTCCGCCACTTCCGAGGCGAGGTGGAAGAGCGAATCACGGCTTATCGGCGGGGACGACCGCACATCCAGGGCCACACCCTGGCGGCGGAATAATCGAGTAGGACCGGATGCGGAGCCTCTCCCTTTGGGGATGGCTTAGCTTTTTGGCTTAAGGACGACGGCAATGCCTAAGGCGAAGGTTAACGGCAAAGAGGTTGAGTTCGAACCGGGCATGACTGTGCTGCAGGTTGCCGAACTGGCCGGCGAGGAGATCCCACGCTTTTGCTATCATGAACGCCTGTCGATTGCGGGCAATTGCCGTATGTGTCTGGTCGAGGTGAAGCCCGGCCCGCCAAAGCCCCAAGCCTCGTGCGCGCTGCCCGCCGCCGAGAACCAAGAAATCTTCACCAACACCCCAATGGTGAAAAAGGCGCGCCAAGGGGTGATGGAGTTTTTGCTGGTCAACCACCCTCTGGATTGTCCGATTTGCGATCAGGGTGGGGAATGCGACCTGCAAGACGAGGCCATGGGCTATGGCCGCGCAGGCTCGCGCTATGATGAGAATAAGCGCGCCGTCGAAGAAAAATTCATGGGTCCGCTGGTCAAGACGGTGATGACCCGCTGCATCCAATGCACCCGCTGTGTCCGCTTCATTACTGAGGTGGCGGGCGAGCCGGAAATCGGCCTGCTCAATCGCGGTGAAAATGCCGAAATCTCCACCTATTTGCAAAAGGCGGTGACCTCGGAATTGTCGGGCAATCTGGTCGATCTTTGCCCGGTCGGCGCGCTGACGTCCAAGCCCTACGCCTTTAATGCGCGGCCGTGGGAACTGACCAAGACCGAGACAGTCGATGTCATGGACGCGCTCGGTTCAGCTATTCGGGTCGATGCCAGGGGCCCTGCAGTATTGCGCGTCCTGCCGCGGCTGAATGACGAGATCAATGAAGAGTGGATCTCAGACAAGACCCGCCATGCCGTCGATGGTTTGGCGCGTCAGCGCTTGGACCAGCCCTATGTCAAGATTGACGGGCGTCTGCGGCCCGCGACCTGGGGCCAAGCCTTTCAAGCCATTGCCGAGCGGATCAAGGCGGCAAAGCCTGAGCGGATGGGGCTGATCGCGGGCGACCTGCAAGACGCCGAATCGATGAAGGCGGCGCTCGACCTTTTCCGCAAGCTTGGGGTGGCCAGCACCGATTGTCGGCAAGATGGATCGAAGCTCGGCCACGGCCCACGCGAAAGCTGGCTCTTCAACTCAACGCTTGCCGGTCTGGAAGAGGCCGACGCCTTGATGATCATCGGCGCCAATCCGCGATTGGAAGCCCCTGTGTTAAATGCGCGGATTCGCAAACGTTGGTTGACCGGCAAGCTGTTGGTCGGCGTGATCGGCGAACAGGCCGACCTGACCTATGGCTATAATTACCTCGGCGACGGTCCAGAGGCGATTAAGCGCTTTCTTGACCACGGCCCGATCCAAAAGGAAAAGCCTGCCTTCCTGATCGGCCAGGGTGCGCTTTCGCGCCCGGATGGCGCTGAGATCCTCAACCTGATCGGTCGGGCGGCAAAGGCCTTGACCGTGGTCAAGGACGGTTGGAACGGCTTTAATGTCCTGCACACGGCGGCAAGCCGCGTGGCGGGCCTCGATATGGGCTTTGTGCCAGCTGAAGGTGGCAAGGACGCCGCCACCATGTTGGATGCGGCCGAAGCGGGCGAGATGGACCTTGTCTATCTCCTAGGCGCCGATGAAATCGACACAAACAAGGTCGCCAAAACCTTTGTTGTCTATCAGGGCAGCCATGGCGATGCGGGCGCAAGCGTCGCCGATGTGATCTTGCCCGGCGCGGCCTATACCGAAAAGACCGGTATCTATGTCAATACCGAGGGCAGGGCCCAGATCGCTGAGCGCGTCGTCTTTCCGAAGGGCGAAGCAAAGGAAGATTGGACCATCCTGCGCGCCCTGTCCGAGACCTTGGGTCAGACGCTGCCCTATGACAGCCTGGCCGAATTGCGCGGCGCCTTGATCGCCGCCCACCCGACCTTTGGGCATATCGACCATGCACCCGGCCATAGCTCGGCCAGTCAATTCGCCGTCAACAAGATTGGTGTGGCGGGGGAGGTGGCGAGCACACCCTTTGCCAGTCCAATCAAAGACTTCTACCTGACCAACCCCATTGCGCGGGCCAGTGTGACCATGGCCGAATGTTCAAAGAGCCGGGCGCTGTCCCTCGGACTCTTGGCGGCGGAGTAGGGGCCTTGCAAATGATGATGAGAGATGAGGCCCGCCATGTCTGAGGCGAGTGATTTTTGGGCGACGCCTGGGGGCTGGACCTTGCTCACCTTGGGCGAGGTATTGCTGGTCTTGTTCGGCCTGTTGATCTGCGTCGCCTTCATCCTGTTGGCGGACCGCAAGATCTGGGCCTCGGTGCAGATGCGCAAAGGCCCCAATGTGGTCGGCCCGTTCGGCTTGCTGCAATCCTTCGCCGATCTACTCAAATTCGTGGTCAAGGAAGTTATCATTCCGGCGGGCGCGGACCGGGTGATCTTTTTGCTGGCGCCGGTCTTGAGCTTTGCGCTTGGGGTCATTGGCTGGGCGGTGATCCCGTTTGCGCCCGGTTGGGTCCTCTCCAACATCAATGTTGGCATCCTTTACCTCCTTGCCATGTCCTCGCTCGGCGTCTACGGCATCATCATGGGCGGTTGGGCCTCGAACTCGAAATATCCGTTCATGGGCAGCCTGAGGTCGGCGGCGCAAATGGTGTCGTACGAGGTGTCGATTGGCTTTATCATCGTCACAGTTATCTTGCTCACCGGGTCGATGAACCTATCGGCCATTGTCCAGCATCAAGCGGGTGGGTTTTGGAACTGGAACTTTGTCGGCGGGGGTTTAAAAGCCAATTGGCCGCTCGCGCCGGTCATGTTCGCCATGATGGTGATGTTCTTTATTTCGGCGCTGGCCGAAACCAACCGCCCGCCCTTTGACCTCCCCGAAGCGGAATCGGAACTGGTTGCGGGCTATCAGGTCGAATATTCCTCGACCCCCTACATGCTCTTTATGATGGGCGAATACTGCAACATCGTCCTGATGTGCGCCATGCTGTCAATCCTGTTCTTCGGCGGCTGGACCGCGCCCTTCCCAACGCCTTTCTTGGCCGCTTGGCCGCCGATCCTGGCGGGGCTTTTCGGGCTTTTGATGTTTGCCCTGAAGATCATGGTCTGGTTCTTCCTGTTCGCCATCGTCAAGGCCATCGTGCCCCGCTATCGCTACGACCAACTCATGCGCTTGGGTTGGAAAGTATTTTTGCCCGCTTCGCTCGCAGCCGTCGCCCTGGTGGCGGGTTGGCGCGTGTTTAGCGCCGCCTGAGGAAAGGGAGCCGAAATGTCGTTCTTTTCCCGCATAACCCATGCCGCCAAATCCGCCCTATTGATGGATTTCGTCGGCGCCGGACTGATGGCGGTGCGCTATATGGGCAAGCCCAAGGCGACCATTATGTACCCGTTTGAAAAGGGCCCGCTGTCGCCAAGGTTTCGCGGCGAACATGCGCTGCGCCGCTACGCCAACGGGGAAGAGCGCTGTATTGCCTGCAAGCTCTGCGAGGCCATCTGTCCCGCCCAGGCCATTACCATCGAGGCCGAGCCTCGTGAGGACGGCAGTCGGCGAACCACCCGTTACGACATCGACATGACCAAGTGCATCTATTGCGGCCTGTGCCAAGAGGCCTGCCCGGTGGATGCGATTGTCGAAGGACCCAATTTCGAATTCGCGACCGAAACCCGCGAAGAGCTCTTTTATGACAAGGAGCGCTTGCTCGCCAATGGCGACCGGTGGGAACGCGAAATCGCCAAGTGTCTGGAGCTCGACGCGACCTATCGCTAGGCGCGCCGACCTCTTCGGCCCGGAATAAGGATAACGAAGCGAAGATGGACTTTACAGCGATCGCCTTTGGCGTCTTGTCCACCGTCCTCCTAGGAGCTGCTCTCCTGGTGATCACGGCGCGCAACCCCGTGCACGCGGTGTTGTTTCTGATCCTAAGCTTCTTTTCCGGCGCGGGCCTGTTTGTGCTCTTAGGCGCTGAGTTTTTGGCCATGTTGTTGATCGTCGTCTATGTCGGCGCGGTGGCGGTGTTGTTCCTGTTTGTGGTCATGATGCTCGATGTCGACTTTGCTTCGCTGCGCACCGGCTATGTACAGTATCTGCCCTTGGGCCTGGTGATTTCGGCGGTCCTTTTGATCGAAATGGTCGGGGTCTCTGGCGTGGTGGCGACCCGGGGCGCGAGCGCCGCTCAAACCGCAGCCCCTGTCTCAGACGTTTCAAATATCGAGCGCATCGGCCAGGTGCTCTATACCGACTATGCCTATTTGTTTCAGGGGGCAGGCCTTGTGCTGACGGTGGCCATGATCGGCGCATTGGTTTTGACCCTGCGTCATCGTCCGGGCGTCAAGCGTCAAAACATCGCGGTGCAAACCGCACGCACCGTTAAGTCGGGCCTGAAGATCGTCCAGGTCAAAACCGGAGAGGGGATTTCCGAATGAGCGTGGGTCTTGCGCCCTATCTCACCGTCGCGGCAGTGCTGTTTACGCTGGGTGTTCTGGGCATCTTCATCAATCGCCGCAACGTCATCGTCATCCTGATGTCGATTGAGCTGATCCTCTTGGCGGTCAATATCAATCTGGTGGCCTTTTCGGCCTTCTTGCACGATGTCACGGGTCAGGTCTTTGCCATGTTCGTGCTGACCGTCGCCGCCGCCGAGGCCGCCGTTGGTCTCGCCATTCTGGTGACCTTCTTCCGCAATCGTGGCGACATTGCCGTCGACCATGCCAATATGATGAAGGGCTGAGTGTGACCAGCGAGCCTCTCCTCATAACCGCCGTCTTCGCCCCCTTAGCGGGCGCGATCCTGGCCGGACTTTTCGGACGCCGCCTTGGAGATCGCATCTCCATGACGCTGACAACCGGCCTCTTGGCGGTCAGTTGCGTTATGAGCTGGACGATCTTTACGAGCTTCTGGCTCGGCCATGCCGAGCCCATGACCTTGGAGCTTTCGCCCTTTATTACAGTGGCGGACTTTAGAACCGCGTGGTCAATCCGCCTCGACACCTTGTCGGCGGTCATGTTGGTGGTGGTGACGACCGTCTCCGCCCTCGTCCACCTTTATAGCTTTGGCTATATGGCCGACGACCCGTCCAAGCCGCGCTTCTTTGCTTACCTGTCGCTCTTCACCTTCGCCATGCTGATGCTGGTGACGGCGGCTGACTTCATGCAGCTGTTTTTCGGTTGGGAAGGGGTGGGCCTTGCGTCCTATTTGCTGATCGGATTTTGGTTCAAAAAGCCCAGCGCTTCCAGCGCCGCCATCAAGGCCTTCGTGGTCAACCGGGTGGGCGATTTCGGCTTTGCGCTTGGCATTATGACCGTCTTTTGGATGTTCCATACGGTTCGGTTCGCTGAGCTCTTCCCCCTGATTGCCGCCAAGTCGGGAACCACCTGGTCCTTCCTGGGCTATGACTGGAGCGCGCTCGATCTGGCCGGGTTCCTGCTCTTTATCGGCGCCATGGGCAAATCGGCCCAGTTCTTCCTGCACACTTGGCTCCCCGACGCCATGGAAGGCCCGACGCCGGTTTCAGCCCTGATCCATGCCGCGACCATGGTGACCGCTGGGGTTTATATGGTCTGCCTTCTGTCGCCGCTCTATGAGTATGCGCCGGTTGCGCGAACCCTCATTACCTTGATCGGCGCCGTGACCGCCTTGTTTGCCGCCACGGTGGGCTTGGCCCAGAATGATATCAAGCGGGTCATCGCCTATTCGACCTGTTCGCAGCTTGGCTACATGTTCTTTGCGGCGGGCGTTGGCGCCTATCAGGCGGCCATGTTCCACCTCTTCACCCACGCCTTTTTTAAGGCGCTGTTATTCCTCTCGGCGGGATCGGTCATCCATGGCATGCACCACGAGCAGGACATGCGGAAGATGGGGGCGATCGCGCGCTATCTGCCGATCACCTATGCGGTGATGATGATTGGCACCATCGCCATTACAGGACTTGGTCTGCCCATTAAGGGCTTTGAGATTGGCTTTGCCGGGTTCTTCTCCAAAGACACCATTCTGGGTGCGGCCTATGCTTCGGGCGCGACCCAACCCCTGGGCTATTTCCCGTTTCTGATCGGCGTCTTCGCCGCCTGCCTGACGGCCTATTATTCCTGGCGTCTGGTGTTCATGACCTTCCATGGCACAGCCAAGTGGGACCATGAGGCCAGCCATGAAGACCATCACAGCCACGGCGCGGACGACGCGCATCATGGTCATGGCCATGGCGCTTTCAAACCGCATGAAAGCCCAGCTGTCATGCTGGTGCCGCTGGTGGTTCTAGCGGTGGGCGCCATTACGGCGGGCTTTGTGTTCGCCAAGGCCTTTGTCGGCGAGGGGCGGGCAGAATTCTGGCGGGGCGCAATCTTTGTCGCCCCCTCCAACCAGCTTTTGGCCAAGATTGAAGAGGCCCCAACCTGGGTCGGCCTCGCCCCCTTGGTCGCTGCTATTCTGGGCTCGCTGATTGCGGTCTATGTCTATCTGTTACACGAGGGCATGGGCAAAAGGCTCGCTGCCAAGAATGGCGTCGTCTATCGGTTCTTGCTCAACAAGTGGTATTTTGACGAGCTCTATCAGGCGACCTTCGTCGCGGGCGCCAAGGCCTTGGGCGATGTGTTCTGGAAGGTGGGCGACCAAAAGATCATCGACGGCTTTGGTCCCAACGGCGCGGCGTGGCTTGCCGGCGCCTTTGGCAAGCTGACCGGTAAGAGCCAGACCGGCTATGTCTATCACTATGCATTCGTCATGTTGTTGGGTGTCGCAGGGCTCTTGTCCTTCGCCCTGATGGCATGGACGCGCTGAGGGGCTGAGGCATGACGCATATTCTTTCCCTCACGACCTTTGCGCCTGTGCTCGGCGCGCTGCTTATCCTGGCGCTGAGAGGGCGAAGCGACACGGGCAAGGCGCCCCTGTGGATCGCGCTTGCTACAACGCTCATTACCTTTGGGCTGTCGATCCTGATGCTCGCAGGCTTTGACGCCCATGGTGCGGGCTTCCAATTTGTCGAAGATGCGCCTTGGTTCGCCAAGGTCCATTACGCCATGGGCGTCGATGGAATTTCTGCGCCCTTTGTGGTCTTGACCACCTTCTTGATGCCGCTTTGCATCCTGGCCAGTTGGACAGCGATTGAGAAACGGCTGACAGAATATTTGATTGCCTTCCTCATCCTCGAAACCTTGATGATCGGGGTCTTCACCTCCCTCGACATTGTGCTGTTTTACGCCTTCTTCGAGTTTGGCCTGATCCCGATGTTCCTGATTATCGGGGTCTGGGGCGGCAAGAACCGGGTCTATGCGGCTTACAAGTTCTTCCTCTATACCCTGCTCGGCTCGGTGCTAATGCTGGCGGCCATCTTGGCCATGATCTCCATTGCCGGTACGAGCTCGATCCCAGCCCTGATGCACTACAGTTTTGCGCCCGGCGTCCAAACCGTCTTCTGGCTCGCCTTCTTCGCCTCCTTTGCGGTGAAGATGCCCATGTGGCCTGTGCACACATGGTTGCCAGACGCCCACGTCGAGGCGCCGACGGCGGGCTCGGTGATCTTGGCGGGCGTGCTGCTAAAAATGGGCGGTTACGGCTTTTTGCGCTTCTCGCTGCCGATGTTCCCCCTGGCGTCGACCATGTTTACGCCGTTGATCTTCGCGCTCTCGGCCATCGCCATTGTCTACACCTCGCTCGTCGCCTTCCGCCAAACCGACATGAAGAAGCTGATCGCCTATTCGTCGGTCGCCCATATGGGCTTTGTCACCATGGGCATCTTTTCCGGCACACCCCAGGGGGTGCAAGGCGCGGTGTTCCAAATGGTCAGCCATGGCGTAATCTCCGGTGCGCTCTTCCTCTGTGTCGGCGTCATCTATGACCGGATGCACACCCGAGAAATCGCCTTTTACGGCGGTCTGGCGGAGAAAATGCCCTGGTATGCGGCGGTCTTTTTGCTGTTCACCATGGGTAATGTCGGTTTGCCCGGCACCAGCGGCTTTGTCGGGGAAATCTTGACCCTGACCGGAACCTATGGCGCCCCAACCCCGGGGGCGACCTGGACCGTGCTTGTCGCGGCCACGGGCGTTATTTTGTCGGCGGTCTATGCGCTTACCCTCTATCGCCGGACCATGTTCGGCGAGGTGACCAATCCCAAATTGGCCAACATCTTGGACTTGAGCGTCCGCGAGGTGGTGATTTTCACCCCGCTGATTTTCGGAACCTTGGTCTTGGGGGTCTTCCCGAATTTAGTCTTCAGCCTGACGGAAACCTCGGTTGCCGACCTGATTGCAGGTTGGCGCACCGTGGCCGGCGGTTGAGGGAGGCACTTTTTATGGACATGATCAGCGTGCTCCCCACCTATCTGCCGGAACTCACCCTGGCCATCGGATCGATTGGCGTTCTGGTCGGCGGCGCTTTTGCGGGCCGCCATGCGCTTAGCTTGGTGTCTGGCATAGGCGTCTTGGTGTTAGTCAGCGCAGCGGTGCTGCAAGGCGTCGCGCCGCATGCGGTGGCGTTTCAGGGGGCCTTTGTTTCTGATGCGGCCGCGTCCTTTGCCAAGGTTGCCATCTATCTAGCCAGCGCTGTTGCGATCTTTTTAGGCGAACGCTGGCTGTCACGCTCTGGTGACGCCCGGTTTGAGTATCCCGTACTGATCCTTTTGGCCGCGCTTGGCATGGGTGTCATGGTCTCGGCGGGAGACCTGATCGCCCTCTATATGGGCATCGAACTCCAGTCTCTGGCGCTCTACGTCTTGTGCGCCTTTCGACGGGACGATGCGAAAGCGTCGGAAGCGGGGCTGAAATATTTCGTCCTCGGCGCCCTGTCATCCGGCCTCCTGCTCTATGGCGCATCGCTGATCTACGGCTTTGCTGGCTCGACCCGCTTCGTCGATATTGCCCTTGCCGCTCAAATGGGGGCGGGCCATGCGGGGGTGATCTTTGGCCTGATCTTCCTCGTCTGCGGCATTGCCTTCAAAGTGTCCGCCGCGCCGTTCCACATGTGGACGCCCGATGTCTATGAAGGCGCGCCCACGCCCGTCACCGCCTTCTTGGCGGCAGCACCCAAGCTTGCCGCCATGGTGCTGTTCGCGCGGCTACTGACCACCAGCTTCCCCAACAGCATTGGCGATTGGCGGCAAATCATCGCCGTGATCTCGGTGATCTCAGTAACCGTTGGCGCATTAGGCGGCCTTGTTCAGTCAAACCTGAAACGGCTTTTGGCCTATTCCTCCATCGCCAATATTGGCTATGCGCTGTTGGGTCTGGCGGCGGGCAGTCAGGATGGCATCAAGGGGATGCTGATCTTCCTCGCCCTCTATGTCGTCGATATCACCGGCTTCTTCGCCTGCCTCCTGGCCCTGTCGCGGCAAGGTAAGCCCATGGAGACATTGTCCAGCCTGGCCGGACTGACCCGCACGCGGCCAGGACTTGCCTTCGCCATCACCATCTTTTCCATGTCGGCGCTCGGCATCCCGTTCCTGTCCGGCTTCTGGGGCAAGTTCTTTGTCTTCCAAGCCGCTGTCACGACGCCGAGCCTTGTGTGGCCCGCCGTCTATGGCTTGGTGATGAGTGTGGTTGGCGCCTTCTATTATTTGCGGGTGGTCAAGACCATGTGGTTTGACGAATCCGCCGGCGAAACCGATGCACCGCCAGCCGATGCGCGGCTTATCGCCTTTGGGGCCGCCGCCTTCGCCTTTCCGCTGGTCAATGTCGGCTTGCATTGGTTGGAGCTCTTCGCCGGCACGGCCGCCAAGGCGTTTGGCTTGGCGTGAGCCATCCCCTCGCCCAGGACCTTTCGACGGCGCCTGTCGCAATTTTCGACACGCTGGACTCCACCAATGCCGAAGCCAGGCGGCGGGCGGAAGCGGGCGAAACCGGGCCTGTTTGGATCCTGGCGCACCAACAGAGCGCTGGACGGGGCAGGCGCGGGCGCAATTGGATCAGTCCCGTTGGCAACCTCTCCACCACGCTCTTAATGCCTTATCAGGGTCCCGCCAGCGCGGCCGCAGGACTTAGCTTCGTCGTCGCCCTCGCGGTGTTTGATTTGGTCAGTGCCTATACGCCGCCGGGCGCGGTGACGCTCAAATGGCCAAACGACGTCCATCTCGCGGGCAAAAAGGTTTCAGGCGTGCTGATCGAATCCGGTTCGCTTGGCGACGGGCAGGGGCTTTGGCTCGCCATTGGTGTTGGCGTCAATCTCGCGCATGCCCCGCAAGATGTCGAACGCCCCGCCACCGCCATCGCTGACCACCTCGGCTCTGGCCTGATCACGCCACCGGATGCGATCGCGGCGCAAGCGCGGCTCGCTGCGGCTCTGGATCGCTATTATCAGCTTTGGCGGCAGGGAGGCTTGGCAGACATCTTGCCAATCTGGACGTTGCGGGCAGAAGGATTGGGTAAACCGTGCGTCGCGCGCTTAGAGCGGGAAAGCCTTGAGGGCGTGGCTGAAGGCCTTGATGCTGACGGCGCACTTCGCCTTCGGCTCCCGTCCGGCGAGGTCCGCCGCATAACCGCTGCCGATGTGTTTTTCCAGGAAGGCTCCCATGCTACTCGCGATTGAGCAGGGCAATACCAACACTGTCTTCGCCGTCCATGATGGTAAGGACTGGATCGCCCAGTGGCGTTCGGCCACCGACGCCTCGCGCACTGCGGACGAATATGCGGTCTGGCTGACCCAGTTCTTGGCCATGCGTAGCTTAAACCTCAAGGCCCTCGACGGCTGCATCATTTCGAGCGTGGTGCCACAGTCCATCTTCCACCTGCGCAACCTCTCGCGCCGCTATCTCGATTGCGAACCCTTGGTCATCGGGGAGAATGCCAAGCTTGGCGTCGATATTCGCATCGACAAGCCGTCTGAGGCCGGGGCTGACCGGCTGGTCAATGCAGTGGGCGCACATGTGGCCTATCCCGGTGCCCTCATCATTGTCGATAGCGGTACGGCGACCAATTTTGACATTGTCGCGCCCGACGGCGCTTTTGAAGGCGGCGTCATTGCGCCGGGTATCAATCTGTCGATGCAGGCCCTACACCAAGCTGCGGCGCGACTGCCGCGCGTCGCCATTCAAAAGCCGCATCGTGTGATCGGCAAGGATACAGTGACGGCCATGCAGTCGGGCGTCTTTTGGGGATATATGGCTTTGATTGAAGGTATGATTTTGCGCATCAAGTCTGAATATGCCGCGCCTATGACCGTTGTCGCCACGGGCGGTGTCGCCTCGCTGTTCGAGGGGGCCACCGACAAGATCGATATCTTTGACCCGGACGTTACTATTCGCGGGATGTTGGAAGTTTGGCGCCGCAACCAGGCGCACGCCTGATGGTTCAGTCTCAGACCGACGAACTCGTCTTCCTGCCGCTCGGCGGCTCGAACGAGATCGGCATGAATTTCAATCTGTACGGCTTTGGGCCGCCCCACGCGCGAAAGTGGATTGTGGTTGATTTGGGCGTCACCTTTGGCGATCAAACCACACCGGGCGTCGACATCATCCTGCCCGACCCAAGCTTTGCCGAAGAGCATGCCGACGACATCTTGGGTATTGTCCTGACCCATGCCCACGAAGATCACATTGGTGCGCTTCCTTGGTTGTGGAAGCGGCTCAAGGCGCCGTTATTCGCCACACCCTTCACCGCCTTTCTGATCCGCGAGAAACTGCGCGATGCGGGCGTGTTGGATGAGGTCAGCCTGACGGAAGTGCCGTTGAGCGGGCGGTTTCAGCTCGGGCCGTTCGACCTTGAACTGATCACGTTGACCCACTCCATCCCAGAACCCAACGGGCTGGCCATCCGCACGCCGCTTGGCACAATTTTGCACACCGGCGACTGGAAGATCGACCCTGATCCGGTGCTGGGCGGTGTCACCGACGTCGCCGCCCTGACCAAGCTCGGCGACGAAGGCGTGCTGGCCATGGTCTGCGACAGCACCAATATCTTTGTCGAAGGCGAGGCCGGGTCGGAAGCCGATGTTCGGGTCGAATTGACCAAGCTCATCCGTGGCTTGAAGGGCAAGGTGGCGGTTGGCTGTTTCGCCTCGAATGTCGCGCGCATGGATTCCGTCATCCGTGCCGCTGAAGCCGCCGGGCGCCGGGTCTGTCTTCTCGGCCGCTCCATGCACCGTATGGCCGCGGCGGCGCGATCTGTGGGCCTGCTCACCGACGTGCAGCCCTTCATCAATGATAAGGAGGCGGGCTATTTCCCGTCGGAGTCGATCCTCTATCTTTGCACGGGCAGTCAGGGCGAACCGCGCGCTGCCTTGTCACGCATTGCCGAGGGCGCCCACCCGCATGTGACGCTTGGCCAAGGTGATTCTTGCATCTTCTCCAGCCGGGTCATTCCCGGCAATGAAGTGCCGATCCGCAACCTGCAAAACCGTTTGGCTGACCGAGGGGTACGCCTCTATACCGACCGCGACCATCCCGGCATTCACGTCTCCGGCCATCCGTGCCGCGATGAATTGCAGCGTATGTATGGTTGGGCGCGCCCAAGGATCGCCGTTCCCACCCATGGCGAGCGTCGCCACCTGTTGGAACACAAGGCCTTTGCCCGCGATCTGCAAGTGCCAGAGCAGGTGGCGCCCCGGAATGGCGATATGGTGCGCCTAGCTCCGGGTCGGGCCGAGATCATTGACGAGGCGCCTGCGGGCCGTCTGTTTGTCGATGGCGGCGTCCTTACGCCAGAGGACAGCGAACCCCTGCGCGAGCGCCGCCATGCCGCCCATAATGGTGTGCTCATCGTATGCCTCACCCTGGACGGCAAGGGCCGCATCGCCGATGGACTGGAGATCCGCTCGCTCGGCCTCGCGGGTGACGCCGGTTCGCCCCTCGAAGACGCCCTCGACGATATTGCCGACGCCGCCGAAGCAGCGGTCAATCGCCTTAGCCGACAAGACCGCGACAGCGACGAGACGGTAGAGCATACTGTGGCCCGGGCGGTGAAAAAATCGGCCCAGAGACTATGGGAAAGGCGCCCCCTGGTCGAAACTCTGATTGTGCGCATCTAACCCAAGGGAGAGGTTCCAGATGATCGGTCGCTTAAACCATATCGGCGTCGCCACCCCCTCGATTGACGCCGCCATTCCGCTTTATCGTGACCTGTTGGGTGCGACCGAAATCGGCGAAAAGTTCGCCATGGAGGCGCAAGGCGTACTTGTCTGCTTCGTCACCCTGCCCAATAGCCAGATTGAGTTGATCGAGCCCTATGGCGAGGCGTCGCCCATCCATGGGTTCTTGGCCAGGAACCCAGCGGGCGGTCAGCACCATGTGTGTTTTGAGGTGCCCGACATCTATGTGGCGCGCGACGAAATGCGAGCCAAGGGCGCCACCGTCCTAGGCGAACCGCGCATCGGCGCCCACGGCACGCCGGTTATTTTCCTACACCCCAAAAATATGGGCGGTGTGCTGGTGGAGTTGATGGAGACGCCGAAGGGCGCGCACTGAGCATGGATCTGGTTTGGGTCGTTTCGCTCTATTTCATTCTGTGGTGGCTGGTCCTGTTCGCGGTTCTGCCGCTTGGCGTGAAAAGCCACACCGAAGCTGGCAGTGCAGCCGCCCCCGGCCACGACCCCGGCGCGCCGGTTAATCCCAACATCAAAAAGAAATTCCTTACCACCAGCTGGGTAACAGCCCTCATCACAGCCCTGATCTGGGCGGCGGTGACGTTCCACTGGGTGGTGCTAACGCCGTAAGCGCGAGCGTAAATCGGGCCCGCAGAGCCAAGCTCGATCCGATTGGGTTTGGCACCAAATTTTGAAAGCAAAGTCGGACGATCGACACGCCTGACCGCCGAGCGGCTACTTTTCACGTCCCATCGATTTTGACTAATGAGTAGCTTGTGCTGCGGCCTCCGGCTGGGTCCTTTACCAAGATACCGCGCCTGACTAAATCATCGATATCGCGGGAGGCCGAGTCTTGAGAACTTTTGGTTAGGGTGGCGTATTTCGATGAGGTGAGCTTACCTTCGAAGCCATTCAAAACCCGGTTCAAGACCGAACGCTGGCGATCATTAAACTTCTCCTGGGCAAATTTATCCCAAAACCGCGCTTTGCGCAGCACGGATGCGAGGATGATTTCGGAGCTATCAAACGCCCGATCAAGGCAACTGAGAAACCACGCGATCCATTCTGTGATGTCGAGGTCACCTTTTTGGGTCGACTCCAAAATCTCGTAATAGGTTTTCCGTTCAGTCTGAATCTGGGACGACATGCTGTAGAACCGTCGCGGGCTTTGCTCGGATCGCGCCAATGCCATATCGGCGATGGCACGGGCAACGCGTCCATTGCCGTCATCAAAGGGGTGAATGGTAACAAACCACAGATGTGCGACAGCGGCACCAAGCACCGGATCAATCACCTTTTCGGCATTGAACCACACCAGGAAGTCGCGCATCTCGAGATCAATCCTGTTTGCCGCCGGGGCTTCGAAATGAACGCGCTCCCGTCCCAAAGGGCCGGATACAACTTGCATCGGGCCAGTTTCATCGTCACGCCACCTGCCGACCGCAATCTTGGTCATTCCGCTACGCCCCGCTGGAAATAGGGCAGCGTGCCATCCGAAGAGGCGATCATTCGTCAGAACCTCGCCGTGGCGCTGCGTCGCATCAATCATCATTTCGACAACGCCCTCGACATTGCGGTCAATGGGGGCGAGCGCGCCAACCTCGATGCCAAGACGGCGCGCGATGGATGAACGGACCTGATCCTGATCCAATATTTCGCCTTCTATCTCACTGGATTTCAAAACCTCTTGCGTCAGCGACTGCAGCACGGCTTCGGCGCGCAGCGCAAAGCCTAGCGATTCCATGCGTCCAATCAGCCGGCCTTGGCGGTGGCGCACCGCAGCAAGGTGGTCTGTGAGCTTTTCATGGCTCCAGTGGAAGCGCGGCCAATTTTCCAGTTCATGGATATAACGCATTATTCACCGCACCTTTCGCGGAGATAATGCCGTACAATGCCTGTCCTTTCAACATTATTCTCCGCATATTTTGCGGATAATTTGGGTGTTAATCTCCGCAAAATCCGGGAATCGCGAAACCTGGTCGCAGGGATAAGGGCGCTGGGAGCGGAGAGGGCGGTCAAGCCTTTCGACGCTCGACCCCAGCCATTGACGCCGCAGGCCTCACCCGAATTGCCAAAGCCCGCCAAACCCGGCTAAGTGCGCGCCGCGACTTGCGCGCCTTCTGTCACACGCTTTTTGGATGTTCCCCATGCGCCTATCGCGCTTTTTCCTCCCCGTCTTGAAAGAAACCCCGGCAGAGGCGCAGATCGTCTCTCACCGGTTGATGTTGCGGGCGGGCATGATCCGCCAGGAGGCGGCAGGCATCTATGCGTGGCTGCCGCTGGGTTTGCGCGTGTTGAAGAAAATCGAAGCCATTGTCCGCGAAGAAATGAACCGGGCAGGGGCGGTGGAAATCCTCATGCCAACCTTGCAACTGGCCGATCTTTGGCGCGAGAGCGGGCGCTATGACGACTATGGTGCGGAAATGCTGCGCATCAAGGACCGCCACGAGCGCGATCTTCTCTATGGGCCGACCAATGAGGAGATGGTGACGGAGATTTTCCGCAGCTCGGTGCGGTCCTATAAGGATCTGCCGAAAAACCTCTATCACATCCAGTGGAAGTTCCGCGACGAGCAGCGGCCAAGGTTCGGCGTCATGCGCGGTCGGGAATTTCTGATGAAGGATGGCTATAGTTTTGACATCGACGAGGCGAGCGCCCGGCGGTCCTATAGCCGAATGTTCGTCGCCTATTTAAACCTCTATGCCCGGATGGGCTTAAAGGTTGCACCGATGCGCGCCGATACGGGCCCGATTGGCGGCGATCTCAGTCACGAGTTCATCATTCTCGCCGAGACCGGCGAAAGCCAGGTTTTCTGCGACAAGACGCTGGTCGAAATGGGCGCGCCGGGAACCGATCTCGATTGGGATGGCGATTTGGCCGATCTGGTGGCGCAGCGCACGTCCCTTTATGCCGCCACCGAAGAAATGCATGATCAGGCAAGGTTTGAGGCTGAAGTGGCCGCGGAAAACCGGCTCTGTGCCCGCGGAATCGAGGTCGGACATATCTTCTATTTCGGCGATAAATACTCCAGGCCGATGAAGGCCATGGTCGCCGGGCCCGACGGAACCGAACGCCCTGCCCAGATGGGCTCTTATGGCGTCGGCGTGTCGCGTTTGGTGGGCGCGATTATTGAAGCCAGCCATGATGAGGCCGGAATCATCTGGCCAGATACGGTCGCGCCTTTCGATGTGGGAGTGATCAATATGCGACCCGGCGACGCCGCCGTCGATGCGGCCTGTCAGGAGGCCTATAAGGCGTTGACGGCCAAAGGCCTTGACCCCTTGCTCGACGATACGGCCGAGCGGGCCGGGGCGAAGTTCGCCACCATGGACCTGATCGGGCTGCCCTGGCAGATGGTCATCGGCCCCAAGGGCGTCGCCGAAGGTGTGGTGGAGCTGAAGCGACGGGCGACTGGCGAGCGCTGGACCTTGCCGCTTCCTCAGGCTCTAGCCCAGATTAGCGGATGACAGAGGCGCATCCCCAAGCTCCCCCTCAAATCCCGCGCAGCGCGCCCTTTGGCGGTTGGGAGCGGGCCATAGCCTTGCGCTATCTGCGGGCCAAGCGCCGCCAGGGTGGCATCGCCCTGATTGCGGCCATCAGTTTTATCGCCGTGACCTTGGCGGTCGCAGCCCTGATCATCGTCATGTCGGTGATGAACGGCTTTCGATCTGAAATCGTCTCCCGCATGGTCGGCTTTAATGGCCACATCTATATCCAAGGTCCGGCGATCAATTCCAAGGACCGCGAGGCCTTGATGTCGCGGGTGCGCGCCATACCCGGCGTGGTACAGGTCGAGCCGATCATCCAGGCGCAAGCCTTGGTGCAAGGCCCAGGTCAGGTCTCTGGCGCCATTGTGCGCGGCGTCCGGTCTGCCGATCTGCGCGCCACAACCCTGATTGCCAAGAACCTGCGGCAGGGGACCTTAGCGGGGTTTGGCGAGGGCGAGGACGGCGGCGAAATCATCTCCATCGGCGAAGGCTTGGCCGAACATCTCGGGGTCCAGTCCGGCGAATCGGTCACGGTTATTTCGCCCACAGGTGCGGCCACCGCCTTTGGGTCTTCGCCGCGCTCCAAGCCCTATCTGGTCGGTAGCCTGTTTCAGGTGGGCCAGACCCAATATGATCAGGCCTTTATCTATATGCCGTTAGAACAGGCCCAGCTGATGTTTGGGCGGGGCGAGGCCATTGATCTGATTGAGGTCAATCTCGATGATGCGGACCATATTGACGCGCTCAAACCGGCCATTCAACAGGCGGCGGGGCCGGGGGCCCTGATCACCGATTGGCGCGATGAGAACCACGCCTTCTTTAATGCGCTGCAAGTCGAACGCGTCGCCATGCGCATCATCTTGATGATCGTGGTCGCCATCGCCATGCTGAACATTATTTCTGGCCTGGTTATGCTGGTTAAAAACAAGGGCCGCGACATTGCCATTCTGCGCACCATTGGCGCGGAGCGCAGCGCCATCTTACGCATCTTTTTGATGGTCGGCGCGGCGATTGGCATATCGGGGGCGCTGTGTGGCCTGATCGTCGGTGTATTGTTCTGCGCCTATATTGATCCGATCCAAGCTGTGGTGGAAAAGATCACCGGGGTCAGCGTCTTTTCCGGCGAAATCTACTTCCTGCCCAAGTTACCCGCCAAGGTCGAGCCGGGAGAAGTGGTGCTTGTCCTTGGCTGGTCGATCCTGATGAGCTTGGTCGCCGCCATTGCGCCCGCATGGCAAGCCTCGCGCCTCGATCCGGTGGAGGCGTTGCGCTATGAGTGAGCCCTATGTGCTGCAACTGCGCGACGTCACCCGTACCTATTCGGTCGGCGAGGCTCAGCACTTGGAAGTCTTGCGCGGTGTCGACCTCGCCGTGTCGGCGGGCGAGATTGTCGGGCTGATTGGCCCCTCGGGATCTGGAAAGTCGTCTCTCCTGCATGCGGCGGGATTATTGGAGCGTCCCACGTCTGGCGAAGTCGTCATTTGCGGCCAAACCTGCGGTGGGCTTTCCGATAAGGCACGCACGGCGCTCCGGCTCAGCCACATTGGCTTTGTCTATCAGTTCCACCATTTGCTGCCCGAGTTCAGCGCCAGGGATAATGTCGCCCTGCCTCTCCTGATGGCGGGACGGTCGCGCAAAGAGGCAACAACACGGGCGAGCGATCTCTTGAGTGCCCTTGGTTTGGCCGAGCGTCTCGCGCACCAACCGGCCCAACTCTCCGGGGGAGAACAGCAACGGGTGGCCATTGCCCGCGCGCTGGCCAATCGGCCACGGCTGATCCTTGCCGATGAACCGACCGGCAACCTCGACCCAACCAATTCGGGCGCCGTTTTTCAGGCCTTGCGCGACCTTGCCCGCCAGGAAGGCGTCGCCTGCCTGATCGCCACCCATAATCTCGATCTCGCCGGCGCCCTTGACCGCGTGCTTGGCCTCACCGAGGGCAAATTGACGGCACGCAAGGCGGGGTAGGGTGCCACTCTTGACGAAGGGTAGAGCGAACGTCTGGACATTGTCAGAACCCGACCACGCCTCTTGCGCGTGTCGGCGTTGATACTATTTGCAGGCCAAGAATTGATATTGATATGGGGAATATAATATAAATTAGAAAACATAATTTTTTATCTGAAAAACGCCGAATATGTATAGTTATAATAAAACATATTATGTTATTAATTAGTTTTTTAGAAATTTATTACTAGAACAACTCATTAAACATTTTTTTCGCTTTTTGCTAAAAAGTAAGAAGGAGGTAATTACAATAGCTCCAATTATTATTGGTGCCACAGAAAGCGGCCACCACCTCTGGACTATTGATTTGCGCTAAGAAGAAAGTCCTCTCTGATACTTCGTTAGCAGGTTCAGGTGGTTACTTCACTGGTGGGTCTTTTTGTGATTTTGGCGATTGCAGCGCTGGCCTAGAACCGGAAGGTGTCGTCGCCGGATTCCAGGATGTGGCAGTCGTGAGCGAGCTGGTCGAGCAAAGTTACTGATCCGACCGGCAAATCGAGGTAGACCATGTCGAAGAGCGAACGCGGCAAACCCGCCACGACTCCGATGCCGCTGATTCGCCTGATAGCCTCCGTCCGTGAACTGAACCGGGGATGGTCTTTGAGGGGGCGGGAACGAGTTGCAAAGCGGGAGTGACCGAAAGCGCCCGTTTTGGCGAACGGCGGATTGCGGAAAGCAGCGCGAGCATTGGCCGTCGATCCGTCCAACTTCCGCCCACGCTTTGGCCGTAAAGGTTGACAGTTGACCTAAGGCGCCTCCGCTGCGAAGAGTATCAACCGGGTCGTCATGAGGATTTTCGAATGCTTATCCGCGTCTTACTTTCGGAGAAAAATTCTTGCAAATAATCCGCTTCGAAATTGACGGATTACTGGGTCGTTCTCAGCGCACTGAAATGTCGGTGAGCTCAGACCTAGGGTTGCTCACAGGCAGAAACGGTGCTGGAAAAACGAGCATTCTTAAACTTCTTTGGGCGATCGTTAGTGGAAATATCATGGTTGCACTTGACGAAGTTAATTTTCAACGCGCTCACATTGTTACGTCGGACTATGAATGTACGCTCCACCGGTTAGGTCGCCGGACTTGCAAAGTAGAAATAACAATCGAAGGGAAAACCACCTTATATGAGGATTTAGCAGATGAAGATGACGACATTGTCATAAATGCTGAGGATGAAGCCAATTCTGTTCTTCGCGCCATAGGTAGTTCGGTATTTTTTCCGACATTCAGGCGAATTGAAGGCGGCTTCACAATATCTACGTCTCGCAATTTAAACAATTCATTGCAGCGACAATTTCGCGCCAAAAATGAATTAGAAGACGCCATGCTAACTCTGTCCAGAACCCTGACGCACAACACTCATGTTTTTGTGTCTTCTATTTCTACAGCAGACATAGTCGCTTTATTATTGAGGCAATATGCAGATTTTTCCGAAATCGCCAATATTCTCCAGGCAGATACATCCCAAAAAATAATTCAACGAATTAAAAACTTAAATCTCCGGGGTGACGAAGCTGAAAGACTTGAGAGCGCCACTGGCGTTCTTGAAGAAGTCCGATCCAGTATCGAACAAATGGAAATTTCGCGTCAAGATATTATGGCGCCAATGGATGAAGTCAGAGAGCTGGTTGAGCGCCTTTTCCAGAATACTGGAATTCGATTTGGTCCGCGCTTGAGCTTTGGAGACGCCGCAAATGCCATAAATTCAGATGTGCTGTCGGCAGGAGAAAAGCAAATGCTAAGTTTTGTTTGTTACAATGCTTTTTATAAGGATAGTATAATATTTATTGACGAACCAGAATTAAGTTTGCACGTCGATTGGCAGCGGCAGCTATTTTCTATATTGCATAGGCAGCAATCGACCAACCAATTTATTGTCGCAACTCACTCTCCATTCATTTATACGAAGTATCAGGACAAAGAACTGAGCATTCTCGGTGATAGGGGAGATGATGTGGAACACGACTCTTGACCTATCCTACTGCTGACGAAGTAATTGCCACACTTGCTCGTTCAAATTTCCCGGCCGTTATAATTGAGGGAAAGGACGACGTTGTTGTTTACAGGCGGTTAGAGGACCAATTTGCAGAGGCTGGAGTTACAATTATACCAGTCGGTGGCCGATCCACGGTATTATCCATATTTGAGAGGCGTGCTGCATTACCGGCGGACAAAAAGGTCGTCTTTATTGCAGATCTCGATACTTGGATAATAACAGGCGTTCCTGAAAAATATAATGATGTGTCCATGGTATTAACCCGTGGTTATTCAATTGAAAATGACATGTTTGTTGATGGAAATTTGATAGGCCTAATGAGTAATGATCAACGAACAGCATTCGAAGCGGAATTATCTGTAGTCATCAATTGGTATTGTATAGCGCTCAAGCGCAAACTTAGCGGTGCGCCAGACAAAATCGACCATCATCCGAATGTGATATGCGACAACCACACGGCACGGGCGAAGTTCACAGCTTTGAATCTCGGCGAAGAATTCCCAAGCGAACTTCGTGATGAAATTGCGGCGTCAGTGTGGGACCTACTGCGTGGTAAGACGCTTATGGACTTGCTCATCAGGCAACTGCGCGGGTATAACAATCGGATACTTCTCAATATTGGCGCTGCAAATTCTGGGGAGCGCCTCGTTAGGATCATCGAAAGAGTAAGTTCTGTAGTCCGGCCCGTCCCTGGATAACACGGCGCTTCGGTCAACGAGTTATAATCCCGATCCCGTCGTTCTGCAGCGCCCCCTTGACAGAGAACAAACCACGAACTAGGAACATAACCAGAACGCACCACTTAAGCATGGGGATAAGGTTGTGATTACCGCGGTTCGGGAAATGATGGCGCTTGCATCGGTTGGGGGCTTTGTTTGGATGATGGTGGAGGTCGCTCGTCTGTTCGGGTGATGAGTCGGCAGGGGGAGGGGCAAGTCGGATGGACGGAACCGGTCAGAGTTTCATTCATCTGCGGGTGCGCTCAGCCTATTCGATGCTCGAAGGGGCGATCAAGGCCGGCGACATTGCCCCCTTGGCCGCAGCGCAAGGCATGGCGGCGGTCGGGCTGACGGATCGGGCCAATCTGTTCGGCGCCTTGGAAGTGTCGCAACTGGCCAAAGAGAAGGGCATCCAACCGTTGATCGGCTGTGCCCTGCCGGTTGTGGGAATTGGAGAGCGGGCGCCGGAGCCCTGGGCCAAGGTCCCAACCCTTGTGTTGCTGGCCCAAAACGAAACCGGCTGGCTCAATTTGATGGCCTTGTCGTCTCAGGCCTATTTAACCCCTGCGCTGGCTGGCGAACCCAGTGTCAGCTGGGACGCGCTCTGCAAGCACCATCAGGGCTTGATTGCGCTGTCGGGCGGACCGGATGGGCCGATCAATCCAACCTTTGTCGCCGGGCGTTTCGCCGAGGGGAAGGCGGCGTTACAGGCCCTTTCTGACATCTTTCAAGACCGTTTCTATATCGAACTGCAACGCCATGGGCTGGCCGAGGAACGCGCCGCCGAACCACATCTGATCCGCTTTGCCTATGAGGCGGATATTCCCCTCGTCGCCACTAATGATGTCTATTTCGCCGCCCGCAACATGCATGGTCCGCATGATGCGCTGTTGTGCATTTCCGATGCTGCCTTTCTTGACCAAGACCAAAGGCGGCGGGTGACGGCGGAGCATTATTTTAAGTCCGCCGCCGAGATGGGCGCTCTGTTTGCGGATCTGCCAGAGGCCTGCCACTCGACCGTCGAAATCGCCCAACGCTGCGCCTTTTTGACGCCGAAGCGCGATCCTATCCTGCCAAGCTTTCCAACCGTCGCCGGGCGCGACGAGGGCGAGGAATTAGCCCACCAGGCCCGCGAAGGCTTGCGAGCCCGCATGGCTGCTGCCCCCTTGGCGGCGCCAGAGGCTGACTATTGGGCGCGGCTCGAGCGTGAATTGTCGGTCATCAATAAGATGGGCTTTCCGGGTTACTTTTTGATCGTCTCCGACTTCATCAAATGGGCCAAGAGCCAAGGTATTCCGGTCGGGCCGGGGCGGGGGTCTGGGGCGGGGTCTTTGGTCGCCTATTCTCTCACCATCACCAATCTTGACCCCTTGCGGTTTGGCCTCCTGTTCGAGCGCTTCTTGAACCCGGAACGGGTGTCCATGCCGGACTTCGACATCGATTTTTGTCAGGAACGGCGCGAAGAGGTGATCAGCTATGTGCAGCGCCGCTATGGCGTCGATCGCGTGGCCCAGATCATCACCTTTGGTACACTGCAAGCTCGGGCGGTGCTGCGCGACACAGGCCGGGTGATGCAGCTGCCGCTGGGCATGGTCGACCGCTTGGCCAAGATGGTGCCGGCCAACCCCGCCAACCCGGTCACGCTCGCCCAAGCCATCGACATTGAACCGCGCCTGAAGGAAGCCCGGCGCCAAGATGAAAGTGTGGCGCGGCTGTTAGAAACAGCGCTGCAACTCGAGGGCCTGTTTCGCAACGCGTCCACCCACGCCGCGGGCATCGTCATCGGCGACCGCCCCTTGGTTGAACTGACGCCGCTCTATCAGGACCCCCGTTCAGAACTTCCCGCCACCCAATATAATATGAAATGGGTGGAGAGTGCGGGCCTGGTGAAGTTTGACTTCCTTGGCCTGAAGACGCTCACCGTCTTGGATCGGGCGGTCAAGCATCTGGCCAAGCGTGGCGCCGATGTCGATCTCGATACCTTGGCGCTTGATGATGAGCGCACCTATGCGCTGTTGGCCTCGGGCCAAACCATCGGCGTCTTCCAATTGGAAAGCCAGGGCATGCGCGACACGCTGCGCAAGATGCGCTGTGGCTCCATCGAAGAGATCACCGCCTTGATCTCGCTCTATCGTCCCGGGCCGATGGACAATATCGACATCTATGTCGAGCGGAAGTTTGGTCGGGCGGCGCTCGACATGTTGCACCCGACCTTAGAGCCTGTGCTGAAAGAGACCTATGGCGTCATCATCTACCAAGAACAGGTGATGCAGATTGCCCAGATCTTGTCGGGCTATTCGCTGGGCGAGGCCGACCTGTTGCGGCGCGCCATGGGCAAGAAAAAGAAGGAGGAAATGGACCACCAAAAGGCGCGCTTTATCGCGGGCGCCGCCGAAAAGTCTGTTCCCCCCGCCCAGGCCGATATGATTTTCGAGCTGGTCGCCAAGTTCGCCGGCTATGGCTTTAATAAGAGCCACGCCGCCGCCTATGCCGTGATCGCCTACCAAACGGGGTGGTTGAAGGCCAACCATCCGGTCGAGTTCTTCGCCGCCTCCATGAGCCTCGATATTTCCAATACCGACAAGCTCGCCGTCTTTTATCAAGACGCTAAGCGGGCCGGGGTGAAGGTTGCGCCGCCGGATATCAATCGCTCCGGCGCTGATTTTGAGGTCGAGGACGGAGCGGTGCTCTATGCGCTCGGCGCCATTCGCAATGTCGGTCTGGAGGCCATGCGCCATGTGGAAGAGGTTCGGCGCACAGGCGGCCCCTTCGAAGACCTGTTTGACTTTCTTGAGCGCATCGATCCACGTCAGGTGAATAAGCGGGCGCTGGAGAGCTTGGCCCGCGCGGGCGCCTTTGACCGCCTACACGCCAACCGGGCCCAGATTGTCGCCAATGCCGACCTGTTGATTGCCCACGCGCAAAGCGTCAGTTCGGATCGGGCCTCGTCCCAGGTCAGCCTGTTTGCCGACGCCGCCGTCGCCCGTCCGCGCTTGCCGGAGCGCGACCCCTGGACCTCGCCAGAACAGTTGGACGAAGAGCTCTCTGCTGTCGGCTTTTATCTGACTGGCCACCCGCTGGAAGATTTGACCGAGCTGATGCGCCGCAAGCGGGTGGTCTTTATGGCCGAGGCCCAGGAGCGGGCCGAAGGGGGCGAGCAAGCCTTTCGCATGGCGGGCATGGTGCGCCGGCGCCAGGAGCGCGCCTCCCAGTCAGGTGACAAATTTGCCTTTGTCTCCCTCTCCGATCCGACCGGTGAGTTTGAGGTACTGTTTCCGCCGGAATCGCTGCGCCGCTGTCGCGACATTTTGGAGCCCGGCGGTTCGGTGATGATCAAGGTGCGCGCCAAGTCACGCGATGGCGAGGTGAGGTTCTTTGGCGATGACGCCGAACCGCTGGATCGGGCGGTCAGTTCCGCCGCGCTGGGCCTACGGGTTCATCTTGCGCCAGAGGCCGACAATATTGTTAGCCTGAAGCGACGTTTAGAGGCCGCGCGCTCAGACCGTGGGGGTGAACTTATTCTCGTCTCAGCCCTAGGTCAGGGTCGCGAAATTGAGGTGCGTTTGCCAGGGCGCTTTACCCTCGATGCCGCCGTGCGCGGGGCGCTAAAGACGACCCCGGGTGTGGTCTATATGGAAGACGTCTGATCTTTTTCATCGGCCTCTGGCCTAAAGGCGCATCGCGACTTGCTTTTTTGGGCTTTGCGGCGTAAAGCGCCTGCCATTCCACACGCAGACGTTCGGCGAAACGGGAGATTTTCCCGCCTTTCACCGTTCCGGTCGCTCAATCCCTTTGGGCGGTGTGTCTGCGGAGGCTAACCGGAAAAAGGCTGAAAACTCCTATGGCTATCCCTGATTTCACCATGCGCCAATTGCTTGAAGCGGGCGTCCACTTTGGTCACCAGACCCACCGCTGGAACCCCAAGATGGACCGTTACATCTTCGGCAGCCGCGCCAATATCCACATCATCGACCTGTCGCAATCCATGCCGCTCCTGCACCAAGCCCTGGTGAAGGTGCGTGAAGTGGCGGCGGGTGGCGGCCGGGTGCTGTTTGTCGGCACCAAGCGTCAAGCCGCCGATCCGGTGGCGATCGCCGCGCGGCGCTGTGCGCAATATTATGTCAATCACCGTTGGCTCGGCGGCACGCTGACCAATTGGCGCACCATTTCTGGCTCCATCGCCCGCCTGCGCGAGCTCGAAGGCGTGCTGGATGGCGACCCGCAGGGCCGCACCAAGAAGGAGCTTTTGCAGCTGACCCGCGAGCGGGACAAGCTTGAGTTGTCGCTGGGCGGCATCAAGGACATGGGCGGTATTCCCGACATCATGTTCGTCATCGACACCAATAAGGAAGGCATTGCGATCCAAGAGGCGCGCAAGCTGAACATTCCTGTGGTGGCCATCCTCGACACCAATTCCGATCCCGACGGCGTCACCTATCCGGTGCCCGGCAATGACGATGCGGCGCGCGCGCTGCAACTCTATTGCGATCTGGTTGCTGATACGGTGCTCGACGGCCTGGCGGCTGGTCAAGCTTCGCTGGGCGTTGATCTCGGTGCAGCGGTTGCTCCAGTGGAACCGGTGCTGGCCACGGTTGCGGCTTCGGATCCTGCGCCGGTTGCTGAGACCGTCGCTGCGGAAGCGGCTGAGCCCACCGAAGCCTAGGCGCGACGCCGCCAAGGCTGACATTTTCAGAGCCGTTCGGCGGGGTGCGAGACGCAACGTCTGACCCCACCGGGTTCTGTCGTAAAACTCCAATCCTTGCGCGCTAGGTCTCATTGACCGGGTGTGCATCACGATGAATAGGAAGGGTAAGATCATGGCCGAGATTACGGCAGCGCTCGTCAAAGAGCTGCGGGAAAAGTCTGGCGTTGGCATGATGGACTGCAAAAAGGCGCTCACCGAAAATGCGGGCGACTTGGAAGCGGCGATGGATTGGCTGCGGGCCAAGGGCCTGTCAAAGGCGGCGAAGAAGGCCGACCGTGTGGCGGCTGAAGGTCTGGTGGCCATTGCCCATCGCGCCTCTGGCAAGGGCCAAACCGCAGCGGTTATCGAGCTGAACGCCGAAACCGATTTTGTCGCGCGCAATGAGCTGTTCCAAAAGGCGGCGCGGGCCTCGGCGGCGGCAGCGCTCGATGTTTCAGGCGATGTTGACGCGGTCGTGGCGGCAAAGACCTCCGATGGTGAAGTCGTTTCTGACATGATCACCCAATTGATCGCCACCATCGGCGAAAACATGGTTCTGCGTCGTGCGGCGCGCTTCGACGTCGCCGAAGGCGTGGTGGCGTTTTACGTCCATAACGCCATTTCGCCCGACCTTGGCCGGATCGGCGTGCTGGTGGCGCTGGAATCGGCTGCCGACGCGACCGCCCTGAACGATCTTGGTCGCAAGATCGGCATGCATGTGGCCGCTACCGCGCCGCTGGCTTTAACGACTGACGAACTGGACCCGGCGGCGGTGGAGCGCGAACGCGCCATCTTCTCCGAACAGGCCGCAGCCTCTGGCAAGCCTGCCAATGTGGTTGAGAAGATGGTCGAGGGTCGGATTCGGAAATTCTACGAAGAGGTCGTGCTGCTGAAGCAGGCCTTTGTGATGAACCCGGATCAAACCATCGAACAACTGATCGCCGAACAGTCCAAGACGCTCGGCGCGCCAATTGCCATCAAGGGCTTTGTCCGCTTGGCGCTGGGTGAAGGCGTCGAAAAGAAGACCGACGATTTCGCTGGCGAAGTCGCCGCCCTGACCGGTCAAGCCTAGGCTGCGACGGCGCCTCTTTTGCCAGGATCCGCGTTGGGATTTTGTGTGCAAGAGGCGTCGCGTCGCCCGCGCAATGGGATATGCTGCGCAAGGTCGATTCTGCTCGACCTGACTTTCTCATCGCGCCGTTAGGAGACCTTTGCGACATGGCAGGCGAAACCGCCCCTTCTTCGTCTCACGACGGTCGACATCCACCGCTTTATCGCCGGGTTCTCTTGAAGGTCTCGGGCGAGGTGCTGATGGGGGATACGCCCTTTGGCATTGATATGAAGACAGTGGATCAGGTCGCCGAAGCCGTGGCGGGGATTGCGGGCCTTGGCGTTGAGCTCTGTCTTGTCATTGGCGGCGGCAATATTTTTCGCGGCCTGTCGACAGCCGCCAAGGGGATGGAACGCGCCAGCGCCGATTATATGGGCATGTTGGCGACCGTGATGAACGCTTTGGCACTGCAAAATGCCCTTGAGCGCCGCAATGTCGATACCCGCGTCCAATCGGCCATCCCGATGCAGACCGTCTGCGAGCCCTATATTCGCCGCCGCGCGCAGCGACACTTGGAAAAGGGCAGGGTGGTGATTTTCGCCGCAGGCACCGGAAATCCTTTCTTCACCACGGACACGGCGGCGGCGCTGCGGGCTGCAGAAATGGGCTGTGATGCGCTTTTGAAGGGCACCAGCGTTGATGGCGTCTATACTGCCGATCCAAAACGCGACCCGACCGCCAAGCGCTTTGACCGCTTGACCTATCTCGATGTCCTGTCGCGGGACTTGAAAGTCATGGATGCCTCAGCGATCAGCCTGATGCGCGAAAACGCCATTCCAATTGTTGTTTTTTCTATCCGCACGCCCGGCGCCCTGGAAGACGTCATTCGTGGCGGCGGCGTCCATACTGTCATCACCGAGGCCCCAGAGGCGGACGAATAGGGGCCTTGCCTCCGCGTCTTTGTCCTTCAGCCGAGAAAGTTGTCCCATGAGCAACACCAAACCTGATCTGACCAAATATCGCGACCGGATGGATAAGGCGGTTGTGGCCTTGAAGGAGGAGTTCGGCGGGCTAAGAACCGGACGGGCATCCTCCTCCCTGCTCGAGCCGATTATGGTGGAGGCCTATGGCTCGACCATGCCGATCATGAGTGTCGCCGCGATCAGCGTGCCGGAACCACGGATGATCTCGGTCAGCGTTTGGGATAAGTCCATGGTGACGCCGGTTGAAAAGGCGATCCGTAACGCTGGAATTGGCTTGAATCCGATTGTCGACGGCATGACCCTTCGCGTGCCCATTCCGGCTTTGACCGAAGAGCGGCGCAAGGATCTGGCGAAGATCGCCGCGAAATATTCTGAGCAGCAACGGGTCGCCGTGCGTAATGTGCGCCGCGACGCCATGGAAGACCTCAAAAAAGCCGAAAAGGACGGGGCCATTTCCAAAGACGATCACAAGCGCTACGAAAACGAAATCCAGGGCTTCACAGACAGCGCCATCAAGCGCATCGACGAGACTTTGAAGGCCAAGGAACAGGAAATCATGCAGGTCTAAACCCCTGTAGTGAGCGCCGTCTGGGGCGCAGGGTGGAGCCGAACCATGGCCTCAGCGCCGGGGGATGACGAGGAAGGGCCGACTGGACATGGCGCGCGACACGTTGCGTTGATCATGGACGGGAATGGTCGGTGGGCGAAATCCCGCGGTCTGCCAAGAACCCTTGGTCACCGCGCGGGCGTCACTGCGTTGAAGCGAACCGTCGAGGCCGCGCCCCGGCTCGGCGTGCGCTGGCTCACTGTCTTTGGCTTTTCCACCGAAAACTGGCGCAGGCCCGCATCCGAAGTGTCGGAGCTGATGGGGCTGTTAAAGAGCTATGTAAAATCCGATCTCGCCCGACTGCACCGGGAAGGCGTGCGGGTCCGCATTCTGGGCCGCCGGACGGAGCTGCCCGACGATATTATGGATGTGATCGCCGAGGCCGAGCGTCTGACCCAAAACAATGACCGGTTCTTCTTACAGGTGGCGTTCAACTATGGCGGCCAGTCCGACATTGCCGACGCCGCCCGACGATTGGCCAAGGAGGTCAGCCAGGGCCTGATCGATCCAGACCAAATTACCGAAGCCATGTTTGCCGCAAGGCTCTCTACGTCTGGGGCGCCCTATCCGGATCTGATTGTTCGCACCTCCGGCGAGAAGCGCATCTCAAACTTCCTGCTTTGGGAAGCAGCCTACGCGGAATTGGTGTTTCAAGACGTCTTGTGGCCTGACTATGGGGAAGCGCCGTTGCGAGCGGCTCTGGAGGAGTTCCAGCGTCGGCAGCGGCGGTTCGGCGGAGTTGGCGTTGATGACGTCCTTGCCGCCGGCTAAGCGTTTCAATTGGGAAAATCTAAGACTGCGCGTGGTCTCCGCTGGGGTGCTGGCGCCTGCAGTCTTTGCTTTGGTCTGGTATGGCGGCGCGCCCTTTTTTGTTCTGGTCGCACTGGCGGGGGCCTTGCTCGCCGTGGAATGGGGTTTGATGACAGCCCCGCCGACGCCAGCGCGAACCGCAATCCTTGTGACCGTGGCGGCGCTTGCGCCCCTGTTCGCCACCTATCTGCAGGATGTGGTCACAGGCCTGATTTTCATCCCGCTTTCGGCCATCGCCGCCTCGCTGATCGGACGGGGACTAAGGTGGACGCACCGCAGTCTCGATCTCGCCTATGGGGTTGTTTATCTCGCGTTTCCCATGGTGGTACTCGAGGGCCTGCGCACCGCCGAGGGGGGCCGGGGATGGGCGCTTTTGCTCTTTGCCACCACTTGGAGCGCCGATATCTGCGCCTATGCGGCGGGCAATATTTTGAAGGGCCCAAAACTTTGGCCGCGGTTTTCCCCAAATAAGACCTGGTCCGGTTTTGGCTTTGGTCTGGGGGGCGCGGTCCTAGCGGGCGCCGCCGTCAGCATATTTTGGGGAGGCGAGGGCGCGCCCCCGCTTCTTGCCGCCAGTGGGGTCGGCTTTGCCGCCGGGCTTGCGACCATGGCCGGAGACCTGTGGGAATCGATGCTCAAACGGCGGTTCGGCGTGAAGGACTCAGGGGACCTCATTCCGGGCCATGGCGGCTTATTGGACCGGGTCGATGGCTTGATGTTCGCCGTCATCGCGGTCGCCGCCGGGCGGCTCTGGCTCGGGCAGGGCGGGGGATGATGAACCCAAGGCGTGTCAGCGTATTTGGCTCTACGGGCTCGGTGGGCGTTTCAACCCTCGATTTGCTGGACGAAGCCCAAGCCAGCGGCGAGGCCCGTGTGGCCATGGTGGCGCTGGTCGGCGGCGCCAATGTCGTCCGGCTCGCCGAGCAGGCATTGAAATGGCGGCCGGAATTTACCGTCATCGCCGATCCCACCGGATTCGCCGACCTCACCGCGCGCCTGGCCGGGTCCGGGTTGCAGATTGGCTGCGGGATGAGTGCGGTCATGGAGGCCGCCAGCCTGTCCGCGGACTGGGTGATGGCGGCCATCGTCGGCGCGGCGGGACTGCGACCCACCCTCGCGGCGGCCAAGACCGGCGCGATCATCGCCATCGCCAATAAGGAAAGCATTGTCTGTGCCGGGCCCTATCTGCTGGCCACAGCCAAGGCGTGTGGCGGCGGCGTCATTCCCGTCGATTCTGAACATTCTGCCTTGTTTCAGGCCCTGCAAGCCGGCCCGAAAGCGCGGGTGCGCCGCCTGATCTTGACCGCCTCAGGGGGGCCATTCCGGGGAAAAACCCTGGCTGAGATGGCCGATGTCACGCCCCAAGCCGCCATGGCCCATCCTGTCTGGAGCATGGGTCCGAAAATCTCGCTCGACAGCGCCACCCTCGCCAATAAGGGCCTGGAGATGATCGAAGCGGCCTATCTCTTTGAAACACCCGCCGACAAGATCGACGTGGTGGTCCATCCGGAAAGCATTGTTCACAGCCTCGTCGAGTTCGAAGACGGCTCAACCCTTGCCCAACTCGGACCGCCGGATATGCGCACCCCAATTGCGCTCGCCTATGCGTGGCCTGACAGACTACCTTGGGCGGCGCCCCGATTGGATTTACCCGCCCTCGGTCGCTTGACCTTTGAAGCACCCGACCTCGACCGCTTTCCCATGTTGAGACTCGCGCGAGAAAGCTTGCAGCTTGGCGGTCATGCGCCTTGCGCCTTTAATGCCGCCAACGAAGTGGCCGCCGCAGCCTTTTTGCAAAATCGCATCGGCTTTCTCAATATTGCCACGGTTGTCGAGGAGACACTTTTACAAGCCCAACGTGGCGCCCTGCTTGCAACCGGATCGGCAGGACGTAACAGCGGCGATGATTTGGAGTCCGCTCTCTACGTCGATCACGAAACACGACGCTTGGCCGAGACGTGTCTTGACCGCGCCCGCGTTTCAGATTGAGGGATAGGACCCAAAACCGATGGCGCAGATGATGCTTGGCACGTTAATCTCTATTGGCTCCTTTCTCGCCATTCTGACCCTGGTGGTCAGTATCCACGAGCTCGGCCATTTTTGGGCGGCAAGGGCCTGTGGTGTGGCGGTGGATCGCTTCTCGCTCGGTTTCGGCAAGGCGATTTTCAGCTGGACCGACAAGCACGGCGTCGAGTGGCGGATTGGTCGCATCCCCATTGGCGGCTATGTCCGCTTCGCAGGTGATTCGGAGGCGAGCTCGAGCCTCCCCGATGGCGAAGACCTTGCAGACCTGCGTCGGCAAATTGTCGCCAAGTGGGGAGAGGCCGCGGTCAGTCAGTTTTTCCACTTCAAGCCGCTCTGGCAGAGGGCGATTGTGGTCGCTGCTGGTCCCGTGGCGAATTTTATTCTGTCGATCATCATTCTGACGGCCTTGGTCTCGATCGAGGGCATGACCCTCATTACGCCAAGGCTGGGCGAGGTGGTGGCCCAGTCTCCTGCCGCGCGGGCTGGCCTGCAGGCGGGTGATCTGATCACCGCGCTCGACGGGCGTCAAATCGAAAGCTTTCCGGAAATTTCCGACTATGTTCGCTTGCGCACCGGCGATCCGATCAAGGTCGATTATCTCCGGCAAGGCGCGGCGCGCAGCGCCGTTGTGACGCCTGTACGGATTGCCCGCAAAGACCCTGTCACCCAAAAAGTGACCTATTTGGGCGCGTTCGGGGTCCGGCCCTCGCGTAGCCCTGCCGATCTGCATTCCGTCCGTCTGCAGCCGGTTCGCGCTTTCGTCTATGGCGTCAATGAAACCTACAATTCTGTCGCCACGACATTGAACTATCTCGGTCGCTTGATAACTGGCCGAGAGAGCCCAAGCCAACTCTCCAGCATTGTTGGAATGGCGCAAACGGCGGGTGCGGTAGCGAAGGCGGGCGCCGACAGTGCGCCGGACCTGCCCGGCAAGATTTCTGGCGTGGTGCTCGATCTTCTCTATCTCGCCGCCATGATTTCGACAGCGATTGGTTTTATGAACCTCCTGCCTGTCCCGGTTCTCGATGGTGGGCACCTGGTTTTTTACGCCTATGAAGCCATTGCGCGGCGACCTGTCGAAGCGCGGATTCAGTCGGCGAGTTTCAGGATTGGTCTTGCCTTGTTGCTAGGTTTGATGTTGTTCGCAACCTGGAACGATCTGCAGCAGTCCAGCCTGTTCAAACTGCTGGGTCTCGCGACTTGAGCCCTACGCTCCACATTCAAGGATTCGTCTTCGCCTGATGCCCAGCCCGTCGCTAAACGCTCAAAAATTTAAGTTGGCGACCTCTGTCGTCGCGCTGGTTGGGGCGGCGTCGCTCTCGTCTCAGGCCGTGGCCCAAACCGGCGGTCAAGCGCCGGGCTCCATGCCGGGCAATGCAGCCGCTGGCATCAATCCGGCCGATACGCCCAAGGTGACGCCGGGCAGACCGCCTGTTCCTGCGCCCTCTGCGGATCAGGTCAATGCGCAAGCCAAGGCCCAAGACGCACCAAAGCCTGCCGCCACACAGGCCGCGCCGGACCCAGCGGCCCTGGTTCGCCACATTACGGTGCAAGGCAATGAGCGGATCGAAACAGCGACGATCTTGTCATATTTGCCGGTTTCGGTTGGCGATACCGCCGACGCGACCCGCATTGACGCAGCGCTGAAAACCTTAGCGCGAACCGAACTCTTCAGCGACGAGCGTATTGAACTCGATCCGAAGACCGGCGATCTGATGGTGCGGGTGATTGAAAATCCGATCATCAACCAGGTGGTGTTCGAGGGCAATTCGGCCCTCTCGACGGACAAGTTGAAGGACGAGGTTTCGATCCACCCCCGATCGATCTTCACCAAGAGCCATATCTTGCAAGACGTGCAGCGCATCGTCGAGCTTTACCGGCGCTCGGGTCGGATTGCGGTCGTGGTGACGCCCAAGATCGTCCAACTGCCGCAAAGGCGGGTCGATCTGGTGTTTGAGATTTCGGAAGGTCCGAAAACCGGCATTTTGCGGGTCAATTTCCAGGGCAATAAGGCTTTTAGCGGCAACCAACTGCGCGACGTGGTGGTGACCAAGGAAAGCCGCTGGTGGAACTTCCTCAATTCAAATGACAATTACGATCCGGATCGGATCGAATATGACCGCGAGCAATTGCGCAAGTTCTACACCAATCGCGGCTTTTACGACTTTCGCGTCATTTCATCGGCAGCAGAACTGCAGGCCGACCAACAGAACTTCACCATCAATTTTGTCGTCAGCGAAGGGGCCAAATACAAGTTTGGCAAGGTGCGCGTCGAGACTGATCTGAAGAAACTCAATTCCGATGTCATGCGTGCGCTGCTGCCGATTCGCGACGGTCAAGCCTATCAAGGTGACCGCATCGAATCCGCGGTTGATAGCCTGACCTTTGCCGCGGGTGCTGCGGGCTTTGCCTTTGTTGATATACGCCCCCGCTATCACGCCAATCCTGAGACCCATACGGTCGATGTCACCTTCGACGTTAAGGAAGGGCCACGGGTCTATATCGAACGCATCGATATTGTCGGGAACACCGTCACCCTCGACCATGTGATTCGCCGAGAAATGAGCTTGGCCGAAGGCGACGCCTATAACCGCGTGCTGGTCGACCGCTCAAAAACCCAGGTCAAACGCCTCGACTTCTTCAAAACAGTCGATATCGACCAATTGCCGGGCAGTGCGCCTGACAAGACCATTTTGCGGGTCAAGGTGGCGGAGCAGCCGACAGGCGAGCTAAGCTTTGGCGCGGGCTATTCGTCGGTTGAACAATTGATGCTCGACGTCGGCGTCAGTCAGCACAATTTCCGGGGCACGGGAGAAGACCTGCGTTTACGCGCATCGGTCGGCTATTTGCGCCAACAAATCGATTTTGCCTTTACCGAGCCCAGGTTCTTGGAGCGCGATCTGCGCGCGAGCTACGACATCTTCTCGTATCGGTATAACTACTCAGCTCAAACTGGCTTTGATAGCCAGTCAACAGGCGCGACCTTCAGTCTTGGCTTCCCGCTCAACGTCAATACCTACTTCTCAACCCGGTACTCCATCCACGACGACCGGGTCTTGGTCACGTCGGGCGCTTGTAATGCTGGAACCATTTCGTCGACCATTTGTGATCAGACTGGCGCCTATGTCACGTCGCTGATCGGCTACACCCTCGGGGTTGATCGCCGGAATGATCCAAGGCGGGCGACTCGCGGCTTCTACGCCAATCTGAAGCAAGACTTTGCTGGTGTCGGCGGCGACGTGAAATATCTCCGCACCGAGGCGGAGGGCGCTTGGTACTGGGGCTTTAACAGCGACTTTGTCCTGACCCTATCGGCCTCGGGCGGTTATGTCGCAGGCTGGGGCGGAGACTCGATCCGCATCAATGACCGGTTCTTCAAGGGCGGCAACAGCTTCCGTGGCTTCCAAATCGCCGGTATCGGCCCGCGCGACACCCAATATGACGAGGCCTTGGGCGGCAAGCTCTATGCCATTGATACCTCTGAACTTACCTTGCCAAACGGACTGCCGGAGCAGTACGGCATTCGCACGGCGTGGTTCCTCGATATCGGCACGCTTGGCCTGTTGGACAAATCTGTCCTAAACACGGGGCTGTACGGAGCGCCGAATCCGAAGATTGTCGATAATCTGAGCCTGCGTGCGTCAACGGGTCTCAGCGTCTTTTGGACCTCGCCCCTTGGCCCAATCCGCCTGGACTTCAGCCAAGTTTTGGCCAAAGAGACTTACGACAAGGTAGAGAATTTCCGCTTTTCAACCAACACACAGTTTTGAGAATCATGACCCTGCAAAAAACCCTCATGGCGGCCTCCGCCATCTTCGCTGTTGCTGTCATCGCAGCCACTCCCGCCGCCGCGCAAAAAAAGACCGCCACGCCGGCCGCCGCCCCAGCAGCTCCGCCTGCGCCGCTGCCCTTGCAACTCGGTCCGCCGATTGCTGGCATCTGCGTGTGGAGCCACGACCGTGTTGTCGGCCAGTCCGCCGCCGGCCAAGCCGCCCAACAGCGCATGCAGCAATTGCAGGCCCAGGTGAGCGCAGAATTAGGTCCGGAAAAAACCGCGTTTGAAACCGACTACAACGCGTTCCGCGCCCAAGCCGCCAGCCTACCCGCTGACCAACAAACCTCGAAGCAGCAGGCCCTGGCCAAGCGCTATCAGGACCTCGGCCAAAAGGCGCAACTGCGCGAAAAGGAACTCGAGGCGACGCTGCAAAAGGCCGTGCAAAAGATCAATGGCGAAATCGAGCCCATCGTGCGGGGCGTCATCCAAGCGCGCGGGTGCTCCTTGCTGTTGAACGCTGACCAAGGCGTCAATGCCGCCAATCCGCAAATGGACCTGACCGATTCGATTGTTCAGCAATTGAATGCAAAATTGCCAACCTTGACCTTTGATCGCGAGATCATCGATCCGGCGACCCTCGCTCAACGGTAAAGCCGAGACCCGTGGAGCCCGGCCCAATGCCGCTCCACGGGTTTTTTTACGTGTTTTAGGGTCTTCGCTCTGAAATCGGGACTGAAGTCCATGCCAGACCCGCGCTTTTTTGAACACCTTGGGCCCCTTTCCTTGGGCATGCTGGCGGAGCTCAGCGGCGCCCAGGTCGAACGTGGCGATGTTCAGCGCTTTATCACCGGTGCAGCACCCCTGGCGCGGGCCAAGGCGAGCGAAATCGCCTATCTTGGGGATGTACGTTACCTCGACGCTCTTCGCACCTCCAAGGCCGCCGCTGTGATTGTGGCGCAAGCGCATCTGAGCGAGGCGCCCGCCAGCGCCATGATCTTGGTGACGCCAGAACCCCAGGCCGCCTATGCCCGAGTGGCCGCAAAGCTTCACCGACCACTGCGCCACGCGGCGGGCGCATCCGCCATCCACCCAGATTGCCAACTGGAAAACGATGTGGCGCTGGCGCCCGGCGTAGTTATCGGCCAGGGCGCTAAGATCGGGCGCGGCACAGAAATTGGCGCGCAAAGCGTGATTGGTCCAGGCGTCGCCATTGGACGGAACTGCCGGATCGGCGCCAATGTCTATATTGGCTTTGCGCTGATCGGCGATGGCGTGACGGTTTGCTCTGGAGCGGTGATCGGCGAAACCGGGTTCGGCGTAGCGGGTAGCCGCTCCGGTGCGCTCGACATTCCCCAACTCGGTCGCGTGATCTTGCAAGACGGGGTCAGTATCGGGGCCAACTCTTGTGTGGATCGCGGCGCCTATGACGACACAGTCATTGGCGAACAGAGCAAGATCGATAATCTCGTCCAGGTGGGGCACAATGTGCAGATTGGCCGCAATTGCGTTATCGCGGCGCAAACCGGACTTTCGGGCAGCTCGGTCTTAGAAGACGGCGTCATGATGGGCGGCGGTGTCGGCGTTGCCGACCATATCCGCATCCATAAGGGTGCACGGATTGCAGCGGCCGCTGGCATTATGCGCGACGTGCCTGCGGGCGAGACCTGGGCAGGTGCGCCGGGCCGACCCATTCGCCGGTTCATGCGCGAAGTGGCCTGGGTTGCCCAGCAGGTCGACAAGAAGCCGCCAGCCCGTTAGGGATGGTCGCTTGATCGCGCTTAAACCCGGACGAGACACCCTATGACCATGGCGGACGATCCTAACCTTGCCCCTGAGGCGTCAGAGGTTGGGCCAACCATTGGCATTGCAGAAATTCTGCGCCGCATACCCCACCGCTATCCGTTCCTGCTTGTCGATCGCTGTGAGGACTATCGTCCGTACACCTCTATCATCGGGGTGAAGAACGTCACCTTCAACGAGCCGTTTTTTACCGGCCACTTCCCGGAAAATCCGGTCATGCCCGGCGTCTTGATTGTTGAGGCCCTGGCCCAATCCGGCGCTGTGATGATGTCGAAATCCTTGGATGCCGATGTTACGGGCAAGACCATTCTTTTCATGACCCTGGATAATGTCCGCTTTCGCCTGCCTGTGCGGCCGGGCGATGTGTTGCGGATGCCGGTAAAGGTGCTGCGGGCCCGAAGCGAGATTTTTAAGTTTCGCGGCGAGGCCTTTGTCGATGGAAAGCTCGCGGCGGAAGCAGAATGGGCGGCCATCGTGGTTGAGAACAAGGCATGAGCAAAATCCACCCCACAGCGCTGGTCGATTCGGCGGCGGAAATCGATGAGTCGGTCGAAATCGGCCCCTTCTGTGTCGTCGGCCCCAAGGTGCGCCTGCACTCAGGCGTGAAGCTCCTGACCCATGTGGTGGTCGAAGGTTTGACCGAAGTCGGCGCCGACACGGTCGTGCATGCTTTTGCCTCGCTTGGTGGCAGCCCACAGCATCTGGCGCACCGGGGAGAAGAAACCCGGCTGGTCATCGGACCGCGCAATTCCATCCGCGAACATGTGACCATGAATACGGGAACCGTGATGGGCGGTGGGCTCACTCAAGTGGGGTCAGACGGCCTTTTTATGGTCAGCGCTCACGTGGCCCACGACTGCATTGTCGGCGATCAGGTGGTGTTTGCGAATAATGCGACCTTGGCAGGCCATGTTCACGTTGGAGACTATGTGTTCATGGCGGGCCTGTGCGCAGTTCACCAGCACAGCCGCATCGGCCGTTATGCCTTTGTCGGCGGCGGCGCGATTGTTACCCGCGACATCATCCCGTTTGGCATGGTGTGGGGCAACCACGCGCGGCTGGAAGGCTTAAATCTCGTCGGCCTCAAGCGCCGCGGCTTTAGCCGCGAAGCCATCAATGATCTGCGCGCCTCGTGGCGCATGCTGTTTGCGCCGGAGGGAGCGTTTCAAGAACGGCTTGACGATGTGGCGCGGGTGTTCGCACACTCCACCGAGGTGATGGAGATTGTCGACTTTATCCGCGACGACGCTTCGCGACCCCTCTGCCAACCCGGACCGTGACCGCCTCGCGGCCAAAACTTGGGCTTGTGGTTGGCGGTGGCGGCCTGCCTCCGAGCCTGATTGCGCGCTGCCAGGCCAGCGGTCGGCCATTTTTTGTCATTCGGCTGAAGGGCTTTGCCGATGACCAGACCCTGAGCGCGCCGCATGTCACGGTGGGGATTGCCGAGATTGGGAAAATCATCGCCTGTCTGCGGGCCGAAGCCTGTCAGGCCTTGTGCTTTGCAGGCCTTGTGCAACGCCCTGATTTCGCCAGTTTGAAGCCTGACCTGAAGGGCTTGAGCCTGTTGCCTGGGGTGATTGCCGCTGCCGCCCAGGGCGATGACGGGCTGATGCGCCATATGCTCAACATCTTTGAACGGGAAGGGTTTCAGATTGAGGGGGCCGACCAGATCGGCGACGACTTGACCCTGCCAGCAGGCCCGCTTGGCCTCCACGCCCCGCAGCCAACCCATCAATCCGATATTTCCCAAGCGCTGCGCGTGGCGCGCGCCATGGGAGAGCTTGATATCGGCCAGGGCTGTGTGGTGGTAGCAGGGCTGGTGCTTGCGGTCGAAGCGCAAGAGGGGACCGAGGCCATGTTGCGCCGCTGTATTGGCCTTGCAGACGCGATCAAGGGCAATCCCGACCATCGCAAAGGGGTGCTCGCCAAGTGCCCCAAGCCCATTCAAGATCTGCGCATCGATATGCCAACCATTGGCCTTTCAACCGTGGAGCGCGCCGCTGAAGCAGGCTTAAGCGGCATTGTCGGGGAGGCGGGACGGCTTTTGGTGCTTGACCGCCAAGCCGTCATCGCCGCCGCCGATGCGGCGGGCCTTTTCATTTTTGGCGCGGCCGCGCCATGATCTCTGGCCCATCCCGCCAGGTCACCGTCCTCCTCACGGCCGGCGAAGCCTCAGGCGATCAGTTGGGCGCCGACCTCATGGCGGCCTTGCGTCAGGCGGCCCCAAGCATTGAATTTCGATTTGTCGGCGTCGGCGGCGCCCGGATGCAGGCGGCAGGGCTTGACCCGATATTTGATCTTTCCGACCTTTCGGTTCTCGGGCTTTGGGAAGGGGTCAAGGCCTATCCACGGATTGTCCAACGCGCCGACTCCATTGGGGCGCTCGCCAAACGCGAGCAGCCAGATGTGGCAGTGCTGATCGACAGTTGGGGATTCTCTTTACGGGTTGCCCATCGCCTTCGCCGGGCGTCGCCAAAGACCCGGATCTTGAAATATGTCGGACCGCAGGTTTGGGCCTCGCGTCCAGGTCGCGCCAAGGTGCTGGCGGGCGCCGTTGATCGTCTGCTCTCGACCCAAAGCATGGATGCGCCCTTCTATCAGGGGGTGGGGCTGCCGGTCACCTTTGTTGGCAATCCGGCCCTGGCGCGTGATCTCAGCGGCGTCGATCCGGCGCGCGCCCGCGCCCGCCTTGGCATTCCTGCCGACAGCCCCATCCTGCTGGTCTTGCCGGGGAGCCGCCGGTCAGAGGTCTCGCGCCTCGCCGCCCCCTTCGGTGAAGCTGTGGCCAGACTAAAGGCCAGTCGACCGGACCTTGTGGTCATCGTGCAGGTGGCAGCGACGGTGGACGGGCTGTTGACCGAAGCGGTAGGGACGTGGGCGTCGCCGCCGGTGCTGGTGCGCAATGACGAAGCGTTGAAATATGACCTGATGGCCGCTGCGACCGTGGCTTTAGCGGCCAGCGGCACGGTGACAACGGAATTAGGCCTGTGCGGCGCCCCCATGGTGGTGGCCTATAAGATCGGACGGCTAACCTATTTGGTCGGCAAGCGCCTGATAACCACCCGGTGGATCACGCTGATCAATATCGCGGCGGGGCGTGAGGTCGTGCCGGAAATTTTGCAGGATGCCTGCACAGGGGAAGCCTTGGCGCAAAGCCTTGCCCGCCTGCTCGACGATCCCATCGGCCGCGCCCAACAGGTGGAGGCGCAAAATGCTGCGCTTGACCTAATGGGGCGGGGGACAGGCGATCCGTCGTCACGCGCCGCCGCCTGCGTCCTCGACGAACTTACGGCGAAATAACCCCCCAAACGCGAACGGGCGCCTCCGGTGAGGGAGACGCCCGCCAGGCTGAGGTGCGGTTAAGGCTTTGGATTAGCCGTGGTCGTGCAGGGCTTCGCCGTGCAGGGCCGCGTCCAGGCCTTCGGCTTCGGCCTCGTCGGAGACGCGCAAGCCTGTGGTATATTTGCAGATCATCAGGATGA
>CAIMFV010000052.1 GCA_903840435.1 uncultured Caulobacterales bacterium
AGTTTGGCACCTCGATGTCGGCTCATCACATCCTGGGGCTGGAGCAGGTCCCAAGGGTTCGGCTGTTCGCCGATTAAAGTGGTACGTGAGCTGGGTTCAGAACGTCGTGAGACAGTTTGGTCCCTATCTGCCGTGGGTGTACGAAGCTTGAGAGGATCTGTCCCTAGTACGAGAGGACCGGGATGGACACACCTCTGGTGGACCTGTCGTGGCGCCAGCCGCGCAGCAGGGTAGCTAAGTGTGGACGGGATAACCGCTGAAAGCATCTAAGCGGGAAACCCACCTCAAAACAAGGCTTCGCCGAGAGCCGTAGTAGACCACTACGTTGATAGGCCGGGTGTGGAAGCGCGGTGACGCGTGGAGCTAACCGGTACTAATCGCTCGATCGGCTTGATCGTTCCTCAGTAAAATCCATGCCGCTCGCACCTCAGCGAGCCGCAAGGGCCTAAGCCAGAAATCTAACAAATCACTATGTCTTCTCAGTCTAGAGTTTGTCCCTCTTGCTGACCTGGTGGCTATGCCGAGGAGTCCCCACCCGATCCCATTCCGAACTCGGTCGTTAAGCTCCTCAGGGCCGATGGTACTTCGTCTCAAGGCGCGGGAGAGTAGGTCGCCGCCGGGTCTGCAAGACGGACAAACTCTATAAAGTCAAAATAACCCTTCTTCATAAAAAACCCTGTCGCGGGGTGGAGCAGCATTGTCCTCCACCGTCCCTTTCACGACAATTTGGCGCGATATTTTCGGGGTAGGCCGCCCATGGGCGGCCTGGCGCAAGGTCATTTATCCAAGCGCGTCAGGGCCGTTTTTCCTCAACGATCTCAAATTGCCGTTCCAGTGCCTCGGCCAGAGCTGAGACGCGCTTTCGGGTTTGGTCGCCTTGGATCATATCCGCGAAGCCTGCTTGCAGCAAAATGCGCAGCCGGGTGTCCGCCAGCTCGAGTTGGGTCCGTGCCAAGAGTTCGGGCGTGCGTCCGGAGAGATCACAGCCAAGCCGCATCGCCGCGCCGAGGGCCCTAGCGCGCCGGAAGCGCTCTGGTGATAGGAGTTTGACCACGTCGGGAGAGTCGAGCGCGCTATTGATATTGGCGTAGCGGTAATAGGTGGCGACGGCCAAAAAGCTGCGCTCAGCGTGGTTTTGCCCGGCGATGGGCGCCCGAAGGACCTGGTCGAAGGCGAGGTCCGCGCGGTGATCGGGATGGAGGCGTGCGCCAATATCGCACAGGTGGCTGGCCGCCTCCAAAAGCACGCGGTCCCGCTCGGCTGAAAACACCGGCACGAATTGGGACCAGAGCGGCAAGAGCCAAGCATAGAGGGCCGGGCTGAGCGGTTCAGCAATGCCGAGCCGCGCGCCAAGTGCAGCACAGCCCTCGACGAGTGGGTTAAGCGCCTGAGTTTGTGGCGTCATGGCTTCGAAAAGGAGGCCCTCGCGAACGCCATAGGCGGAAATCGCCACGGTCTTGACCGAAAGGCTATCAATCACCGCCTCCAAAACCACTGCCGCATAGGGAAGGGTCTCGACCCGCTTTTTGGACAGGCCCGGTATGCGCTCGAGCGAGCTTTTCGACTGGCGCGCGATTAATTGCGCCGTCGCCAAGGCTTCGGACGCTGGAAATTCGTATTGATGGACGATGCGCAGCGGATAGGCGTTGGCGGCCATATGCACCAGGGCTAGGTTTCGCCAAGCGCCACCAACCGCGACAAATGTCTCGGTGCGAAACTGGTCGGCGATGGGGCTGAGATGGCGCATGGCCCGCCCCTTGACCTCGAGGTCCAAAGGTTTGGGAGCCCCCAGTGAAAAGGGGCCGAGCGGCAGGGTGACGCCCCTCAAGGTCGCATCCGCAGTGACCCGGCTAAGCTCAAGGCTCGATCCGCCGAGATCCCCAACCACGCCTTCAAGCTTGCTCGCGCCCGCACAGACGCCAAGAGCTGCGTAGCGCGCCTCTTCCTCACCTGACAAAACGCGAATGACGAGGCCTGTCTCCCGACGTACGTCTTGTAAAAAGTCGCGGCCATCTGAGGCCTCGCGGATGGCGGCGGTGGCGGCGGTGTAAACCTCGTCCGGATTGGCTCCGTCGACCACGGCGCGAAATCGCTTCAGCGCGGCAAGGGCTTGGCGGCGGCCTTCCAGAGACAAGCGCCCGGTGGCGGCGACGCCCTTGCCCAGGCCCGCCAGCACCTTTTCGTTGAACACAGTCCAAATCGCCCGGCCCTCAATCCGATACAGGACGAGCCGAACCGAATTTGAACCCACATCGATGACCGCAACATCGCGCGGCGGCGGTCGACTATTTTCGCGGGCCCACATGATCAAAAGCTCGAGGGAGATGTTTTACGCCGCGGCCGCGACCGGAAAGGCTGGGATTGGTCATAAAGTAGTCATGGGCTGAGAAGGGGCGGCGGACGCCGCGCACGTCAAAGCGTCGATATCCGCCATCGGAGTCGAGGTACCAGCTTTGCGCCTCATCATTGAGGTTGGCCACCATGATCTGTTCCAAAACCTGCTGGTGCACGGTTGGATTTTCAATCGGAACCAAGCTTTCCACGCGCCGGTCGAGGTTGCGGGGCATCCAGTCGGCCGAGGACATGAAAACCTTGGCCTGCGGGCCCGGCATCGGGTGGCCATTGGCAAAGGCGACGATTCTTGCATGTTCGAGAAACCGGCCAACAATGCTTTTGACCTTGATATTGTCGGACAGGCCCTTGACCCCTGGCTTTAGGCAGCAGATGCCGCGCACCACCATGTCAATTTTCACGCCATCCTGGCTCGCGCGGTAAAGCGCGTCGATAATCACCGGATCGACCAAGGAATTAAGCTTGGCCCAGATCGCCGCTGGCTTTCCAGCCCGAGCATTGGCGGCTTCGGTGGCGATCAATTCGAGCAGGGTCGATTTTAAGGTCAGCGGCGAAAAAGCTAACCTTTCCAAGCGTTCCGGCTGGGCATAGCCGGTGATGTAGTTGAAAATCTTCGAGACGTCGCGACCAAAGGCCGGATGACAGGTGAAGAGCGATAAATCGGTATAAATCTTCGCGGTGATCGGGTGATAATTGCCCGTGCCAAAGTGGCAATAGGTTTTCAGCGCCTCGCCCTCGCGGCGCACCACCATAGAGAGCTTGGCGTGGGTTTTGTATTCGACGAAGCCGAACACCACATGCACCCCCGCCCGTTCGAGGTCGCGGGCCCATTTTAAGTTGGCCGCCTCGTCAAAGCGGGCCTTTAGCTCAACCAAGGCCGTGACATTCTTGCCGCGATCCGCAGCCTCGATCAGGGCTGCGACAATGGGGCTGTTTTCGCTCGTCCGGTAAAGGGTTTGCTTGATCGCTAACACGTCGGGATCGGCAGCAGCCTGGCGCAGGAACTGGACCACCACGTCGAAACTCTCAAACGGGTGATGGACCAGAAAGTCCTTCTCGCGAATGGCGGCGAAGCAGTCCCCGCCATGGTCGCGCACCCGTTCCGGAAAACGCGGCTCATAGGGGGGGAATTTCAAATCGGCGCGATCGGAAGGAATGAGTTGGGACAGCTGCGCCATGCCCAGCATGCCATCGATCACCACCACATCTTCAGCTTCGGCCTTCAGATTGCGAACAATGAACTCGCGCAAATCTGCATCCATCGACCCGTCAATCGAGACATTGACGACCGACCCTAGCCTGCGTTGACGCAACAGGGCTTCGAATTCGCGGACGAGGTCTTCGGCTTCTTCTTCGATCTCCACGTCAGAGTCGCGGATCAACCGAAACACGCCCTTCGCCTCGATATCGCAGCCTGGAAACAAGTGATCGATGAACAGGATCAGCATGTTCTCAAGCGTCAAATAACGTCGCTCGGCCTTCGCGCCCCGCCCTTTACGGGTCGGCAACCGCCAAAAGCGTTTAACCTGATTGGGGACTGGCGCCAGGGCGTAAAACATCCGCCCATCGCTTCGCCGACGAAGCTTTAGCGCCAAGGAAAACGCCAGATTGGCGATGAAGGGAAAGGGATGGGCCGGGTCGATGGCGACCGGGGTCAGAATCGGGAAGAGTTGGGTGAGAAAGATTTCCTCCAAGGCAGCGCGATCATTGTCCTCCACCTCCTCGGGCTGCAGCACCTTAATGCCCGCCGTTTCCAACTGCCGATGCAAGGCGCGCCAGCAGGATTGCTGAGCGGCCATTAGGTCCGCGGCGCCCTCGGCCACCTTTTCCACCTGATCAGCGGCGCTCAATCCATCTTGGCTTGTCACGCGCACGCCCTCGCGCACCTGCCCCTTCAAGCCCGCGACGCGCACCATGTAGAATTCGTCGAGATTGTTGGCGCTGATCGAGATAAACCGCAGCCGCTCTAAAATCGGGTGTCGCGGGTTCTGCGCCTCTTCCAAGACGCGCTTATTAAAGGCCAGCCACGACACTTCCCGGTTAAAGAATCGGTCGGGCGAATTCAGGGCGTCGAGATCGAGCGGGGCGGCATGGGGAGACAGGGACGCAGATTGTCCGACCTGCGCTGCATCGTTGTCGGTCGCGGGAGAGGTATCCTCAAGCGTGGGATCAAGCTGTGCCATGATCCCCGTTTTCGCCGCTCCGCTGCGCGGCTGCAAGCGGCAAGCTGTCATAAATCGCGAAAGAGCGGTTCCGTCTCAGGCTCACCGTCCAATATCTGGCGCGCGAGACTGCGTGTGACCGGCTTTTGATCGGGCAGGGAGGCCTCGTCGAGCTTTTCGACAATCTGGCGGGCCTCGGGGATCGAGCGCCCGATTCGGCGCACCAAATAGGCAAGGAGATCGTCGGAGGCCTTGATGTTGCGTTCGCGAAATAGGGACCGCAAGGCGCTGATCAAGATCAAATCATCAGGAAGCGGTAATTCGACCACAGCCATGGCCTTGAGCCGGGATTTGAGATCAGGCAGCCGAACCTCCCAGGCGGCGGGAAGGCGCGTCGCTGTGAGCAAAAGGTCGCCCCCTCTGGCGCTCGCGCGGGTAATCAGGTGAAATAGGACTTCGTCCTCTAAGGCACCCTCCGCATCGTCGACAAAGAGAGGACCTTCAGGAATGGCGGCGAGGCCCATCTGCGCGGCTGGGTCGGTGGCGCTAAATACCGTGGCCTGCGCGCGGTGCGCCCAGATCTGCCCCAGATGGGTTTTCCCCGAGCCCGAAGGTCCGACGACCGCCAAGACGCCGGGCACGGCAGCAGCGGTCCAGTCCGGCCAGGAGTCGATAGCCTGCACAGCCTCTGCATTGGCCGGGCTGACGCTAAAGTCCTCGCGCCGCCAAAGACTCTGAGGCTGCAGCTTCAATTGAAGCTGTGCGAGGCTCATGCAGTATCCACCCCAAAACCTTACCCAGTGCGCGGGCGAAACCTGACCGAGGTCTGACCCATGTCGTGCGCGTGCAGGATGAGCGTTAAACGCTTGGGCGACAAAGGTCGATTCCCCTGCGGGATGGGACTTGTGAACATCAACGCGATGGTCGGGGATAGATTGCCCAGCGCCCTAACTGAGCTGCCCGCCTTGACAATCCCCATCGGTCGTGGCCTCTCCCGCCTTTCGCCGCCTTCGCGGGTAATGCGTCCCTGACGCGCGCGACACTATGAGACCATCCCCCATGCATGCCTATCGCACTCATCATTGCGGCGCCCTTCGGCTCACCGACGCAGGCGCACAGGTCCGTCTGTCAGGCTGGGTTCACCGCAAGCGCGACCATGGCGGTCTGATGTTTATCGACCTGCGCGACCATTATGGTTTGACCCAGCTCGTGCTTTCACCCGAAACGCCAGGTTTCGCCATTGCAGAGCGCGTGCGCGCCGAGAGCGTCTTGCGCATTGACGGCGTGGTTTTGGCCAGGGACGAGGCGGCAAAGAATCCGAACCTGCCCACCGGCGAAATCGAAATTCGAGTTACGGGCGTGGCTGTCCTGTCAGAAGCGGCGGAATTGCCTGTGCCTGTGTTTGGCGAGCCGGACTATCCAGAGGATTTGCGCCTCAGGAACCGGTTTTTAGACCTGCGCCGTGAGAGCCTGCATCGCAACATCGTGCTGCGGTCGCAAGTGATCGCGTCCTTGCGTCGGCGGATGATCGACCAGGGATTTACCGAATACCAAACGCCTATTCTGACGGCCTCCTCGCCAGAGGGTGCGCGCGACTTTCTCGTTCCCTCGCGGCTCTATCCCGGGGAGTTCTATGCCCTGCCTCAGGCGCCGCAACAGTTTAAGCAGCTATTGATGGTGGCGGGCTTTGATCGCTACTTCCAAATCGCTCCCTGTTTCCGCGACGAAGACGCACGCGCCGACCGGTCGCCCGGCGAGTTCTACCAACTCGATATGGAAATGAGCTTTGTCACCCAAGATGACGTGTTCAACGCCATTGAACCGGTGATGCGCGGCGTGTTCGAAGAATTTGCTGGCGAGCGGCGTGTAGATGCAGGGGCCTTCCCGCGTATTCCCTACCGCCAGTCGATCCGCCAGTACGGCTCCGATAAGCCTGACCTGCGTAATCCCTTGATCATGCAGGATGTGTCCGAGCATTTTCGAGGCGGCGGCTTTGGTGTCTTCGCTCGAATTCTCGAAGCGCCTAAGGCCGAAATCTGGGCCGTCCCAGCGCCCGCAGCTGGCGGTCGCGCCTTTTGTGATCGGATGAATGACTGGGCCAAGGGTGAGGGACAGCCGGGGCTTGCCTATATCTTCTGGCGCGAAGGTGAGGCGGAAGGGGCGGGTCCGGTTGCAAAGAATTTGGGACCAGAGCGGACCGAGGCGCTTCGCCAGCAACTGGGCCTTAAGGCCGGTGATGCGGTCTTCTTCGTCGCGGGCGAGCCGGAGGCCATGTACAGGTTCGCCGGGCTTGCCCGCACCAAGGTTGGGACCGAGCTTGGATTAATTGATCCCAATCGCTTCGCCTTCTGCTGGATCGTCGACTTCCCCATGTTCGAGTGGAACGAAGACGAAAAGCGTGTCGATTTCAGCCACAACCCATTTTCGATGCCGCAGGGCGAGTTGGAAGCACTGCTGACCAAGGACCCCTTGGATATCCTCGCCTTTCAGTATGACATTGTCTGTAACGGCATTGAGCTGTCATCGGGCGCCATTCGGAACCATCGCCCCGACATCATGTTGAAGGCATTTGAAATTGCCGGTTATGGCCCTGAAGTGGTCGAAGAAAAATTCGGCGGCATGCTGAATGCTTTCCGCTATGGGGCGCCGCCCCACGGAGGCATTGCGCCGGGCGTCGACCGGATTGTCATGCTGCTGGCCGGCGCAACCACCATCCGCGACGTGATCGCCTTCCCGCTCAATCAACAGGCGCGCGACCTGTTGATGAATGCGCCCTCAGAAGTGATGGAGCGTCAGCTGAAGGAATTGCATTTGCGGATTGCGCCGCCGATCAAGGTTTAGGTGCGACTGCAGGCAAGGGCGGCGGCGCATCGCTTTTGGGCGCAGTCGGTGGGGTCAGGGGCAAAGGCGCATTGATGCCCGGCTCGACCGGCGGCGCTATGCACGCGAGTGAGGGTTCAGCGCCGCGCATCTTCAAACATGACCGGAGCGACCAGGCAGTTTGGCCAATATCGTGGACGCGCCAGCCCGTGCGTCGCTTGAGGAGTTTGATCCGCGTCACAGCCGGCTGCCCGTCGACGCGAAAGCGCGCGGTCACTACGGCCGACAGAAGCGTCTGTTTGACTTCAAATCGCAGCTCGGAGACGTGGGTGTGGGGCGCGCCAAACCGCCAGTCGAAGCGAATGGCCCCTTGCTCGGGCGGTTGGGTGTCCTGGGCCATGGCGCGGGCTAGGTCTGGCATGAACACCCGACGGTATCCGCTAACGCGACCCAGAAACGGCGAGGGTCGATTATAGAGGGCGGTGATGAAGCTGAGGGGGTCTTGATCTGGTAAGATAACCGCGACGCCGCGTCCCATCGGTGGTCGCGGCGGGTCGGAAGGCAAGGGTTTGCTGGGAGCAAAAGCGCCAGCAACCGCCAAGGGGACCGCCGCGCTAATGGCGAGGCCAAGCCCCACGCTGGCCACCGCTGCGACGCAGCGCGCATTTCGCAGAAAGAAGCTTGCCGTCATGGGGTCGGATCGCCTCCGAAAAAGGTCGAGATTGCACTGCGCAGAGACGAGGTGACGTCTTGGGTCTATGTCCTCCAGGCCTTGCGATCAACCGCCAAATGGCCGAGCGTCCGGGAGAGCGGCCTTTAGCAGACCCGTCCCACCACCCCGCGCGGCAGGCGGGTCGCCTTATCAATGCACGAGGTGGTGATCTGGTTCGAGGTCAGACCCCGCGCCTCGGATAAATCTGCACCATGCAAAATCGTGTGAGAAAACCGCACGCCGGTTAGGTCGGCATTTTGGAAACGCGCATCGGTCAAATCGACGGCGATCATCTCTGCGTCGCGCAAATGCGCATTGGTGAAATCGGCGTGGCTAAATTGAGCGCCCTTAGCGATCAGGCCTTCGAGGTGCGCGCGGCGAAACTTGGCGGAGTCGAAGTTCGAGCCAAGCAGGGTCGCCCCGCGTGCGTCAGCATCGGAAAGGTCGGCCCCGCCAAATGCTGCGCCGCGAAATGCCGCGCCGCGCAAATCCGCCGCTGTCAAAACCGCATTGCTGAAATTGGCGCCGTAAAACCGGCCGCCGAGCATCTTGCGGCCTGACAGATCACAGCCGACGCAGGCGCCGCCATACATCACCTGACGCGCCACTTCGTGATCCCGCGCCGCCGCGACGACGGGCAGAAGCAGAGAGACGACCAAGGCAAGACGAAGCGCAATCATAAGCTTGAAATAAGCGCCGCCATCCCCGCGCGCCACTTAAATTCCGGTTAGGGGGCCTTGGCCTCGGCCTCCTGGCCCGCGCCACAGGTGACGCAGACACGTTTTCCGCCGCGTTCGACCAGGGCAATGTCACCGCACTGTGGGCAGACATTGAAGCGGGCTTCGTCGCCGCCATCGCTCTCATGGGGGCGGCGGGCGGTGGGGAGGAATAGGATATTGTCCGGCGAGGCGCCGCGACTAAAGCCTTTCGAGATAAAGTGCGCAGCGGGCAGGGGTTCGAGCTTGTCAGCGTCGCCACGCCCCAGACCATCGGCGGACAAGGCGTCAGGATCGGCATTGGCGAGATCGTGGCGCTCCAGATAGCTGATGCCGAGTTCGCGGAACACATAGTCGAGGATCGAGGTGGCCGACTTCACCTGATCATTGCCGGTCACGGGACCCGCAGGCTCGAAGCGCGTATAGACAAAGGCGTCGACAAATTCCTCCAGGGGCACGCCGTATTGCAGCCCAATGGAAATGGCGATGGCGAAATTGTTCATCACCGAGCGGAAGGCCGCGCCTTCCTTGTGCATGTCGATGAAGATCTCGCCCAGTTCGCCATCGTCATACTCGCCAGTATGAATATAGACCTTGTGCCCCCCAACGGCCGCCTTTTGGATATAGCCCTTGCGGCGGTCGGGCAGGCGTCGGCGGGTACGGTCGCGTTCAATGATCCGCTCCACAACCCGTTCGCTTCGCCCTGATGCGGGCGGGGGTTCGGCGTCAGGTTTCGCGGCGGCGGGTTGAGGCGCCGCTTGCGGTTCGGGGGGCAGGAAGAGGGCGGTGGTTTCAGCCGGGCGGTGGAAGCGCACGCCTCCGACACCGGCCTCAAGCGCCTGATCCAGCAAGGCCTGGACCTCGTCTGGGCCATCTTCTGCGCTGATAACCAGGGTGGCGAGGGTAGGGGACGTCACCAGGGGCGAAAAGGCTGCGGCGGCGGCGATGCGCCGTGCATTGGTCACCGGTGCAAAGAGTTCATGCACTTCGCCAAGGTCAGAGCTACCCAGGGCCATGCGTTCAGTGGCGGCGATCTCGACGGGGCTAAAGCCCGCCTCGGCGAGGACATCCAAATCGGGATCGGTCAAACGGGCGGCAGGCACGCCAAGCACATCCTGCACAAAGCCCGCGCCAATCACGTGCGGCGCAAAGGCGTCGCGCAACCGCTTGGCGGTGAACAGGGCGGCTTCCGCTCGACCGATTTCGTGCTCGGTAAAGCCTTTAGCTTGCAAGCTGGCCGGCGTGATCGGGCCGCGATCTAGGCTGCGCTCACCAAGCAGCGCGCCGCGCAAATCGGCAAACTTAAAGCCGAGGCGATTGGCGGCGTGTAGGGCCTCAGCTTTCAGCACCGGAAGCCCAATCCCATCGGCGGTTTCCGCGACACTGATCGGGCCGCTCCAGGGCTCGCAGCCGATAGAGACCCCGCCCAGCCGGAGCGACAGGTCCGGGCTTGGGGAAAGGTCGAGGACGGAGGTATTGCGCAGGCCCGCCGCCGTCACCTTGCGCAGGTTGGCGCTGGCGTCGCGCAGTCCGAGCCCAACGGTAAAGCCTTGGACAACGGCGAGCTTGGCGGTCAAGGCCTGTTCATTCGCCCGAACGCCGGGCGCCGGACCCATGAGCGCACCCATTTCGGCAGAGGTGGCGAGGGCGGCTGCGGAAACTGTGGCGGCGGCCTTCAAGGCCTCGGAATCGCCTGCGGGCGCGCCTTGCGCAGCGCTGATCTCGGCGAGGCCTGCAAGGGTAAGGCCGAGCGGACGTTGCAGGTAACGGGCTTCGGCGTCTTCCAGCGTCGGCATGTGACCGCTGGCAAGTTGGATTTCAAGCGCGGTGGTCCAAAGGCGGGCAAGCTTTGCCAGCCGCGCTGGCGCCTCGTGGGCCGGGGCCTCGTCAAAAAAGCTGGCAAAGGCCGAAAGCGACAGGGCACAGCGCGGCGCTACCCCTTGTCGCGCCAGGGCTTCCGCCTCAAGCGGCGTCCGGGTCAAGACAAGGCCTTCATCCTCACAGGCGGCTGCCGCTGCATCGGTGACATTCATGCGCGCCGCATAGAGGAAGCCTTGATCGGCCATGATGCCGAGCTCAGCGGGGAGTGGCGCCCGCCCGCGAGCGCCTAAGCGAATGGCATTCAAAATATCTGTATCGTTCGCACCCACCTGACGGGCGGCGCGGGCGGCGCGGGCCAGGGCCGGATTTTCAACCGGATTGGCGCAAGAATTGGGGTCGCCCTCGCAACGACTGACAGCCTCGGCGACGGCGCGCAGCCGCTCATCCACACTGCGCAGTGCGCCTTGCAGACGCCTTTGCGCCCGCCTTGCCGAAAGCCGCGCCTCTAAGCGCTCTGCGCCTTGCAGGGTTGCTGGGTCAGTAAGTGAGAGGCCCTCCCGGGCGGGATCGCCGGTAAAGGGGGAAATCCGCACACCCTGCGCCCGCTCGATGCCAGGCGCGGCGACGCCGGTAACAAGGCTTGCAAAAATCTCAAGCTCGAACCGCAGTGCGTCTTCGCCGCGGTCGAACAGGCCAAGCGCCCAGCCCCAATGGGCCAGGCGGCGGGCAAAGCGGCTAAAGGCGCCGCCAAGCATGGGGTGGTCAGTCGCGGTTAGGCCGTCTGGTGCAGGCTCGGTCGGCAGGTCGCTGGCCAGGGTCTCCGTCCAGTCGAGCCAGGCCTCTACGCGCGCGGCGGTCCAAGCCGATGGCGCGACCACGGCGGTAAAAGCCGACGCGCGCTCAACCTCGCGCAGTTCGAGTGCGACGCCGAATGGCGTTTCCGAATCGAGCTCGCTCGCGCCGGTATCTCCAGCGAACAGACTTTCGAACCGCATGGCCCGTCGCGTCCCTCTTCCTTAGGCAAAGCTTAGGCTAGGCGTCCTGACAAAAAAGCGCAACACTTAGTCAGGGGTTGTCCACGACATACAACATATTGACGAAGTGTCAGAGGGGGGCTTCGCCACGACGCGCGGTCGCAGCGTCTTAGGCCCCTGGACGGCGCGGGGTCGGACCCCTATAGTCCGCCAGCTTTTCAAACCCCGAAAGGGAGCGACCTTGGCCCTGCTCAAATCCATCTTCACATGGTGGAATGGCGCTACATTCGGCGCCTTGTTCACCATCGCGCGCAACGCGAAGTTCGTGGGCAGCGATGAATTCGGCAATCGCTATTTTGAGTGCCGGACCAATAGGGAGAGCTATGACGGGCGCAAACGGCGCTATGTCACCTATCGGGGCTATGCTGAGCCGTCGAAAGTGCCGCCGGATTGGCACGGCTGGCTGCACTATACCTTCGCCGAACCGCCAACCTCTGCACCGCTCAAGCGCCAGGTCTGGGAGCGCGAGCACCTGCCCAACCTCACCGGGACCCTCTATGCCTGGAAGCCGAAGGGCGCCCTGGGTCGGGGGGGAGAGCGCGCGGCGGCGCGTGGCGACTATCAGGCCTGGACGCCGGGCGAGGACGCCTAATGGCGCGGTCAGAGGCCCTGGCTGAAACCGGTGTCGGCGCGGTCGTCTTGGCGGCGGCGGCGGGATTTCTCATCTATGCCGTCAGCCATGCAGGCGGTGCGAGCGCGTCCGGTGGTTACGAACTGGTGGCCAGATTTGGCGATGTCGGCGCGCTTGAAACCGGAGCGGATGTGCGCGTATCGGGCGTCAAGGTTGGGACCGTGGCCAAGATTGAGCTCGACCCGAAAACCTATCTGGCGCGGGTGCGCATGGTGGTGAATGGCGGCTTGAAGCTGCCGTCGGACTCGACCGCCAAGATCACCTCGTCTGGCTTGCTCGGCAGTCCACTCATTGCAATTGCGCCCGGCGGGGCCTTGGATGATTTAAAGCCCGGCGGTGAAATCCCAAATACCCAAGGGGCGGTCGACCTATTTGGCCTGATTGGATCGGTGGTGAAGGGCGGCGCGACGACGGCTCCGGCCGCAACCCCTGCGACCAAGTCCCCGACAGGTCCCCACGCCAGTCCCCAGGCCAGTCCAGAGACTGGGCCTGCCAAGACCGACCCTTATCCCGGTTAGTGGGGTGCGTTTCGCGCGGCTCAGCTTGACGATGATTTTGGCCTCCATTGCCATAGGCGGGGCCTTGGGCTGGCGTGCCTTGGCGCAGGACGCCCCACGCCCCGATGCCGGTGCGCCGACCCTGCCGCGCTCGGAACCAGCAAAACCCGATCCTGTGCCCCCCGCTCCGCCACAGGCTGCGGTGCCGACGCCAGAGGTCGAGGACGCGCCTGTTGCGCCCGCCATTGGCAATGTGACAAGCCGGAGCTCAGAGCCGCTGAAGCGGCCCCGCTATGGCGCTGCCATTTTGCAGGCGGTTGACAAGGTGACAGCCCAGACCTTGCGCTTCGAAGCCAAGGTGGGCCAGCCGGTGCGGTTTAAGGGACTGGTGATCACCGTCAATGCCTGCGAGACGACGGCGGCGGATGAAGAGGCGGTGGATTCCGTCGCCCACCTCAATGTGCTTTCCCAGCCCGAGGGCTTGACCAGCGCGCCCGCCCGCGACGCATTTAAGGGCTGGATGTTTGCGCAATCCCCCGGCGCGCACCCCTTTGCTCACCCGGTCTATGATTTGTGGTTGATCGCCTGCAAGGCCGAGGCTCCGTCGCAGGACGCGCCTAAGGCATAGATGTCGCCGCGCCGCTTCAACGCGGCTTTCAAGCGAGCCCGGTAGTCGGCCTTGCTAATCTCAATGACGCCGAGGCTGGCCAAATGGTCAGTCTGAAACTGACAATCCAACAGTTGAAATCCGCCCCGGACCAAGCGCGCAACCAGATGAACCAGGGCTACCTTTGACGCATCGCGCGCCCGGCTGAACATGCTCTCGCCAAAAAACGCCCCGCCCAGCCGCACGCCGTAAAGGCCGCCGACCAGTTCACCCTCAGCCGAATAGACCTCAACAGAATGGGCGTGGCCCGCGGCGAAGAGCGCCAAATAGAGCCGTTCAATTTCAGAATTGATCCAGGTTTCCGGCCGATCCTCGCCCCCGCCCGCACAGCCGTTCAGCACGTCGGCAAAGGCGGTATCGACACGGACACGATAGAGGTCTTGCCGCACAGTCCGGGCGAGGCGACGCGAAATGTGCAGGCCGTCGAGAGGCAGGATACCCCGCTGCGGCGGATCGACGAGATAGAGGCGGGGATCATCGCGCCCTTCGCCCATTAAAAACTGGCCACGCGCATAGAGGCCAAGCAGGACCTCGGTCGAGAGGACGCGTTCCTCCCTCATCGGCGCCGCCTCAAGGTCAGGACTGGGCTTTGATCCACTGTTCGAGCCAGTGAATATTATAGTCGCCGCGCAGAATGTCAGGCTCGACCAGCAGGTCTTGGAACAGCGGAATGGTGGTTTCGATGCCGCCCACTACCATTTCCGATAAGCAGCGCCGCATCCGGGCGATGGCTTCCGCCCGGTCGCGACCGTGGACGATCAACTTGCCCGCTAAACTGTCATAATAGGGCGGAATGACGTAGCCCGCATAGAGGGCCGAATCGAGCCGCACCCCAAGACCGCCGGGAGCGTGGAAATCGGTGATCTGACCCGGTGACGGGGTGAAGGTGCGCGGGTTTTCGGCATTGATGCGGCACTCGATCGAATGCCCTTCAAAGACCACGTCAGATTGGGCAAACGACAGCGGCAAGCCTGCGGCAATGCGGATCTGTTCGCGCACCAAATCAATGCCGGTAATGGCCTCGGTCACCGGATGTTCGACTTGCAGTCGGGTATTCATCTCGATGAAGAAGAATTCGCCATCCTCGTACAAAAACTCAATCGTGCCGACGCCGAGATAGCCGATCTTTTTGATCGCCTCGACCACCACCTGACCAATACGCGCCCGAGCGCTTGGGTCGAGGGCAGGCGAGGGCGCTTCTTCCAGCACCTTTTGGTGGCGGCGCTGCAAGGAGCAGTCGCGCTCCCCAAGATGGCAAACATTGCCAAAACTATCGGCGACGATTTGCAATTCGATGTGGCGCGGCTTTTGGAGATAGCGCTCCATATAGACCGTGCCATCGCCGAACGCCGCTTGGGCTTCGGACCTGGCGGTTGAGACGGCTTCCGCCAAGCTCTCGCGGTCCTTGGCGACCTTCATCCCCCGACCGCCGCCACCGGAAGCGGCCTTGATCAAAACCGGAAAGCCGATGTCCTCTGCCGCCGCCATGGCCTCCTCTTCCGAAGAGACGCCACCATCAGAACCCGGCACCACGGGAATGCCCGCATCCTTAGCCGCTTGCTTGGCGGTAATCTTGTCGCCCATCATCCGGATATGGTCGGCCTTGGGACCGATGAAGGTCAGGCCGTGGGCTTCGACTATATCGGCGAAGCGCGCATTCTCGGATAAAAACCCATAGCCCGGGTGCACGGCCTGGGCACCGGTGATTTCGCAGGCGGCGATGATCGAGGGAATGTTCAAATAGCTCTTTGATGCGGGCGCAGGTCCGATGCAGACGCTTTCATCGGCGAGCCGCACATGCATGGCGCCGGCGTCGGCTTCGGAATGGACCGCAACCGTGGCAATGCCCATTTCCTTGCAGGCCCGATGGACCCGCAGAGCGATCTCGCCGCGGTTGGCGATCAGGATCTTCTCGAACATCCGGGCGCCTATTCAATGACGACGAGCGGTTCGCCGAATTCAACCGGCTGAGAATCGCCGACGAGGAACTCAACGACCTTGCCCGCGCGCGGCGCTGGCACCGGGTTCATGGTTTTCATGGCTTCGATGATCAGAAGGGTTTGTCCCTCGCTGACCGTGTCGCCGACCTTTACAAACGAAGGCGCGCCGGGCTGGGGCTGCAAATAGACCGTGCCAACCATGGGGGACTTCACCACGTCGCCCGCGCGAGGTTGCGGCGTGGCGGCAGCGGGCGCGACAGCGGCGGCAGGAGCGCTTGGGGCGACCGGTGGTGCCATGACTACGGGCGGGGCTGCAGGCGCAACCTGGGCGGCGTAGACAGGCGCGGCCGTTAGTTCGCGCGCCACGCGAATGCGCAGATCTCCCCGCTCGACCTCAATCTGGCTGAGGCCCGTGTCCTTCAAAATGTCGGCCAAGCGACGGACCAATTTCGTATCGATCGGGTCTGCGGGGGCCTTTAGTTTTTCCACGGGCTCGACCGCATCCTTGTGAGCGCTCATCTCTTCACCTTATTTTGGGTGCAGGGGTTCATTATGCGAGATCACGCACGTGCAGCGAGGTCCGCTAAACGTGCAGCGGCTTCCACCGCCAATTCGTAACTCATCAGCCCAAAACCACACACCTGGCCCTTGGCGACCTGGGACACATAAGTGTGATGGCGGAAGGCTTCGCGGTGCGCCAGATTTGAAAGATGACACTCCACGATGGGAATCGAGATGGCCTTCAAGGCGTCAAGCAAGGCGATAGAGGTATGCCCATAGCCCGCTGGATTGATCACCAAGGCGCTGGCCTCGGTCCTGGCCTCATGGACCCAATCGATCAGCACGCCTTCATGGTTTGATTGGCGTCCGATGACCGAATAGCCAAGCGCCGCGCCACGCGCTGCCGCACGGGCATGGGCGTCGTCGAGGGTCTCGGTTCCGTAGATGTGCGGCTCTCTCAGACCCAAAAGATTGAGATTGGGTCCGCTGAGGAGATAGATCGGTTTTGGCATTCGCCCTTAAGTCCAGCCCGACGCAAGCAGGCCTTGTATCTCCCCAGACGAAACGCCACAAGCGATTTGCAACGCCTGGAGCCAAAGTGGAATGAACCTGATCTTGAATGGCGAGCCCCGTAGTTTTGCAGAGCTCAACAGTCTTGCCGCCCTCGTGGATGTGCTAGGTCTTGATCCGCGCAAGGTTGCGATTGAGTTGAACCTCGAAATCGTGCCGCGCTCGCTTTACGCCCAAACTGGGATCAAAGACGGTGATCGGCTGGAAATCGTTCAATTCGTCGGCGGGGGATGATCAGATCAGGCCAGCCAGCGGGCTCGACGGATCGGCATACATCCGTTTGGCCATGCGGCCAGCCAGATAGGCTTCGCGCCCGGCGATGACAGCGTGTTTCATGGCCCGCGCCATGCGGATTGGGTCCTTAGCTTCCGCAATGGCCGTATTCATCAAGACGGCGTCACAGCCGAGCTCCATGGCAATGGTGGCGTCAGAGGCCGTGCCGACGCCCGCATCCACCAGGACCGGCACCTTGGCCTGCTCGATGATCAAGCGGATATTGACCCGGTTCTGAATTCCCAGGCCTGAGCCAATCGGCGCGCCGAGCGGCATCAGGGCGCTGGCCCCTGCCTCTTCCAGCTTGCGGGCATAGACCGGATCGTCGGAGCAATAGACCATCACTTGGAAGCCTTCCGCCACCAAGAGCTTGAGCGACCGCAACGTCTCTTCCATATCCGGGTAAAGCGTTTTGGGGTCGGAGAGCACTTCGAGCTTGACCAAGGTCCAGCCGCCCGCCTCACGGGCGAGGCGCAAGGTCCTGACCGCTTCCTCGCCGGTAAAGCACCCGGCGGTGTTGGGCAGATAGGTGAAGCGCTCAGGCTTAACAAAATCCATAAGGCGCGGCTGGCTCGGGTCGGAGAGATTGACCCGCCGTAGGGCCACGGTGACGATCTCGGCGCCCGCCGCTTCCGCCGCAGCCGCGTTTTGCGCATAGTCGGCATACTTACCCGTGCCGACAATCAGCCGGGAGGTGAAGGTGCGCCCGGCGACGGACCAGACGTCGTCTCCAGCCATAGGGTCTCTCCTCATTTCGCTGTACGCTGGGTCAGGCCCAATCAGTCTGCGTCCATCTTCAGGGCGGCGATAAAGGCTTCTTGCGGGATCTCGACCTTGCCGAACTGCCGCATGCGCTTCTTGCCTTCCTTTTGCTTGTCCAAAAGCTTGCGTTTGCGGGTGGCGTCGCCGCCATAGCATTTGGCCGTCACGTCTTTACGCAGGGCGCGGACATTTTCCCGCGCGACGATCTTGCCGCCAATAGCCGCCTGGATCGGGATGACGAACATGTGGGGCGGGATCAGGTCCTTCATCTTCTCGCACATAGACCGCCCGCGCGGCTCAGCGCGACCGCGATGCACCAGCATGGACAGCGCATCCACTACCTCGGCATTGACGAGGATCGACATCTTGACCAGATCGCCGGTGCGATATTCCTCGATGCTGTAGTCGAAGGACGCATAGCCCTTCGAGATGGATTTCAGTCGGTCGTAAAAGTCGAACACCACTTCATTGAGCGGGAGGTCATAGACCACCATGGCCCGACTGCCGACATAGGACAGCTCTCTTTGGCTACCCCGGCGATCTTGGCAAAGCTTGATGACAGCGCCGAGATATTCGTCCGGGGTGAAGATGGTCGCCTTGATCCACGGCTCGGCAATCGATTCGATTCGGACAGGATCGGGCATATCGGCCGGATTGTGCAGTTCGATCACCTCGCCATTGGTCATGGTGATGCGATAGATGACCGAGGGGGCCGTGGCGATGAGGTCGAGGTTGAATTCCCGGCTCAAGCGCTCCTGGACGATTTCCAGGTGCAACAGGCCTAAAAACCCACAGCGAAACCCAAATCCCAGCGCCGCAGAGGTTTCCATCTCATAGGTGAAGCTGGCGTCATTGAGGCGCAAGCGCCCGACAGCGGCGCGCAGGTCTTCGAAGTCGGCCGCATCGACGGGGAAGAGGCCACAGAAGACCACAGGCTGCACTTCCTTAAAGCCGGCCAAGGCTTCCGCAGTCGGGCGGCGCTCGTCGGTAAAGGTGGCGCCAACGGCGGCGTCCGCGACTTCCTTGATCGAGGCGGTCAAAAAGCCGATCTCACCCGGTCCAAGGCTCGACACGTCGGTATTTTTGGGCAGGAAGACGCCCAACCGGTCGACTGAATAGATGGCGCCGGTTTGCATCATCTTGATTTTCTGGCCGATCTTCATGCGGCCATCCAAAATACGCACCAAGACCACAACGCCGAGATAGGGGTCGTACCATGCGTCGACCACCAGAGCCTTGAGCGGCGCTGCCTCATCACCCTTCGGCGCGGGCAGCCGGGTGACGATGGCCTCCAACACCTCCGAAATGCCGAGACCGGTCTTGGCGGAGCAAAGCACAGCGTCGGACGCATCTAGGCCGATTACGTCCTCAATCTGGGTTCTGACGCGCTCGACATCAGCGGCGGGCAGGTCGACCTTGTTGAGCACAGGAACAATTTCGTGATTATTATCAAGCGCCTGATAGACATTGGCCAAGGTTTGCGCCTCAACCCCTTGGCTCGCATCCACCACCAAAAGCGAGCCCTCGCAGGCGGCCAGGCTGCGCGACACTTCGTAAGCGAAGTCCACATGTCCAGGTGTGTCGATGAGGTTCAACACATAGTCGAGCCCATCCTTGGCGCGATAGGTCAAGCGCACGGTTTGCGCCTTGATGGTAATGCCGCGCTCGCGCTCCAATTCCATGGAGTCGAGCACCTGTTCCTTCATTTCACGCGCGGTCAGGCCGCCTGTCTCTTGGATCAGGCGATCTGAAAGGGTGGATTTGCCGTGGTCGATGTGGGCGACGATGGCGAAATTGCGAATCTGCCCAATGGGAGTGGTCTCGGAGCTCATGGGCCTGCGCTTAGCATCCTCGCTGCGGCGCGCCAAGGCGAAGCCGCAAATGGGTCAAGGTTAAGCAGGCGTTAAGCGGCCATTAAGCCGACATAGCTCAAGGCTAGGCTTCATCGGGGCGAGCCACGGAGAAACGACCTTGGACAGACCAGATCACATCATCAGACGCCGCATCCTGACCGGCGCGGCTGCGGCGACCTCTCTGACAGCCTTAGGCGGCACAGCCTTGGCACAAAAGGTTGACGACCCGAACACCGCCGCCTCAGCCGATGCGCCCGCCAATAAGGCGGCCACACCCTATTCGCGCAACGAGATCGTTGGAGCTGCATCGGATTTTCTCGGTGTCACTGCCGAAGCGGCCGGGTCGGCCATTGAACGCATCTTTGCCGAAAACGGACGCCCCACCGCCTATATTGCCGGATTTGAGACGGCGGGCGCCATCACCATCGGTTTGCGGTACGGCAATGGTCTTCTCTATATGAAGGATCACGAGCGCCAAAAGATCTATTGGCAGGGGCCGTCGGTCGGGTTTGATCTGCGGCTCAATGCCAGCCGCGTCTTCACCTTGTGCTACAATCTGCAATATCCGGATGCGATCTTCCAACGCTTCCCAGGCGTCGAGGGCTCGGCCTATTTCATTGGCGGAGTGGGGGTCAATTATCAGCGGGCCGGCGATATCACCTTGGCGCCGATGCGGGCTGGGGTTGGGCTGGGCGCGGGGGCCAATATCGGCTACCTCGCCTATACGCGCCACCGCAGTTGGATCCCCCTCTAGGGCGAATAATCATAATCGGCGCGCGGAGGAGGGCCTATGTCCGCAATGGACCGTGACCTTGCGGGCTTCACGCTGTTGCAAGTCACACCTGCGCTGGATACCGGCGGTGTCGAGCGCACCACGCTTGATATTGCCGATGCGGTGGTCAAGGCCGGTGGGCGGGCCTTGGTCGCTTCGCGCGGCGGTCGGATGGAGACCGAACTCGCCTCTGTCGGTGGACAACTGGTCCGCCTGCCGATGGATTCCAAAAATCCCCTGATCCAAGCCCAGAATGCCTCGCGCTTATTGACGCTGATCCGGACAGAGAAAGTTGATCTTGTCCATGTCCGCTCGCGAGCCCCTGCGTTTGCCGGGCTCTGGGCGGCGCAGCAGGCGAAGCTACCCACCGTCGCCACCTATCACGGTCTCTACAATGCCAAGACGTCGCTCAAGCGCTGGTACAATGGGGTGATGACCCGGACGGATCGAGTTATCGCCAATTCCGAGTTTACCCGGGCCCATATCCTTGCCACTCACAAAATCGCGCCCGAGAAGGTCATTTCGATTCCGAGGGGCGTCGACCTGCGGCGCTTTGATCCGGCCAAGGTAACAAAGGACCGCGTAGACAGCCTGCGGCGTCTTTTTCGCGGGGAAGGCGATTTCGACGTGCCGCTGTTCTTGCTGGCGGGTCGGCTGACCCGATGGAAGGGACAAGCCTTTCTGATCGATGCCATCGCCGCCGCAGTGCTTAGCGGCGCGCCGCCGATCTCAGTTGCCTTTGCTGGCGATGATCAAGGGCGCCACGCCTATCGCGAGGAATTAGAAGGCAAGATTGCCTTGAATGGCCTTGCGGACCGCGTTCGCATCGTTGGGCATTGCGACGACATGCCCGCCGCCTATTTGGCTGCAGACTTTGCCGTCGTGCCGTCGCTGGAGCCGGAGGCCTTTGGCCGCACGGCGGTCGAGCCCCAAGCCATGGGCATTCCCGTCCTGGCGGCCAATCATGGCGGAACCGCCGAAACGGTGGTGGCGGGCGAAACCGGCTGGCTCGCCTCGCCAGGTTCGGTCACGGACTGGGCCATCAGTCTGAGTCGGGCTGCGCAATGCCCGCTCACGCTGCGGCAAAAGATGGGCGAGGCTGGCCGTGCGCGGGTAGCAGCGCTCTATTCGCGCGAGGCCATGTGCAGCCAGACCCTGAAAATCTATCGCGATCTGTGGTCTCAGCGCCACGGTTGAGCCCATGCGTTCGGTTCCAGCAGAGGGATGGGCGAAGTTATCGCGGGCTCTCTTGAAGTTTCTTCAAATATTTTCCATAAGAAACGGGCGGGACTCGTAGATTTTTCTTTTGGCCTGCCTTGTGTCCATAATTTGAGGAGAAGACCCCTATTCGCCGTCCCATGCAAACTCCGCCGACCAAAGATGGTCCGCGCATCAATGACGAAATCCGCGTGCCGCGGGTCCTTCTGATCGATCAAAACGGCGAAAAACAGGGAATTATGCCCACCGGCGCCGCCTTGGAGGCGGCTGAGGAGGCGGGTCTGGATCTGGTGGAGGTGTCGCCCAATTCCGACCCCCCCGTGTGCAAAATCCTCGACTATGGAAAATACAAATTCCAAGAGCAAAAAAAGAAGAACGAAGCGCGGAAGCGTCAGAAGGTCGTCGAAATCAAGGAGATTAAACTCCGCCCCAATATCGACACCCACGATTATGACGTCAAAGCCAAGGCCATGCATCGCTTCTTTGAAGAAGGCGACAAGGTCAAGGTGACGCTTCGGTTCCGGGGACGCGAGCTTGCTCACCCCGAATTGGGCATGAAACTGCTGCAACAGGTGAAGGCCGACTTCGATCCGGTAGCCAAGGTCGAGTATGAGCCGCGCATGGAAGGCAAGCAGATGATTATGATTCTGGCCCCCCGCTAATCAGACCGCCTCGTAGCAAGGCGAGCCGATTGGCGCGCCCAAACCTTCGTCACGGAAACCCTGCCAAACGCGGCGACGCTTTCGCCGCTCTGCCATATTTATGGGGCTGCGTCGGTGCGGGTGATGCTGGGCAGGTTCCACCGCCCGTCCAGAGCCTCTGGCTTTGGCAGATAGAGCCGAAGGTTGAGGCTGGTGCGGCCCAAGGGGATGGGTAGCCAGTTTGCCCGCTTGGCGTCACCGGGGTCTGCGGCTTGCAGATAGAGGTCAAGCGATCCGTCAGGATTTTTGACCAAGGGATCACGGTCCCCGAGCGCGTAGCGCTTCAAGGCATTGGGTTCAGGAAAGCCATCCGAAGTATAGGCGGTCAGCGACCAAAAGGCTTTGACCGGCGGCAACTCACCCGTCTTGAAGTGAACGACATAGGTGTGGCCGCCGTCGATGGGCTTGCCATCCTTATCAAGATCGGCGCGCGGATAGATGGCGTCATTGGCGCGATTGGCGCCGAGGCCCCACATGGCGATTGCGGCGCGTTGATTATATTCGACGCCATAGGTGCCAATGGCCTGGGTGATGACGCGCCAACCCTGGCGGTTTTGACCAGCGCGCAGGGCAAAGCGCATCAAGGCGGAGGGGCCCTCGTCGCGAGCCTTTTTCAGCGCCGACTGTACCGAAGGCGCAAGGCTTGAAAAGGAAAAATCAGCCCTGGGCGTCAGACCGATCAACTTCATTCTGGCCAAGATGGGCTGGTCAATTCCATGGGCCGGATTTGTCGCCATCAGTCGAAGCGCGCGGGTAAAGAAGGCCTCCGCCGACATGGCGTTTACCTGCATCAGCGGCGGCGTTTTCAGGTCGAGGCTGGGCTCTGCGGCAGGCGGTACCGCCCTGGATGCTTCGCGAGGGGTTTTAGGGGCGGGGGTCGCCTTTCCCCATTGGCTAAGTGGCGTCAGTTTGAAGCTTTTCTGGATGGCGTGCACTTCGGGATAGTCTTGCACGCCATTGGTCTGCACACGCCCAATGATCCAGACAAACGGCGTCGGCGCTTCGATCCTTTGCAGACCGATCGGCGTTTTCCCTTGCCAGCCCGGTGCGGTGATGAGGAAAGCGCCGCCCTTGGGTGGCAGGGTCTCGCTGCCCGGAACCGCAAAGGTGTCGGTCCACATGTCGTAGAGCGGCATCATATAGTAGCGGCCGTGGGTGTCGCCGATCGACAGCACCATGGGCTCCTTGGCCACATCCAGCCACGCGGTGGAATAGAGCGTGTCGAAATTGGGACGCACCACGCCTTTGAAATTGCCCGGAGGAAATTCTGGGCTGTGGTTGAAGTGATTGATGGGCGCGCCCCAAGGATTGATTTGCCCAACCCCCTTATGGGTTTGCTGCTGGCGAGTGATGTCCATGATCACCAGCGGATAGAGAAAGCTGTAGGCCTCGGCGGCGATCTCCGCTTCACGAGCGCTAGGAGCCGTCGCCGCAGGAGCGCTGGGTGTTGGCACTTGCGCGGTCGCCGAACAGGTCATGCCGATGGCCCAAACCAAAGCGGCGCGCCAAATTAGATTGCGTCCTAAGGTCATGGTCGTCGTCCTCCCGCGCTTATCGGCGGAAAGTGCACGAGCGCAAAGAGTCCCGCAAGCGCTGGTCGGAGGAATGCGCGTCACCCGTTTGGAGGGAACAAGCGGGCAACGCGCATCCTCTGGCCGATCCGTTACCGGCAGACTTCAACCGGACGGACCACCCACCGACCCCAGGGGTCAAAATGACCGCGCGGGGCGATCCAGCAATGGGAGCGGTAGCCGTCTCCGTCGCCATAGCGATAGCCGTGGCCCCAGCCACTGCCCCAGCCGCCGTGCCAGCCACCACCCCAACCCCATCCGCGATAGGGATGATCGTCGCCGCGGCTTTCATACCCGCCATGGAAATAGCCAGGATCGGCAAGGGCGACAGCGGGAGCTGCCAGGGTGGCCACGGCCGCAGCCGCGATCAGGAGGTTTTTCAAGGTCATCTCGGTCTCCTTCTCTGAGCTTCGCCGAAACGGCTCGGCGGGTTTCAACGTCACCAACCTAGTGCGGTGAAGCTGAACCCATGCGGAGGAAGACGTTCAGAGGGCGTTCATCGGCGGACCTCTGGCGCCCGGCTTGCACATGCAGGGGCCAAACGATCCGAAGTGGGACGCGACGATGCGCAGATTTTTTAATATTCACCCCGACGCGCGGTTTCAGTCCCGCTCGCCACTGCTCGATATGCACGACAAGAGCGCGGAGCTGAAGCGGTGGTCGCCACTTCTGGATCTGGTCACGCTCATCGCTATCGCGTCCGCGATCTTTGCCGGCCTTCGCCTTCTGAACCTCGTTTAAGCCACGGGCGCTCTGGCGCGCTCTCAGCTTTTCCTTGCCATTTGGTGTGATGTCAGCTACATCCCGCCGCTTCGTTGAGCCGCCTGGCCAAAGGCATGCCAGGGCGGCTCTTGCTGCTGTTCTTAAAAAGAAGGGCGGGGCCTCGTCAAAAGGGACCTGCAACGCAAAATGCCGAAGTTGAAGACCAAGTCGGGCGTCAAGAAACGCTTCAAGCTCACTGCTACGGGCAAGGTAAAGGCTGGCGTCGCTGGAAAGCGCCACCGCCTGATCAGCCACAACGCCAAATATATCCGCTCCAATCGCGGGACCAAGGTGATGTCTGATCCGGATGCGAAGATCATCAAGTCGTTCATGCCTTACGGCTGATCGACCGATCCTAACGTCTGAAAACCCCCAATTTGTGAACAAGAAGGTGATTTGAAATGGCGCGCGTCAAACGGGGCGTTACGTCCCACGCCAAGCATAAAAAGGTTCTTGAGCAGGCGAAGGGCTTTTACGGCCGCCGCAAGAACACTATCCGTACCGCCAAGGCTGCTGTGGATCGGGCCGGGCAATATGCCTATCGCGACCGCAAGGCCCGCAAGCGTTCGTTCCGTTCTTTGTGGATCCAACGCATTAATGCGGCGGCGCGCTTGGAAGGCTTTACCTATTCCCAGTTCATTCACGGACTGGACAAGGCAGGCGTGACCATGGACCGCAAGGTCTTGGCCGACATTGCCAGCGCCGATCCGGCGGCCTTTAAGGCCGTGGCAGACAAGGTTCGCGCCGCCCTGGCCTAAAGGCCTTGTGACGGCGACGGGCGGCGAAGTCGCTTTCTGCCGCGCGTTCTGGCCCCCCGCTTCTTCCTGCGACAGCGGGACCTTGGCGATCGCCAAGCGCTTGGATAAAGGGGTTGTCGTCCGCCCGATCCCTTATCCTTTTGGGGAGAAGCTCTCTCACCCCAAGCGAGCATCACAGGGGCGGGCTCAAGGGGTGCGAAGACATGGTCGATTTCGTCGCTTTGCAAGCCGACCTAACGGCTCAGATTGAGGCTGCCGAAGACCTCGCATCGCTTGAGGCCGTGCGCGTGGCGGCGTTGGGCAAGCAGGGGGCAATCTCAACGCTGTTAAAGACGCTCGGCGGCCTGTCGCCCGACGAACGCCGCGAGCAAGGCCCCTTGATCAATGGCCTGCGCGACGCCGTGCAGTCCGCTATTGCCGCGCGCAAGACGATCCTTGACGAGGCCGTGCTGGCGGCAAGGTTGCGCGCCGAGGCTGTGGATTTGACCCTGCCTGCGCCGCCGCGCCGGAAGGGGGGCGTGCATCCGACCATGCAGGTGATGGACGAGATGATCGCCATCTTTGCCGAGATGGGATTTCGGGTCGCAGAAGGTCCCGATATTGAAGACGATTTTCATAATTTCACGGCGCTGAACTTCCCACCCAAACACCCGGCGCGGGAAACCCACGACACGTTTTTCTTCGCGCCGGACGAGACCGGTGAGCGCAAATTGCTGCGCACCCATACGAGCCCGGTTCAGGTGCGCACCCTGATGTCTCAGGCGCCGCCAATCAGGATCATCTCTCCTGGCCGGACCTACCGGATTGATTCCGACCAGACCCACACGCCGATGTTTCATCAGATCGAAGGCTTGGTCATTGATCGTGAAATCCACATGGGCCACCTGAAATGGACCCTCGAGACCTTTGTCGCGCGTTTCTTTGAAACCGAAGGCGTCACCATGCGCTTTCGTCCGCACCACTTCCCTTTCACCGAGCCGTCAGCCGAGGCCGATGTGCAATGCGACCGCTCGGGCGGTGAGATGAAGATCGGGCAGGGCAGCGACTGGCTGGAAATTCTGGGCTGCGGCATGGTGCACCCAAATGTGCTGCGGTCCTGCGGCGTCGATCCCGACCTCTATCAGGGCTTTGCCTTTGGCATGGGCGTGGATCGATTGGCCATGCTCAAATATGGCGTGCCCGACCTAAGAGATATGTTCGAGAGCGATGTGCGGTGGTTGTCGCACTATGGATTTTCCGCTTTCGCTGCACCTGGCCAAGCCCACGGATTGAGTTGAGGCGATGAAGTTCACCCTTTCCTGGTTGAAGGACCATCTCGAGACCGACGCGTCCGTCGACGCCATCGCCGCGGCCATGACCATGGCTGGCCTTGAGGTCGAACATGTGGACGACCCGGCGGCGAAGCTCGGCCCGTTCAGCGTCGCCAAGATCATTTCGGCAGAGCAACACCCCAATGCTGATCGGTTGCGCGTCTGCCAGGTTGCGACCCGCGACGGGCAAAAGGAGATTGTCTGCGGCGCCCCAAATGCGCGGGCGGGACTTGTCACCATCTATGCCCCCATCGGTGCCTATGTGCCTGGACTCGGCGTCACGCTGGCGGAAAAGCCGGTCCGGGGTGTGGTGTCGAATGGCATGTTGTGCTCGGCCTCCGAACTCGAACTTGCGGAAGAGAGCGACGGCATTCTTGAGCTCGACGCTGCATTGGAGGTGGGCACGCCTGCCGCCACCGTCTTTGGTCTCGAACCCGTTATTGATTTTGAAGTGACGCCCAATCGTCCCGATTGGCTCGGCGTGCAAGGCATTGCCCGCGATCTGGCGGCGGCTGGGTGCGGTCGGTTGCGTCACCTGCCGATCCCCGCAGTCGAAGGTCGTTTCCCTTGTCCGGTGGAAATTCGCATCACGGCGCCAGAGGCCTGCCCCGCCTTTGCCGGTCGAGTTATTCGCGGGGTGCGCAATGGTCCGTCGCCCGCCTGGCTGCAAAACCGCCTTCGCGCCATTGGACTGCGGCCCATTAATGCCTTGGTCGATGTGACCAACTATCTCGCCTATGACCGGGCGCGCCCCTTGCACGTTTATGATGTGTCTAAGCTGTCGGGCGGGTTTGTCGAGGCGCGCATGGGACGCGAGGGCGAGCGTTTTCGGGCCCTCGACGGCAAGGACTATCAGGTCAAGCCCCATCACTGCGTCATCGCCGACGGCGCCCAAGTGCTCGGATTTGGCGGCGTCATGGGCGGCGAGGCGAGCGGAAGTTCCGAGGCCACCACAGACGTCTTGATCGAAGCGGCGCTATTTGACCCCATCCGCACCGCCGAAACCGGGCGGGACACGGGTATTTTGTCCGATGCGCAATATCGGTTCGCGCGCGGCGTCGATACGGGCTTTGTTCTGGACGGCATGGCTTTGGCGACCCGCATGATCCTTGATCTTTGCGGAGGGGAGCCCTCCGAGGTCGTCTTGGCCGGCGAGATTCCCGCCGCCCCCGAAAGCTTTGAATTTGATCCGGCCTATGTGCATCGGCTGTCTGGCCTTTCTATCGGACGCGAGGGCGTCAGCGAAATTCTGACCCGTCTCGGTTTTGGTGTTTCGCCCCGTGGCGCCCACCTGATGGTGACGCCGCCCACTTGGCGTCGCGACGTGACGGGGAAGGCGGATCTGGTCGAAGAGGTGGCCAGGATCGTTGGCTATGGCGAACTGCCCTCAACGCCCTTGCCCAGCGTCTCGGCGAGCGGGAACGGGGTCCTTTCATCCCGGCAAAATCAGGTTCGTATCGCGCGCCGCCATCTGGCGGCGGCGGGCTTTGCCGAAACGCTCGGCTGGTCCTTCATTGCCCGCGACGAGGCGACGCTGTTTGGTGGCGGGACGCAGGATTTGGTGCTCGCCAATCCCATTGCTTCGACAATGGACTCGATGCGTCCCTCGGCCTTGCCGGGTCTGATCGCGGCGGTGAAGCGCAATCGGGCCCGCGGTTTTGGCGAGGTGTCGCTGTTCGAAATCGGTCCGGTGTTTCGCGGTCTGCAACCGCAGGACCAAGGGCTCGTTATTGCGGCCGTGGTGACGCGGTCGGCGGTGCGTCAATGGGACGGCGGCGCCACGGACCCGCTATTTGACTTGAAGGGCGAACTCTTTGCCCTGCTCGAAGCGATTGGCGCTCCGGTGGAAAAGACCCAGATCGCCCAGACCGATACCCGCCCCTGGTGGCGGCCGGGACAGTCGGCCAGGGTCCAGCTTGGCCCCAAGACGGTGCTGGCGGAATTTGGCGCCCTGCATCCTTCGACCTTGAAGGCGCTCGATGCTTCGGGTGAGCTTTTCGCCTTCGAGGTTTTTCTCGATGCTGTGCCGGAGCCAAAAAAGAAGTCGGGCAAGGCGCGGGGGGGACTGTCGCTGTCGCCCTATATGCCGCTCAGTCGGGACTTTGCCTTTATTGTCGCAGACGCGGTGACCGCCGCCGATGTGACCCGCGCCGCCGCTGGAGCCGACAAGGGCTTGATCGACGAGGTGCGGGTGTTCGACGTCTATCGCGGCCCTGGCGTCGCCGAGGGGTCGAAATCCGTTGCCATCGAGGTGCGCTTGCAGCCAAAGGATCGCACCCTGGTCGATGCTGACATTGAAGCGGTGTCGGCGAAGATTGTCGCAGCCGTTGAAAAGGCCTGTCAGGGGCGGCTGCGCGCGTGAGGGACGAGGAGGCCGGCCAGCTTTGTCGCGCTGACGGAGAAACTTTGGCTTGGCGGCGGGTGAGGGGATCATCGCCCACCGTTGTCTGGCTTGGCGGTTTCCATTCGGACATGTCAGGAACCAAGGCTGAGCATTTGGCCGCCTGGGCCCGCCGCAATCATCGCGACTTTCTGCGGTTTGACTATTTTGGCCATGGCGCTTCGTCGGGCGCGTTTGCCAAGGGCACCATTGGTCGCTGGCGAGACGATGTCTTGGCGGTGCTGGACGATCTCACCACCGGACCGGTGTGCGTCGTCGGCTCGTCCATGGGCGGCTGGCTGGCCCTGCTTGCGGCTCAAGCGCGCCCTGAACGGATTGCCGATCTCGTCTTGATTGCGCCCGCCGCAGATTTCACCGAACGCTTGATGGGGCGGGGCTTGCCTCCAGAGGCCAAGGCGGCCTTGGCGCGCGATGGCCAGTGGACCCGCCCCTCACCCTATGAAGACGGCGGCTATGTGATCACCACAGAGCTGTTGCAGGAGGGGCGTCGCTGGTGCCTGCTCGATCAGCCCATCCACTTTTCGGGTCGGGTGCGCATCCTGCAAGGCGCCGAGGACCCCGATGTGCCGTGGCACCACGGCCTCCTGACCTTTCAGGCGCTGACCGCAACCGACATGACCTTCACCCTGATCCGCGACGGCGATCACAGGCTCTCCCGCCCCCAAGACCTCGACTTCCTGTCCTCAACTCTGGATAGGCTGTCCCTTATCCAGGAGGGCTAGGTTGAAGCCGGAAATCGGCTGACCTAAGCGGCCTCGCCAAGATCAAGCTTCACTGATAGCCCAGCCTGCATGGCGAGGTTGATCAAGGTGTCGAGGCTGAACTTGGTGATTTTTCCGCGCAACAGATCGTTGAGGCGCGGTTGAGTTACACCCAGGCGGCGGGCCGCGTCGGCTTGGGTCATATTCCAGCTCCGAACGCGTTGGTCGATGGCAATCAGCAACTCCGAACGCATCGCCATGCGCGCAGCCTCGCCCGGAGTTTCCTCAAGCGCGTCCCACACACTTTCAAATACTTGCTGCTTCATCACGCTACTCCTAGATGCTCCGAAACCTCAACGATGCGAGGTCTAAGTCTCGTTTGGCCGTCGCTTGCGTCTTCTTCTGAAAGGCGTGCAATACGAAGACCTTGTCCTGCCTATTCGCGACGTAAACCACTCGAAACGCGCCGGTCTCTTCACGAATGCGAATTTCCCGCACCCCTGGGCCAATCGTTGGCAAAGGTTTCCAAACGCTTGGTTCGAGTCCCTGCTGAACCTTATGCAACTGAACACCAGCTTCCTTCTTGGCGTCCTCAGGAAATTCCCGAAGCCGAGCGAGAGAGTCGCCCAGAAATGCGAGGGGTTTCACCTGTGGCATAGATAGGCAATATATCAATATTTATATAATTGCCAAGCTGGCCCAGCCTGCGTGACGCATCGCATCCAACCGGATAGCGGACCCGACCTTTGGGTGCTGAGTGTTTGTAAGCCGTTGGTTGGAAATTTTGAGAGATTTCTCCCCCTCATCCTCCTCCAAAAAAATGTAGACCCCAATGATTTCAGGCTTGCTCCTCCTCTAAGGGGAGGTGGCAGGGTGTGGCTTAGGAGAAGCGCATGACCAAAACCCTGACCATTGGTGAAGTTGCCGAGCGCTGCGGTGTGACGGTAAAGGCTTTGCGCCATTTCGAGGCGCTGGGCCTGATTGCGCCGGGCAGGAGCTTGGCGGACAGGCGGGTCTTTGATCACAAGGACCTGGCCCGGTTGCAACAAGTGCTGGCTTTGCGCAAGGCGGGATTCAAGCTGAGTGAAATCGGCGCGATGATCAACCGGCGTGTCTTGCCGCCAGAGCAGGTTTTTGATGCGCAAATTCAAGCCCTAGAAGCGCGATGCGCGGTGTTGCGATCCGCCATTTCGCTCCTGGAGGCTGGTCGCCAGCGCCTGCGCGATGGCGGCGAGCTCGATATCGACCAATTCTGTCAACTGATCAAACTCGGAGAAGGCGTTATGCAACGAGAAGGCTTTATGCACGGCGAAGGTTGGAATGCGGTTGTTGAAAAATATTACACACCAGAAGACATGCAGGTGTGGGCTGAGGCCAAGACCAAGTGGGCGCATATGGATGGCGCGGAGTATGGTCGCCAATGGCAAGAGCTGATCGACCGGGTGGAAGCGGAGATCGCCAAAGCAACCCCGACCGACTCCGATATCGCGATGAGCCTCGCCGAGGCCTGGATGGCGCTTCAGCGGCCCATGGTGGACGCCGTTGGGGTGCAGGTCTGGAGTAAAGCGAGCCAAATGTATGCTGAGATGAAGGACTGGCAGACGGACCAGGTCAAGGCGCCCTTCAGTCCTGAGGTGTGGGCCTTCGTCAATGCCGCCCTTCAGGCCGCTCGGGCGGCAGGGCGTCTTCCGCCGCGCGCCACCGAGTAGCTCAGCCGATTTCGGTTAGGATGGCGGCCAGTCCCTCGCGATAGCTGGGATAAATTGGTCGCCATCCCAATTCCGCCTTGGCTCTCGCGTTTGAGACCCGTTTCGATTCGGCGTAGAATCGCTGCGCCATGGGGCTGAGCTGAGCCGCGTCCCAGGGTTTGAGGCGCGGTCTGTCTAAGCCCAACAGGTCCGCCGCATAGGCCGTCACCTGTTCGGCGGCAGCGGGCAGATCGTCGCACAGATGATAGATCGCGCCGGGGCGGGGACGATCCATGGCGGCAATGACACCTCTCGCCAAATCCGCGACATGGATGCGCGAAAACACTTGGCCGGGCTTGTCCCATCGCTCCGCTGAGCCTTCGCGCAACCGCTCAAACGGCGAGCGGCCAGGGCCATAAATGCCGGGCAGGCGGAAAATCGCCAAGGAGAAGCCCTGGCGTTCGGCAAGACCGGCCCACTGGGCTTCGGCCGCCACGCGGCGCTCGCCTTCCGGTGACTTTGGAGTCGTCGGCGTTTCCTCAAAAACCCACCGACCGCCATGGTCGCCATAGACCCCGGTGGTTGAAAGGTAGCCTACCCAAGCAAACGGTCGGTCCCGACCGATAATAAGCGGGGAAAGTGCCGCTATGGCGGGGCATCCGTCGCGATCGGGCGGGGCTGCAATCAAAAGATGGTCGGCGCGGCGAAGCTCGGTCTCGAGGGCGCCAAGATCGGCTGGATCAATGGCCGTGACCCCTTGCCTCACCATCGCCTCACGGGTGACCGCATTGCGCGAGGTCCCCGCGACGCCTCCCTGCCGAGACTGCACCTGAGGCGCGATGAAGCGCGCGCTATAGCCAAAGCCGTAAATGAAAAGCCGCATGTGTCAGCACTTAAGGCGAAGCTGCGAAATTCGCCAGCCTTAGACGATAGCCCTGGACCCTGATGTTCGTCACGGGAGCGGTTTACAGGTAGGTTCTCAATTAAATCCGCTCATGACCTGCGTAGGCCGGTATCCAGAAGATCATCCGCAAACCTCGGCAGGCCCGCCTCTGGTTCCCGGCCTCCGCCGGGATGAGCGGCGGAAAAGTGCGTAATTTCAATTAAATCCGCTCATGACCTGCGTAGGCCGGTATCCAGAGGATCATCCACAGACCTCAGCAGGCCACCCTCTGGTTCCCGGCCTCCGCCGGGGTGAGCGGCGGAAAAGTGCGTAATTTCAATTAAATCCGCTCATGACCTGCGTAGGCCGGTATCCAGAGGGTCATCCCAACCGTCGGCGGGCCCGTCTCTGGACCCCGGCCTTCGCCGGGGGGAGCGGTGTTTAGGTGGGGGCCCAACTTCATCCGCGCGGTCCGGTGACTGTAGGGCCCTCTCTCGCTCAGTCAGGCGACCCATCCATCAGTTCTGTCACAATCGCTCGGAAGGCAGGCGCCAGGTCCGGATTATTCAGGGCGAAGGCGACATTGGCGCGCAGCCAGCCCAGTCGGTCGCCGCAGTCAAAGCTCTCACCCTCATAATCAAGGGCGTGGAAGCTCTGGCTCTGCATCAGCTTGGCCATGGCGTCGGTCAGTTGGATTTCACCGCCAGCGCCCCGCTCGCGCTCAGCCAAGATGTCGAAGATCTCAGGCTGCAAGATATAGCGGCCAAGCACGGCGAGGTTTGACGGTGCTGTGCCTTGCGGCGGCTTTTCCACCATGCCCGACATTTTGATGACGCGGCCGTCGCGGCTCTGCGGCGCGATAACGCCATAATTGTGCGTCATGTGGTCAGGCACGGGCTCGACAACCAGAATATTGCCGCCGAGTGTGTGATAGGCCGCTACGGCTTGGGCCATGCAGGCCGTTGGGCCGGTGGTGAGCACATCGGGCAGGAGCACCGCAAAGGGCTCGTCGCCGATAATATGGCGGGCGCACCAGACCGCGTGGCCGAGCCCCAAGGGCGCCATCTGGCGGACATAGGAAATCTCGCCCTCCTTGGGCAGATCGGCCAAGAGGCTGTTCAGCATCTCGTCCTTACCCTTGGCCTGCAAGGTCGCCTCAAGTTCTACGGCGTGGTCGAAATAGTCTTCCATCGCGCCCTTGCCACGGCCCGTCACCAGGACGAAGTGTTCGATCCCTGCCGCCCGCGCCTCAGCCAACACATAGTGGATCAGCGGACGGTCGACGACCGGCAGCATTTCCTTCGGCGTGGTCTTGGCCGCCGGCAGCATGCGAGTGCCAAGACCCGCAACGGGCAAGATGGCCTTTTTGATCGGTTTCATGGACACTCTACAGTTGACCTTGGCGCTTCTACTCGACCGTTACCGACTTGGCGAGGTTTCGCGGTTGATCGACGTCCGTGCCCTTTTGCACGGCCACATGATAGGCGAGCATCTGGATCGACACCGCGAAGGCGAGAGGCGCGATGAGCGGATCACAGGCGGGCGCGGTTAAGTGCTTAACGCCGTGAGGCGCCCGCGCCACGCCGGCCGGATCGGCGATGAGGATGACCGGAGCGCCCCGGGCGCGCACCTCTTCCAGGTTCGACATGGTTTTTTCGAAGTGACTGTCCGAGGGCGCAATGATGATGACGGGCGTGGCTTCGTCGACCAGGGCGATAGGGCCGTGCTTCAGTTCACCCGCTGCATAGCCCTCGGCGTGGATATAGCTGATTTCTTTGAGCTTTAGTGCGCCCTCTAAGGCAAGCGGATAGGAGGGGCCGCGCCCGAGATAGAGGATGTCCCGGGCTTTTGACAGGTCAAAGGCTAGGGCGCGCACTTCGCTTTCCACCGCCATAGCCTTGGCAATGGTGCGCGGCGCTTCGAGGAGTACGCGCACCAGATGGGCTTCGGCCTCCGGTGTCAGTTTGCCCCGCTGGGCGGCTGCGGCGATGGCCAGCGCGGTCAGGGCGCAGACCTGGGCGGTGAAGGCCTTGGTAGAGGCGACGCCGATTTCAGGCCCGGCATGGGTCGGCCACATCCGATCCGCCTCGCGCGCCATGGTGCTTTCGTGGGCGTTGACCAGGGCAGCGGTGGCAAATCCGCGCGCCTTGCACCAGCGCAGCGCCGCTAAGGTGTCGGCGGTCTCGCCCGATTGCGAAACGGCGAGGCACAGGGTTCCGGGCGACAGGGCAGGCGTGCGATAGCGAAACTCCGACGCGATCTCAACGTCCATCGGCAGATCGGCATACTGTTCGAAATGGTACTTCGCCGTCAGCGCCGCCAAATAGGCGGTACCACAGGCCAAGATCTGCACCCGCGTCACATCCTTGAAATCGAGCGGACCGAGGTCGGGGTGGGAGGGCGCGCGCGCCTTGCCCGCCACCGGGTCGAGATAGGCCGAAAGGGTGTGCTGGCAGGCGTCAGGTTGTTCATGGATTTCCTTTTCCATGAAGTGGCGATAGGCGCCTTTTTCCACCAAGGCGGCCGAGGCGCTGACCTGATGGACGGCGCGAAACACTGCCTCGCCCTTGGCCGAGTAAATCGACGCGCCTTCATGGGTGATGGCGACATAATCGCCTTCCTCCAAATAGGCGATGCGCGTGGTGAACGGACCGACCGCGAGGGCATCGGAGCCTAAAAACATCTCACCATCGCCATAGCCGACGACCAATGGACTGCCGCGCCGGGCGCCCATGATCAGGGCCTCATGGCCCTCGACCAAGACACCAAGGGCATAAGCACCTTCCAGCCGATCCAGGGCCGCCTTAAAGGCTTCGAGCGGCGCCTTGCCGGATACGATTTCGCGATCAATCAGATGGGCGACGACTTCGGTATCGGTATCGCTCTCAAACGTCCGCCCGTCGGTCAGTAATTCAGCCTTTAGCTCTTGAAAGTTTTCGATAATGCCATTGTGGACCACCGCCACGCGTCCGGCGCGTTGGGGGTGAGCGTTGCGTTCGTTGGGCGCGCCATGGGTGGCCCAGCGTGTATGACCGATGCCGACAGTGGCGCGAATGGGGTCCGCCGCCAGCGCGGCTTCCAGCGCCTTGATCTTGCCAGGCGCCCGGCGGCGCACCAGGTGTTCATCTTCTAAGGCCGCGACGCCGGCAGAATCATAGCCGCGATACTCTAACCGCTTCAGACTTTCGATCAGTCGTTCGGTGACCGAGATACGACCGACGACGCCAATAATTCCACACATGCGCGCGTTTCCAAAACCCCAGTCGAAAGAAAAGCGAGGGCCAGACAAAAGAGGCGCCCGCTTCGCACGCCCTCTTAGCGGGTCTGGCGAGAAAAGGGCGCCCAATTCGAGTTTCAAATTGTTGCGTTTAGACCCAGTTCCCTATTGCGGCGTCGAGATGGTCGCGCCGCGCGCCCGCAATTGGTCGAGCAGTCCATTCCGGCGATCAAGATAGCGAAGGTCGACCAAGACGACGGTTTTCCCAGGTTGGCCGAGTGCGCCGACGATGCGCTCGACAGCCTCACGGGTTTCTTGCTCAATGACCGCACGCAAGCTTGGCACAGTGTCGGTGCAGAGCTCCAGGCCAAGCGGCGGACGTAAGCTGCGCAGCGCGACCATATCCGCCCCGGCCCAAGCCTCACCTGCTCGCTTTGCCGTGGTCGTCTCCCACTCCAATTCATCGAGAAGGGCATGAAAGCAGCCTTGCTCCTGCCCAGCTGAAATGCGGCCAACCCCGCGCAACAGGTTGCCGACGCCAACCTTGCCGACCGTATGCACGGGGACCTTGGCCTCTTTCGCCAGATGGGTGACGGTGGAGACAGGCTTGGCGCTTGATAGGCCGGTGGCGCGCCGCACATCCTCGATCAAGGCGGCTCCGGCGACAAGGGGTCGCCAGTGGGCATAGTGCTTTGGGTCTTGATGGGCGAGGGCAGCGAAGCGCAAAAACCTTTGATAGTCTGTCGGTGAGGTGACTTGATCGAGTGTGCGCCCGTGAGCGTTGTGCAGGCTGGGTAAGGCAAGCGCGATGTTGATCGCGTCCCAGGCGCCGAGCTTCGGATCGGGTGGCGTCAATACTTCCCTTGCCCCTTGCATGGCGGCCAAGACGCGTCCCTTTGGCCAGTCAAGCGCATGGGGCAGGGGTTGGAAATATCCCAACACCACCACCTCACCCCGCCCCTGGCTAACCCGCCACAAGGCAGGGCCCGGCATGTGCACGACGACAGGCGCTAACTCGTCGACCACGGCGCTCTCTCCGACCGCGACATCCTTCTCCGGGCCTATGGGTTGCGTAGAGGCTTGAAGCGGCGCGACCCAAATCAGGAGGGCGAGAAGGAGGGAAGTTAGCCGAATTGCCATGGCTGCCATCCGCGCTTGAGGACTAGGCGACGCCGAGCCGGAGAAGGTCGTGGATATGGAGGACGCCGACCGGGCGGGCATTTTCGGTGACGAATAAGACCGTTACGCGGCGGCTGTTCATCAAGGCGAGCGCTTGTCCCGCCAGCAATTGCGGGGCGACGACCAAGGGGCTTGGGGTCATGATCTGGCCAGCCGTATGCGCGAGCAGACCCTGCATGTGTCGCCTCAGGTCCCCATCTGTCACCACGCCGACCAAGGCGCCGTCGCCATCCACCACGCCAACACAGCCGAAACGCTTTTCGGTCATGGTAATCAAGGCTTCCGACATCGGCGTATTGGCTTGCGTCAGCGGCAGTTCTTCTGGCCCGTGCATGACCTCGCCGACGGTGCGCAAGGCAGCGCCGAGCTTTCCTCCTGGATGGAAGATGCGAAATTCCTGGGCGCCAAAACCCCGCCGTTCGGCAAGCGCCACAGCAATGGCGTCGCCGAGCGCGATCTGAGCCGTTGTTGAGGTGGTCGGGGCGTTGAAGTCCTCCACCGCTTCGGCGACATCGGGCAAAAGGAGCACAATATCAGAGGCTTGGCCAAGCGCGCTGTCGCGGGCGGCGCACATGCCGATCAGTGGAATATCAAACCTGCGACTATAGGCGATGATATCGGCAAGTTCGCGGGTTTCACCGGTTTTCGACAGGGCCAGGATCGCGTCGTCCGCCCCGACCATGCCAAGATCACCGTGGCTTGCCTCGCCAGGATGGACGAACATAGCGGGCTGTCCGGTGGAGGCGAGGGTGGCGGCAATTTTGCGCGCCACATGGCCAGACTTTCCCATGCCGGTGCAAATCACCCGCCCTTTCAAGCCCAGCATCAGCGCGACGGTGGCGCTAAAGGGTGTGCCGAGCCCGTCGGCGAGTTGGGTGATGGCTGTGGCGGCGAGGCGCAGGCTGCGCTGGCCAGCCTCGAGTTCGGTCGTTTCGGAGACATCGGTCATGGCGCAGTCGGACCCTTAACTCCAGCAGCCGATGACGGGCCGGACGGGAGGCGCCCCTGACGCTTCGCCAGCGCTTCCGCCTCGACCGAGGTCATATGTCCAAAGGGCGGCGGCGAGCGGCGACCCAGCCCTTGCGGATAGACCAGCGCCAGCGCAATCATGGCGAGCGCGGCCACAGCAAGAAGTGAAAAAAACCAACGATCAGACATAGGCGTTCCTAGCCACGATCCTTTAGTCTGCGCAACGAAAAAGGCTCAGACGTGGCGCACCGCCTTTAGAACCTGAAACGTGCGCTTGACCTTCCCTCTCCAGGGCCTTAGCGCGACCTGACACAGCACAAAAGGTCAGACCTCCCCATGCCGACCCTCATTCTCGCCCGCCATGGTCAAAGCCAGTGGAACCTCGAAAATCGTTTTACCGGTTGGGTCGATGTCGATCTGACCGACCAGGGCGTGGCCGAGGCGGAAAAGGGCGGCGCGCTGATCAAGGCGAAAGGCATCGAAATCGATATTGCCTTCACCTCAGTTTTGACTCGGGCCATCCGAACCGGCGAGACCCTGCTGCGCACCTCGGGCCAGGCCTTCGTGCCGATGGTCAAGGACTGGCGGTTGAATGAGCGCCACTATGGTGGCCTAACCGGCTTGAACAAGGCCGAAACCGCTGCGGCCCATGGCGAGGCTCAGGTAACGATCTGGCGTCGGTCCTATGACATTCCACCGCCGCCCTTGGCACCCGGCGGCCCGTTTGATTTCGCCAAGGACCGGCGATATCGCGGCATCGCGATCCCCGATACGGAAAGTCTAAAAACCACCTTGGAGCGGGTCTTGCCCTATTGGGAGAGCGATATTGGTCCGCAATTGCAAGGCGGCGCCTGCGTCTTGGTGGCGGCGCACGGCAATTCCTTGCGTGCCATTGTCAAACACCTGTTCAAGGTTTCGGAGGCCGACATCGTCCATGTGGAGATCCCGACCTCCAATCCCCTATGCCTTGAGCTGAGCCCGGACGCGTCCGGCGTGCTTAGCGCCCGTTATCTTGATGCGGACCGGGCTCAGCCCTTGCCCTCGCTCCGGTAACGGTCGCCGCTGGAACGAGGGCGGATTGCGGTAATTTCCCGCGATTAGGCTGCCTTGCCTTCGATCACCTGGGCGTTGGCCGCTTGGGTAGCGATGGGGATGGTGCGGGCCTTCAAGCTTTCGGGCAATTCGCGCTTCAGCGAAATGGACAGCAGCCCGTCGGCCAGGGTCGCATCAGACACCACCACATAGTCCGCCAGCTGGAAACGCCGCTCAAAGCTGCGCTCCGCCAGACCCCGGTGCAGGTAACGGCGCTCGGCGTCGGCCGGATTAGGGGCTTTGCGCCCTGCAATGGTTAGGAGATTTTCTTTCGCCTCAACACTGAGTTCGTCGGCTTTGAAACCTGCCACCGCCAATTCAATGCGATAGCTGTCTTCGCCGGTGGTCTCGATATTGTAGGGCGGATAGCCGGTTGGGGGTTCTGACTTGGACGCGGCTTCGAGAAGCGTCGCCAAACGGTCAAACCCAACAACGGAGCGATACAGGGGGGTAAAATCGACAGTACGCATAGACATCCTCCTTCAAAAGCAAGGGTTGAGCGCCGAGACTGCGTTTTCTCAGGCACCCTGGGTTTGAGCTGATCAGTCCAAATTGGCCCTGATCGGCCCGTGGCAGCCCGAACACCGGCACCGCCACAGCCAATAGGTAGGGAGGCGATAAATTCGCCGCAAGGGGGGAGAGCGGCCTTGAAAAGCGCCAATTTCGCAGCCAAGCCATGAAGACCGCTTTGGCCAGAAAGGCATTCCATGTTTCACCTGCGTCGTCGCCATTTTGCTAGCCTCGTGGTTTTTCTCCTCGCCGCCGGTAGCACCTCGTTGAGCGTGGCCCAGATGGCGCCTGCTCTGAAACAAGCGCAAGGCCAGAAGATTGCTGCGCCAGACGTCCAAGATGATCCGGCCCTGGTCGCGGCTCTGAAGGGTCCGCAGCGCCCAGCAACGGACGTGGCGCGCGACGGTGCGCGCCATCCGTTGGAAAGCTTGACCTTTTGGGGATTGCGGCCCGGCCAGACTGTGCTCGAACTGTTCCCCGGTGGCGGCTATTGGGTGCGAATCCTTGCCCCTTACGCCAAGGCGACGGGCGGGCGCTATATCACGACGGTCAGCGACGTTTCAGACCCAAAGGCCTCCGATCAGGCCCGGGCCCGGGTCTTGGCGTTTAAGGCGAAGTGGTCGGATCCCGCGACCTATGGCGAGGTTCAGTTTGCACCCATTGGACCAAAGGTCGCGCAACTGGCGCCTCCCGCCAGCGTCGATTTCGTCCTGACGGCTCGCAACATCCATAATATGCTTTGGACGCTAGGCGAGCTTGACCATACCTTGAGCCTTGCCTTTGCCGCGCTCAAGCCGGGCGGGGTCTTAGCCGTTGAAGAGCACCGCGCCGACCCCCGGCCGCAGATTGGCGATGCCCGCGATGGCTATGTGGCGGTCGCAACGGTTATCAGCGCTGCCCAAGCGGCAGGCTTCGTCTATGACGGCGCCAGCGAGGTGAACGCCAATCCCAAGGACGACAAGAACCACCCCTTTGGCGTCTGGACCCTGCCACCGGAACGGCAAAGCGCGCCCGATGGCAAGCGGGAGGATCCAAGCTTTAATCACGCGCCCTATGATGCAGTCGGCGAGAGCGATCGCATGACCTTGCGGTTCCGCAAGCCCGGATGAATTCGGTCGGGCTAGGCGAAAGCGCGTCGATGGCCCCTTGTCGAGAGCGGTCTGAACAGTGTTTACTAGCAAGGAAGCAGGGCTCCGTTGGAAGAGCGCCTGCATGATGGGAGATAAAATATGGCGACGCTGGACGAGATTACCGCCCGTTTCAAAGAGGCTGTTGGAACGGACTCTGGCCTAGGCAAGAGCTTGAAGTTCGACCTGAAGGGCGACGGCTTCATTCATATTGACGGCGGCAGTGTCACCAACGAAGACGCTCCGGCGGATTGCACCGTTCAAGTGTCCAAGGAAGACTTTGAATCCCTCGCGGCGGGCAAGCTCGACCCGACCATGGCCTTCATGCAAGGCAAGATCAAAATTCAGGGCGACATGGCCATCGCCATGAAGTTGCAAGGCCTGATGGGTAAGCTCAGCTGATCTGATGCGCGAACCGGCGCCGCTCATCGCTTTACCGAACAGGCCAGCGCCGAAAGGTGCTGCGGCTTCGTGGGTCATGGCGAAGGACGGCGTCCGGCTACGCGTTGGCTGGTTCCCGGCTGAAGGCACGCCGCGCGGCAGTGTGGTGTTAAGCCCGGGTCGTACCGAGCCTATCGAGAAATATTTCGAAGTTATTCAAGATTTTACCTCCAGAGGCTTTGTCGTCCTTTGTCATGACTGGCGCGGGCAGGGCCTGTCGCAGCGGCTGGTGGCCAAAGACCCGATGAAGGGCGAGGCGCAAGGATGGCGCCCCTTTCTGGCGGACCTGAATGTCATTTTGGCGGAATTTTCAGACGACCTCCCAAAGCCCTGGCTGGCGGTTGGCCATTCCATGGGCGGCGGCTTGACCCTCTTGGCGCTTGCTGAGGGCGAAACCCGTTTCGCCGCAACGGTCTTGTCAGCGCCCATGGCCGGGGTCAATTTGGCGGGCCGTGGACGCGGCAGCATGCTCGGCTTGGCGCGACTGTTGAAACTGATGGGGCTCGGGCAAGCCTATGCGATTGGCCGGATGAGTCCGTTTGCCGATACCTTTGAAACCCAGGTGTTGACCCATGATCGGGGGCGTTGGCAAGATTTCCGCGACCTGATCGACGCCGAGCCTTCGCTTGCCCTGTTTGGCCCGACTTGGAATTGGATCGCCTTTGCGCTCGAACTGTCGATCCGGGTCGAAGCGAGCCCCCGGATCGACCAACTTGCCACCCCGCTCGCCATTCTGGCGGCGGAGGACGAAAAGCTGGTGGACAATGCCGCCGCCGAGGCGGTGGCGCGCCGTGCACCTCAAGGCGCCTTCTCAGTAGTCGGCGGCGCCTATCACGAAATCCTGATGGAGACAGAGCCGCGTCGGGCACAGTTTTTTGCAGTGTTTGACGGGATTGCGAACGACCTCAGCCCCGTCCAACCCCTAGCTTAACCAGACGGGTCTGACTGCAAGCGGGCAAGCAGTGCCGCCAAGGTCTGCCTTGCGTCGGCCTCTGCGAGGCGTTCGCGCAGGAACTTTACCTGGATGCCAGTTAGCTCAGCTTCGAGGCCTTCGCCTGCTGGTGTCAGTTTTAGCGTCTTGATCCGACGGTCGCCACGTCGCGCGCCGGTCTTCAACCAGTCCTGTGCCACGAGGTTTGCGAGAGGCGCATGCAGCGCCTGTTTGGTCACGCCAAGCACCTCCATCAGCTCCGACACCGAAATTTCCGGCGAACGTCCGACAAAATAGAGAATGCGGTGGTGCGCGCGGCCAAGACCGTGACGCGCCAAGATGGCGTCGGGGGGCGTGGTGAAGGCGCGATAGGCGAAGAAAAGGCCTTCTATCAGTGCGCGGTCCGATGGGGCGTCAGACGGGTCAACCATATTGACATAATGAAGGGTCGCGACTAGCCTCGCAATAGGTCAATAATGCTGACCTAAAAGGAGGCGGAAATGGCAAGACTGGCGGCGCGCGTGGCGGACTTGGTCGGATCGCCGGTACGAGACATGCTGAAGGTCGCGGAAGTGCCCGGAATGATTTCGTTTGCTGGAGGACTGCCCGCGCCGGAGAGCTTTTCGCCGCTCGATTTTCACGAGGCGCCAGCCGAGGTCTTGCAATATGGTCCCTCCGAAGGCGACCGCGCCTTTCGCGAGGCGGTTGCGGCCGAGTTGGGAGCGATTGGCCTGCCCGATGATCCCGACCGGTTGCTCATTCTATCCGGCTCGCAGCAAGGGATTGATCTGGCGGCGAAATTAGCTGTCGAGCCTGGGACGCGCCTTGGCGTGCAAGACGCCTGTTATCTGGCCGCCTTGCAAGTGTTTCGGCTGTTTGGAGCTGAATTCGTACCGCTTGCATCGCTTCTGGCAGGTGAGGGGCCAGCGCCAAGCCTTGCCTATATCAACCCAACCTTCCAAAATCCCACAGGGGCTTGCGCCGCCTTGGCGGAGCGCCAAGCTCTGGCGGAAGCCTGTCAAAGACATGACTGTATTCTGTTCGAGGATGACCCTTACCGCGATCTCGATTTTGAGCCGGTTGAGCGGCGACCGGTTGCATCCTTCATCGACAAGGGCAGCTTTATTTACCAGGGCTCATTTTCAAAAACCGTGGCGCCCGGATTGCGGCTTGGGTTTCTGACCGCCTCGCCCGACCTCCTGCCAAAACTCGTGCATCTGAAACAGGCGGCCGATTTACATACCAATCGTCTCAGTCAATGGCTTGTTTTGCAACGCTTGCAGGCCCCGGATCGGCTGGCGCGGGTGGACGCCAATCGCACCCTCTATCGCCAACGTCGGGATCATTTCGCCGCCGAGCTCAGCCGATTGTTCGCCGACCTCGCCGACTGGGAGGCGCCGAGCGGCGGCTTTTTCTTTTGGCTGCGGTTGAAGGGCGAGGTCGACGCCTCTGCACTCCTTCCTGCTGCGATCCGACGCGGGGTGCTGTTTACGCCCGGCGTCCATTTCGAGCCATTTCGCATTGGGCCCTCGCCGACCCTGCGGCTCAATTTCGGCTATGTGACGCCGGAGATAGCCACGCGCGGCCTGACAATTTTGGCTGATCTCATTCGTGAGGATCGGGCGCGCCAAGCCGCGTAATCAGGTCGTTCAAGCGGGCCGCGTCGCCGACAATCAAGAGGTCACCGCCTGCCTGACCCAGCGGCGCGCCATTCCAGTGGCAAATGCTTCCGCCTGCCTGTTCTAAGATGGGAACAGCCGACTCGACATCCCACGCCTTCAGCCCCGCCTCGACCACATAGTCGAGACGCCCCATGGCCACCATGGCATAGGCATAGGCGTCAGCGCCGTAGCGCACCAAGCGGGTCGCGGCGCGCACCCGCTCGAACCCCGCCTGTCGCGCGCCTTTGAACAGATAGGGATCGGTGGTTGCGCCAATGGCGACGCTCAGATCGGGCGTGGGGCGCGTCCGCAAGCGTTCATCTGAGGTCGGTGTCAGCCGCCGCGCGCCCGACGGACCGCCAAGAAAGATTTCATCGAGAAAGGGCTGGGCAATAATGCCAACCGTCGGCTTCCCCGCCTGACGGAGCGCGATCAGTGTCGTCCAAACCGGAAAGCCACTGATGAAGGCCCGGGTTCCGTCAATCGGGTCGAGCACCCAAACGAATTCCGCGTCAGGCCGGTCTTCGCCATATTCTTCACCGATTACCCCATGCTCTGGATAGGCAGCGGCGATGGCGCGGCGAATGGCGGCTTCGGCATTTCTGTCGGCATGGGTGACCGGGTCAAAGGCCTTTCCCGTCTGTGCGCCTTTGTCGATCAGGCCATGGTCGGCGCGAAAGAGCGGCAGGATAACTTCGCCCGCAACCTTTGCCAGGGTGACGGCAAAGGCCTCGAATGGGGAAAGGTCAGGTTGAGGCGATGTGGGCAGGGCCGAGTTCATCGGCGAGACTTAAAACATCCCGCCGTCGCCGGAAAGCGAAACTGCGTTGTTTTAAACTAGGCTGGGGCGCCGCCATTGAGGGATTTGGCCAGATCGAGCAGACGGCGTCGCGGGCTTTCCTCTAATTGGTAATAGGCCTGGATCAGGTCGAGGGTCTCTTTGCGCGCCATGACTTCAGGCACCCGTGGTGTGGCGGCGGGGGCAGCGCCTTCCTCAAGGTCGGCCGAGGGCGCAACCTCAAGGCCCTCAAAGAAATAGCCGACAGGAACCTCAAGCGCACCCGCCAGCGCCCACAGCCGCGTCGCCGAAATGCGATTGGCTCCGCACTCGTATTTTTGCACCTGTTGAAAGCGAATACCGACCGAATTGGCGACCTGCTGCTGGGTCAGCCCCAACAAGCGACGGCGCCGTCGAAGGCGTTGTCCAAGATGCAGATCAATATCAACCGACATGGAGCAATGTCCCTCAAACGCACCCGTCCCAAATCGGGACCTTTGCGCATGTGAGGGGCAAGCGGCGTGCCAAACTCACCTAAAAGGCGAGGAGGTCGGTTAAGCGGCCGAGATGGTCATTTGTCTGCGCGGGAAATCGTGGCCCCAGTTTTCCCTGACAGGCTTTAGTCTTCCTTAGCACGGCGCTTGCGGAAGGCGGGGTTGAGGACGCGTTTGCGCAGGCGGATCGCCTTGGGCGTCACTTCGACCAACTCATCATCATCAATATAGGCGATGGCTTGTTCCAAGGTGAGACGACGGGGCGGAGTCAGGCGAATGGCCTCATCCTTGCCCGAGGCGCGAATATTGGTCAGCTGCTTCGCCTTCATCGGGTTGACGTCGAGGTCGTCGGCGCGGGCATTCTCGCCAATCACCATCCCCTGATAGGTCTTCTCGCCAGCGCCGACGAACATCACGCCCCGCTCCTCAAGATTCCACAGGGCGTAGGAGGCGGTTTCACCGTCCGAGTTTGAGACGAGCACGCCGCGCAGTCGGCCCTCGATCGCGCCGCGATGCGGCTCATAATGGCTGAACACGCGGTTGAGCACGCCCGATCCGCGAGTATCGGTCAAGAACTCGCCTTGGTAGCCGATGAGGGACCGCGAGGGAGCTTCCAAGGTAATGCGGGTCTTACCGGCGCCAGACGGGCGCATGTCTTTCAATTCGGCCTTGCGCGCCGACAGCTTTTCGATGACGACGCCGGCAAATTCTTCGTCCACATCGATCACAACTTCTTCGATGGGCTCTAACCTTTGGCCGGTTTCCTCGTCGGTGCGATAGACCACGCGTGGGCGTGAAATCGACAGCTCAAAGCCTTCGCGCCGCATATTTTCAATCAGCACGCCGAGCTGCAATTCACCCCGCCCGGCCACCTCAAAGGCGTCTTTTTCCGCCGATTCTGAGACGCGAATGGCAACATTGGATTCGGCTTCGCGCAGCAAGCGCTCGCGGATGACGCGACTTTGGACCTTGTCGCCATCGCGGCCTGCGAGAGGGCTGTCATTGACGGTGACGGTCATCGAAATGGTAGGCGGATCAATAGGTTGGGCGGGCAGGGCCTCTGTCAGGCTAAGGTCGCACAGCGTATCGGCCACGGTTGCCTTCGACAGCCCCGCGATGGCGACAATGTCACCCGCATCCGCCGCGTCGATCGGTTGGCGCTTCAAGCCTCGGAAGGCCAAGATCTTCGTTACCCGGCCACGCTCGACTTCCTTGCCGTCGCGGGACAGGGCCTTGATGGCCATACCCGGTACAATTCGGCCCGCTTCAACCCGTCCGGTGAGCAGACGACCCAGAAACGGATCGCTTTCGATCAGCACGGCCAGCATTTGGCCAGGTTCCGACACGCGGGTTTCAGCCTTTGGCGGCGTGACATGGTCGACGATCAGGTCATAGAGCGGGGCCAAACCATCCCGTGGCCCATCGAGGGTGAGCGAAGCCCAGCCCTCCTTGCCCGACGCATAGACGTGGGGAAAATCAAGTTGCTCGTCGGTCGCGCCAATGGCAGCGAACAGATCGAAGGTGTCATTCAGGACGCGGTCCGGATCGGCATGCGGACGGTCGACCTTGTTCAGCACCAAAATGGGACGCAGGCCGAGCTTCAGCGCCTTACCCAAGACAAACTTGGTTTGCGGCATGACGCCCTCTTCGGCGTCGACCAACAAAAGGCAGCCATCGACCATGCCCAAGATGCGCTCCACCTCGCCGCCGAAGTCAGCGTGGCCAGGGGTGTCGATGATATTGATACGGGTTTCGCCCGCGCGACCGTTCCACAAGACCGAGGTCGCTTTGGCGAGGATGGTAATGCCGCGCTCGCGCTCCTGATCATTGGAGTCCATGGCGCGTTCGACAGTCGCCTCATTGGATCGAAAGACGCCGGACTGGGCGAGAAGTTGGTCGACGAGCGTGGTCTTGCCGTGGTCGACGTGGGCGATAATGGCGATGTTGCGCAGGGACATGAACGGCGATCTAAGGTCTATCGCGAGCAGACGCGGGTTGCGGGAGGGGAGATTAGGCGGCGCTTGTACGCGAGGCGCGCCAGAAAAGCCAGTGCCCTAGGGTGACGTTTTCGCAACAGCGGTGATGCTTCCGCCACGATGTCTCGTCTTTAGTCAGCGAGCACGCACTTGGCTGTGCCGTGAAACACAAAGAAGGTGACCGGATGATCTTCGGTCAAATAGTAGTGGGCGCCCTGATCGCTGGTGACGGCGAGCTTGCGCGGGTGGGCGAATTTGCACACCGGATAGGTGTCGTTGAGCAGAGCCGTCGGATCGAGGACTTCGTTACAGGCAACTTTTCCTGAAGAGCGCGACATCCTGACGCCATCATAGTCGAAGGTCATTGAGGCTGAGGGAGCATGGTCGCTGTAGAGCTCTGGTGCGGCGACAAATGCGTCCCGGTTCGTTTCCAGACAAGGCCTGCCCGAGGTCGGCCACGCCTTGGCTTCCTGCTGCAGGCGCGCCCGTTCCTTTGTGTAATTCTGGAAAAGCGCAGCGAGGCTCGCCAAGGTGACAACCCCCACGCCAAGGCTGATCAAAAGCGTTTTCGTCTGCACGCCAAAATTCCAGTTTTTGTCATTGGCCGATCCAAGGTGAAACTTTAGCGGTTTCCTCGTCCACGACAATCCGCGAAGCTTGGCCCGCAGCCAGACGGTGGAGAGCGAGGGCAGCCATTATGTGCGGGCGGTTTTTTCGAGACATTCCTTGGAGTGATTATGAAGCGTGGCTGCGCCTTGTTTCTCCTTCCGCGCCGCTCAATGATCCTCCCGAAGGCGATATTCGGCCAACCCAAATGCAGCCGGTGATTCGCTATGCGTCGCCGGAAGGGCCAGACGGCGGCTATCGGATGGACCGGATGCGTTGGGGCCTCGTGCCCGCTTGGCACCGTGGTGAATTGAAGGCCTTTAAGGCCTCAACCTTCAATGCCAGGGCAGAAACGGTGGCTGAGGCGCCCAGCTTTCGGGCTGCCTATCGGGCGCGGCGCTGTCTCGTGCCGGCAAGCGGCTGGTTCGAATGGATCGGTCCCCAAGGGGGGAGGACAAAATGGCGAATAGAGATGGAGGGGCGCTCGCACTTCATGTTCGCCGGGCTCTGGGACAGCTGGCGCGCCCCGGAGGGCGCGATGCTGGAAAGTTTTACACTTTTGACCCAATCCGCCCATGGCGAGCTCGCCAAATTGCACAGCCGCGCGCCGGTAATTGTCGATGAGGGCCAGTGGGCGGTGTGGCTTGACCCCTCAAGGCCCGCCGCGACTGTGCTTGCCACGTCGCAGGACCTTGCGCATCGGGTGACGGCAGCGTGAGCGGTTTGAAGGACGAAAGGGTGCCTGCGCTCTTGGCCTTAATGTCTGGTGTCATCTCCATCCAGATCGGCGCGGCGCTCGCCAAGGGGCTTTTTTCCGAGGCGACCGTGCTGGGCGCGTCCATGCTGCGCTTAGGCTGCGCTGCGGTGATTTTTAGCCTCTGGACCCAGCCATGGCGGTTTCGGCTGCGCTTTGACCAGATTCGCCCGATGATTTTCTACGGGGCGAGCCTCGGGGCGATGAATCTTTGCTTCTATCTTTCCTTGGCGCGATTGCCGCTTGGCGTAGCGGTCGCGCTCGAGTTTTTAGGGCCTTTGACCTTGGCGGCGGCTCGGTCGCGGTCGCCGACCGAATGGCTTTGGGTGGCTTTGGCGGGGCTTGGCGGAGCGCTGACCCCGGATTGGCGCACCTCGGCAGCAGGCCTGCACCTAACGCCAGAAAGCTTTATCGGCGCGGGATTTGCTTTGGCTTCTGGCGCCTTTTGGGCGGGCTATATCCTCCTCGGTCGACAGGCGGGGGAGGAGGGCGCGCGCGCCGCTCTGACCATCGGTGCCCTGACGGCCTTTATCGTTGCGGCGCCCTTTGGCGTGATGGCGGCGGGCGGCAAGTTGTTGCGACCCGAACTCTTGGGCGCAGGCTTTGGCGTCGCGCTGCTGTCCAGCGTCATTCCCTATTCCTTCGACATGTTCGCGTTGAAACGACTGGACGCGCGGATATTCGGCCTCCTGACCAGTCTTGAGCCCGCAACTGGGGCCTTGGCCGGGCTCGTGCTCTTGGGCGAGCACTTAACCCTCCTGCAGTTGGCGGGCTTGGCCTTGATTGTCTCAGCCTCCGCAGGGTGTTTGAGCCGTGGGCGGAAGGATCCAACCGAGCCGCTTTGAGCGCAATCCTGAGCTTTCCCTTCATTGCGAAACATTCGGGGCTTTTCCGCACCCCAATCGCTGGTTACTGTGGGTAATCCCCAATGCGACGCAGAAAGATGATATGGCGCGCGCAAGATTTCACCGGCAGCCCGCCGCCCAACGTCGCGCGAGTTTGATCGAGGCCACTCAGAAGGCTTTGGCCGAGCACGGCTTCGCCGGCGCGTCCGTGCGAGTCATTTGCGCCAAGGCGGGCGTTTCGCCCGGATTGTTGACCCATTATTTCGATGGGGTCGATCATCTGATCGTCGAGACTTACAAACATATCGGCGACAATATTGCCAAGGCGGCGGATGAGACCCTCGCGGCGGCTGGACCCGATCCGGTGGCGCGGTTGAAGGCCTATATAGGCGTCACGTTCAAACCGCCGCTCCTTGATCGCGACCTCTTGGCGGTCTGGGTGGTGTTTTGGAGTCTGGTGCGCTCCAACGACGCCATTCGCCAAACCCATGATGACATCTACAGTCATTTTCGCGGGCAAATGGAAGGGCTGTTGATTGACGCGCTCGGTGATCGGGCGGCAACTCTCAATACCCGGCTGACAACTGTGGCCTTGAACGCCTTGATGGATGGGCTTTGGTTAGAACTCTGCCTCGATAATCCAAGCTTCACCGCCGACGAGGCCCATCTGGCGGCGCTTGACTGGGTTGACCGGCTTTTAGGTTGAGGGCGAGGCGTCGCGGGCGGCGTTAAGGCGAGCCTGGGCCGTTTGCCAGGACCCGGTTGCCGGGCGCAGCTCGCCAGCATTTCCAAGCCCATATCTTGGCATATTATGATAGACGGATTCATATTGGCCCGGAGAAACCATAAAGGTCTCGTGCCAAATTCCCACGTCACCGGCGCGCGCCAGATTGCGGCTAAAGGCCTGCCAAGCTGGAAGGTGGGAGAGGCCGTCTCCGCGGGCGAAGGCTTCTAAATGGTCGAAGCTCCGCCAATATTGCACCGTCATAATATTGCGCAGTCCGAAGTGATTGCGCAGGTGCAACAGCCCAAGCTCTGGGCGCTTGGCCAGCTCAATTTGCATCCGCCCCATGGCCTGGACAACCGGGAGCCACGCACCGACCTTCCAAAGCGTGTTGATCCGCATGCCAATGAGAAAAACGACAAAGCCGCCTTCGACATGGGCGCTGACCCGTTCCTTTACGATGCTTGGCATGGCTCCCCTCCCGCGTGTGACATTGCTAAGAGTAAGCCGCCTCTGACGCGACTAGGTCAAGTTCCGGGCGAGGTCTGAAATGCAGGCAAGGGTGCGCCGAATGTCGTCGGCCGACGTTCGCCAATTGACCAAGCTGATCCGCATAACCCTTCGGCCTCCAAACGTCGAGCCGCTAAAAAAGGCTTCACCAGTGGCGTTGATGGCGGCGATCATGGCATCGGTTCGGCGGTCGTCGGCGTCCGGGTCGCTGCCCTTCGGATCGGTGAAGCGCACCAAGGCCTGGTTGAGCACAGGGTAAGCGACCACTTCGCACTGGGGCAGTTGCGCCAGTCCTTCCACCAGGTCCTTGGTCAAATCGCAGCATCTTTCGATCATAGCAGCAATGCCCTGCTGGCCAAGTTCGCGGACCGCCGCATAGAGGGCGAACCCGCGACCTCTGCGGGTCCATTCCGGGGTAAAGTCCATTGGGTCACGCCCCTCGGCAGCGGCGGTGATATAGCTGACCCGAAAGGCCATGGCGCGGCGATGCGCGGCCTCGTCCTTGACGAAGGCCAGGCCGCAGTCAATCGGTGTGTTCAGCCATTTGTGGGCATCGGTCGCCCAACTGTCTGCCAACTCGACCCCGGCGACGAGGGGAGCAAAGCGCGGCGAGACGCGGGCCCAAAGGCCAAAAGCGCCATCAATATGCACCCAGGCACCGTGGGCCTTGGCGAGCGGAATTAAGCTCGCAAAGTCGTCAAAGGCGCCAAGATTGAGATCGCCTGCGTTTAAGACAACAATCTTTGGACCGCGATGGTCAATCAGGGCTTGGGTCAGAGCTTCTGGGCTTATGCGACCAGTCCCCTTCGTGGGTATGGCGACCAGGGCCTTAGCGCCGAGGCCGAGGAGGCGGGCCGCGCGGTCAATGGACCCATGCCGCTGGTCATTGGTGAGCAGTGTCAAGGGAGGCGCGCCGCTCACCCCCTCGACCTCAACATCATGACCTATCCCCGCATAAAGGGCGTTGCGCGCAGCCGCCAGCGCGGTGGCGTGCGCCATCTGGCAGCCGGTGGTCAGGGCAAAGCTCGCCTCGGTCGGCAGGCCTAACAGGGATTTGATCCACCCACCCGCAACCTCTTCGACAGCGCAGGCAGCCGGGCCGCAGGCTTGGTTCACCGCATTATTGTCCCAGGCGCTGGCCAGCCAATCTGCTGCCAGGGCCGAGGTCAGGGTTCCGCCAATCACCCAAGCAAAAAACCGCCCGCTGGGAGAGCCGAGGTGACCGCCTTCGCAGGCGTCGACAAGCGCATCGACCACGCGTTTGGGGTCTTCGCCAAGTTGGGGCGCGGGGAGGTGGCCGCTCAGTCGGCTTCGAATTTCCGACGGCGTGCGGGTCGCAGCGACCGAACGGTGATCAAGGCCGTTCAGATGGTCGAGGGCATGGCGGAAACCCGCTTCTAGGGCCTCAGCCTGGGCGGTGAGGCGGGTATTTTCGGCGGGCATGCGCAACCCTTTGGGGCAGGTGAAACAGATGCCGCCGATAAGCCAGAGATCAAGGCTGTTGTCAGCCCAGATCTTGCGGGTCCTGAAAGGCCTCGGCAAACACCGCCGCATCGGCAGGGCTGCGCATTTGCTCCGTAAGCGCGGTGCAGACAAGGTCCAGCAAGGTCGCCGCATCGGCATCCGGCGCGGGTGAGAAACGCGTGGCCTCGCTGGGGTCTGCGACGCGGCTTGGCGTCCAGCCTTCGAAGGTGAGAATGTGGTCGAGCGCAGAGAGCAGGCGATCTAAGGACTGGCGAAATCGCCAAGCCTCCTGATGCAGGCGGTCAAACTCCGCATCGGCGGCGACGTGGGACAGGCCCTTGGCCATGGCGAGGTGGCACGCTGTCGCGCGCAAGGCGTCGACGCGACGTCGGACTTTAGGCATGGGGGAGGTGCCACAATAATGAAGGGATTTGTAACCGGGGGCTGAAAAATGCGTCGCGTCAATCCCCTTTTCGCGCAGCCCCCGACATAATTTTGTCGCAGCTCAAACTCTCTGCTAGGTCTTCGTCGCGGAGCTTAGCGAGGGTTTGGTCAATGGTGGTTTTCCGAAAGCGGACGTTCAGGCAGACGACTCTGGGCTCCATCCTGCTGTGTGCACTTGCCCTGTCTTTGAGCCTCGCCGCTTCTGGCGCGAGCGCCGAAGCCGCTACAGGCGATTCAATTCCTGTTGCCAGTGACACGCCCTTTCCGGGCGTGCTGCATGTCAATGTCGATGCGACTGACCTCGACCACCGGGTCATGCGCGTCACCGAAACCCTTCCGCTCGTTTCGGATCAACCGATGGTGCTTTTTTATCCCGAGTGGGCGCCGGGTCATCATGCAGACGGCGGAAATCTGCCGTTCATGGCGGGCCTCGTCATCACCGCCGACGGCAAGCGAGTGGAGTGGCGGCGGGACCCGGTCAATGTGCACGCATTTCATCTCACCCCTCCCAATGGCGCCAAGTCGCTGAAGCTGGAATTTCAGTTTTTGACACCGACCCGCTCCGATCAGGGGCGCATCATGATGACGCCGGAATTGATCAGCGCTCAGTGGCTCTCTTTGGCCTTTTATCCTGCTGGCTATTTCGCACGCCAAATTCCGGTCAGCGCCAGCATTACCGTGCCCCAGGACTTTACAGTCGCGGGCGCGCTTGAGCCTCTAAGCGATCCCGAAACCTTTGCCGGCGGAAGGACGACGGCATTCAAGACAGTTCCGTTCGACGTCTTGGTTGATTCGCCCCTGATCGCGGGGAAGTACTTCAAACGCTACGTACTCGACCCGTCATCCAAGGCCCCTGTCTATTTGGACGTTGCTGGCGATACGCCTTCTGCCGTGGAGGCGAGCCCTGAGCAAATCGACCTGCACAAGGCGCTGATCGTGCAAGCTGACCGGGTGTTCGGCGCCCGTCACTTTAACCACTACGATTTTTTGTTCACCCTCTCGGATCGCTTGGGTGGCATTGGTCTTGAGCACCACCGGTCGTCTGAAGATGGCGCTCCGCCGGATTATTTTGGCGATTGGGACAAGAACGTCACCGAGCGCGATCTGCTGCCGCACGAATATACCCATTCCTGGAATGGCAAATATCGTCGGCCCGCCGACCTCTGGACGCCAGACTACAATGTCCCCATGCAGAACAGCCTGTTGTGGGTCTATGAGGGACAGACCGAATATTGGGGGGAGGTGCTGACAGCCAGGTCTGGCCTTCAGTCCAAGGAGACGGCCTTAGAGGCGCTCGCCTATACCGCCGCACAACTCGACTTGCAGCCGGGCAGGGCCTGGAAGGCGCTTCAGGATACGACCAACGACCCTATCGTCGCGGGGCGCCGACCGTCGCCGTGGCGCAACTGGACCCGGTCAGAGGACTACTACCGGGAAGGCCAACTGATCTGGCTCGACGCCGACACCTTGATCCGCGATCTGACCAAGGGTCAGAAATCGTTGGATGATTTTGCCAAGTCCTTCTTTGGGATGCATGACGGCGCCTATGACGAATTGACCTACCATTTCGACGATGTGGTCGCAGCCCTCAAGGCTGTGTGCCCCTATGACTGGGCGCAATTCTTGCGCCAAAGACTGGACGGCCACGGACCCGGTGCGCCCTTAGATGGCCTGACACGCGGTGGTTACCGCTTGATCTATACCGAAAAGCCTTCGGCCTATGTCAAGGCGGTGATGACACATTCCAAAGTCGAGGATTTCACCTTCTCGCTTGGCCTGTCGGTCGGCAAGGATCAAATGGTGTCGGCGGTGATTTGGAATAGCCCGGCCTTTAAGGCGGGGCTCTCCACAGGGGATAAGATCGTCGCGGTCAATGGCCTCGCCTATACCGCCGAGCGGCTCAAAGCTGCTGTAACCGAAGCCAAGACCACGGAACAGATCACCTTGCTGCTCGAGAACGCCGATCACTTCCGCAGCGTCAAAGTCGCCTATCGTGGCGGGCTGCGTTACCCAGCCCTGGAGCGGATCGGCACGGGGCAGGCGAGCCTTGACCTCATCTTGGCGCCGAAGCCCGCTACAAGCCGTTGAGATGTTAAAGTCAGATTAGGCTTAATAAAAACGCCTGATCTTTTCACCCTGGATATCTAGGAGATCTTAACGGGTGAGGGGCATGATTGCCAGACCGCCGCGCATGCCGTGCGAAACGTGTTCAGATTCTCAAGGCCAGCCCCGGCCTTGAGCTTCGCCGGGTCAGGGTCGTGCCTCCAAGCCACGATCCTGACCGAGGCGCGCTGACCGGTAGCCTGAGACGAGTGCACCAAACACGCCTCCCCCTCGACCATTTCCCAGGAACTCGCGCCTAAGACCTATAATAATTTGAGTTATTCCCATTAGCCCGTGTCTGTGCAGTTGACGCGGCGCACTTTGCGTGGTGCGACTAGGTTGGGTTTACAAGCTAAAATCCACTATATAAATATCTAATACACGCAAGGGTTATTCATGCGCAATGTCTGGACGGGACTGCGGCTTCAGGAATTGGAGCGGCGTTGGCGATTAGGGCAATCCGCTAGCCAGATCCGAGAAGCCCTGAATTTGCGAAGTCGTCATCAAGTGTCGGGCAAGGTGAGGCGCCTTGGCCTTATGCGCCGCCGGGACGGCGGGATGCACGAAATCGCTGCCGGCGCCGATGCCAGGTCTCGCCACGACGGACGCCGCGAGCGGTGGGTGGCCAAAGACCTTTCATGGGTAACAATGCAATTTGCGCCGCCGCCCGAAGCGCGCTGCGCCAGCCTGTGGCGGCTCGAAGATTGGGAGTGTCGCTGGCCCCTGGCCGTGCCCGATTCCCGCGACGCCTTCGAAACCGTCTTTTGTGGCGCGCCGATTGAGACGGAGACGCCCAGGCCTCGCTTGGCCCGGCACTACTGCAGGGTCCACGCCCAACTGGCGCTCCATCGAGGACAGCGATCAGAAACATCAAACGAGGTGGCGATATGACGGAGCTCAACCGGGCGACACTGCCAGAGTCCCGCTCCGCCGCGGCGGGGAGCAAAGCCAGCGAAACCCCAAGCCAAATTCTCGCTCGGATCGCCGATGCCCACAGGTTGAGCGTTCGCAGTCTCTTGGCGCGCGACCGGCGGCGCGAGGTGGCGCGCGCCCGTCAACATGCCATGTGTGAACTGCGTCGCCACACGGAGCTAACCTTGGTCGAGATTGCAGGCTGTGTCGGCGTCAAGGATCACAAGACGGTTAGCTATGGGGTCAGGGCCCATCTGGTCCGGACAGGGACACTGTCGCAATTGCCGCTCGCGCCTGCATCCCGACGGCGTCGAAACGGTCAGAATCGGAAGCGGAGGGTGTGATGGCATTGCGCGGCGGCCGCCGTTCTGGGGCGGGAAGACCAAGGAAGATCGGCGCGCGGGAGCCGAACGGGCGTCTGGTGCGCAGGGAGCCGCCCAACCCCATTGTCGCCCGCGGCCGGGCCTATCTCTGCCCTGACCCTAAATTGGCAACCTCACCATTGGATGTGGCCCTTGGCCGTGGGTGGGTGAGCGCGGAGGCGCACCAGGCGGGACGAAGATTTGCCACGCTGTGTTGGCGCGCGGGCCTCCTGTCGAAATCGGCCTCCTTGCGAGGTGGATCGGCCGTTTCCCAGCTAGAGCGCACCGACGGAAAGGCCGACCGCATCGCTTTCGCCAATATGGAACATGGCGAGATTGCCGCCCTGTGGGACGCAACCTTTGATACAGCCGAGCCTGCCGATGGGGAGGTTAGAACAGAGCGCGCCGCGCAGACCTTAGCGGCGATGACCACCGGCCTGACAGCTGGCGAGCGTCGGCTGCTCTTCGACCTCTGCGCCTTGGAGACATGGCCGCAGTGGTTGTTTGTGCTGGTTGCGGTCGAGCGGGGTGAGCTCAGCGCACATTCGGGCCGGGACGCCGTTCGTGAGCGGGACCGGGTCGTTGGAATTCTCAACCGGTTGGCGCGCTGGAGGGCGGTGGCCTAGCCAAAGTTGCGTCGCGCATCGGCCAGAATTTCGCGCGCCGCATTGTGACCCGGAGCTCCGGTGACTCCTCCGCCGGGATGGGTACCAGCGCTGCACAGATAAAGGCCCGGCAGGGCGCCGCGATAATCGGCTTGCCCGAGGAAGGGCCGCGCGGAATAAAGTTGATCGAGCGTCATGGCGCCGTGCATGATGTCGCCGCCAGCAAGCCCGAAAACCGCGTCCAAGTCCGCCGGTGACAAGATCTGACGGCCGATCACCGCATCCTTGAAATTTGGCGCATAGGCGTTGACGGTCTCGATAATGTGGTCGGCGCAGATCAGGCGGGCGTCCGCCCAACTGCGACCGTCGGGAAGGTCGGGCGCAAACTGTTGGCAAAACAAGCTTGCAACATGTTGGCCGGGCGGGGCGAGGGTCTCATCCACGGTGGACGGAATGAGCATCTCAACAATCGGCGCCGTCGACCAGCCATCGCGCTTAGCGTCTAAATAGGCACGGTCCATATAGTCGAGCGTTGGCGCGATGATGATGCCGCTCTGGTGGTGTTCTGCGACGGTTTTGCCAGGTAAACAGAGAAAGTCAGGCAGTTCCTTGAGGGCGACATTCATCCGAAACGTTCCCGATCCGGCCTTGAAACCATTGACGCGCCTGCGAAATGCATCGGGCAAGTCTTCGGCCGCGATCAGGCGTTGATAAAGATGTTTCGGGCCAAGGTTGGAAATGATGCGACGACTGCGCACCGTCCGATTATCTGCCAAGCGCACCCCGACAGCGCGGCCTGCCTCGACCAGGATTTGGGCAACCGGTGCTTCCGTCTCGATCTCAACACCGACACTTTCACACGCCTCGCGCATGGCTTGGGTAATGGCGCCCATGCCACCAATGGCATGGCCCCATGCGCCCTTCTTGCCATTCACCTCGCCAAACACGTGGTGCAAGAGCACATAGGCCGATCCCGGCGTGTCAGGGCTGGCATAGTTGCCGACCACCGCATCAAAGCCAAAGGCTGCCTTGACCGCTTCGCTTTCAAACCAGGAATCGAGAAAGCTGCGGGCGCTCTTGGTGAAGAGGTCGAGCACGGCGGACTGACGCGCCACTGACTGGCCAGCGAGCGGGCCCAATTGTTGGGCCGCCGCCAACAAGGCCCTCAGCCCGCCGCCCGCATTCGGGGGTGTTTTCAGCGCCACTGCACGTAAGACGTCGGCGACCGCTTCCAACATGTCGTAATAGGCCGGAAGCACCTCGGCGTCGTGGTGGGAGAATTTTCGAAATTCGGTCTGGGTGCGCTCAAGCCCGCCGCCCAACTTCAAATAGCCACCATCGGGTTGCGGCAAAAAATTGGAAATCGGCCGTTCGACCACCCGCAAGCCCCGCGCGGTAAGGGCCATGTCAGCGATGACCTTGGGGTTGAGGAGGCTGACCGTATAGCTCGCCACCGAATTGCGAAAGCCTGGGTGAAACTCTTCGGTAACGGCGGCACCGCCAACCACGGACCGCCGCTCAAGGATTTTGACCCGAAGCCCGGCCCGCGCCAGATAAAACCCACAAACAAGGCCATTATGTCCTGCGCCGATGATCAGCGCGTCGGGGTCTTTGGACATGTTGGGCTCCACCACGTGTTGGCACGGCCCTGCTTGTAGGGCCCCGTGGGCGGTGGACGCAAACCGATTGTGTTACCGATTGTCAGTTGTAAAACTTCGACGATGGAAAAAGCCCCTCCACCTGCCAATCCACCCGTTCCGCCCGTTCCGCCCCGCGCCGACCCGCGGGATAAGCTTTTCGCCTGGGGGATGTTGATCAGCGGGGCAGGCTTCATCGCCCTTTACTGGGCGTTGTTTTTTTTCACCGACCTGACCTTGCCCAACTTTGTCAAGCGGGGCGCAGCGGCGGCGTTTGATCTTCCCAGCCAAGTCTATCTGGGCTTTGAGCGTGCGTTTCCGGTGGCGGACGGCTTTGTCGCAGCGTGTCTCTTCTTATCCGGCGTGTTTCTGCTGCAACGCCGCCGCGTGGCGGTGGTCTATGGGCTGTTGGGCGCAGGCGGGCTGATGTTTCTGGCCTTGATGGATGTGAGCTTTAATGTTGAGCACGGCCTTTATGGTCCAGACACCTTGCACCAGGACCCCGGCATGATTTTGGAGGTCGGTATCAATGGCCTCTGTCTGTTCGGAGGGGCTTTCAGCGCCACCTATTTGTGGCATCACCCTTTGGCTCAGACTGGCATTGAGCACCCGTAAGCGTTTGATTAGCCTTTGGCGCCGTGCATGGGTCGCAACGCTGCGGCAGTCCAGCTCGCAATAGGTGATCATGAGCGAGGGTGCGGGGGCGGCGAACGAGGTCAGGCCGTGGCGAATCCTGCCGATCTGGAGGGCCCCAGGCATATCAGGCGGCAGTTGCGACGCTTGCCGCAGCGCGAGACGTTTTTCCGCCGTACGGCTGTCACCGCGACAGAGCCGAGCCAAGGCTACCAAGGTTTCGGGCCGATTGAGAAATGGCGAGCGGGCGGTGAAATCCAGCAGTCGCCGCGCGGGAAAGGTCGAGCTCATAGGGCGGATCGAGAGCCGAGTCGGATCGTGCGTCGCAGTGACCGATGGTCGCGGACTTGGAGTGCACGGTTTGGCTTTTGATGCGGCAAGGCGGCGGTATTCGACCGTAGGGCGCGTTTGGGTTTAAGGTTCTACTTGCAAGCCATTCGCAATTGGGCCATCTCCTTGGGCTTGGTCGTCGCTTTTGGTGAAGTCTGTGTCCGAAACTGTCCGGGAAGGTTGCGCCGCGCCATCCTTTCACAATGCCGAAATGCGGCTGAGCGAGATCGGGCCTGGCTTCCACGGCGCGGTGACGCGGGTTGCGGTCGACCCCTCGGTGCGTCTGGGCGGACTTTCGGCTGAAGAGCTCGAGCTGCGTCTGACGGAGATGGGATTTATCGCGGGGGCTCGCGTGGAATTCCTGCACCAAGGCCTTTTCGGCGCCGACCCTTTTGCCGTCAAGCTAGATGCCATGCGGATTGCGCTCCGGCGGCGCGAGGCGGTGGGCGTTTTTGTGCGCGCCGCTGATCGAGGGCCGCAAGCGTGACCGGAGCTTCAGCGCTTGCCGCCAACCCATTGGAGACGCCCCTCACCATTGGTTTGGTCGGCAATCCAAATTGCGGCAAGACGGCGCTGTTCAACGCCTTGACAGGCTTGCGCCAAAAGGTGGCCAATTATGCGGGCGTGACGGTTGAGCGCAAGGAGGGCCTGTTGGTCTCGCCGAGCGGCGCGAAGGTGACGGTCATCGACCTACCGGGCACCTATTCCTTGCGAGCCCGCAGTCCCGATGAAGCCGTGACCCGCGATGTGGTCTTAGGGCGTCGGGCAGGAGAGGCGGCGCCAGATATCTTGGTCTGTGTTGGTGACGCGACCAATTTGCGATTGACCCTGCGGCTGGTGCTGGAACTGAAGAGCGTCGGGCGGCCTCTAATCTTGGCGCTGAACATGGCCGATATTGCTGAGCGCCAGGGTCTTCGTATCGATGTGGAGACGCTGTCCCAGGACCTTGGCGTGCCGATTATTTCGACCGTCGCCACCCGAAAGCGCGGGATCGATCAACTGGCGCTCGCCTGTGAAGCCTTGGGTGCCCAGATCAGCGCGCGACCTGCGTCCGACACATGGCGGCAGCCTAGCCTTTTAGATGTTAAGAGCCTGCAAGCCCGCGCCGACCAAATCCTGAAGCGGACAGTCTCCTCCGCCACCCGACCCGACATCTTCACCGACCGGTTGGACAAGGTCCTGCTGCATCCGGTGTTTGGCGTGGTTTTCCTGCTCGGCCTTCTCTTTGTCATGTTTCAAGCCGTGTTCACCTGGGCACAGCCGCTGATGGAAGGCATTACGGGCGGCTTTTCCGCCCTTGGCGATCTGGTGGCTCACATCCTGCCGTCTGGACTTCTGCAGAGCTTGATCGTTGATGGCGTGATTGCCGGCGTTGGCAGCGTCGTCGCCTTTGTGCCGCAAATCTCCATCCTGTTCTGCTTCATCATTTTGCTGGAAGACACAGGTTACATGGCCCGCGCGGCGTTTTTGATGGATCGCTTGATGGGCGCGGCGGGCTTGCACGGCCGGGCCTTTATCCCGCTGTTGTCGAGCTTTGCCTGCGCTGTGCCCGGCATCATGGGCGCGCGGGTTATTGACCATAAGCGAGACCGGTTCACCACCATTCTAATTGCGCCTTTGATGACCTGTTCAGCGCGCATCCCGGTCTATACCCTCATTATCGCCGCCTTCGTACCGCACCGAAAAGTCTTTGGTCTGTTGGACCTCCAGGGCTTGGTGCTGTTTGGCCTTTATGCGGCAGGCATTCTTGGCGCGCTCGCAGTGGCGGCCCTTATTCGCGGCGTCTTCTGGCGCGGCGCCAGTGAGCCTTTCGTCATGGAATTGCCAGCCTATAAGCGCCCCGAGCTGAAGGTGGTCTTGTTCAATGTGGCGCAAAAGGCCGGGATGTTTTTGCATCGGGCCGGAACGACCATTCTGGCCATGATGATTTTGATTTGGTTCCTGTCGCGTTTTCCTGAGGCCCCATTGGGCGCAACCCATCCGGCCATCACCTATAGTTTCGCGGGTCAGATCGGCCGTGTTTTGGTCCATGGGCTTGGCCCGATTGGATTTAACTGGGAAATGGCGGTGGCCCTGGTGCCGGGGCTCGCGGCACGCGAAGTGGCGGTTGGGGCGCTCGCAACGGTCTATGCTATAGAGGGCGGTGAGGGCGCACGCCACATGCTCGGCGGCGTGCTTGCGCACCAGTGGAGCCTTGCTCAGGCTTTAGCCTTTTTGGCCTGGTACGTTTTCGCCCCCCAGTGCGCGGCAACCCTTGGCGCCATCCGCCGGGAGACCGGCTCGTGGATTTGGCCTGTGGTGACCTTTGCCTATATGGTCAGCCTCGCTTGGCTTTTGGCCTATGTCGTGTTTCACGCCGCCGTGGCCTTAGGCTGGGGCTAGACGACAAAATACGACTTATTCCCAAGGATGTGAAAATAGCCGTTGACGCCCCCCTGCGTCGCGAGAGATGTCATTTATCACAGGCTGCGGAATTTGGGTTTGAGACCGCTTCACCCGGGTCGCCGCCCCTTCCTTCCTGGATATTTCGATGGACACGACATCGCCCAAGGCGAGCCGTTCGGCGCGTCGGCCGACCCGCTATTCCAAGATCTTGGGCACGCGAATTTGCCAAAGACTAGCGAGCGGTCAGACCCTCAGTCAGATTTGTGAAGACCCAAAAATGCCCGTCTACAGCGTCTTGCGACGCTGGCAGGACCAGGAGCCCGGCTTTCTGCTGGCCACCTTGCGCGCCCGGCAAAGCGGCAATGAGGTCTTAGCGGAGGAATGTTTACGGATCGCCGACGATCCCCTCTTGGCGGCCTCTGAGAAGCGAGTGCGCATCGACACGCGCATGAAACTAATTGGCAAGTGGACGGCTGCCGTGGCGCAGCATGATGCGGCGGATCTGGTTGAGACGCATGAGGATGAAGGCGGTTTGCCGGGGCTGGATACAGCCGAATTTGAAGCGCGGGCGCGGCGCTTAGCTGCGGAGATCTGATGGACGCCAAGGATTTGAAAGTCGCGCAGGTCATGGCGCGATGCGACTTTTACTTCTTCGCCCGATTCATGTTCAAGCAAAGGACGGGCGCCAAATGGACGCGGGCACCCCATCACGGCCTGATCTGCACCGCGCTTGGTGATGTCTTTTCCGGCCGTAGTCGTCGGCTGATCATTACCATTCCACCCCGATACTCGAAAACCGAACTGGCGGTGGTTTCGTGGATTGCCTGGTGTTTGGGTCGCACGCCCGATGCGGAATTCATCCATGCAGCCTATGCAGCAAGCCTTGCCACCACCAATAGCGCCAGTGTGCTTGGTCTCTTGAGCCATGAAGCCTATCACGGCGTCTTTCCGGAAACTCGGCTGGAAGGCGCCGCCAAGGGCCATTGGCGGACCTCTAAGGGCGGGGTCATGTATGCGGTCGGCGCGGGCGGCGCACTGACCGGGTTTGGAGCAGGCAAGGCGCGGCAGGGTTTTGGCGGGGCAATTGTCATTGATGATCCGCACAAGGCAGAGGAAGCGAGGTCTGAAACCACAAGGCGGGCGGTGATCGACTGGTACCAACACACCTTGCAAAGTCGCGCCAATAGCCGACACACGCCGATCATCGTCATTATGCAGAGGCTGCACCAAGATGATCTCGCCGGGTGGCTGTTGGGCGGCGGGTCCGGGGAGACCTGGGACCTGCTGTCCCTTCCGGCGATTCAACCCGACGGCACCGCCCTTTGGCCCGAAAAGCACGGGATCGACGACCTAAGGCGGATGGAGGCGGCCAGCCCTTATGTGTTCGCGAGTCAATATATGCAGGACCCGGCACCTGCGGAAGGCGGCCTCTTTAAGCCAGAGCGGCTCGTGATCTTGGAAGCCTTGCCCAAGGCGGGGCGGTGGGTGAGGGGATGGGATCTGGCCGCGTCTGTTGACGGAGATCATACGGCCGGCGCCAAACTCGGCCAAACCGAAGATGGCCGGTGGGTGATTGCGGATCTGGTCCGCTTTCGAAAATCTGCCGACCAGCGCGACGCGGCGCTGAAGCAAACCGCTGAGCTCGACGGGCGGTCTGTACGCATTAGTCTGCCGCAAGATCCGGGTCAGGCGGGGAAGAGCTTGGCCTTGCATTTTGCGCGGTTGCTGGCGGGTTACGCTGTCAGCATGACGCCCGAGACCGGATCGAAGATTTTGCGCGCCGAGCCTTTTGCGGCTCAGGTCAATGTTGGCAATGTCGCCATGGTGCGCGCGCCTTGGAATAGCGCCCTGGTGGAGGAGATGCGCCTGTTTCCGAACGGCGCGCATGATGATCAAATCGACGCCCTTTCCAGGGCCTATAGCCATTTGCTGGGCGGGGTTACCCGCCGCGCGCGCACAGTCGGCGCGACGCACATGGGCCGCTGACGCGCCGCGACGCAATCTAGGAATTTCAAATGTTGAAGACCATTGCGGACGCGCTGGGGCGTGATCCGGACTATTCTGCACGCCAGCATCGGCTGTCCTTGCTGCTCAAGGTGCTCGACGGCAGTCTTTATGACCACCTCCTCTATCCCTTTGCCCAGGAGCGCATGGAGGGGAGCGGGGAATATATTCCGATCCTGAAACGACGGCCTTCGGTCCGCTATCGACTTGCAGCGACCGTGGTCGAGGACAGTGTCTCACTTCTTTTTGGCGACGGACGCTTTCCAGCCTTTGACTGCGCGGACCCACAAACACGGCGCGGATTGGAGCGGCTGGCCAAGGCGCTGAAGCTCAACCAAGTGATGCTGGAAGCCGCAACCCTTGGCTCGATTGGCTCGGTCGCCATTCTGGTGCGGGTCTTGAACAATCGCCTGTTTGCCGAGGTCAAGGCGACGCCCTACCTCACTCCGGTTTGGAAGCGTGACGCCCCCGACGTCCTGGAAAAGGTGACCGAGCGTTTCAAGGTCAAGGGCGAGGCGCTGGGGTCGCTTGGTTATGATATTGCGCCCGAGGCGGCGGCGGTCGATTTCTGGTTTCAGCGGGAATGGGACTCGGACGCGGAAACCTGGCACCTACCCGTGCGCTGGGATGATCCGAGGGCTGCCAATCCTCCGGTGGATGAGAGCCGCACAGTCCGCCATGGGCTGGGGTTCTTGCCGCTCATTTGGATCAAAAACCTGCCGGGCGGCGACGCGATTGACGGTGCGGCGACCCTGCCGCGCGAAGCCATCGAGACCGGCATCGAGATTGACTATCAGCTGAGTCAGGCGGGCAGGGGCTTGCGTTACGCATCCGACCCGACCCTGTTGATCAAAGAACCCGCGGGCGCCGACGACGCCAATCTAATCCGCTCGGCGAGCCAGGCCCTGATCGTTTCGGCCGAGGGCGACGCGAAACTGTTGGAGATTTCGGGCAGTGCGTCCCAGGCGGTGGTCGACTATTGCCGCACCCTGCGAGATTTGGCCCTCGAAGGAGCCCATGGCTCGCGGGTCAACCCAGATAAGCTGGCCGCCGCCCAGTCCGGACGGGCGATGGAACTCTTGAACCAGCCTTTGATTTGGTTGGCTGATCGCCTGCGCGCCGCCTATGGCGAGGGCGGCCTCTTGCCCCTGACAAGGCTGCTGATTGCCTTGTCCACCACGCAAGCCCTTGTGCTCGATGACGGACCGCTTCCGCCGCTTGATCCAAATGCGCGCCTGGGGCTGGTTTGGCCCAAATGGTTCGCGCCAACCTATTCGGACAGCCAGGTGCAGGCAGAGACCTTTGTCACCCTGACCAAGGCGGGACTTATGAGCCGCGCCTCTGCCGTGCGCCTGCTGGCCCCAACCTACGACATTGACGATGTGGATGCCGAGCTCGCCCGCCTGATGGCGGAAGCCAATCCGCAGGCGGAAACACCTGCACCTCACTCGCCCAGTTTGCAAACTCCCAGTCCAAAAAATTTCGGAGATTCAGATGACTGAAGACACATCCCCCGCCTCAACTTCGGCGACCAGCCCGTCGCACGGAACTCCAAATCCCGACCCCTTCAATGCCGAGCGCGAGGCCCTTCGCCATCGCCTTTTGAAGGCCCATGTTCAAGCCGCCGCCGCGCGCAGCGGATTTCGCGATCCAGCCGACAGCCAACTGGCTGACCTTTCTGAGGTTCGGCTCGGCGCGGACGACCAATTGGAAGGTGCAGACGCGGCATTCGCAGCCCTTCGCCAATCCAAGCCTTACCTGTTCCATCCCGAAGACGCGCCAGCTCGGATGGGCACCAGCCACGCCGGTCCTGCGCCGCAGCCGGGCTCTATCGAGGCGCGCCATGTGCGTCACATGAGCCGTGAGGAATATGGGCGGGCCCGTGAGCAGTTTTTGCGCACCCACGGTCGCTGACGCGCCCACTTATCCCACTTCAGCTGATTTTCCCATTTTGCTTGGCTAAAGGAGCCGAACTTGCCCATTCAGAACATGCCGCAAGGCATTCAGGCCGCAATCCAACAAGGATTTCTCGAACGCGACTTTCAA